>JBBSFD010000005.1:0-92332 GCA_038239115.1 Candidatus Limnocylindrales bacterium | reverse complement strand
TGGCTGAGGCTGTTGTTTCCTGACGGGCCCTAAGCCCTGGCGACGCAATCAGACGGGGGGTCGCAAAGCATGGTCGGCCGGTCGAGATGGGTCGCGATTGCGGTCACGCTGTGGGTCCTGGCCGGCTGCCAGGCCCCGAGCCAGGTCGTTTCGCCCCCGGCCAGCTCGGGTGTCACGGCGTCGTTGACCGGCACGCCTCCGCCGAGCCCTGCGCCGGGCGTGAGCCAGCCGGTGGCGAGCGTGCCCCCGATCTCGACGACGGCCTGGACCAGGCTGGCGTTCGTGCAGCTTGCCGGCCAGCCGGAGATGTCGATGGTCGTGCCGTGGTCGGGCGGCTACGTCGCCCTGGGCCAGACCGATCCGAACGGACCGAGCCGGGCGTGGACCTCGAGCGACGGTCGAACCTGGACCGAGCTCCCGGATCCAACGTTCGGCCTGGACGACCCGACGAACACGTTCGTCATCGGCGGGACGGCCTGCGGGTCGGGCGTCTTGATTGTGAGCGAGGACGCCACCGGCCGGGGCACGCTGTGGGCCTCGCAGGACGGCAGGACCTGGAATTCGCAGCCCGTGCCGGGCAAAGCCTTCGACCAGGTCCGCCAGGCCTTCATTGCGGGCGGGCCCGAGGGCGTCGTCCTGGCCAGCGACTCGGGTCCGGCACTCGAGTTCAGCCCCGATTGTCAGGCCTGGCAAACGGTCTCGTTGGCCGGCCCGCAGACGGTCGCGATCTCGGCCGTAGCCCCTGTTGCTGGCGGGTTTGTCGCGCTCGACGATTCGAGCCATGCGCCGGGCCAGCAACCTCGGGCCTGGTGGTCTGCCGATGGCCTGAACTGGACCGGAGCCACGGTGGAGGCCTCCGCGGGCGACGACTTCTCGTCGGTCTTGGTCGGCGACAACGGCATCCTGGCCGGCAGCCACGCCGGCGGGGTGCCCGGCCTGGAGTCGCAATGGACCTCGGTAGATGGGCACGCCTGGGCGCTAAGCAGAGCCGACCCGTTCGGGCTGCGCGCGTCGGGCGAGGGCACGGGCGATCCGGCCGGGTGGTTCGCCGGCGACGGAACTCGCCTGATTGGGTGGGGAGCCCAGGCCGACAGTGGCGATGCGCCGGACGAGTACTGGACCTCCACGGACGCCCAGCACTGGACGAAGCTCGCCGTGGGCGGCAACGGTCCCACAGGCCTGCCCGGAGCGCGGCAGGTCTTCCTGATGCGCGACGGGATCCTCGTCAGCGGCGAGGCCGGGAGCTGGTTCGGGCAGGCCTCAAGCCACTGAGCCGAGAAGCGGTCGCCGGCCCGCAGCTTGCCCGGCTGCAGGCTGCGCGGGCACTGCTAGACTCAGGGGACTGCGTCTGCCGTTGATCGGCACGCACGATTGAGGAGCAGCATGAACGCAGGCGTGATCGTCCTGATCATCATCGTCGTGGTGATCGTCGGGTTCATCATTCTTACCTACAACGGACTCGTTCAACGGCGGCTTCGCGTTGACGAGGCCTTCGCCCAGATCCAGGTCCAGCTGAAGCGCCGCTGGGACCTCATCCCGAACCTGGTCAGCGCGGTCAAGGGCTATATGGACTTCGAGCAGGACGTCCTCACCAAGGTCACCGATGCCCGAGCCAACGCGGTGGCCGCCGGTGCCCAGGGTCCGGCCGCCCAGGCCAACGCCGAGAACGCCCTGACCGGTACCCTGCGCTCGCTGTTCGCCGTGGTCGAGAACTATCCGACCCTGAAGGCCAACGAGAACGTGCTCAGCCTGCAGGAGCAGCTGACCACGACCGAGAACCAGATTGGGTTCTCGCGCCAGCATTACAACGCCACGGTCCTCGACTTCAACACCGGCATCGCCACGTTCCCGGCCGTCCTGCTGGCGGGGCCGCTGGGCTTCACCAAGCGCGAATTCTTCGAGGCCGAGACAGAGGCGCAGGCCGTCCCCCAGGTCCAGCTCCGCTAGCCCTCCCTGGGCTGAGCGCGCCGCGCTTCGACTTCGCCAATGGCCGTCGCTACCTTCTACAGCGAGAAATCCGCCAATCAGCGGAACAGCGTGTTCCTGGTTCTGATCGTGGTCCTGATCCTGGCCGCCCTGGGCGGCTCGATCGGCTACGCCCTGACCGGGACCCGGGCCGGCGCGATCGGGGCGATCGTGATCGCCGTCGTGATCGGTTTTATCACCTCGATTGGTTCGTACTACTACGGCGACAAGCTCGTCCTGGCCGCCTCGTCGGCCAAACCGGTCAGCGAGGAGCAGGCGCCCCAGCTGTACAACGTGATCCGGGAGCTCACGATCGCGGCCGGGATCCCGATGCCGGCCGTGTACATCATCCAGGACGACGCGATGAACGCCTTCGCCACCGGCCGCGATCCGAACCATGCGTCAGTCGCGATCACCACGGGGTTGCTCAAGGTGATGGATCGCGAAGAGCTCCAGGGCGTCCTCGGCCATGAGCTGTCGCACGTGCGCAACTTCGACATCCGCTTCTCGCTGCTGGTCGGGGTGCTGGTCGGCAGCGTCGCCCTGCTGTCCGGCTTCTTCCTGCGCTACACGTTCTGGTTCGGCGGCGGCCGGCGCTCGAACAACAACAACGACAGCGGTGGGGGAGCCCTGCAGCTGGTCGTGTTCGCCTTCGCGATCGTCCTGGCGATCCTTGCCCCGATCTTCACCCGTCTCGTCCAGCTGGCCGTCAGCCGTCAGCGCGAGTACCTGGCCGACGCCTCGTCGGTCGAGCTCACCCGCAACCCGCATGGGCTGGAGCGCGCCCTGGCCCGGCTGGCCGGCGACACGACGGTGATGAAGGAGGCCAACCCGGCCACCCAGCACCTCTACTTCCACAATCCGCTGATGAAGCTCAATGCCAACCCGAGCAGCCTGTTCTCGACCCATCCGCCGCTCGTCGACCGGATCAACCGCCTGCGCCAACTGACCGGCGAGGCCCCGCTGCCGCCCTCTGAGGCGAGCTCGCTGGGCTCAGCCAGCTAGCGTTTCGGTTCGCTCGACGGCCGGGCCGTGGTATTCTTCGGCCCGCCGACGGGCGACCAGCCTGGTCAGGCCATCGGGCCGAGATAGCTCAGTTGGTAGAGCACGCGACTGAAAATCGCGGTGTCGCCAGTTCGATTCTGGCTCTCGGCACCAGAACTGGTCCGGCGGCAAACACGGGCGGAAGTGGCGCAGTTGGTAGCGCGCAACCTTGCCAAGGTTGAGGTCGCGGGTTCGAACCCCGTCTTCCGCTCCATTCATCCTTACCAAAGCGCCCGGTCGGGCCGGACGGCATCCCGCCGGCGGCGCGACCGGTGCCCCTTCGTCCAGTGGTAGGACAGCGGACTTTGGATCCGTTAACCGAGGTTCGAATCCTCGAGGGGCAGCCACCCCGGGCAGCGTCCCGGTCGAGCCGGCCCCCTTCCGGCATCTTCTCGGGGCGACGTACCCAAGTGGTTAAGGGGGAGGTCTGCAAAACCTCTATGCATCGGTTCGAATCCGATCGTCGCCTCCAAATTCCCATACAGGTCGGCCCCGTCGGCGCGCCCGTGGAAATGGTCGACTGCCTGGCAGCTCCTAGACCCGGATCCGGAAGCTGGGAACCGTGGCTCGCTTGCCCTTGAGCTGAAGGTCCAGCGGCTCGGCCGACGAGTAGGTGCCGGCGACCCCGGCGAACGTGGCCGAGCACATGATGATCTCTCCACCCCGGGCTGAAGCCTGGAGGCGAGCCGCCGTGTTGGTCACGTCGCCGATTGCGGTGAAGTCCTTGAAGCCGCCTCCGCCGACATTGCCGACGTATTCCTCACCGGTACAGATCCCGACCCCGACTTCGAGCCAGCTGCCTGTCGCGGTCCCGTAGCCGACGCCGCGCAGCAGGGCGTTGGCCGCCTGGACCGCCTGCCTGGGAAAGCTCGAACCGGCCAGACCCGGCACGAAGATCGCCATCACCTCGTCCCCGGCGATCTGGCCCAGGATCGCGTCGTGGGCCAGCAGGGCGCGGGACGCCGCTTGGTAGAACCGGTGAAGGAGGGCCGTGGTCTCGACGCTGGACAGGTCCTCGGCGATCGAGGTGTAGCCGCGCACGTCCGCAAACAGGACGCTCACCGGGACGAGCGCACCACCCACCGGCGCCCGCTCGATGCAGCGCTCGCAGATGTTCGGATTCTTGCTCGAGGGCGTGTAGCCCACCAGCCCGAACACGCCGGCGTACTGCCCGCTGAAGGGTGCATTGCAGAACTTGCAGCGGAGTGGCCCGGGTACGAGCGAGAAGAATCGGCGCCCGAGGCGCTGCCCGAGCGCGACCGGCGATTCGCCCTTGAGGTACCCAGCCAGCGCGGACCCATGGGTACGAAATCCGGCTCGGTTGGTTGCCCGCCTGTTGACACATCTGGTAACGATGGTTCGGTGCGCAGGGCATTAGGGGTACTTGCCGGAATCGCAGCCTGGCTCGGCTGGCTGACGGTCTGCCCGGCACTCGGCTTCCCGTCCTTGGCCACGGCAGCCATGTTGAACCGGGTCGTCGTGCCCCAGGATGACCCCGGATCCTGGCTCGGCTGGGCCTTGTTGGTCATTGGCCTGGCGTCCGCCGCACTCGTCTACCTGGTCGCGACCAGCCGCGGTCGCTGGCGGCCGAGCATAGCATCGGGCGCCCTGTATGGGGCCATCTGCTGGCTCGTCGCGGGGGCGGTCGCGATGCCGGTTCTCGGCCTGCTCTCGCCGTTGGCAGCAACGACGACCCCGGCCGCGCTCACCCAACCCGACCCAATGCACGGGTCCTTCATGATGCTCAGCGTCGGCGTCGGGGCCCCGATCGCCGCATTGATTGCGTGGCTGATGCTCGGGGCGATGCTCGGGGCCAGCTCACCTGGCCCGGTTGGCGATTTATCGGGGGGCCAGATCGTGGCTTCGCGGGCCGGGCGGACGGGCATGGCGGTCGTGGTCGTGGTGATCGTGAGCGTGATCGTAATTCGACTCAATGCCACCCCAGCTGGTCCGGCCGACACGGGCACCCAGACCCTGGCCACGGAAACGATGCAAGCGCTGCCGGCCGGCACTGATTTCTTCAGCGCGATCGAGCTGTCGCAGTCGCCGGGCGCGACCCTCGGCCCGCATGCCCACCCGTACTCGGGCTTCGCCTACACGCTCAAGGGTGTCGCCACGATCGCCTTCGTGGCCGGCGGCACCAGCCGCGTCGGTCCATTGCAAGTCGGGTTTATCGGCCTTCAGGCCGGTCATGCGCATGAGAACGCCGACGACCGACTGCCGAGCGCGTTGCTGGCTCTGTCGATCGTGGCCCTGGCAATCCTTGTCTGCCTGCTCTGGTATCGACGGCAGCCCCGCGGTGGACGCATCGTCCTCGTCGGCCTCGCCCTCCTGATCGCAGCAGGGACGGTCGGGATCCTGAATCCGTGGTCGAACGACTGGTTCTTCTTCTCGGTTCGGGCGGCCTCCAACCGCGGGGCTGCGATGCCCTTGGCGACGTCCAGCCGGACGTTCGAATCACCGACCATCGGGCCGATCCTGCCGGGCAAATACACCGAGACAATCCAGGAGATCACGATCGCACCTGCTGGAACCGTCTCGAACGTCGGAGCGACAGGATCGGCCATGCTGTTCGTCCTCGACGGACAGGTGGCGGTGCAATCGACGGGCGGGGTATCCACTTCGCTCGGCGCCCACGGGGCGACCGTCTTGTCGCCTGGGGCGTCGGCTGGGATCACCAATGCCGGCAGCCAGGCCGCCCACGTGATCATGTTCTCGATCAGTCCGCTGGCCCCGGGTTGATCGTTCTCCGATCGCCCTTCGAGACCCGCTCGGTCACTTGGCAGGCTTCTCGGCGCTGATCGGAGCCGTCGCGGCGCGTCGGCGGCCGACAGTCCGGTGGACCGACGTGTCCCGCTGGAACGCCAGGATCGCCTTCTCCATCCGCAGGAGCTGGTCGTCCTGGGCCTTGAGCGTCTCTTCGATCGCCAGGGTGCGGTCGACCACATCGGTCAGGTGGGCCAGCGACTCCTTGGCACTGGCGATGAGCTGGTTGTTCTGGGTCTCCTCAACGTCACCTTGTGAAGCGGCGTGCTCCAGGGTGGCGCGGTCGATAGCCGCGGCCCGATTGCCGGCCAGCAGGATCAAGGGCGCCGCGTAGGCCGCCTGGGTGCTGAAGGCCAGGTTGAGCAGGATGAACGGGAACGGGTCGAAGGGCTTGGACAGCAGATAGATGTTCAAGCCCAGCCAGATCACAACGATCAGGGTCTGGAGGATGATGAACCGCCAGCTGCCCATGAAGCCCGTCACCTGGTCGGCGACCCGGGCACCCCAGGGGGCTTCCTCAAGCAGGGCCTTGTTGACGGGATGGCGATACGTCGCTCGCGCCACAGGAGTCCAGACCTCATCAGCGAATTGGATAGCGCTGACTATAGGAGTCGGTCCCTCGGAGTCCCCCGAGGGCGCGCTATGCTCCCAGCGTCATGCGCCGTGGACTGGCACCTTCCGACCTGGGCGACCTGTTCGAGCAGCCCCGCGCTGCCGTGATCTCGATGCGCCTGGCCGACGGGCGGGTCTTCAGCCGGCCGATCTGGCATCGCTTCGCGGCCGGTCAGTTCGTCTTCCAGTTTCCCGCCGGTGATCGCAAGATCCCGCTCCTGGAAGCCGATCCGCGGGCGACCGTGGTCCTGGCCGAGGATGCCCACCCGTACCGGGCGATCGAGGTTCGCGGTCGCGTCCGGATGACCCGCGACGGCTACCACGAGACCGGGCTCGAAATCTGCAGGCCGTATGTCGAGGCTTTCGACCCGTTGACGGACGTGTCGGCCTACTTGAGCGTTGACCCGGGCGTGATCGCGGTGCTCGAAGCCGACGTGACCACCTGCTGGGACTACGCCGACGACGCGATGATGCCGCCACCGGTCTGACGACGCCGCGCTCCGGCTAGGACTTCCGGCCCATACCCCATTGGGGCCCCCGAACCGTACGCTCGGTTGCCTTGACCTTGCGCATGGAGGCGACGCCCATCACCCCGAAGTCTGCCGGGCGAAGACGCCCGGTCCGACCGGTCCTGCTCCTCCTGGTGGTCGCTGCCTTCCTCATGATCGTGGGCGCCACGGCCAGCGGCCAGGCTGCGCTCGTCACGGCCGATTCCACGAGCACCCTGCTGAAGGCCACCGTGAGTGCCGATGCGGCCGCGGTGCGCAGCTTCGTGGGCCTTAACCTGCGCCAGTCGGACCTGCCGCCAGCCGCCCTCACGGCCGACCGGGCGGCCGTCCTCCAGCACGGGCTTCAGCTCCTGGTCGAGCACGGGGGGATCCTCCATGCTGCCTTGCTGGCGCCGGACGGCACGATTGTAGCGGCCGACGCCGACACGACCACCGACCACCGGGCAGCCCTGACGCCCGAGATCTCCGACGTGGTCGCGAAGCAGGCGGCGGGGGCGGCGATCGTCGGGCCCGACGCGGCTGGCGCCCTGGCCCCCCTGGCCACCGGGTCGATCCTGCGCGAATACCTGCCGATCATCCAGCTCGGCCAGGTCGACGCGGTCGTCGCCATCTGGCGTGATGCCGCGCCGATCCTGGCCGAGCTCGTTGCCGGTCGGGTCCATGTCGTCGTGATCACCCTGACCGCGGCCTTGATCAGCACGCTCCTGCTCATCTTCATCTTCTGGGCGGCCCAGCAGCGCCTGAGCCGCCAGACCCGGCTGCTGGTCGAGGCGGCCCGACGCGATCCGCTGACCGGGGCCCTGAACCACGGGGCGCTCGTCGAGCTCCTGGCCGCCTCGGTCGAGCGCGCCCGCCTGACCCACGAACAGATCGGGGTGGCGCTCCTCGACCTGGACAACTTCGGGCTGTTGAATTCGACCTATGGCCACCAGGCCGGCGACTTCGTCCTGGACGAGGTGACCCGCCTGCTCAAGGCGGACGTGCCCGCGACCATGACCTGGGGTCGCTACGGACCCGACGAGTTCCTGGTCGTCGGTCCGCCCGGCGCCGAGTCCGACCTGGAGCCCCTGCTCGAGCGCATCCGCAGCCACCTGGCCGAGCTGTCACTCGAGTTCGATGGCTCGGAGCGGCTGCCGGTCACCCTGAGTGCCGGGTTGTGTGCCTATCCGGCCAACGGGGAGTCCGTGACGACCCTCCTGTCGGTGGCGGCCGTCACCCTCAACGAAGCCCGGGCGGGTGGCGGTGATACCGTCCTGCTGGCCGAGGCCGGGCCTCCGGCTGCACCCTATGCCAAGACCTTCGACATCCTCGAGGGGCTGGTCATCGCCGTCGACACCAAGGATCGCTATACCCGCCGCCACAGCGAGGATGTCGCCCGGTACGCGGACTTCCTGGCCCGCGAGCTCGGGCTCGATCCCGAGACCAGGCAGGCGATCCACCGGGCCGGCCTCCTCCATGACATCGGCAAGATCGGGATCCCTGACGTCATCCTGCGCAAGCCCGGTCGCCTGACCGACGAGGAGATGGCGATCGTCAAGCAGCACGTCGCGCTGGGTGACGCGATCGTCCGAGACCTGCCCGACATCGACCTCATTCGGGCGGGCATTCGGCACCACCACGAGCGCTGGGACGGCCAGGGCTACCTGGCCAGGCTGGCGGGGGAGGAGATCCCGCTGGTCGGCCGGATCCTGGCCGTCGGCGATGCCTTCAGCGCGATGACCACGACCCGCCCGTATCGCAAGGCGCTGTCGGTCGAGGAAGCGCTCAGGCGGCTCGAAGACGCCTCCGGCAGCCAGCTCGAGGCGCGCCTGGTCAAGATCTTCGTGCGCGGGATCTGGACCGTTGCCGATCCGCCCCTGCCCGGCCAGGACCGGATCACGGCGGTCGGACGGAGCCTCGTCATTCCCGGCGGCAAGGTAGCCTGATGAACGTTCGGCCTGCCGGCGCCGCAGCCGCCTTGGCCGCTCTCGCCTTCCCGGTCCTGGCCTTCGCCGGTTCGGGCGGCTGGGCGCTGAGCGCCAGCCCGACATCCGTCGTCAATGGCGTGGCCACCAACGTCCTGTTCACGGCCACCAACGAGCCCAGCGGCAGCTCGGTGGGTTGCGTCCAGTTGACCTTCCCGGCGGTCTTCACCATCCATCGAGTGACGCTTGATAGCGCGCCCACGCTCCACCGCTGGACGGCGGATGCGCCGAGTGGCGGGCCGCCCGGCCAGACGGTCGTGCGAATTCATGGCCTGAGCGACACCGACGCCCTGAAGCAGACCGGGGACGCGGTGACCTTCACCGTCAACCTCACCGGAACGCCGGTAGGCACCTATCCGGTCGGGGCGCTTTCGTACGACCACGCGAATTGCACCTCGGGGGCCGATTCACTGGCCCTCAGCCTGCCCGTTACCGGCGCCGCACCGACGCCGACCCCGACCCCCACCCCGACCCCGACGCCCCAGCCGACTCCGATCGCAACGCCGGTGCCGACCTCAACGGCAACGCCCAGGCCAACCCCCGTTCCGACTCCGGTGCCCAGCCCGACCCCGGTCGGACCCACACCGGCCCCTACCCTTGACCCAACGCCAACGCCAACGACGGGACTGTCGAGCTCGCCTGATCCTTCGGCCGGAGTTCCGCCCGGCCAGACGCCTGGGCCGCCGATCGCCGGCCAGGCGGGCGGTACCGCAGCTGGTCCGTCCAGTCCGCCCGGAACCGCCTCGGATCCGGACCCGGTCCGCGTCGGTGGGTTGCCGGTGGGCGGTGCAGTCGAGCTGGGCGACCTCGGCGCGCTCGACACGACGGCACTCGTGGCCTGGTTGGTGCCCGGATTCCTGCTGGGCCTGCCCGGGCTCCTGATCCTGATCGTGGTCCTGATCCAGGTCGGCTTTGCCACGGCGTTCATCCCGGTGACGCGCCGCCTGCTCGGAGCAGGAAACGAGGAAACGAGCCGCTAGCCAGTCCCGCTCAGTGGCCGGGTCTGTCCCGAAGCTCGGCGACCCTTGGGCCCAGGCGACGGGGCGCGCCGGGCGGAACTGGCGGGGCGATCAACGGCGTTCGCGCCATCATGGTCCGATGAGCGAACCCACCGACCCAAACGCGTTCGACCCCGGGCGGCCACTGCCCGGACCGCCCGACCCCTGGCAGGGAGCCGACCAACCCATCGATCGCGGTGGTCCGCCCTGGTTCATGACCGAGATGATCGAGGCCGAGCCGGCCTTCGCCGCCCGCTGCCTGACGAGGCTGGCTGCCGACGGATCGGCCGGTCGACTGGCAGCCGAGCTTCGCCGGGCTGCCGAGGGCGACCAGCCGGTCGTGGTGGTTGGCTGCGGCACGAGCGAACACGGCGCGATCGGTGCCACCGAGATCCTGCGCGACGCCTGGCGCCGCGCCGGGCTGCCCGGCAGCGGGCCGGTAGCCGCCCAGGCGTTCGAGGCCAGCCTCGATCCGCAGCCCGGTTTGCTGATCGCGGTCAGCCACGACGGCGGGACCTGGGCGACCGGCCGGGCCGTCGAGGCGGCCCGCTCTGCCGGCGCCCGAACCGCGATCATCACGGTCAGCGGACGGGCGCCCGGCGCGCAGGGGATCGGCGTCATCGTCGAGACCGCGGAGCGTGACCGGAGCTACTGCCACACGATCGGCTACACCTCGCCGATCCTGGCCGCGACCGCGGTCGGCGCGGCACTGACCGGCCGTCCGGTCGACCCGGCGGAGGTCCAACGCCTGATGGCAGCTGGCCTGACCGACGAGGCTACCCGGAGCGTAGAAGGGATCGCGGCCGGCCTGGCCGGAACGCGACCGATCCTGGCCATCGGGTCGGGGGCGGACCGGGCCGCCGCTCGCGAGCTCGTCCTGAAGCTCGAGGAGGGCACCTGGATCCCGGCCGCCATGCGTGACCTCGAGACGTTCGCCCACGGCCACCTGCCCTCGACCGACAACTCCACTGGGCTCGTCCTGATCCTGACCGAGCGGCGAGCTCGTTCGGAGCGCGTCGAGCGGGCCCGCCAGGTCCTCGAAGCGGCCGGGGTGATCGGCATCCGGGTGGCCGCGATCCTGGCGGCGGAGGTCGCCGCGGCGCTCGATCCGGCTCTCACGCCGGTCGGCAGGATCGTCGTTCCGGAAGCGCCCGGCCTGGCCGCGCCGTCGGCCGCCCTGCTCGGCAGCGCGACGCCCCTCCAGCGGATCGTGGAGCGGCTGGCCCGCCTGGTCGGCACCAATCCCGATCCGATTCGGCGGACCGATCCGCGCTACTCGGGAGCGGCCGCCAGGCTCGAGGGCTGACCGCGGCCCGATGCCGCGACGTCGCGTTCAGGACGTTGTCAACGTGATCGGGGATACTTCGCTCATCACTGTCAGTCTGCCCTGCCTGCGGGCAGCCTTCTCATTTGCGTCCGGAGCCTCCCTTGCCGTCCCGTCAGACCCCGAACGTCGTCGCCTCGCCTGATCCTGCCAAGGCGATCCCTGCGCCGCCCGACCTGACCAACGACGAGTACTTCTACGACGGACCAAGCCGGCGGACCGTCACGATCGTGGCCATCGTGGCCGTGCTCGCCCTGCTCGTGTCGGGCGCGGCCCTGGCCCTGACCGCCTTGCGACCGGCCAGCACCAGCGCAACCACCGATTCCTGCCGCTCCCTGGCGTGGGCTTCGTTGCCCGACGACTCAACCCTGCCGGCCGGCTGGATCCTGGCCGGTAGCGGCTTCTATTCCGATGGCTACAGCACCTCGGTCGTCGGTCCGGCCGCCAGCGGCTCGACCGACGTCCCCTCGATCTACGTCCGGCTCAATTGCCTGGGCACGGACGACCACCTGGCGCTGACCCGGTCGCACGACGCCGCCGTAGCGGCCGGCTCGACCGTCGTCGCCTTCGCCAAGCTCGGCGACGAGTCGTTCGCCCTCCAGGATCCGACCGGCGGCACGACGATCTACTTCCGGCGCAGCGGCATCGTGGCCTACCTCGTCGCCTCGACCACGGTCACGCCGGCCGACCTCCAGCAGTCGTCCACGGCGTTCGACCTGGCGATTGCCGCCGCAACCGCCTCGAATGGCTCGGGCATCATCGCGGGCATCACCACGCCGGCCCCGGGCGGCACGCTCGCGCCGCTGCCTTCGGCCGGAGCCGCCACTCCGGCTCCTTCCGACGGCCCGACGAGCACGCCCTCGCACCTGGTCCCGGCCCTCGAGGCGATCCTGCCCAAGAGCGTCAACGGAACCGCCTTCACGAGCCAGAGCACGAACGGGACGACGGCCATCAGCACGGATGCGGCCAGCGTCGCCCTGGCCGCCTCGATCAAGGGCTTCGGCAAGACGCCGGCCGACTTCCAGGTGGCCGAATCCTACGATGCCACCGGTTCACTCGACCTCGAGATCCTCGCCTTCCGGATCGTGGGCGTGGACGGCATTCCGGCTCGCCAGGCGATCATCGCCAGCTGGATGGCCGCCGCCGCGTCGGGCATGACCACGTCGCCAACCACCGTAGGCGGCAGGTCCGTCATCGCGGTCAACTATGGCGACGGCGGGCCCATCGACTCCATCTATGTCCACGGCCAGGACGTGTTCGACGTCTCCACCAGCGATCCGACCCTGGCCGCGACGGCCCTGAACCTGCTGCCCTGACAGCGGCTACGCTTGGGCCGGGCCGAAGTGGCGGAACCGGCAGACGCGGCGGACTTAAAATCCGTTGCCCGCGAGGGCGTGTGGGTTCGATCCCCACCTTCGGCACCAGGACCCAGGCGGTTCGTGGACAAACGGTCCCGGGAACCGTAGCGGCGCTCCTGCCGTCCTGAGGCTCACGGGCGGCCCTGCCGCGCCGGACAGCCCAAGAGCGGAGGTCAATCCTGATGCGCCGAACCGCGTTCATCCCGTCCCTGGGCGCGATCGCGCTACTGGTCCTGGCCTGCACCTCGGCCGGAACGAGCGTTCCGTCCGTCCCGCCGGCGCCGTCTCCGACCACGCCGGGCGGGGGCGGGGGATCGCCCAGTCCGGCTGCTGCCGGTGCCCTCGTCCTGCGGGTCGTCAGCCAGGGCGGCTTGCTCGCTCCGAATGCCCTGCGGGTCCAGATCCCGATGCTGTCGGTCTACGCCGATGACCGGATCATGTCGGCCGGGGCCGTCCCGGCGATCTACCCCGGGCCGCTCATGACCACCGTCGTCTTCCGATCCGATGGAGCCGATGGAGCCGCCGCGATCCTCAAGGCGGCCACCGATGCCGGCCTGACCGGACCCGACGTGACCTACCCGGGCGGCCGCGGGGCCGACATGCCTTCGACGGTCATCACCGTGATCCACGATGGCCGGCGGACCGTGACCACATTCGCCTTTCTCGAGGCGCCCGCGTCGCTCGCCGCCCCGGGGGATAGCGCGGGCCAGGTCGAGGCGGCCGCCAGCGCCTTGCTCGGCCGGCTCCAGGGCGGTGACACGTTCGGCGGGACGGCCGGGCCCGAAGGCGCCTACGAGCCGCTCGGCTACCAGGTGTTCGCAACGCCGGCGGCCCCAGCGCCGAGCGATTCCGGCCTCGCCCGGCCGCCGGTCGACTGGCCGCTGGCCACCCCCCTTGCTGCCCTGGGCAAGCCGGACCCGCTGGGTGGCGACGGGGCACGGGTCGGGCTCGTGACCGGTGCCGACGCCGCCACCCTCGGCCCGGTCCTGGCCAACGCCAGCCAGCTGACCGGATTCAGGTCGGGCGGCCAGGTCTGGACCCTGGCCGTGCGACCGCTCCTGCCCGACGAGGTAACTGCCGGGGGTGGATGATCCATCGGCGATGGATCATCTCGTCGAGCGCGTCCTGGCCAATCCGCGGACGGGCCAGGCCGCGAAGTACATCGGCTGGGCCTGGCAGGTCTTCCTGCTGGGCTGGTTCGCCTGGCAGACGTGGATGCGTCTGTCACTCTTCTTTGCCCTGAGATTCCCGTGGGGGATCGACGCCCGGATCTACTACCGGGGCGTGGCCGTCTGGCTGGGCGGCGGCAACCCGTGGGACGCTGGGGTGACGGCCGGTGGAGCGACCTACCACTACGCCGGCTCGCCGGTCACAACGATCCTCATGGCGCCGTCGGCCCTGGTCAGCGAGGACGTCTTCACCGCCCTGTGGCTGGCGCTGTCGCTGGGGGCGGTGGTGTGGACCCTGCGCCGTCTCCGCCTGCCGATCTGGTGGCTGCTCTTCCCGCCGATCAGCGAGGCCCTCTTCTCGGGCAATCCCCAGCTCGTCGTCCTGGCCCTGATCCTGTCCAACTCCTCGTGGCTGGCCGCGATCGGGACCGGGCTCAAGGTCTATGCCTTCATTCCGCTGGCCGGCGAGGGCCGCTGGCGGACGATCGGCCTGGCCGTCGTCCTGAACGCCGCCACGTTCCTGATCGCGCCCAACCTGTGGTTCGGCTACATCGACCAGTTCAGCCAGATTTCGAGCCGGCTCCAGTACGAGTCGATCGAGGGCTTCTCGGCCTTCTACTTCCCGATGCTCCTGGCGGTGACAGTGATCGCCCTCGTCGTCCTCGCCCTGCGCGATCGGCGGGCGGCGGGCTGGCTGACGGTGCCGGCAATCTGGCCGGCCAGCCAGCTCCACTACTCGACGATGGCCCTGCCGGTGATGTCGCCCCTGCTGGCAGTCTTCCTGGCCGTGCCGCTCCTGCGGCTACCGCCCCAGGTCATCATCGTCGAAGTGGTCCGCCGCCTGATTGCGCCGCACGTGACGGGCTACATCGCCCGGCGCCGGATCTCGGCCGGCCCGCCGGGCGGATCAGCGACGGCGGCCGAACCGGCCACCTGACTTGCGCTCCTCGACCGGGGCCGGACCGCCGACCCGGACCGGCGCGCCGTGGTCGTCGAAGGCCAGCGCCGCGATCTGGGCAAAGCGCTCGGCGATCGCCGTCCGGGCGGCGCCGCGGACCAGGGGAATGCCCTCGTTGACCGCCTTCTGGTAGAGGAACGGGTCATAGGGCAGGTCCAGCGCGATCTTGGCGCCCAGGCCACTCTCCACGTCGCGCCGCTTGAGGATCTCGCGGGCAAACAGGTTGTTCAGGATGAAGCTGGTCTTGCTCACGATGGAGCTCGTCTCATTGAGGTAGTCGATCAGGACATGGACCGCCTTGAGGGCGGCGATGTCGGGGTAGATCGGGATGACCACCCCCTCGGCCCGCTCCAGGACCGACATGCTGCGCTCGTCGAGGTAGGAGCCGGCGTCCACCACCACGTTCTCGTAGGCGGCGCAGGTCGTGCTCAGGAGCTCTTCCACGTGAGCCGTCGTGATCGTCTCGGCCAGCTCGGGCGAGGCCGGCGCGCCAAACACCGCCAGGCCGTAGCCGGTCAGCGCGGCATACGACCGAATCAGCTCCACGTCGCGCCGGGAAACGTCGTCCCGGGCCAGGTCCGCGACCGTCTGGCGAGGCCGTACATTGAGGTGGGTGGCGACCTGGCCGAACTGCAGGTCGAGGTCGATGATGGCCACCCGGCCCGGCCGCCGCTCGGCCATGACCGTGGCCATGTTCGTGGCCAGGGTGGTGGTTCCCGCGCCACCCTTGGGGCTGTAAACGGCGACCAGCGTCCGTGCCGGGCTCGGGCCCGTCTCGCTGGTCACCAGCGGCGTCAGCTGGCGCGAGCTGTTGAAGCGGATGGACAGGGCCTCGACCCGTGCCTCCAGCTCGCGGGCGTCGAAGGGCTTGGCGATGACATCGTCCGCGCCTGCCTCGTAGAACCGGATGCGCTCCTCGACGTCATCCGTCTGGGTGATGCACAGGACGGGAATCGAGGCGAGCTCGGCCTTCGAGCGCAGCTCACGGCAGACGTCGGCGGCACTCGTCGACGAGTCGGTCACATCGATGATCACGAGGGTGTGCTCGGCGGCTGCGGCGATCACCGCGGCCGCATCGGCCATGACCGTGACCATCGCACCGCCCGGAGCCAGGCTGCGCTGGATCAGCTCGGCGCTGGGGACGTCGTGTTCAAGGAGCAGGATGGAGCTGGCGGGCACAGGTTCTCCAGGTTCTTTCGACGGGTTGACCTCAGGATACAACGGGTTCGGCCCGCCTTCGACCCTGGCCCAAGGGGGGTGTTGGGCAGGCGCATGCTAGACTGCGAGCCTTGGTCCTTTCGGCTCCGCCCCGGCCCGGCCGGCTCAGCGAGGGCATACCCACAGGAAGGAGTTACGCGCGCGTGCGCCGATATGAACTCATGCTTGTCCTTCGGCCCGACCTGGCCGACGACAAGAGCCAGGCCCTGATCGACCGGATCACCCGCCAGATCAGCACGTCCGGCGGCCAGATCGTCAAGGTCGCCCCATGGGGCCGCCGCCGGCTGGCCTACCCGATCGATCGCCATCGGGAGGGCTCGTACCACATCATCCATTTCGAGGCTCCCGCCGAGTCGATCATCGAGCTCGAGCGCAGCCTGCTCATCACCGAAGAGCTGCTCCGCCACCTGGTCACCCGGGTCGAGCGGCCGCTCAAGTCATCCCGGCATCCGGATGCGCCCGACTCGCTGGACGAGGACGAGGATCGCCTGCCATCGGGCGAGGATGAGGAGTACGAGGAACAACAGGGCGAGCTGATCGACGAATCCGAGAGCGAAGCCGCTCCCGCCGCGATCGACTGAGAAGCCGGAGGACGCGTCGTGTCGCTGAACAAGGCGATGATCATTGGCAATCTCGGGCGCGATCCCGAGATGCGCTACACGCCGAGCGGACAGGCCGTGACCCAGTTCACGGTCGCCGTCAACCGCAACTACAAGGGCCAGAACGGCGAATGGCAGGAAGAGACCGAGTGGTTCCGGGTTGTCGTCTGGGGCCAGCAGGCTGAGCGCGCCGCGGAGTACCTCCGCAAGGGCAACAAGGTCTACATCGAGGGCCGCCTGCAGACCCGCCAATGGGAAGACAAGGAAGGTCAGAAGCGCTACACGACCGAGCTGGTCGCCAACCAGGTGACCAACCTCGAGCGGCGCAACCGCGACGAGGAGGGCGATCCGGGTCCCGCCGCCGGGCCCGCCCCGACCGCCGCCGGTACGGTTCGGCCCACCCGCCCGGCTAGCGCCGACGAGCCCGCGCCGAGCGACAAGCTCGACGAAGGCAACTTCGACGACCTGCCCTTCTAGGCCGGCTCGCCCGACCCCTATCCCTTTCACCCTGACACCCCACCGGGAGACCTGAACACCGATGCCCCCGATCCAGAGCAAATCGAAAAAGCGCGACGACTACTACCGCGACCGGCGCCGGCGCAAGGTCTGCGCCTTCTGCGCGGACAAGACGGTCCTGATCGACTACAAGGAGGTCAACCGCCTCCGCCGCTACCTGTCCGAGCGGGCCAAGATCGAGCCCCGACGCAAGACGGGCACCTGTGCCGGCCACCAGCGCGAGCTGTCGGTTGCGCTCAAGCGCGCGCGCCACGTCGCCCTCCTGCCGTACGCGCCACAGCACCTCCGCCCCTGACCCCGGGCCCGATCACGGCCTGACGTGACGATCCTCCTGCTGGTCGTTGCGTTCGTCCTGATCCTGGCCGGCGCCGAGCTCTTCACCAACGGCGTCGAGTGGCTCGGCCACCGCCTGGGACTGAGCGAGGGCGCCGTCGGCTCGGTCCTGGCCGCCGTCGGCACGGCCCTGCCCGAGACGATGATCCCGCTCGTGGCGATCGTCTTCGGGGGCGGCGGTGACGCCGACGCGATCGGGGTCGGAGCGATCCTGGGCGCGCCGTTCATGCTCGCCACCCTGGCCATGTTCGTGACCGGGATCGCCGTCGTCGCCCGCGCCCGGAGGCGCACATCCGGCAGCGCCGCGGGTTCCGACCTGGTAGCGATCGACACCCGGGTGATCGGTCACGACGTCAAGGTCTTTGGCCTGCTCTACTTCGTGGCGATTGCCGTTGCCTTCCTGCCGGCCGACATGGCCCTCCCGCGCTGGCTCGCGGCCGTCCTCCTGATCGGCCTGTACCTGCGCTACGTGGCCGGCCACCTCGGCGCCGCATCGCCGGGCGAGTCGGAGCCACCCGGCCCGCTCCGGCTCGGCCGGCTCGACCCGGGCTCGGCGGGCCTGGCAGTACCGCGGGTGCGGATCGTGGTCATCCAGGTTGGCCTGGCCCTGGCCGCGATCATCGCCGGGGCCTTCGTGTTCGTCCTCCAGGTCGAGGACATCGCCCGAGCGGTCGGCCTGGACGAGACCCTCCTCGCCCTGGTCGTCGCGCCGATCGCGACGGAGCTGCCGGAGAAGCTCAACAGCGTCATCTGGATCGGCCGGGGCAAGGACACCCTGGCCCTCGGCAACATCACCGGGGCGATGGTCTTCCAGGCGGCGATCCCGACCTCGATCGCGCTGTTGCTGGCATCGAGCCAGTGGTCAATCGGGGGCGGCTCGTGGGTCGCCTTCGCCTCGGCCGGCGTCGCCCTGGTCTCGACCGCCCTGATCTTCGGGCCGATGATCCGGACCGGCCGGCTGCATGGCCGGGGGCTGCTGATCGGCGGCGCCTTCTACCTCGCCCAGCTGGTCCTGGTCGTGGTCAGCCTGAGCGACCGAGTCGCCGTCTAGCCTGGCTCAGGCGGTTGGCTCAGGCCCGGTTGATCGGGGTGAGCCAGTGAGCGAACTCGGGCAGGCGCCCGCGCACGGCGTCGAAGTAGCGCCCGGCGATGGCCCGACCGATCGGGCCGACCTTGCCCGTGCCCACCGGGCGATGGTCGACCTCGATGACCGGCGAGACCTAGACGCCCGTGCCACACAGGAAGATCTCGTCAGCGATGTACAGCTCGGAGCGGTCAATCGAGCGGACCTCGACCGGCAGGTCAAGGACCTTGCACAGCTCGATCATCGCCCGGCGGGTGATCCCTTCGAGGATGTCATCGGAGACCGGCGGGGTCAGGACCACGCCGTCGCGGACGACGAACAGGTTGGCTGCCGAGGCCTCCGAGACGTGGCCCGAGGCGGTCATCACGATCGCCTCGTCGAAGCCGTTCATCTCGGCCTCCGACTTCTGGAAGGCCATGTTGACGTAGCCGCCGGTGATCTTGCCCCGGGCCGGCAACGCCTCGTCGGCGTTGCGCCGCCAGGACGAGGTCATCACCCGCACGCCGGCCTCGGTCTCGATGTAGTTGCCGAAGGGCACGGCGATGACGCACAGGTCGTGCTCCAGGTGGTGGAGCCGGACCCCGATCGCCTTGGTCGACTTGTAGAACGAGGGCCGGATGTAGACGTCCTCGTGGAAGTCGTTCCGGCGGACGACCTCGGTGATGATCTCGACCAGCTCCTCGACCGACGGGACCGGCTCCATGAGCATGATCCGGCAGGAGTTCCGGATTCGCTCCACGTGCTCGCGCAGGAAGACGCCATAGAGCTGGCCCTGCTCCGCGTTCCAGTACGCCCGGATGCCCTCGAACACGGCCGTGCCGTACATGAAGGCGTGGGTCATGATGCTGATCCGGGCGTCGCGCATCGGCACGAAGCCGCCCTGGAAGTAGCAGGTCAGCCCTTCGAGATCGACCGGCTTGGGCTTGCTCGACTCGACCTTGGTCGACGCGGCCTTGGTCGGCGCGGCCTTGGCCGACGCGCTCGGGGCGGCGATCGCCGCTGGAATCGAAGCGCTGGAAGTGGCGGCCCGGGCGCTGGTCTGGCGGGGCTTTTCGGTCAGCATCGTCGACGGCTCCTGTTACTCCGGCGCCGTCCGGACGGAGCGCGGACGGCGAGCCGCATCATACCAGCGGTCGGCCGACGCTCAGCAGGACCTGCCCCACGCCGGCGGGCAGGCTCGCGCTCAGGGTCCCTGGGGCGTGACCAGGTTGGGGGTGGCCTTGCCGCTGGTCACGATGATGTCGACCGTCACGGTTGGATCGTTGACCAGCTGGACCTGCACCCCAAAGATCCGCTCGAGCAGGGCGACCGTCACCGGCAGCTCCGTCTCGCGGCCGTTGTAGACCTTGATCACGGTGTTGGCCGGGATCGTCGGGGGGCGCTGGGTCTGGGCGACCGCGGTCAGGCCCTCGTACTCGAGGTAGGCGACCAGCGAGTTGGCCTGGCCGGACTTGCCCGAGCCGTTGACGACCCAGACCGTGCCGTTCTCGGTCGACACCGAATCGCGCAGGGCCTCCAGGGTCGGATCGATCTTGAACGCGTTGGCGACCGTGCTCCGGATCAGGGAGACGTTGGGGAACAGGTTGGTCGAGATCGGGTAGTTCTGGGTCTCGAAGCGGGGCGGCGCGAAGACGTACGAGCGGATATTGGCCGTGTTGACCTGGCTCGAGAGCTGGATCAGGGCCGGCAGCTGGTCGAGCGGGATGTCGGTCTTGAACGACGTCTTGAGGGTCGTCAGCAACGCCTGCAGGTTGTTCAGGACCGTCTGGGGGCTGGTCTGCTGGCGGATCGACAGGATGACCCGCTGCTGGCGCGACGCTCGATCGAAGTCGCTCGAGCCGTGCCGGGAGCGGGCGTAGACCAGGGCCTGGGCGCCGGTCATGTGCTGCGGGCCGGCCGGGATGTAGACCCGCAGGTCGGTCCCGTTGTCGGCCGGGTACTGGTCGTCGACAACCGGATTCTGGACGTCGATCGTCACCCCGCCGAGGGTGTCCACGACCTGCTGGAAGCCCTGGAAGTTGACCATCACGTAGTACTGGATGTTCAGCCCGTAGAGCGTGCCCAGGGTCTCCTTCATGGCATTGAAGCCGCGCGCGTTGCCGGTGCCGGGGAACGCGTCAGGCCGGTTGCGGGCGTTGGTGAAGAGGCTGTTGATCTTGCCCGCATAGACCCGCCCGAAGACATCCTGGGCGGACTTGGGGAGGGGCACGTCGACGGTGTCGCGGGGGATGCTGAAGAGGGCCACGTTCTTGGTCACCGGGTCGATCGAAACCACGATCATCGTGTCGGTGTTGAACGTGCCGTCGCCCGGTCGCTGGTCGACGCCAAGCAACAGGATGTTGAGCCGGTCGGTGTGATTCCAGGCAGGCACGGGCGAGGTCGAGGCGAGGGGCGTCCCGATCGGCGGCAGGGACAGGGTGGGGGTCGGCGAATCGGTGCTGAGGGGCACGTCGCTGGGGTTGGGCGAGGCGCTGTCGGTGGGCAGGCAGTTGGGGTCCTCGATGCACGAGGCGATGTCCTGGACGGTGCCGCCATAGCGGGCGACCACGGCGTGGCTACCGGCGATCACCAGGAGCACGGCGGCCAGGCCGGCCACCGAGATCGGATTGAGCTTGACCCGGCGCCGGCCGAGGCGCGGGTCGGTCACGTCCTGGGCGTTGACGAAGGCCACGACCCGATAGGCGTCGATGGCGGCCACGCCCCGGTAGACGAGGGCGACCAGGTTGCCGGCCAGGATCAACGGCAGGTTGGCCACGATCAGGACGGCAGCCCCCAGCAGGCCCACCTTGAGCAGGACCCCGAGCATCAGGACGATGATCAGGAGGGGCACGGCAGCGAAGCCGATGGCCCGGGCCCAGGCCCGGGCGTAGGCATGGCCGAGGCCGGGGAAGATCAGGGACAGGAAGGCTGCCGCGAAGGCCGACTGCTGGCGCGGGCGCGGTCGCGCTACCTCCGGGGGCTGCATCGCGGGTAGGATACTCGGACCTCCTCTTGTCCGCCGTCACGGGTACGCCCGGCGGCGTTTGGCGAGGGCGAGGTTCCAGACGACTAACCGAGGCCCGATGTTTCGTTCCGTCAGCGCCAAGCCCGACCTCATCGGAGCCGAGCACGAGATGCTGGCCCGGTGGCGCGAGCGGCGGACGTTTGCCCGGCTGCGGGCCCAGAACGCGGGCGGGCCCCGCTGGAGCTTCCTGGACGGGCCGATCACGGCCAACAACCCGATGGGTGTCCATCACGCCTGGGGCCGGGCCTACAAGGATCTCTTCCAGCGCTTCCACGCCATGCTCGGTCATGACCAGCGCTACCAGAACGGGTTCGACTGCCAGGGCCTGTGGGTCGAGGTCAACGTCGAGCGCGACCTGGGCTTCACCAGCAAGCGCGACATCGAGGCCTACGGCATCGCCGAGTTCGTCAGCTTGTGCAAGCAGCGGGTCCTGACCTACGCCGCGCGCCAGACGGAGCAGTCGATCCGGCTGGGCATGTGGATGGACTGGAACGAGCCCGACGAGCTGCGTCGGCTGCGCGACCTGCTGGCCGCCGACCCGGCCGCGACGACCACGATCGAGGGTCCGGCCGGTCCGGTCCGCGACTCGGTCGAGATGCTCGTCGGACGGCTGGGCATGCCCGATGTGGGCGGCTCCTACTTCACCTTCAGCAACGAGAACAACGACCTGATCTGGGGCTTCCTGGCCGAGTGCCATCGACGAGGCTGGCTGTACAAGGGCCACGACACGATGCCCTGGTGCACCCGCTGCGGGACGGGCATCAGCCAGCACGAGATGACCGAGGGCTACCGCGACCGGGAGGACCCCGGGCTGACGATCAAGCTGCCCCTCGTCGATCGCCCCGGCGAGGCCCTCCTGGTCTGGACCACGACGCCCTGGACGCTGACCTCGAACGTGGCCGCGGCCGTCGGCCCGAACCTGCGCTATGTCCAGGTCCGCCAGTCCGAGGCGACCTACTGGCTGGCCAAGGGCACCCTCAAGACGGCCCTCGACCCGGCAGCCGGCCGGATCGAGGTGCTCGGCGAGCTACTCGGCTCGGAGCTCGTGGGCTGGCGCTATGACGGCCCGTTCGACGACCTGCCGGCGGTCGAGCGGGCCTTCGCCGCGACCG
Source organism: Candidatus Limnocylindrales bacterium (assembly GCA_038239115.1). Taxonomy (GTDB): domain Bacteria; phylum Chloroflexota; class Limnocylindria; order Limnocylindrales; family CSP1-4; genus Palsa-1033. The sequence goes on along the minus strand of JBBSFD010000005.1, from coordinate 69,799 downwards.
ACGACCGGCCGGCCTACGAACACCGGGTGGTGCCCTGGAGCGAGGTCGGTGAGGCCGAAGGGACCGGCATCGTCCATATCGCGCCGGGTTGCGGGGCCGAGGACTTTGCCCTGGGCCGCGACCTCGGCCTGCCGGTCATCGCGCCGCTCGATGAGGGCGGCCGTTACGTCGATGGCTTCGGCGCGTACACCGGTCGCGACGTGCGCGACGTGACCGAGCCGATCGTCGAGCACCTCCGTCACCACCACCGGTTCTACCGGCTCGAGACGATCACCCACCGCTATCCCCATTGCTGGCGCTGCGGCACGCCCCTCGTGTTCCGGCTGGTCGACGAGTGGTTCATCCGGATGGGCGAGGTCTACGACCGGCCGCGGTCCGAGCTGAGCGCCGCGCAGATCGAGGCCAGCCTGCGCTACCAGATCATGGCCATAGTCGATGACGTCCGCTGGATCCCCGGTTTCGGCTACGAGCGGGAGCTCGACTGGCTGCTCAACATGCACGACTGGATGATCTCGAAGAAGCGCTACTACGGCCTGGCCCTGCCGATCTACGACTGCCCGGCCTGCGGCACGGTCGAGGTCATCGGGGGCCGTGACGAGCTGCGCCAGCGGGCGGTCGAGGGCTGGCCGGAGTTCGAGGGCCATACGCCCCATCGGCCCTACGTCGACGCGGTCAGGATCGCCTGCCCCGGCTGCGGGGCGGCCGTAGCGCGCATCCCGGACGTCGGCAACCCGTGGCTGGACGCCGGGATCGTGCCCTTCTCGACCCTCCACTACCGGGAGGATCCCGAGTACTGGTCGAAGTGGTTCCCGGCCGACTTCATCACCGAGAGCTTCCCCGGCCAGTTCCGCAACTGGTTCTACGCGATGCTGGCGATGTCGACGGTCCTGCGCCGCCAGGCACCCTACCGGACGATCTTCGGCTACGCCACGTTGCTGGCCGAGGACGGCGCGCCGATGCACAAGAGTGCCGGCAATGCCATCGAGTTCGACGATGCGGCGGAGAGGATGGGCGTCGACGTGATGCGCTGGATGTACGCGATCGCCCGGCCCGACGACAACATCCTGTTCGGCTGGGGGGCGGCCGACGAGGCCCGCCGGCGGCTGCTGATCCTGTGGAACGTGTACGCCTTCTTCGTGACCTACGCCCGCCTCAGCGGCTGGGCGCCGGCGTCCCAGGCGTCGAGCCCGGGCCCGGCCACCCCGGTCATCGATCGCTGGATCCGCTCGCGGGTGGCGGGCCTGGCCGCCCGGGTCGAAGAGCTCCTGGGCGACTACGACGCCAGTGGGGCGGCCCGCGCGATCGAGGACGTGATCGACGACCTGTCGACCTGGTACCTGCGCCGATCGCGCCGGCGCTTCTCGCGGGCGGTGGAGCCGGCCGATCGCGAGGCGGCCTTCGCGACGCTCCACGGCGTCCTCGTGGCGCTGGCCCGGGTGATGGCCCCGATCCTGCCCTTCCTGACCGACGAGATCTACGACAACCTGGTGGCGAAGGACGATCCAGCGGCGCCCGACAGTGTCCACCTCACCCGTTGGCCGGCCGCGGAGCTGGCCGCCGATCGTGACCTCGCCCTCGAGACGGCGATGACCACGATCCGTCGGGCGGTCGAGCTCGTGCGTGGGCTCCGGTCGGCGGCCGGGATCAAGGTCCGCCAGCCGCTGGCCAGGCTCTGGCTGGCCCTGCCCGGGGCGGAGCTGGCCGAGCGCCAGGAGCTGCTCGCCCTACTGGCCGACGAGGTCAACGTCAAGTCGATCGAGCTGATCGGGGACGAGTCGGCCCTGGTCGAACGCCGGGTGCGCCCGCTCCTGCCCCGGATCGGCCGGAAGTACGGCGAGCAGGTGCCGGCGATCATGGCCGCCGCCCGGGCCGGTGCGTTCGAGATCCGGCCCGACGGCGGGGTGGACCTGGCCGGCCTGAGCCTGGCGGCCGACGAGGTCGAGATCCTGGCCTCGCCCCGGCCGGGCACGGCCGTCGCCCACGACGAGGGCCTGGTCGTGGTCATCGACACCGAGCTCAGCCCGGAGCTGCTGGCCGAGGGCGACGTGCGCGAGCTCCAGCGGGCGATCCAGGATCTGCGCCGGGAGGCCGAACTCGAGCTCGACGCCCGGATCGAGGTCTGGCTCGAGCCCTGGCCTGACGCGCTGGCCGACCGGCTGGCCGGCCTGCGCGCCGACACCCTGGCCGACCGGGTCGGTCCAGGCCCGCTGCCCGAGGGCGTGGCCGCATCGACCGTCGAGCTCAACGGCGGCTCGCTTAACCTCGCCTTGCGGCCGATTGCGGAAGGTCGTCAGCCCCTTGCCTGAGGAGAGCCTACCTGCCGTGACCGAGGTCGCCGAGGACAGCAGCCGCTCCCGGCCGGCCTGGGCCCTGTTCATCGGGCTGGCCGTGCTGGTCCTGGCCGTCGACCAGCTGGCCAAGTCCTGGATCGTGACGCACGTCGCGCCGGGCGACCTGGTCAGCGTGATCGATGACTGGGTCCGGCTGGTCTACTCCGTGAACAACGGGGCCCTGTTCGGCCTGTTCAGCAGCTCGGCCACGCTGTTCGCGATCGGGAGCCTGATCGTCCTCTGCCTGATCGTCTGGTACCACGCCCGCACGCCCCGCAACGTGGCCCTGTCGATCGCCCTCGGCCTGCTCCTGGGCGGGGCGACCAGCAACCTGATCGACCGCCTGCGGATCGGCTACGTCGTCGACTTCATCGACATCGGGATCGGCACGGTGCGCTTCTTCACCTTCAACATCGGCGATTCGGCGATCAGCCTGGCCATCCTGATGTTGCTCATCCTGGCCCTTACCTCCGACGGCCAGCCGGTCGCCCCGGGTGCCTGACCTGCCCGCCGTGCCGATCGACGAGCCCGGCCCACCAGCGGGCCTGCGCACGTTCGTCGTGCCGGACGGATCCGGACACCAGCGCGTCGACCGCTTCGTGGCCGACGTGGCCGGCCTGTCCCGGAGCTATGTCCAGCGCTTGATCTCGGACGGCCGGCTGACCCACGACGACCTCCCGCTCAAGGCCAATGTGTTGGTCAGCGCCGGCGACATCCTGGCTCTCGACGTTCCGGAGCCGGCCAGGCTGGACGTCCTGGGCGAGGCGATCCCGCTCGTCGTGGCCTACGAGGACGACGACCTGCTGGTCATCAACAAGCCTTCGGGCCTGGTCGTCCATCCCTCGCCGGGCCACGACTCGGGCACCCTGGTCAACGCCTTGCTGGGCCGGGCCGACGGCGCCGAGTACGGCGGAATCGCGGGCGTTCGCCGGCCGGGAATCGTCCACCGGCTCGATCGCGATACGAGCGGCCTGCTGATGGTGGCCAAAACGGACCTGGCCCAATCCGGGCTGATGGCCCAGCTCAAGGCGCGGCGGGTCAAGAAGACCTACCTGGCCCTGGTCCAGGGGAGCGTGGCCGCGGCCGTCGGCCGGATCGAAGCGCCCATCGGTCGGGATCCCAAGCAGCGTACCCGGATGGCCGTGGTCAACGATGGCCGGCCATCGACCACCGGCTACCGGGTCCGCGAGCGGTTCGCGGGCTGGACCCTCCTGGAGCTCGACCTGATCACCGGCCGAACCCACCAGATCCGGGTCCACCTCGATGCCATCGGTCATCCCATCGCGGGTGATCCGGTCTACGGCACGGGCATCTCGCGACGCGGCCCGGACGGGCTCGAGCGCCTCTTCCTGCACGCCTGGCGACTCGAGTTCAGCTCGCCCAGCCGGGCCGACCTGATCCGGGTCACTGCCGAGCTGCCCGATGAGCTCGAGGCGGCCCTCATCGACCTCCGCGCCGGAGCCGACGGGGCAGGCCGTCGGGGCGGCTCCGGCCCGGCTCGATGACGCTCGTCGAAGGCGCCCCGGGAGCGATGCTGGTCGTCGTCTCCGGGCCGTCCGGGGTGGGCAAGGACGCCATCCTGGAGGTGCTCCAGGGGTTGCCCGGCCACGCCGACCACCACTACGTCGTGACCTGTACCACCCGGGCCAGGCGGCCGGACGAGGTCGACGGACGGAGCTACCACTTCATGGCGCCCGAGGACTTTGCAACGCTGCGCCAGTCCGGGGGCCTGCTGGAGGCCAACGAGGTCCACGGCAACTGGTACGGCACGCCCCGTGACCAGGTGGTCGAGGCCCTCCAGGCGGGCCGCGATGTCCTGCTCAAGATCGATGTCCAGGGCGCCGCGGTGATCCGCGGACGCGTTCCGGATGCCCTCCTGATCTTCGTCGTGCCGCCCTCGATCGAGACCCTCGCCGGCCGCCTGAAATCGCGCGCGACCGAGACCGACGACCAGCTCGAGGAGCGCCTCCGCAACGCGGCCGATGAGCTCGCCCGGCAGCACGACTACGACTACGTGGTGGTCAACGAGACGGGCCAGCTGGCGGGCACCGCCGAGCGCATCGGCCAGATCATCGACCTCGAAGCCGCCCGCCACGCGGAGCGCCGGGTCCAGCTTTGATGGCCAGCCTCGCGCCCGACGAGCGCCTCGTCGAAGTCGCCATCGACGCGGCCGGGGCGAGCGGGGCGCGGACCTACACGTATGCCGTACCGGCGGCGCTGGCCGGCCTCGCCCCGGGCGAAGCCGTGCTGGTCGAGTACGGCCGGCGCCAGGCGCTCGGGGTCGTGATCGCCGAGGCGTCGGCCCGGCCGACGGCCGGGGTCAAGGTCAAGCCCATCCTGGAACGGGTCCGGGCCGACGGGCCACTCCTGCCCGGCCTGTCCCTGGAGCTGGCTCGCTGGATCGCCGGCCACTACCTCGCGCCTGCCGCCTTCGTCCTCCGGGCGATGCTCCCGCCGGGCATGCTCGAGCGCCTCGAGCTGGTTGCGGAGGCCCGGCCGGCCGATGCTGGTGCCGCCTCCGCGGACGGCAATGGGGCCATCTCGCCGGCCGACCTGGCCCTCCTCGAGCAGCTTCAGGATGGAGCCCGGGCTGCGCGTGACTTCGCCGCGCCCGAGGGTCGCGCCGGGCTGCTGCGGCGGCTGCGCGAGCTGGCCAGCCGCGGGGTGATCGACCTCGACTGGACCTTGACCTCGGCGGCGGCCGGCCCCCGCTACGAGCGCTGGGCATTGGCCACGGACGAGGGGCGAACCGTGGCTGCCACGATCGCCGCCGGCCGGCGGACGGCTGGGCGACCGCTGGGGCCACGGCAGGTGGCCCTGCTGGCGGAGCTGGTCGAGGAGCCGGCCGGCCTGGCGGGCTCGGAGCTTGGCGGCCGCCATGGCACGGCCGCCCTGGCCAGCCTCGTCCGCCGCGGCCTGGTCGAAGTCGCGGTCCGCGAGCGACCCCGCCGTCCGCTCGATGCCCGGGCTGCCGGCCGGCGCGGATCGCGGCCCGAGACGTCCAGCCTGACTGCGCCCCAGGCCGAGGCGGTCGAGCTGATCCGGGCCGCCCTGGCCGGCCGCGACCCGACGCCGCTCCTGCTCGACGGAGTGACCGGCGGCGGCAAGACCGCCGTCTACGTCGAAGCCATCGCGGCCGCCCTGGAGCTCGGCCGGCCGGTCCTCCTGCTGGTGCCCGAGATCGCCCTGGCCCTGCCCATCGTGGATCGCCTGCGGGCGGACCTCGATGCCCGGATTGCCCTGCTCCACTCCGGCCTGGGCGAGGGCGAGCGGGCCGACGAGTGGCGCCGGGTCCGCGCTGGCGCGGTGGACGTCGTGGTCGGCACTCGCCTGGCTGTCCTGGCCCCGTTTGCCGAGCTCGGCCTGGTCATCGTCGACGAGGAGCACGAGGGAACCTACAAGAGCGACCGCACGCCGCGCCTGCAGGCCCGCGACAGCGCGATCCGGCTGGCCGAGCTGGCTGGGGCGGCCGTGGTCCTGGGCAGTGCCACGCCGGCCGTGGACACGGTCGGCCGGGTGCGGGCCGGGACCTGGCGCCGGGTGGTCCTGCCCAGCCGGCCGAGCGGGGCGCCACCCGTGATCGACGTGGTCGACCTGCGGGCGGAGCTGGCGGCGGGCAACCACGGTCTGCTCTCGGTCGCGCTGGCCGATGCCCTGGCCGGCCTCGATCGCGCCGGCGGCGAACGGGCCATCCTGGTGATCAACCGGCGGGGCAGCGCTTCGGTCGTGATCTGCCGGGACTGCGGCACGGTCCAGACCTGCCCTGAATGCGAGCGACCGCTCGTCTTCCACCAGGCCGGGATGAGCCTGCGCTGCCACCACTGCGGCACGGCCTCGCCCCTGGCAACCCGCTGCCCGACCTGCGGCTCGGCCCGGATCCGCTACCTCGGCGGCGGGACCGAACGGGTCGAGCGCGAGGTGCGCAACCGCTTCCCGGGCCTGCGAGTCGGCCGGCTCGACCGCGACGTGGTCGAACGCAAGGGCGCCGCCGAGCGCCTGATCGACGCCTTCACGGACGGCCGGCTGGACGTGCTCGTCGGCACGAGCCTGGTGACCAAGGGCCTGGACATCCCCGAGGTCACCCTGGTCGGGGTGGTCAGCGCCGACATCGCCCTAAACCTGCCCGACGAGCGGGCGGCCGAGCGGACCTACCAGCTGCTCGCCCAAGCCGTCGGCCGGGCGGGCCGGGGCGACCGCCCCGGGCGAGCGATCATCCAGAGCTACCAGCCCGACCACCCGGCAATCCAGGCCGTGGCCACGGCCGACCCCGCGGCGTTCTACGATCACGAGCTCGAGTCCCGGCGGCGCTTCGGGTCGCCGCCGTTCGGCCGGCTGGTCAATCTGACCGTCGGGCTGGAGGACGCCGAGGCCGCCGAGCGCACCGCAACCACCCTGGCCGAGACCCTCCGGGAGCGGGCCGCGGGGCGGGGGACCAGCGTCGACGTGATCGGCCCGGCGCCGGCGTTCCTGCGCCGGCGATCCGGCAAGTGGCGCTGGAACGTGGTCCTGCGCGGGCTCGATCCGATGGCCTTGCTCGACGGGGGACTGGACGCACCGTGGTCCGTCGACGTCGATCCCGAATCCCTCCTGTGACGGGCATCACCGAGGGGAGCGTGGCTGGCCTCCGTTGAGCTCCGATATACTCGGCCGACGATGAGCGTCCAACCAATCGTCATGCTCGGTGACCCGCGCCTGCGCCTGAAGGGCGAGGAGGTCGACGGCTTCGGCAGGCTGCTCCACCACCTCCTCGACGACCTGGCCGACACGATGCGCCACGCCCCCGGCGTGGGCCTGGCGGCGCCCCAGCTGGGCGAGCCCAAACGGGCCTGCGTGGTCGAGGTCCAGGGGCGCCTCTACGAGCTTGTGAACCCGCGGATCGTTCGCTCGACGGGCGACGACACCGACCTCGAGGGCTGCCTGTCCCTGCCCGGCTACGTGGCCTACGTCACCCGGCGCGAGAAGGTCTGGGTCGTGGCCCAGGATCGTCGTGGGCGGTCGTTCAAGGTCTCCGGCAGCGGCCTGCTGGGTCGGGCGCTCCAGCACGAGCTGGACCACCTCGACGGCAAGCTCTACATCGACTACCTCGACTCGCTCGACGACCTGATCGCGGTCGGCCAGGGCGATGAGGCTGACGACGAGGACGGCCCGGATGGCGAGGGCGGGCCGAGCGAACAGGCCATCCGCGAGGCCACGCACGCCCTCGCCTGACGAGCAGGCGCGGATCGTCTTCCTGGGCAGCGGGGCGTTCGCCGTCCCGATCCTCGAGCGCCTGCTGGCCGAGCCCGGGGCGGACGTCGTGGCCGCGGTCGCGGCGCCCGACCGGCCGGCCGGACGCGGCGGAGCCCTCCGCCCGGTGCCCGTCGTCGAGCTCGCCCGGGCGCACGGCATCCCGGTCCTCCAGCCGGCCCGGCTGCGTTCGGCCGAGGCGATTGCTGAGGTCGGCGCCCTTCGCCCGGACCTGGGCGTCCTGGCCGACTATGGCCAGCTCGTGCCGGCCGAGCTGCTGGCGATCCCGCCCCGGGGCATGATCAACCTGCACCCCTCGTTGCTACCTCGTCATCGTGGGGCCACGCCCATCCCCGCGGCGATCCTGGCTGGGGATTCGCAGACCGGGGTCAGCCTCTTCCTGATGGATGCCGGCCTCGACAGCGGCCCGCTCATCGCCCAGGAATCGGTTCCCCTGAGCGGCACCGAGACCGCCCCGGCCCTCGAGGCCGTCCTGGCCGGGCTCGCCGCCGGCCTGCTTGCGAGGTCGCTCGGTCCGTGGCTGCGCCGGGAGCTGCCGGCCGCGCCGCAGGCGGCCCGGGAGGCTAGCCTGAGCCGGCCCCTCCGGCGCGAGGATGGCCGGCTCGATTCGGCCCGGCCGGCAGTCGAGCTGGAGCGCCAGGTGCGCGCCTATCTCGGCTGGCCGGGCAGCTACCTCGAGACGAGCGCCGGCCGCCTCGCCGTCCTCCGGGCGTCGCTGGAACCGGCCGGGTCCGAGGCGCGCGGCTCGATCGTGGGGGGCTCGATCGTGGGGGGCTCGATCGTAGGCGTTCAGGCCGGCCTGGGCCTGGTCACGGCCGGCGGCGTGCTCGTCCTGGACGAGGTCCAGCCGGCCGGCGGCCGGCCGATGACCGGTGAGGCGTACCGGCGGGGCCATCCAGCGATCGTCGGGTGATAATCGAACTCATGACCCTCGATGCTCGCCCCGGCCTGTCCGGCCTGCCGTCCGAAGCCGTCGCGGCCTGGTTCGCCGAGCGGGGCCAGCCGGGCTACCGGATGCGCCAGCTGACCGACGGCCTGTGGGCCGGCGGCGCTACCTCGGCGGCCAGGATCCAGACCCTGCCCGCCGCTCTGCGAACCGAGCTCGACGCGGCGTTTTCCTTCGACACCCTGGCCGACACCGAGCTCCGCCCGACCGATGCCGGCCAGACCGAGAAGGCGCTCCACCGGCTGGCCGACGGCGCCCTGATCGAATCGGTCCTGATGCACTATCCGGCCCGGCGCTCGGCCGATGGCCAGCAGCGCGAGCGCAACACCGTGTGCATCTCGAGCCAGGCCGGCTGCGCCGTCGGCTGCCCGTTCTGCGCGACCGGCGAGCTGGGCTTCACCCGGGATCTGAGTACGGCCGAGATCGTCGACCAGGTCCGGGCGGCGGCGCGTCGCCTGGCAGCTCGGCAGCGGCGCCTGACCAACGTGGTGTTCATGGGCATGGGCGAACCGCTGCTCAACCTCGACCGGGTCCTCGAGGCGGTATCCGCCCTGGCCGACCCCGCCCGGTTCGGGCTCGGCGCCCGGCACATCACGGTCTCCACCTCGGGCGTCGTGCCCGGCATCCGCCGGCTGACGGCGTTGGGACCGCAGTTCACCCTGGCGGTCAGCCTGCACGCGGCGCGCGACCCGCTCCGGGACGTCCTCGTGCCGCTCAACCGGCGCTGGCCCGTGGCCGAGGTCGTGGATGCCGCACGAGACCACGTCCGGGCGACCGGCCGACGGGTGTCCTACGAAGTGACCCTGATCGACGGGATCAACGACACCGATCTCGACTCCGACACGATGGCCACCCTTTTGCGAGGCGACCTGTGCCACGTCAACCTGATCCCGATGAACCCGGTCGCGCACACGCCCTGGACGGCCAGCCCGATCGAGCGGATCGAGCGCTTCGCCGGCCGGCTTCGGCGGGACGGGATCGCGGTCACGATCCGGCGCAACCGGGGCCAGGAGATCGGCGCTGCCTGTGGCCAGCTGGCGGCCGAACGGGCCGGCGAACCTCCTGCTCCCGCCGTCGCCCGGCGGCGCGAGCTGCTCGTCGTCCGGAGCGCGGCCGCCCTGCGCGGCGAGCGTGCGGCAGAGCCGGCCGAGGCCAGCCTGGTCGCCGCCTTGTCGGGCTCGGACTGAGCATGGCCATCCGCCGACCGATTGAGATCGCGGCCAGCATCCTCGATGCCGACCTGGGCAACCTGGCCAACGCGATCCGGCGGGTCGAGCGGGCCGGCGCCGACCGGGTCCACCTCGACGTGATGGACGGCCATTTCGTGCCCAACCTGACGTTCGGGGCCAAGACGATCAAGGCCCTCCGCCCGCGCACGAAGCTGCCCTTCGATGCCCACCTGATGATCGCCAACCCGGGCCAGTACGTGGCCGAGTTCATCAGCGCCGGCTGCGACTCGATCACGATCCACGTCGAGGTCGACGAGCCGATCGAGCCGACCCTGGCCGCGATCCGGCAGTCCGGCCGGCGGGCCGGCCTGGCCCTCAAACCGGGCACCCCGCTGAGCGCGCTCGACGCCTACCGCGGCCTGTTCGAGATCGTCCTGGTGATGACCGTCGAGCCCGGCTTCGGCGGCCAGTCGTTTATGGCCGACGCGGCAGCCAAGATCGCGGCCGTGCGCCACCTGCCGGGGCTGGCCGGCGACGGCCTCGAAGTCCAGGTCGATGGGGGAGTCAACGAGCGGACTGCCCGGACCGTCGGCGGCCTGGGCGTGGACGTGCTGGTCGCCGGCTCCGCGCTCTTCGGCAAAGGCCGCCCGATGGCCCCCGAGATGGCCCGGATCAGGGCCGCCGGCGAGGCAGGGCGGGCCGGGTGACGGGCGAGGCGCAGGCGACGACTGAGCCTCAGCCAGGACCAGACGCAACTCCCGCCGGCGACCGCCTCGGCCGGCGCAACGACCGGCTCCTGCTCTGGTCAGTCGGGCTGTACATCGTGGTGCTGTCGGTCCTGATGATCGTCAAGGGCATCGAGATCACGCCCGATGTCCTGCTCGTCGCGCTGGCCCTGGCCGCGGTCATCCTGGGCCGGGGCCGGCTCTTCCTGCGCGACTGGATCCCGTTCATCGGCCTGTTCCTGGCTTACGAGCTGATGCGTGGCTACGCCGACAACTTCGGCGCCGAGATCCACGTTGTCGAGCTGATCGCCATCGACAAGTTCCTGTTCCTGGGGCACCTGCCCACCGAGGTCCTCCAGGACTGGCTCCATCCGGCCACGGGCACGGACTACGTCGCAATCGCGGCCACGGTCCTGTACCTGCTTCACTTCCCACTGCCGATCGCGGTCGGCTTCTTCCTGTGGCTGCGGCGTCGGCGGGCCTATTACGACTTCGTGGCCGCGATCATCCTGCTGAGCATGGTCGCCTTCGTGACCTACCTGCTCCTGCCCGTAGGTCCGCCCTGGTACGCAGCCCAGCAGGGGCTGCTGCCGGGACCCAATGGCCAGCCCGCGATCACCTACCTCAAGCCGGGCGCGTTCGACGAGGTCGCCCGCTTCTTCGGCTTCCAGGGCAACTACCTGTACAGCTATGCGATGTACGACATCAACCCCAACGACGTGGCCGCCTTCCCGTCGCTCCATGCCGCCTATCCCACCCTGGCCTTCCTGTTCGCCCGGCGTGCCTTCGGGCGGATCGGCTGGCTGATGCTGGCCTACGCGGCGGCGGTCTGGTTCGCCGTGATCTACCTGGGCGACCACTACCTGACCGACGTCCTGGGCGGGATCGCCTATGCCGTCGTCGCCTACTGGGCGGTGATCCACGCTCCGGGCTGGTTCCGTCGGATCGTCGACCGGGCGGCCGACGAGGAGATCGAATCGAGCGTTGACCGGGCCGACCTGGAGGGCGGCGCGGGTGGCGCCGCCTTGGGCCGGCTCCATCGACGGGTCCGCTGGCCGATGATCTTCCAGGGCGTGGCCCTGATCGCGCTGGGCACGATCATCACCACGATTGTGATCAAGGCCGACATCCTGGGCGGCTATGCGACGCCGTTCTACCTGATTCCGTCGGCGCTGGTCTTCATCGGCCTGTGGCGGATTGCCCTGGGGGTCTTCTCGCCCTGACCCGCACCCGGTCCGCGCATGCGTCGATCGAGAGCCAGTCCGGCCGTCGCGGGCCCACGGTGACAGATTTCACCACCCGCGGGCTTATGGGCGTTCACCGAGACCAAAAGCCCGTACAGGTACCGGCGGCGCCGCCGGCTCGTTCACGAATCAGCGCTCCTCAGCCCTGGCCGAGCTGGACGGCACCTCTCAGTGACCGTAAACGCGCTCCTGGTGAAATTGGGCCGGATCTAGCCGGCCCGCGCTGGCAGCGGCCGGACAGCCTGACCTGGCCCGGAGTGACCGGACAAATCACACTTTGATCGATGCTTACGCCAGAGCCGGCGTGCCTGGACGGGGCAGTTGGTCCCAGGCTCTACCGAAACTTGCACGAATCGAGACGATCGATGCGTCGACCGAAACGATTGCTGGCTCCGAGCTCGCCTAAGCGACGCTCAAGGAACGATTCGGCGATTCGGGCTCGCAATTCGAGGCCATCGCAATTCGGGGCCCGGCAATCCGGCTAGAGAATTCGGGCCCGGGAAGATCGGCACGGTCAATTCAGGCCCGGCGAGTCAGTTCGCGGTCAGCGCGCCGACTTGACCATCGTCCGGCGGCAGCGGGTACAGACGGACTGCTTCTTGGCTTCGCCTGAGGCGGTCATGATGACCAGCGGCTGCAGGTTGGGCTGATAGCGGCGATGGGCACGGACGCGGTTCATTCCGACGGACTGGGGGTTGAACCCGCCCATCGAAACCTTGCCGCAGACGGCGCACGCTCGGGACATTCAGTGATCCTCGGATCGGAAAGCGATGGGTTTCAGGCATGAAGAACGAGCCGCCTTCGGCCCGATCAGGCGCTACGATAGCACATCGTTCCGCCCGGACCGGTCGAGGAGGCCAGCCTGATCCGACGCTTCCAGGGCCACCGGTCATGGCGCCGGTCATGGCCGCCGATCGAGCTGACCGCGCGATCGTGAGCGAGCTCCAGGCCGATCAGCCGAGCCTGCGCGAGGCGCATCGGGTTTCGGACGGGGCCGGTCTGCTGGCTGCCTTCCGGGCGGCGGTGGCCAACCTCGAGCGCCACGTCGACGAGATCAACGACCTGAACGTCTTCCCGGTGCCCGACGGCGATACCGGCTCGAACATGCTGGCCACCGTCCTGGTCGCCCTGGAGGAGGCCGAATCGGTGGCCGACCGCTCGGCTGGCCGGGTGGCGGCCGCGCTCAGCCTGGGTGCCCTGATGGGTGCGCGCGGCAACTCCGGCGTGATCACCTCCCAGATCTGCCGCGGGATCGCCGAGGGACTGGACGGCAAGCGCCGCTTCACCGGGCTGGACCTGGCCCTCGCCCTGACCCGCGGCGGCGAGCTGGCCTACGCGGCCGTAGGCAAGCCCGTCGAGGGCACGATCCTGACGGTCATCCGGGAGGCCGCAGCTGCCGCCCTGGCAACGGCCCGCGAGCAGGACGACATCGAGCCCGTGCTGGTCGCCGCAGTCGCCGGCGCCGAGCGGGCCGTGGCGGCGACGCCGAGCATGCTGGCCATCCTGCGCGAGGCCGGCGTGGTCGATTCGGGCGGCCAGGGGCTGTACCGCCTGCTCGAGGGAGCCCTCCTTCACGTCCATGGCCGGGCGGTACACGAGTCGATCCCGGTCTGGGTCCGGACCGCCAACCGGCCGGCCTCCGGGCCGGGCGACGACGGCGAGGGCTTCGGCTTCGAGACGATGCTCGTGCTCGAGCCGCACCAGGGATCCGTGCTCGATCCCGACGCCATCCGGCGCGCGTTCGAGGCGATCGGCCAATCGGTCGTGGTGGTCGGCGATGCGCGGGCGGTCAAGGTCCACGTCCACAGCGAGCAGCCCGACGACGTCCTGAGCCACGCCCTGACCCTGGGCACGCTCAGCCGGATCAGCGTCGAAAATCTCGACCAGCAGGCACGCGGCGTGCGCGAGCAGCGCGCCAGTGAGTTCACCGGGGCGTCCCCGGCCACGGCCATCGCCCTGGCCACCGTGGCCGTGACGGCCGGCGAGGGACTGGCCGCGATCTTCCGCGACCTGGGCGTCACGGCCGTCGTCCGGGGCGGCCAATCGGCCAATCCGAGCACCGGCGACCTGCTGGCGGCGATCGAGGCGGCCAATGCCCGGGAGACGCTCCTGCTGCCCAACAACGCCAACGTGATCCTGGCCGCCCGTCAGGTCGCCGGGCTCACCGCCCGGCAGGTCCATGTCGTGCCCACTCGCAACGCGGCCGAGGGCTTCGCCGCCTTGCTGGCCTTCGATCCGGACCGGGACGGCGCGACCAACCTCGTGGCGATGACGGCCGCCAGCCGGGGTCTCCAGACGTTATCGGTCACGACTGCCGTGCGCGACGCAAAGGTCAACGGCCGGCCGGTGCGCAAGGGCCAGACGATCGTGCTCGACCCGGACGACGGCCTGGTCGCGGTCGATCAGGATCGGGGCCGGGCGATCGACACCGCGATCCAGGGCATGCGGCCGGGCTTCGAGCTGATCACCTTGTTCTATGGCGACGGCGCCGACGCGCTCGAGGCCGACGAGCTGGCCCGCCGGATCGGGCGGGCCGGCGACGGGGTCGAGGTCGAGGTCCGGGCTGGCGGCCAGCCGCACTACCGGTACCTGATCTCGGCCGAGTAGGTCGAGCATCGTGGCCACCGCTCAGCCTGGCCGCCGTCCCAGTCCAGCCGGCCGGTCCCGGCCGGCCCGCCAGCCGCCGCCGCCGACCGATCCGGTCGAGCTCCTGTCGACGTCCCTGGTCGCGAGCGGCCTGCCCGGGGCGGCGGCCCTCCACCGGGCCGGCCGGCGGCTCGACCTGAACACAGTCCGCGACCTGCTCTTCCACCTGCCCCGCCGCTACGAGGACCGGCGCGAGATGCATACGGTGGCCGAGCTGCGCGACCTGCCCGAGGGCGCCACCGCCAGCGTCCGGGTCGAGGTCCGCTCGATCGCCGTGGAGCAGACCTGGCGGCGCCGGGTGCAGGTCACCCGGGCCGTCCTGTTCGACGAGACCGGCGAGGTCGAGGCGACCTGGTTCGGGCGGCGCTTCATCGAGCGCCGGATCCGGGCCGGCCAGCACCTGGTGGTCAGCGGCCGCCTCAAGCAGCGCGGCTTCAGCCCCCTCTTCGACGACCCGGAATTCTCGCCGGAGGACGGCACCGACCCGCTCCACGCCGGCCGGATCGTGCCGGTCTACCGGCTGACGGCCGGCCTGACCGCGCCGCGCATCCGCGAGGGGATTCGAGCCGCCCTGGATCGGGCCGGGTTGAGCTACCCGGAGTACCTGCCCCAGGACTTGGTCCGCGCCGAGAGCCTCGAAGGGATCGGCCGAGCCCTCGACCAGGTCCACTATCCGGCCAGCCTCGAGGATCGCGACGCCGCCCTGCGCCGGCTCGCCTTCGACGAGCTGCTGGCCCTCCAGCTCGGGATGGTCGGCCGGCGCCGCCAACGCGGCCGGACCACGTCCGAGCCGATCGTCGTGGACGACGACCGCGACGAGGCGGTCCGATCGGCCCTGGCCGAGTCGCTCAGCCTGAGGATCGGCCACCGGGTCGAGCTTACCGCCGACCAGGTCGGGGCGATCGCCGCGATCCGGGCCGACCTCGGCCGGTCCGAGCCCATGCTCCGCCTGCTCCAGGGCGATGTCGGCTCGGGCAAGACGGCGGTGGCCGCCCACGCCCTGGCCCTGGTCGCCGGGCTGGGCCGGCAAGGGGCGCTCCTGGCCCCGACCGACCTGCTGGCCCGCCAGCACGCGGCGACGGTGGGCGATCTGCTGGCCCCGCTCGGCCTGGGCGTGACCCTGTTGACCGGCTCGCTCAGCGCCGAGGGCCGCAAGAAGGCCCTCAGCGCGATTGCTTCGGGCCAGGCCGGCGTCGTGATCGGAACCCACGCCCTGTTCCAGGAGGCGGTCCAGTTCGCCGACCTGGGCCTGGCCGTGATCGATGAGCAGCATCGCTTCGGGGTGGAGCAGCGCGGCCTGCTCGAGGCCAAGGCCGGCGGCGCGGCGCGCTCGGCCGATGCCGCCGCCAGGGCCGCCCCGCACGTGCTCCTGATGACCGCGACGCCGATCCCGCGAACGCTGGGCCAGGTCCTGTACGCCGATCTCGAGGTGTCGGACCTGCGCATGGCCCCGACCGGGCGGCTGCCGATCCGGACCGCGACGCGGACCCACGCCGAGCTCGACCGGCTGTGGCATTTCGTGGCCGAGGAAGCCGCCCAGGATCACCGGACGTTCGTGGTCGTGCCCCTGATCGAGGCAGCCGAAGACGACGCCGCGGCCGCGGCCGAGGTCGAGGCCGTCCGCCTGCGGGGCCTGCTCGGGCTGTCGGTCGGCCTGGTCCACGGCCGGATGAAGGCCGCCACCCGGGACGCCGAGATGCGCCGGTTCCGGGACGGTGAGATCCAGGTCCTGGTCGGGACGACCGTTATCGAGGTCGGCGTCGACGTGCCCGAGGCCACGGTCATGGTCGTCGAGGAGGCCGAGCGATTCGGCCTGGCCCAGCTCCACCAGCTGCGTGGCCGGGTGGGCCGGGGGAGCGCCCAGAGCTACTGCGTCCTCGTCTCCGACGCGAGCGCCGACTCCGACCCGGTCGGCTGGGCCCGGCTGCGGGCCGTCGAAGAGCTGTCCGACGGGTTCGAGCTGGCCGAGAAGGACTTCGAGCTGCGGCGCGAGGGTGATGTCCTGGGCTTCGCCCAATCCGGCCTGCCGCCGCTGCGGGTCGCCTCCCTCCAGCGGCTCGACCACCGCGAGCTGGCGACGCGGGCCCGCCGTCACGCCGAGGAGCTGCTCAATCCGGCCGGCGAGCTGGACGGCCCGGACCAGGCCAAGCTGGTCCATGAGCTCGAGGCGGGCTGGCTCGAGTCGATCTGGTCGGGCGACCCGGCCAGCGGTGCCTGAGTTGTCTGAGCGAGCCGGACGAGCCATCGCCGGCCGGGCAGGCGGTCGGGTGATCGCCGGACGGGCGGCCGGCCGGCGCCTGCTCGGATCGGGGCCGGTCACCCGGCCCCTGACCGACCGGGTCAAGCAGACCCTGTTCGCCATCCTCGAGCCGAGCCTGCCCGGCGCTCGCTTCCTCGACCTGTGCGCCGGGACGGGCGCCGGCGCGATCGAGGCCCTCTCGCGTGGCGCTGCTTCGGCCGTGCTGGTCGAGCGCGACCCCCAGGCGATCCGGGTGATCGGCGACAACCTGGCCCGGACCGGCCTGGCCGGGCCCGGGGTCAGGGTCGTGCGGGCCGACGCGCTGGCCTGGCTGGCGACGCCGGAGGCCGCCGCGAGCGGCCAGTTCGAGCTGGTCCTGCTCGACCCGCCCTACGACGATCCGGAGCTGCTCGCGAACCTGCTCGCGGGCCTTGGTGGTCCAGCCGGCGTCGCGCTCCTCGCCGGCCGGCCGACGGTCGTGGCCAAGCACTTCTGGAGGAGCACGCCGGCAGCTTCGATCGGCCTGCTACGATCGAATCGCGAGCGGCGCTTTGGCGAGACGACGCTGACGTTCTACGGCCGGATCGCCACGGAGGGCGGATGAGGGTCGCGGTCTACCCCGGGTCGTTCGACCCGGTTACCTTCGGCCACCTCGACGTCATCCAGCGCGCCGCGGCGGTCTTCGACCGGCTGGTCGTGGCCGTCCTGATCAATCCCCGCAAGAGCTCCGTCCTGACGGTGGAAGAGCGGGTGGAGTCGACCCGGGCGTCGATCGCGGCGGTCGCGCCGGAGCTGGACGGCCGGATCGAGGTGAGCTCGTTCGACGGCCTGACCGTCGACCTGTGCCGGCGGCTCGATGCCCGCTTCATCGTGCGCGGCCTGCGCGCCGTCTCGGACTTCGAGACCGAGATGCAGCTGGCCCACAACAACCGGGTCCTGTCGGCCGGCGTCGACACCGTGTTCTTCATGACGGCGGTCGAGCACAGCTACGTCAGCTCCAGCCTCGTCCGCGAGATCGCCCGGTTCGGGGGCGATGTCCAGACCATGGTCCCGGGTCCGGCCGAGGCGGCCCTGCGCGTGGGCATTGAGCGGGTGCGATAATTCGAGCGACGCGGCCAGCCCGCGTACCGCTTCGCCAGTCCAGGGAGGTCCGGTCCGATCGACATCATCTTCCTCGTCACGCGACTCGAGAACCTGATCGCCAGCGGGAAGAAGCTGCCCCTGACCAGCAACGTCGTGCTCGACCAGGGTGCCGCCCTCGGCCTCATCGATGAGCTCCGGGTGGCGATCCCGGAGGAGATCCGAGCGGCCAAGCGGATCAACTCCGAGGGTGAGCGGATCATCGAGAAGGCCCAGGAAGAGGCCGAATCGATCGTGGCCCGGGCCCAGGAGCAGGCGGCCTTCCTGATCGAGGATCGGGGCCTGACTCAGGCCGCCGAGGAAGAAGGCCGGCGCATCCTGGACCGGACCCATGCCGAGGCCGAGGGCATCCGCCACGGCGCGGACGACTACGCCGCATCGGTCCTGGCCCAGCTCGAGGCCGAGGTGGCCCGGACCCTGCACAGCATTCGCAAGGGCATCGCCGTGCTGGACTCCCGGACACCGGTCGACGGGGTCGATGACGCGCCGGTCGTGCCCGCCGACGGCTACACCGAAGACGAGGAGTTCGAGCCGGCGCCCAGCCGCTCGACGCGCGGGTGACCGCTGTCCAGGCAGGCACGGACCTGACGTTCCCCCTGGCCGGCCTGCTGGCCGAGCCGGCCGGTGCCCGGCGCGATTTCGCGATCGAGCGAGCCGCCGTGGACGTAGGCCCAGACCTGCTCCTGGCCCAGCCCGTCTCGGGCCGGGTCCGCTTCAGCCGGACAAATCGAGGCATCCTGGTCAGCGGCGTGGCCGAGACCGCCCTGGACCTGGCCTGCGTCCGCTGCCTCCGGCCGATCGAGCTGCCGCTGGTCGTGGCCATCGACGAGGAGGCCCTGCCCAGCGTCGACCTGGCCTCCGGCCGGGCGCTCGACACGTCGGTCGAACCCGAGCTCGCGCGCCTGACCGATCACCACGAGATCGAGCTCGAGCCGATTCTCCGTGAGGCGATCCTGCTAGCGGAGCCAATTGCCCCGGTCTGCCGGCCGGACTGCCCGGGCCTGTGCTTCGTGTGTGGCGAGCGCCTCGACGACGGCCCCCATGACCACGACGAGCCACCGTTGGACCCTCGCCTGGAGGCGCTCCGGGCCTTTCGGGTCGACGCCGACGCCGAGACGGGCTAGACTCGCCCGTCGGCCCCACCCGAAACCGGCCTGCCGGCCCGCGACCGGAGCCCGACCACCGTTTGACCAAGCTGCGCAGGCGTCCGCCCGCGCCGACCGCCGCCAGAGGAGATAGGACAAGCAATGGGAGTCCCGAAGCGACGGGTGTCGCACGCCCGCCAGGGCGACCGCCGAAGCCACGAGGCCCTGACCCTGCCCCGGCTCGAGGAATGCCCGCACTGCCACGAACCCAAGCTGCCCCACCACGCCTGCCCGAACTGCGGCTATTACGGTGGCCGGCAGGCGATCGAGCTGAAGCGGCCCTCGGACGAGGCAGCCTCCTAGGCTCGTGGACCTGAGCGCCATTCGCGGCGCCACCTCCGACCGCCGCGTCCGGGTCGCCGTGGACGTGATGGGCGGGGATCACGCGCCCGAGGAGCCGATCGAGGGCGCGCTGCTGCACGCCCGAGCCCATCCCGAGGACGATCTCCTGTTCGTGGGCGACGAGATCCAGGTTCGGGCGATCGTGGGCGTCGACGTGCCGGCCAACGTGAGCTTCGTTCATGCCGGCGAGGTGGTCGGCATGGAAGACCACGCCGCCCAGAACGTGCGGACCAAGAAGGACGCCTCGATCAACGTGGCCATGAAGCTGGTCCACACCGGCGCGGCCGACGCGGTCGTCACCGCCGGCCATACCGGGGCGGGCGTGGCCGCCGCGATCCTGCACCTCCATCGCGCGCCCGGCGTCGACCGGCCGGCCCTGGCCGTCCAGATGGTCACCGAGTCGGGGCCATTCGTGCTGCTCGACATCGGCGCCACGACCAACTCAACCGGCGAGCAGCTCTACCAGTTCGCCGCGATGGGCTCGCTCTTCGCCGAGCGGGTCCTGGGTGTCGAGCGGCCACGAGTGGCCCTGCTCTCGATCGGTGAAGAGACCGGCAAGGGCGACGCCCGGATCCAGCGGGCGACCGAGCTGCTCCAGGCCTCGAACCTGAACTTCGTGGGCAACGTCGAGGGCAAGGACCTGGTCAAGCACATGGCCGACGTCGTGGTCTGCGACGCGGTCGTCGGCAACGTCGTGATCAAGTTCTTCGAGGGCCTGTCCCAGTTCATCTTCGGGCTGCTCCGCCAGGAGTTCGAGCGCAAGCCGTTCGGGCCTCCGGCCTACCTCCTGATGCGGCCCGGGATTCGCCGGATCCGCAAGATCTTCGACTACGAGATGTCGGGCGGGTCGCCTCTCCTGGGCGTACGCGGGACCGTGATCATCACCCACGGCCGGGCCAAGCGCCGGATGATCTCGTACGCCGTCGCGGTCGGCACGGCGGCGGCCCGGGCCGGCATCCCGACCCTGATCGCGGAGACGTTCGAAGGCGCGCCCCGGCCGCACGGCCGCCCCGCCGAGACGGAGCCCGACCCAGCGCTCCCGGCGGCCGACGGCCTGGGCGCCTGACGGCGATGGCCGCGCCCGTGGCCCGCCCGGGCACTGAGCACATCCGCTCGCGCCGGCAGGGCCGGCGCCTCGCCCTCGTCTCGATCTTCGAGGCCGACTTCGGCCAGCACACGGCTGAGGCCGTCCTCGAGCGCCACCTGGCCGAGTCGGAGGGCGACCGGGAGACCGCCGCCTTCGCCCGGCTCCTGGTGTCCGAGACGATCGCCGACCGCGACGCGATCGACCGCCGAATCGGCCAGCTGGCGCCCCAATACCCGGTCGTCCAGCTCGCCCGAATCGACCGCGCCTTGCTGCAAACCGCCCTCGGCGAGGTGCTACACTCCCCGGCGACGCCGGCCCGAGTTGCGATCGCCGAATGGGTCGAGCTGGCACGGATCTACAGTGGAGACCCGGCGCGACGCCTGATGAACGGCGTCCTCGGGCAGCTCACGAGAGACGCGGCAGCGTCAGCCGACGAAGCGGCCGACCAACCCGCTGATGATGATGCCGGCATTCCGGCCGGGTGATGCAGGAGGACTCTGTGGCCACTACCTACGATCGCCTGAAGAAGATCGTCGTCGAACAGCTCGGCGTCGATGAGGCCGATGTCAAGCCTGAGGCGTCGTTCGTCGATGACCTGAATGCCGATTCGCTCGATCTGGTCGAGCTGATCATGAGCCTCGAAGAGGAGTTCGGCACCGAGATCTCCGACGAAGACGCCGAGCGGATCCGGACGGTTGGCGACGCGGTCGAGTACATCGACGAGCGCACCTCCTAGGGGCTGACCGGCGGGACTGCCAGGTCCTGTCACCACGCCGGGCCCCGCCCCGATGCCGTCGGCCACCGCCTTTGCCGCCCAGCTGGGTCTGTCGATTCGCGACCCCGAGCTGTTCGGCCGGGCCCTCATCCACAGCAGCTACCAGCACGAGCACCGAGGCCAGTCGGGTGGCCACAACGAGCGGCTCGAGTTCCTGGGCGACGCCGTCGTCTCGCTGGTGATCTCGGAGGCCCTCTACCACCGCTGGCCCGACGACGACGAGGGCCTGCTGTCGGCCCGGCGGGCGACGATCGTGAGCACGACCGGCCTGGCCCGGCTGGCCGATCGACTCGAGCTCGGCGCCTGGCTCCTCCTGGGCGAGGGCGAATCGCAGCGTGGCGGCCGGCGCCGGCCGTCGCTCCTGGCGTCTGCCTTCGAGGCGGTCGCCGGGGCGGTCTTCCTGGATCTCGGCTTCGAGGCCGCCCGCGACTGGATCCTGTCGGTGGCCGTGCCCGAGCTGGCCGACGACAGCGCGATCGGCGCGCTCAAGAGCCCCAAGAGCCGGCTCCAGGAGCACACCCAGCAACTGACCGGGGAGCGCCCGGCCTACCACCTCGTGGACGTCGTCGGGCCGGATCACGAGCGCCAGTTCCAGGTCGAGGTCAGTGTTGGTGGCCGGATCGCCGGGGTCGGCACCGGCCTGTCCCGGCGGCTGGCCGAGACCGCCGCGGCCGTGGCCGCGCTCGAAAGCCTGTCCCAGCCGGGCGAGGCGCAATGACCGGCGCGCGCCTGCTGACGCTGCGCCTGCAAGGCTTCAAGTCGTTCGCCGACCGGACGGCGGTCGAGTTCGGACCGGGCATCAGTGCGGTCGTCGGACCCAACGGCTCGGGCAAGAGCAACCTGGCCGACGGCCTGCGCTGGGCCCTCGGCGAGCAGGGTCGCGCCCTGCGCAGCCGCAAGTCGGAGGACGTCATCTTCGCCGGCTCGGACAAGCGGCCGGCCCTGGGCATGGCCGACGTCAGCCTCGTGCTGGACAACTCGGACGGCCTGCTGCCGATGGACTTCCAGGTCCTCGAGCTCGGCCGGCGGCTGTATCGCTCGGGCGAGAACGACTACCTGCTCAATCGCAATCGGGTCCGCCTCAAGGACCTGGTCGAGCTGCTCGATGCGGCCCACCTGGCCGACAACGCCTTCCTGTTCATCGGTCAGGGCATGGTCGACCAGGCCCTGGCCCTCCGGCCGGAGGAGCGCCGGCCGCTCTTCGAGGAAGTGGCCGGTGTGCGCCGGCACGAGCGCCGTCGGCGGCGGGCCGAGGACCAGCTCGCGGAGGCCGAGGCGAACCTCGCCCGGGTCCAGGACATCCTGGGCGAGCTCCGGCCCCAGGCCCGCCGGCTGGCCGCCCAGGCTGAGCAGCAGGCCAGCCGGGCGAATGCCGGCGATGAGCTGGCCGATGCGCTGGTGGCCAGCGCGCACGCCCGCTGGCACCACGCCGCCGGGTCTGCGGCGGCCGTGGCTGAGCGAATCCAACGAGCCCGGACCGATGCGGATCGGGCGAGCGTCCAGCTGGCCGAGGCCGAGGCCGCCCTGTCCGAGGTGACTGCCCGGCTCGCCCGGCGGACGGCCCTCGAAGCCGAGCGACGCGAAGCGCTCGATTCGGCCCGGTCGGCCCTGAACGGGCTGGAGATGGCCGCGACCCGCCAGGCCGCCGAGCTCGATGCCATGGGCCGCGATCGGCTCCGGCTGGACGAGGAGCGGGCGGCGGCCGAGCTCGAGCTGGCCCTCCGTCAACGGGCCCTCGCGGTGCCGGTCCCCGAGCGCGATCACGCCCTGCAGGCGGCCGTCGAGGAGGCCGAGGCCGGCCTGGCCGATGCTCGTCGCGAGCTCGGTGCCCTCCAGGCGGCTCACCAGGCCGAAGGCCAGGAACGGGCGGCCCTGGAGCGGGCGTTGGCCGCCCGCGCTGCCGAGCTGGAATCGGCCCGGCGCCGCCTGGCCGACCTCGAACGCCGGGCGCTGGAAGAACGTGGCCGGGCCGTCGCGACGGGCCAGGAGCGGCTCCATCTGGAGGGTGCGCTGCTGGCCGCCCGGGATGCCCACAAACGGGCGATCGCGACAGAGCTGGCCGCGGCCCTGGCCGTGGATGCGGCCCGTCTCGAGGCCGACGCTGCCGACGGAGCCCGGCGCGCGGCCGAGGAGCGGGCAGCCACATCGGGCGCCGCGATCGCGGCCGGCCAGGGCCGGCTGGCCGGGACCGAAGCGCGCCAGGCTGACGAAGGGGCCCGGGGAATCGCCCGGGCGGCCCGGCGGCTGGGCGGCCGCCGAGTCGATGCTGACCTGCAGGTGGATCCGGCCTTCCGGGCCGCCGTCGAGGCGGCCCTGGGTGAGCGGGCCGGCGGCTATGTCGTGGGGCGGGCCGCGGTCGGGGACCTGGCCGCCGAGCGTGGCTGGCTCATCCTGGACGGCGAGACTGCCGGACATGCCGGCCGTCCCGGGCCCGACCCGGGCAGCCAACCCTTCCTTGACCGGCTGGCCAGCCTCGGCGGCGGACTCCTCGTCGATGCCATCCGGCGAGACGGCCTGGGGGCCGCGCGGTCGCTCCTCGAACGAACCGCCTGGGCGCCCGACCTGGCCTCGGCGCTCGAGCTCCAGGCCATCCTCCCGGCGGGCTGGCAGCTCGTCGTCCGCGACGGCGCGGCCGTGCTGGCCGGCCAGGCGATCGCGCTCGGCCAGGCCGATGGCAGCCTGGATCGGCGGGCGGAGCTTGAGCGACTCGCGCTGGAGCAGGCACGCCTGGAGCGCGATGGAGCCGAGCATCAAGCCGCTGCGGCTGCGGCGGCGGAGCGGGTGGCTGTTGCCCGGGCCCGGCTGGAGACGGCCCGGGCCGAGGAGGCCCGGGTGGGCATGGCCCGCCGGGCCGCCGAGGAGGCCGAGCGGGTGGCCGCCCGCAGCCTCGAGCGGTTGGCTCGTGAGGGGGCCTGGCAGGACGCTGCGGCCGATCGAACCGAGGCCGACCTGGCCGGCCAGCGCGGCGCCCTGGCCGCCCTCGAGCTCGAGCACAGCGGCGGGCCGGCGAGCGATTCCGCCGGGAATTCCGCTGCGGATTCCGCCGCGGAGTCCGGGGAGCCGCCATCGGGCGCCCTCGAGACGTGGCAACGACGGGTGGCGGACCTGCGGACCCGGCGGGACCAGCTCGTTGCCGACCAGGCCGGGCGCGACCGGGTGCGCGCAACGGCCGAGGCCGGCCAGGCACGGGACGCGGCCGCCGCGGCGATGTCCCAGGACCGGATCGAGCGGGCCGACCGCCAGGCGCGCGAGCTGGCCGAACGCGAAGGGGAGGTCCTCCTCGAGCGTGACCGGCTGGCGGTGGAGGTGACCGCCGCCCAGAGCCGGACCGAGCTGATGGCGGCCGCGCTGGCCGAGCTGCGTAGTGCCGACGCCGGTGATCGCCAGCTCCTGGCCGGGGCCGAGGCGTCCACGGCGGCTGCCCGGGACCGCTTGCGAGCGGCCGAGGATCGTCGCCGGTCGGCCGAGGTCGCGGAGCTCGAAAGCCGGCTCGCCTTGGACCTGATCCGGGAGCAGGCCGTGGTCGAGATCGGCGGGCTGGGCGAGCTGGGCCTCCGGGCCATGGGCGTCGATGCTTCGCCGCCGATCGATGAGGAGTCGAGCCTGGCCGAGATCCCTGTTTCGGTCCTCGAAGGGTGGGCGGCCGCCGCCCCCGAGGCCGACCCGCCCAGTCCGGCCCGCCTGGCCACGCTCCGCCGTCGCTATCACGAGCTCGGGGCGGCGAACCCGCTGGCGATCGAGGAGTATGCCGAGCTGAAGGCTCGACTGGACCGCCTCGACGCCCAGGAGACGGACCTGCGCACGGCCATCGGCACGACCAGGGCCTTGATCGACGAGCTGAGCGCGATGGTCTCTGAGCAGTTCCGGACCACGTTCCGCAATCTCGAGGTCGCCTTCGACGCCCGCTTCAAGCAGCTTTTCGGCGGCGGCTACGCCCGGCTCGAGCTGACCGATCCGGAGGACCTGTCGGCCACCGGCGTCGAGATCGTGGCCCGCCCGCCCGGCAAGAAGGCCCAGGCGCTGGCGATGCTCTCGGGCGGCGAGCGCGCCCTGACCGCCGTCGCCCTCCTGTTCGCCATGCTCGAGGTCCGGCCCGTCCCATTCTGCGTCCTGGACGAGGTCGACGCGGCCCTCGACGAGGCCAACATCGGACGCTTCGCCGACGCCCTGCGCTCGCTGGCGGACGCGACCCAGTTCATCGTGATCACCCACAACCGGGGCACGATCGAGGCGGCCGACGCCCTGTATGGCGTGACGGTCGGCGACGACTCGGTCAGCCGGGTGATCAGCCTGCGGCTGGACGAGGCGACGGCCATCGCCGATCAGGCCGCGGTCGCCTCCTGACATGTTCTGGCGACGCAAACCGAAGGACGAGATCGAGGCCGAACGCGACGCTGAGCTTGAGGCCGGCCCCGAGGCCGAGCCCGGCTGGGAGCCGGATCCGGCCGATTTCGAGGAACCTGCCCCGCCTCCACCAGGCGAACCGGTTGTCCCTCCGGCGGAGCAGGTCGTTTCCGTGGCCGAACCGGTCGTTTCCGTGGCCGAACCGGCCCTATCTGAAGCAGCGCCGGCCGAGCCGGTGGTGGCCGGGATCGCCGGCTGGCCTGCCTCGATCGAGACGTTTGTGCCGCCGAGCCCGGATATCGCCGGGGAACCGGCCGGGAGCCTGGAGAGCGGGGTTGCCCGGAGCCGAGGCGGGTTCGTCTCGAAGCTGCGCGGGCTGCTGGGTGGATCCGACACTGACGGGCCGTCGTGGGAAGAGGTCGAGGAGACCCTGATCGGGGGCGATGTCGGGGGCGCCCTGGCAATCGAAGTGGTCGAGCGTGCCCGCCGCCGCCACGATCCGGCCGGCAACCTGGCCGCGGTCCGGGCCGAGCTGGCCGCCCTGCTGGCTCCACGCGACCCCGAGTGGCGGCCACGTCCGTCCGCCCCTGGCCAGCCGGCGGTCGTGCTCATCGTGGGGGTCAACGGGACCGGCAAGACGACCACGATCGGCAAGCTCGCCAGCCGCTACCGCTCGGAGGGGCTGAGCGTGATCCTGGCCGCCGCCGACACGTTCCGGGCGGCGGCCATGGAGCAGCTCGGGATCTGGGCCAGCCGGTCGGGGAGCACGATGATCGCCCACGCTCCGGGGGCGGATCCCGGGGCGGTCGTCTACGACGCGCTGGATGCCGCCGTCGCCCGGGGCACGGACATGGTGATCGCCGACACGGCCGGCCGCCTCCATACCAAGGTCAACCTGATGGACGAGCTGGCCAAGGTCCGCCGGATCATCGACAAGCGCCTGCCCGGAGCCCAGCCCGAGGTCCTCTTCGTGCTCGATGCCACGACCGGCCAGAACGGCCTCGCCCAGGCGCGCGCGTTTCACGAGGCGACTGGCCTGACCGGGATCGTCCTGACCAAGCTGGACTCGACGGCCAAGGGCGGCATCGTCTTCGCCATCGAGGCCGACCTGGGCGTGCCAGTCCGCTTCGTCGGGGTAGGGGAGCAGGTCGGCGACCTCCTGCCGTTCGACCCGGAAGCCTTCGTCGCCGCCCTGTTCGCCGAGTCCTGACCTCGCCGATAATGCCCAGGTAAGGGCGCCCTGCTGCACTGCCGGCGTGAAGCTTGTCGCGAGTCGGACGGAGAACCGCATCGCCATCCGGGAAGCGGAGCGGGCGCTCCGGCAACAATCAACACGCCCGGCGGAAGAGCTGCGCACGTTCCGTCTCCGTGCGGGGGTCTCTCAGGCTGCGGTAGCCGCGGCCGCCGGTGTGAGCCGATCGGTGGTTAGTCGACTCGAGGAAGGCAACCCGGAGGTCGCACTTCGCACGCGATTCCGCGTCGGCGCAGTGCTCGGGGCAGACTTGCGGCTGGCCGCCTACGAAGGCTCGCCGGCGCTCATCCGGGATGCGGTCCAGGCGCGAATCGTCGAGCGCCTGTTACGGAGCGAGATCCTCGTCGGCAGGCCACCGTCGAAGCGGCAGTCCCAGGTCCCGGCCGCCGATCGATCGACCTCCGTCTCGACTCGCCCCGAGGCATGCGTGCCTCTCGAGGGGGAGTCGCGGGTGGCGAGCCTCGAGGGGATCGTCCGTGAGCTGCACGCGAAGCGGCAGGCACTGCTCGAGTCCTGGGGACGCACTGCCGATCGGCGGGTGTATTGCGTTCTTGTCCTGCCTGTGACCCGACACCATCGAGCGTTGGTCCGCGACCACCCGGAGACGATCCGGTCCGCGTTCCCGGCATCGTCAATTACCCTCCTGCGAGCACTCCGGGACGCGTCAATGCCCTGGCCAGGCGATGGGATCCTATGGATACTGCGCGAGGCATACGGTGCACCCCGAGCGACAAACGGGTCCACTCCGATGGATCTCAGTCCGCTTGCCGCCCGGCGCGCGCTGAGGTAGCGCCCGGTCACGCTTGGGATCGCCCGACCGCGGCCGGAAGTGGCGTCGTTCGAGGCCAAGACCTGCCCACAAGCAGCGATTCCGCGCCGTTTGTCGCGCCCCACAGACCGTTTGGCCTTCGGAACCTCAGAACAAGCACGGCTCGACCCTCGAGACAGGTGCGCCGGGCACGCGGCGGCGCCAGCCGCCACGACGGTGCGCCTCGGCACCAGGAAGTACCCGACTGGTACCAGGCGGCCATTCCTGGGGGTGCGGGAGCGTGCGCTACAATCGGCCGACCTCGGTGCGTCAGAACTCGCGCACCAACCGGGCGACCCGACGGTCGTGCGGGCCTTGCCTTCGAGCTGTCGACGGAGACGCCCAATTCATGTTTGACGCGCTGAGCGAGCGCCTGCGCAAGACCCTCGGCTCACTGACCGGTCACGGCCGGGTCAGCGAAGCCGATGTCGACGCTGCCATGCGCGAGGTGCGGCTGGCCCTGCTCGAGGCTGACGTCAATTTCAAGGTCGTCCGCGACTTCGTGGCCAGGGTTCGCGAGCGGGCGATCGGGGCCGACATCCTCGACAGCCTGACGGCCGGTCAGCAGGTCGTGTCGATCGTCAACGAGGAGCTGACCGCCCTGCTCTCGGCCGGCGATCGGACGTTCCACCTTCAGGGCAACCCGGCGGTCGTGATGCTCGTCGGCCTGCAGGGCTCGGGCAAGACGACGTCGGCGGCCAAGCTCGCCCGCGCCTGCATCAAGCTCGGTCGGCGGCCCCTGCTCGTGGCCGCCGACCCGTACCGACCAGCCGCTGCCGAGCAGCTCGCCACGCTGGGCAAGGCCCTCGACGTGCCGGTCCACCGGGCCCCGGCCGGGACGGCCGTGCTGGCGATCGCCCAGGGCGGCATCGAAGCGGCGCGCCGGACGGCCCGCGACGTGGTCATCCTCGACACGGCCGGCCGGCTGACCGTCGACGAGGGCCTGATGGCCGAGATCGCCGGTCTCAATGCGGCCCTCCACCCGGTCGAGACGCTGCTGGTTGTCGACGCGATGACCGGCCAGGAAGCGGTCGCGGTGGCCCAGGCCTTCGCCGCCGTCGTGCCGGTAACCGGGTTGATCCTGACCAAGATCGACGGCGACGCCCGCGGTGGAGCGGCCCTGTCGATCAGCGCCGTGACCGGGCTGCCCGTCAAGTTCCTGGGAACCGGCGAGAAGACCGACGCGCTCGAGGTCTTCCATCCCGACCGCCTGGCCGGCCGGATCCTGGGCATGGGCGACGTGCTGACATTGGTCGAACGGGCCCAGGAGACCTTCGACGCCGGCCAGGCGTCCAAGCTCGAGGAGAAGCTGCGCAAGTCGCAGTTCACCCTCGACGACTTCCTCGACCAGCTCCAGCAGGTCCAGAAGATGGGTGGCCTTAGCCAGCTCGTGGGCATGCTGCCGGGCATGGGCGGGATGGCCAAGCAGGCCGAGGACGCGGTCAATCGGGGTGAGCTCCGGCGGACCGAGGCGATCATCCGCTCGATGACGCCGCGTGAGCGGCGCGACACGAATGTCCTGAACGCGGCCCGCCGCCGGCGGATCGCCACGGGCTCGGGAACAACCCTGACCGAGGTCAATCGGCTGGTCAAGCAGTTCGCCGAGATGCAGAAAATGATGAAGCAATTCTCGGGTGGGGCGGGCAAGCGTGCGGCTGCCGCCGGCCTGCTCGGGCGCCGTTAGGCACAGGGGGTAATCACGATGACTGAACCGCTGGGACCAGGAGTCCTCGAGCCGACCAATGAGGCCGTTCCGACGACCGCCGTCGAAGTGCTCGACGGGGCCCCGGGCAATGGCCCGCTCGCCCCGCCCCGCCGTGCCCGCCGCCTGCGTTGGGCCTTCGCCGCCGTCTTCGCGGTGGTGGTCCTGGTCGCCGGAGCGCTCAGCTTTGCGGTCCTGGCCGGCGGATCGTCGACCTCCGCCGTGCTGGCCTGGGCGCCCTCAGACGCACTCGTATACACGGAGCTGCGGGCCGACATGCCCGGCGATCAGCGGGCCAACCTGCTGGCCTTCCTGTCGCACTTCCCCGGCTTTGCCGACCAGACCAATTTCGATGCCAAGGCCGACGACGGGCTGAACAAGCTGGTCCAGCGGTTGACCAACGGCAAGCACGACTTCTCGACCGAGATCAAGCCCTGGTTCAGCGGCCAGCTGGGCGTGTCCGTCGAAGTCGGCGACCCAACGTCGCCGGCGGTCCTGCTCGTGGCCTCGGTCCGGGACAGCGCCGCAGCGGCCACCTGGCTGAAGTCGATCGCTCCGGCGGACGTCACCCATGAGACGGCCGGCGGAATCGACCTGACCGTGGTCGCCGCCGACTCCGGGTCGAAGACCACGGTCGCCTGGGGCCTCGACGGGTCGGTCCTGCTGGCCGGCTCGATCGATTCCGTGAAGGCCGCGATCAGTCGCGGACCGGGCGGAGCGTTGGCCGGTGACTCGTCGTTCAAGGCGGCCTCGGCGGCCCTGGGCGGGGACTCAGTGGGCGTCGTCTATATCGACCTCAAGGGATACCTCAAGCTCCTGACCACTGCCGAGACGCAGATGCTCTCGCAGGTCGGCGCCGCTTCGGGCGGCAACGCCCCGGCCCTGGCCCTGCCCAGCTTCGACCCGGCGAGCCTGCCCAGCTGGCTGGCCATGCGGGTTCGGGCCGCGTCCGACCACCTGGTCTTCGACGAGGCCCTGCCGGGGGTCAAGGTCGCCGGAGTGACGCCCGCCCAGGACCGGGTCGGCTCGCTGGCCGCGAGCCTGCCCTCGGACACCGTCGCCCAGTACGAAGTCCACGACTTCGGCACCACGATCAAGACGGGCCTGACGGCGCTTGAGAAGGCGCCTGGTGGGCCGACCGCGGCCCAGGTCGACGACATTGCCAAGTTCGTCGGCGGGGTCGACAAGGCGGTCGGCTGGATCGGCGACACCGACGCCGTCGTCCTGTCCGGCAAGGCCGGCTTCAGTGGCGGCGTGGTGGCCCAGACCAACGGCGCGACCGCCTCGGCGGACCTCGTCACCGCGCTGAAGTCGCTGGCCACCCTGGGCGGCGCGCAGGCCGGCATCTCGCTCAGCTCCGAGACCTACAACGGCCACACGATCAACCTGGTCAAGGCGTCCGGACTGACCTCATCGGGCGACGCTGAGATCGCCTTCAGCCTGACCGACAAGCTGGTCATCGTGGGGCTCGGTGACGCGTTCGTGAAGTCCGTCCTGGACACCAAGGCAGGCAGCTCGCTGGCCGACCAGCCCAGCTACCAGCGGGCGCTGGGCATGGCCGGCACGAGCAACGTCGGCCAGGCCTACGTCGACCTGACCGCCCTGCGGACCGGCCTCGAAGCGCTGGCCGCGGGCTCGCCGGGGCTGGCCGCCTATGCTTCGGACTACAAGCCGTTCCTCGAGCCGATCGAGAGCTTGGCCTGGTCGCAATCCGTCGGGAGTGACGTCTCGACCGGCCGCTTCGTGCTCGTCCTCAAGTGAGCTGAGCACGCTTCTTTGAGTCCAATCAGGGGTGGCAGCCGTCCCAGCGGCCCACCGATCGTTCTAGCAGGAGGGTTCAGGCCGATGGCCGTTCGTATCAGGCTTACCCGCGTGGGCGCCACCAAGCAGCCGACCTATCGGGTGGTCGTCGCCGATTCACGCAGCGCGCGGGACAGCCGCTCGCTCGAGACGATCGGGCACTACAACCCCCGGACCGATCCGATCGAGCTCAAGATCGACGCGGAGCGGGCCAAGAAGTGGCTCGCCCAGGGCGCTCAGCCCTCGGACACCGTGGCCCGCCTGTTTCGCGCAGCCGGCATCCTGCCGGCGGGGAAGTAGCCATGGCTGCCAAGGAGCTCGTGGAGTACGTGGCCAAGTCGCTGGTCGACCAGCCCGATCAGGTGACCGTCGAGGAAGTTCGCGATCGCGATGGCGTGGTCCTCGAGCTGCACGTCGCCGAGGACGACATGGGCAAGGTGATCGGCCGGAACGGCAGCGTCGCCAAGGCGCTGCGGACCCTGCTCAAGGTTCGCGCGGCCCGCGACGGCGAGCCGGTCTCACTCGAGATCGTCTGACGGTCGAATCCCAGCGCCTGGTCGTCGCCCTCGTCCGCGGCGTCCACGGCCTCAACGGTGCGCTGCGGGTCGAGGTCCTGACCGACCGGCCCGAGGCCCGCTTCAAACCTGGCGCGATCCTGTTCCGCGAGGGCACCGACTCGCCCCTCACGGTCATCGATGGCGTGCCCATCGCCGATGGCCCGGGCTGGCGGATCCGCCTCGCCGGGGCGACCGACCGGACCGCGGCCGAGGCGTACCGGGGCGCCTACCTCGAGGCGGACGTGCCGGCCGCCAGCGCTCCAGCCGCCGATCCGGAGGGCGGCTCGTGGCTGTGGCACGAGGTGGTGGGCCTGCCCGTCGTCGGCCGTGACGGCGAGGACCTCGGCACGGTTGTCGACATCTACCGGGTGGCCGAGAACGACGTGTACGTCATCCGTGGGCCACGCGGCGAGTTCGACGTGCCCGCCGTGCGCGACTTCGTCGCCTCGCTCGATCCCGGGGCGGGTGCCCTGGTCGTCGATGCGGTCGCCCTCGACCTGCCGCCGGTCCGCCCGCCCAAGCCCTACCGGGCGCCCCGGCCGCGCAAGGGCGACGCGGCCCGGGCCGCCGCTGCGAATCCAGCCGCCACTGCGAACGCGGCCGCCCCTGGGGCCGATCCCGAGCCGACGGACTGAGGCTCGAAATGGCCCTCGAGATCGACGTCATCAGCCTGTTCCCGGCCATGCTGGCCGGGCCGCTCTCGGACAGCATTCCCGGCCGGATCCAGGAGCGCGGGCTGGCCTCGATCCGGGTCCACGACCTGCGCCAGTGGGGCCTCGGCCGGCATCGCTCCGTCGACGACACCCCGTACGGCGGCGGGGCCGGGATGATCTTCAGGCCGGAGCCCGTGGCAGCGGCTCTGGCCAGCCTGCGCCGGGCGGATTCGACCGTGATCCTGCTCGATCCGGCCGGCGAAATGTTCCGTCAGGCCAGGGCGGCCGACCTCGCCCAGCGCAGCCACCTGGTCTTCGTCTGTCCGCGCTACGAAGGGTTCGACGAGCGGATCCGGGCGATGGTCGATCTCGAGCTGTCGATCGGCGACTACGTCCTCACCGGCGGCGAGCTGCCGGCCCTGGTCGTGATCGATGCCCTGATCCGGCTCCTACCCGGCGCGATCGACGCCGCCTCGACCGACGAGGAATCGTTCGCGGACGGGATCCTCGAATACCCCCAGTACACCCGCCCGGCCGAATTCGCGGGGTCGGTCGTGCCCGAGATCCTGTCCAGCGGCGATCACGCTGCGGTCCGTCGGTGGCGGCGGCGGGAGGCGCTCCGGCGCACCGTGGAGCGTCGGCCGGACCTGCTCGCCGACCGTTCGCTCGAGGCCGAGGACCAGCGGCTCCTCGACGAGATCGCCCGCGAGCGCGACCGCTCGAGCCAGGTGGATCCGGCCGACTAGCCTGCGGGTCGTGCTACACTGCGCCGTCGGTCGCCGGAGCGGCCCATCCCCGATGCCATCCTCGCGCAGCGACGCTGCGCCAAGAAGACGCAAGGAACCGCAGTGACCGTACTCGATGAGATCGTCCAGGAGCACATTCGCACCGACCTCCCCGAGCTCGCCCCGGGCGACCGGGTCAAGGTCCATGCCAAGGTCGTCGAAGGCAGCCGCGAGCGGATCCAGGTATTCGAGGGCGACGTGATGCGACTGCGCGGTGGCGGGGTCACCCGTTCGATCACCGTCCGGCGGATCGCCAGCGGGGTCGGCGTGGAGCGCACATTCAAGATCAACAGCCCGCGGATCGACCGGATCGAACTGATCCGCCACCAGCAGGTCCGACGCGCCCAGCTGTACTTCCTGCGCGACCGGGTCGGCAAGGCCGCCACGCTGCGAGAGCGCCGCACCCCCTAGACTCTGGGCTGATGGTCAGCCAGGTCCCGACTCTGAGGTTCGAGCGCAAGTATTGGCGCGACGGCCTCGAACGGATTGTCGGCGTGGACGAGGTCGGCGTCGCCCCAACCTGTGGTGCGGTAGTCGCAGCCGCCGTGATCATGCGCCCGAACTGCCACCGGATCCCCGGCGTGCGCGACTCGAAGACCCTGTCGGCCGCCCAGCGTGAGCGGCTCGCCCCGATCATCCGCCGGCGGGCCTGGGCGATCGGCGTCGGGGCGGCCTCGGTCACCGAGATCGACCGGCTCAACATCTACCACGCCACTCATCTGGCCATGCGCCGGGCGATCAGCCGGGTAGGCGAGCACGACCATATCCTGGTCGACGGCAACCGGATCGCCGAGTTCGAGGCTGCAGTTGGGCCCTACAGCGCGATCGTCAAAGGCGACGCCAAGGTCTACTCGATCGCGGCGGCGTCGGTCGTGGCCAAGGTCGTCCGCGACCGGATGATGAGCCTGCTTGCGGTCCGCTACCCCGGCTACGGCTGGGAGCGCAACCAGGGCTACGCCACGCTCGAGCATCGAACCGCCATCCGCGAGCTGGGTCTGACCCCGTTCCACCGGCGCAGCTTCCTGGCCCTCCAGCGGACCCTGGCCGGCGACCAGGAGACGCTCGACCTGTTCGGCGAGGAGGAGCTCGGGCTGGATGGCCTGCCGATCGGCGCCGGGCTGGGCGTCCCGATCATGGCCGCCGAGCTGGCCGAGCCCGACTCGATCCGCGAAGAGTTCGAATCGGCCGTTGGGGCGCTGTCGCTGCCGGCCTGACGGGGCCTGCGCAACTCGCGCAAGAGCGCGTTGGACCATGGGTAAGCCGGTTGTGCAGCCTTTGATGGCTCCGTGGTGAGCCTGCGATGAGCGTCGCGACCCATGATCTGGACCATGTCCGAGATGAAGCTTGCCGTCCGAACCCCGGCCCAGCAGCTCGGTGACCGGGCCGAGTCGGTCGTCGGCGATCAGCTCGGAGCGGCCGGCTGGACGATTCTCGGCCGCAACCTCCGCTTTGGCCGGAACGAGGTCGACATCCTGGCCGTCGATCCGGGACCGCCGGCTGCTCTTGTGATCGTCGAGGTCCGCTGGCGGGCCAGCCGGGCATTCGGGCTGGGCGAGGAGACCTTCGACTGGCGCAAGCGGGCGCACCTGCGCGCCGTCGCCGGCCGGCTGCACGAGCTGGCGGGCCTGGTCGATGGCACGATCGTGCCGCGACTGCCCGTTCGAATCGACCTGGTCGTCGTCGAGCCCGGCGAGCGCGACGGGCCGATGCGCATCCGGCACCACCGAAACGCGCTGGCTTCGTAAGGCCGTTCGCGCGGATTGACACTTCGCTCCCGAATCGCGAGGCTCGCCGGATGGCATCCGCATCGATCGAGCCGGCGGAGTCAGGCACATCACGGGCTGGGATGGTGCGGCTGTTCGTCGCGATCGCCCTGCCGCTTGTGATCCTGCTGCTGGCCTACGGCCTGTGGTGGATCAGCGATCGGCTCCTCTATGTCGGCCCGCTCGACCGGGCGGCGTTTGGCTGGGTGTTCGTCGTACCGCTGTGGCTCAGCGCACCAGTCGTGGCGGGATTCCTTTGGAAAGCTGTGAGTACGCGCCAGACAAGGTACGCCGCATTCGTTGTTGGCTCCGTTGTTAGCATCGGCGCCGCTCTCGCGTACTGGCAGTCCATCGGCACGCCCTTCGATTGCGGGTTCGGGACGGTCACTCCTCCCATCGCATTCCTGCCCCAAACCCTGATCGTGGGGATCCTCGTTGGCGGGGGTTTGGCCCTTGATGGATTGCTGGTCGCCGCACTTGCACGGTCGGGCGTTCGTTGGTGGGCAGTCGTTGTGGGAGCTGGAACCGAGGTCCTCATGCTCGGTTTGGCACTCGTCGCCGTTCTCGCCACCTGGGAAGGGCACACGTGCTTTGTCCCAGGGCCAACCTTCCCGGTGACACCCTGAGGTTTTAGACGGGTAAGGACGCGATGGCCGCGCGCCGCAGCGACGACGTTTCGCCCGGTAGGACAAAACCGGCCTTTGACTCAAGGAGCGGGACCAAGGGACCGCTGCGGGAAGCGAACTTGTCCCGGGCCAGGCGTGGCTGGGGACGAATCGGCTAGGTGCGAGCCCTGCGCAGGCGTTGCTCGAGCCCGAAACCACCGTGTGTCCCGTGGGGATCAACGTAGCCATCTGATACCGCGGTCTTGGCGCGCGGCAAGCACCATCGCCGCCGAGTCAGCGACCAGGGCCGTCGTCAGGTCGGCTGGGCCGGCAAACGCCCTGTGCTAGACTCCGGCGCGGCCCAAAAGGCCGAAGAACTGCCCGCTCGACGCGAGCGGAGCTCACACGCGTGACCGTTCCAGCCGGGGCGGTGCCGAGTCGAAAGACCAGGTTCCCGGCGAGGCAGGTCCGCGGAGGACGAACCGAACAGGAGGTTGCTCACCGTGCCGACCATCTCGATGCGCCAGCTGCTCGAGGCCGGAGTCCACTTCGGACACCAGACTCGCCGCTGGAATCCGAAGATGAAGCCCTACATCTTCGCCGAGCGCAACGGCATCCACATCATCGACCTGGCCCAGACCGTGAAGGGCCTCGAGATCGCGCTGGCCGCCGTCCGCGAGACCGTCGGCCGGGGTGACCAGGTCCTCTTCGTCGGGACGAAGAAGCAGGCCCAGGAGCCGGTCGCCGAGGAGGCAGCCCGCTCCAACCAGCCCTGGATCAACAAGCGCTGGCTGGGCGGCATGCTGACCAACTTCACCACGATCAAGAAGCGGATCGCCCTGATGGAGCAGCTCGAGGCACGCCAGCAGAACGGCGACTTCGAGCGAATGCCCAAGAAGGAAGCGGCCAAGCTCCAGGAAGAGCTGACCAAGCTGACCGGGACCCTGGGCGGGATCCGCAAGATGAAGCGCCTGCCCGGCCTGATCTTCGTCATCGACCCGCATCGCGAGCGGATCGCCGTGACCGAGGCCAACAAGCTGGAGATCCCGCTGATCGGGACCGGCGATACGAACGTCGACCCGGACGAGCTGACCTATGTGGTGCCGGCCAACGACGACGCCATCCGGGCGATCCGCCTGCTGTGCTCGATGGTCGCGGAGGCGGCGATCGAAGGCCAGCGCGAACGCGCCTCGCGGGCGGCGGTCGAGCCCGAGCCCGAGATCGAGCAGCCCGACGTGACGACCGAGGAGTCCGAGGCCGCATCCGACGAGCTCGTCGCGGCGTTGGCCGGCGGGGCGGCCCTGATCTTCTCGCCCGACGAGGATGATCTCCTGCCGGCGGTTCGTGGCGCGGCGGCCGCAGCCGCGGCCATCCCCGAGCCACCGGCCGAGGCGACGCCCGACGAGATCGCCGCCGAGCTTGCCCGCGAGGCGAGCGAGAAGGCCGAGACGGACGACGGTCCAGGCGCAGTCGCGCCGGCGGCCGAGGTCACGACAGGCAGCTGACCGAAACGCAGCTGACCAGCGCGGCTGACCGCGGTCAACGACGAATTTGGATGCGGCCACCACGGTGGCTGCCGAACAGGGAACAGGAGCAGGTTCAGGGATGGCGGACATTTCGGCGAGCGCAGTCAAGGAGCTCCGCGAGCTCACGGGCGCCGGGTTCATGGATTGCAAGCGGGCGCTCGAGGAGACCAGCGGGAGCGTCGAGAAGGCGGTCGCCCTGCTCCGCGAACGGGGCCAGGCCGCCGCCGCCAAGAAGTCCGGCCGGGAAGCCCGCGAGGGCCTCGTCGGCAGCTACATCCACACCGGCGGGCGGATCGGCGTCCTGATCGAAGTCAACTGCGAGACGGACTTCGTCGCCCGCACGGATCAGTTCCAGAAGCTCGTCCGGGATCTGGCCATCCAGGTCGCCGGAATGCATCCCGAGTACGTCGATGCCGACGCGATCCCGGCCGAGGTCCTGGCCGACAAGAAGGCAGCCTTGCTGGCCGACGAGGCCACCCAGAAGAAGCCCGAGGCGATCCGCGAGCAGATCGTCGACGGCCAGCTCAAGAAGTGGTTCAAGGACGTGTGCCTGCTCGACCAGCCCTTCCGCGACACGGAGGGCTCGGTCCGCGAGCTGATCGTCGACGCTATCGCCACGATCGGCGAGAACATCAAGGTCCGGCGCTTCGCCCGCTACGAGCTCGGGGAGGAGCAATGAGCCGGCCCGGCACGGCCGCCCCGACGGCCGGCTCCGGGTCAGGCCCGGTCCGCTACAAGCGGATCCTGCTCAAGCTGTCCGGCGAGGCTCTCCTGGGCGATCGCCAGTATGGGGTGGACCCCGAGTTCTGCATGACGATCGCGCGCCAGGTGGCCGAGGTCCACTCGCTCGGTGTCCAGATCGGGATCGTGGTCGGCGGCGGCAACATCTTCCGCGGCCTGGCCGCCTCGGCCCGGGGGATGGACCGGGCGACCGGCGACTACATCGGGATGCTGGCCACGGTCATGAACGGGCTGGCCCTCCAGGACGCCCTCGAGAAGGTTGGCTTGCCGACCCGGGTGATGAGCGCGATCGGTATGAACGAGATCGCCGAGCCGTACATCCGGCGGCGCGCCGTGCGCCACCTCGAAAAGGGTCGCGTGGCGATCTTCGTGGCCGGCACCGGCAATCCCTATTTCACCACCGACTCGGCGGCCGCCCTGCGCGCGATCGAGATCGACGCCGAGGTCCTGCTCAAGGCGACCAAGGTCGACGGCGTCTATGACGCCGACCCACTCACGCACCCCGAAGCCCGGCGCTACGCTGAGCTGGTGTACAGCGACCTGCTCCGGGATCAGCTCAAGGTCATGGACGCCGCAGCGGTTTCCCTGTGCATGGAGAACGACCTGCCCATCGTCGTATTCGACCTGAACCAGCGCGACACGATCGTGCGCGTGGTCCAGGGCGAGGCGATCGGCACGGTTATCTCAGCCGGGAGGTCCGCATGAGTGCCGACGTGATCAGCGCGATCGAGAGCAAGATGAGCCGTTCGGTCGAGAGCATGGAGCGTGACTTTCAGGGCCTGCGCACCGGCCGGGCCTCGACCTCGCTCGTCGAACGGCTGGTGGTCGAGTACTACGGCACGCCCACGCCGCTCAACCAGATTGCCGGGATCAGCGTCCCGGAGGCTCACCAGATCGTGATCCAGCCGTGGGACCGGAGCGTCCTCGGCGCGATCGAGAAGGCGATCCAGAAGAGCGACATCGGGCTCACCCCGAACGTCGATGGCTCCGTCGTCCGGCTCAACATCCCGCCCCTGACCGAGGAACGCCGGCGCGACATCGTCAAGGCGGTCCACAAGCGGATGGAAGAAGCCAGGGTCGAGATCCGCAACCACCGCCGCGAGGCGGGCGACAGCCTCAAGAAAGAGGAGCGCGAGGGCAGCCTGGGCAGTGACGCCTCCCACCGCGAGCTGGACCAGCTCCAGAAGGTGACCGACCGGTTCATCGGCGAAGTCGATCGGCTGGGCGCCCACAAGGAGCACGAGGTGATGGAGGTCTAGTGGCCCGCCTGGTGGCTCGCACACCGCTGGCTCGCCCGACCGACGCTCCGCCGATCGCCCACGCGGCCGGTCCGGCCCTGCCGGCCGAGCCGGCCCTGACCGGGTCGGAGGCGCCCGACCGGGTGGCCTCGCCCGAGGAAACACCCCGCCACGTGGCGATCATCATGGATGGCAACCGGCGCTGGGCGCGGGCCCGCGGCCTGACCGAGCTGGAGGGCCATGCCGCCGGGGTCGAGACGATCCGGAACCTGCTCAAGCATGCGGTCCGGCGGGGCATCCCGATCCTGTCGCTGTACGCCTTCAGTCGCGAGAACTGGGCCCGGACGGACGATGAGGTGACCGGCCTGTTTGCCCTGCTCGAGGGTGCGCTCCGGGATGAGACCGAGGAGCTCCGCCAGCAGGGCGTCCGAATTCGCCTGCTCGGCCGGCTCGAGGAGCTGCCCGAGGCCACCCAGCGCTCGATTGGCGGCGGCCTGAGCGCGACGGCCGGCGGCGAGCGCCTGCTCCTCAATATCGCCTTCAACTACGCCGGCCGGACCGAGATCGTCGACGCCGTGCGGCGGATCGTGGCCAGCGGCATCGCGCCGACCGAGATCGACGAGGTCGAGCTGTCCAACAACCTGTACACGGCCGGCCTGCCCGACCCGGATCTCCTGATCCGGACCGGCGGTGACCAGCGGATCAGCAACTTCCTGGTCTGGCAGGCTGCTTATGCCGAGTTCTACTTCTGCCCGAAGCTGTGGCCCGACTTCGACGCCGCGGCATTCGATGACGCCCTGGTCGACTACGCCAGCCGCTTCCGCCGGTTCGGTCGGTAGCGGGGCAGCCGGGTGCAGGAACGCGGCCGCAGCGCGCTGCTCTTCGTCCCGCCACTCATCCTGATCGTGGTCCTGGGCGGCTGGTGGATCACCCTGGGCCTGATCGGCCTGACGATCCTGGCCGGGATCGAGGTGTTCCGACTGCTGAAGCCGGTTGGCTATCCGGCCATGCCCTGGCTGGGGCTGGCGATCGCGGTGGCGATCGTGGTCGACGCGGCCGTGCCCACCGTGCTGGCGGGCAGCGGCACGATCCTGGCCGCCATCGGGATCCTGCTGGCGGCCGTCGGCGGCTTCACCCGAACCGATCCGCGTGACGGCCTGAACGCGTGGGTCGGCACCGTGTTCGGGGCCCTGTATGTCGGGCTGCTGGCCTTTGTCGTCCGGCTGGGCACGGCCGGACCGGCGCTGCCGGCGAGCGCGCCCCTGGCTGTCGTGGGCAGTGAGCGCCTGTGGATCCTGCTCCTGATCCTGGCTGTGTGGGCCTATGACACGGGCGCCTACCTGGCCGGCAAGTCCTTTGGGGTGCGCCTCGGCGAGCTGATCGGGCGCGAGAGGTTCCTCACCCATATCTCGCCCTCGAAGACCTACGCCGGGCTGCTCGGCGGAATGATGGCCACGACCGCGGTGATCCTGATCGGCCTGTGGTGCGCCGGTCAACCGGTCCTGTACGGGCTGGTCCTCGGGCCGATCGTGGGCCTGGCCGCCCAGGCCGGCGACCTGGCCGAGTCGATGCTCAAGCGGGCCGCCGGGGCCAAGAACTCGAGTGACCTGATCCCCGGCCACGGCGGCGTGCTTGACCGAGTCGATTCGTTTCTGATGGCCGCCCCGGTGATGACTCTCTTCGTGCTGACGTTCCTGCGTTGAGCGCCGGCCAGCCCCTGCGGGTGGCCGTCCTCGGCTCGGGCGGCTCGATCGGCCGGCAGGCGCTGGACGTGCTGGCCGGCCTGGGCGACGCCGTCCAGGTGGTCGCCCTGGCAACCGGCCGGCAGGCCGGACTGCTCGAGGAGCAGGCCCGCCGGTTCCAACCCGCGGTCGTGGCCCTCGCCGACCCTGCCGGCAGCCTCGAGCTGGACCTCCCGGCCGGGACCACCCAGGTTCATGGCCCGGACGCCCTGGTCGAGATTGCCGGCAGCTCCGACGTGGACCTGGTGATCGTGGCCACGGGTGGGGTCGTGAGCCTGCGCTCGACGCTGGCCGCGCTCGAGGCGGGCAAGGTCGTTGCCACGGCCAACAAGGAAACGCTGGTCGCCGGCGGGCACCTGGTCATGGCCCTCGCCCGACGCCGGGCCGCCGCCCAGGCAGCCCTC
The DNA here is from genome assembly GCA_038239115.1 of Candidatus Limnocylindrales bacterium. Taxonomy (GTDB): domain Bacteria; phylum Chloroflexota; class Limnocylindria; order Limnocylindrales; family CSP1-4; genus Palsa-1033. The sequence continues at coordinate 28,844 of JBBSFD010000005.1, read as the reverse complement.
GACCCGTCGGATCCGTCGGCCAGCCCGCTGGCCTGGCTGCGGCCGATCGATTCCGAGCACTCGGCGATCTGGCAGTGCCTGGCCGGCGAGGCCATGGCCAGCGTCAGCCGGCTCATCCTGACCGCCTCCGGCGGGCCATTCCGGACCAGCTCGTCGGCCGAGCTGTCGGCGGTCGGCCCGGAACAGGCCCTGCGCCACCCGACCTGGCAGATGGGCCCCAAGATCACGATCGATTCGGCGACCTTGGCCAACAAGGGCCTCGAGGTGATCGAGGCGCACTGGCTGTACGATGTGGGCTACGACGCGATCGAGGTGGTGATCCACCCCCAGAGCGTCGTCCACTCGGCCGTGCTCTTCGTCGACGGATCCATGAAGGCCCAGATCGGCACGCCCGACATGCGCCTGCCGATCCAGTACGCCGTGACTTACCCCAACCGACACCCTTCACCGGCGGCTCCGCCGGACCTGCTCAGCGCTGGCCACCTCGAGTTCGAGGCGCCCGACGACGTCCGCTTCCCGGCGCTCCGCATTGCCCGCGAGGCGGGCCGAATCGGGTCGCGGGCAACGGCCGCCCTGATCGCCGCCGACGAGATCGCGGTCGAGCGCTTCCTGGCCGGCAGCCTCGATTTCATCGGGATTCCGCGCCTGCTCGAGACGGCCGTGGCCCGCTTCGGCGAGGGCCCCGACCAGGCGCCCGACGTGGACGCCCTGGTCGCCCTCGACGCCGAGGTCCGGGCCAGCTTCGCGACCGGCCCGGTGGCCTAGGTGGAGGCCATCAGCCCGCTCGTCCAGAGCCTGATCACGGTCGTGATCTTCTTTATGATCCTGACCGTGATCGTGGTCATCCACGAGGGCGGTCACTTCGTCACGGCGCGTCTCGCCCGGATTCGGGTGCACGAGTTCGGGATCGGCTTTCCGCCCCGGGCCCGGATCTTCGCCCGGCGCGGCGAGACGATCTACACCCTCAACTGGCTGCCGATCGGCGGCTTCGTCCGGCTCGAGGGCGAAGATGGCGATTCGGACGATCCGCGCTCGTTCGTGCGGGCGGCCCTGCCCGTCAAGGTGGTCGTCCTGGTGGCCGGCGTGGCGATGAACCTGGTCCTGGCCTTCGTGATCTTCTTGGCCATATCGCTGGTGGCTACGCCCCTGATCGGAATCACGTTCGGCTCGGTCCAGGCCGGCTCGCCGGCGGCCCAGGCCGGCCTGGTCGTGGGCGACCGAATCGACTCCGTCAACGGCCACGTCTACGAGGCGTTCGGCGGTCCGACCGCCGTCGACGATTTCTACACGCTGGCCGGCCAGACGGTCAGCCTGGGCGTGACCCATGCCGACGGGCGCAGCTCGACCCTGTCCGTGCCGCTTCGCTCACAGGCCGAGATCGATTCGGCGAACGCGGCCGCAACGGCCGCCGGCACCGCCCAGGAAGGTCCGCTGGGAATCTCCGTCCTCCAGGCCAAGCCGACCGGTGCCTACGTCGGCCACGACCTGGCGACCGCGGTCCAGACCGGCCTGAAGGAGACCTCCAACGCCCTGGGCCTGATCGCCAACGGCCTCAGCCAGCTGGTCACCTCGATCGTCAACCATCCGACCGAACGGCCGCCCGTAACCGGGCCGGTGGGCATCGCCGAACAGGTGGGCACCGTCTTCTGGCAGCTCGGGCCGGTCTACCTGCTGTACATCGCCGCCCTCCTGTCGGCCAACCTCGCCCTGGTCAACATCCTGCCGTTCCCGCCGCTCGATGGCGGCCGGGTCCTGTTCCTGTTCATCCGCCGGATCGTGGGTGACCGGTTCAGCGTGCGGGCCGAGCAGCTCACCTACCTGGCCGGATTCGGCCTGCTGATGGTCTTCCTGGCCTGGATCACGTTCTTCGACTTGACCAACCTCGGCACGGTCCAATGAGCTCGCTCGACCAGCTCCGGCCGAGGCGCCGTCCGGCCGTCAGCGTCGACGTCGGGGGCGTCCTCGTGGGCTCGGCCCACCCGATCGTGGTCCAGTCGATGACCAACACCGACACCGCTGATGCCGATGCCACGGCGATCCAGGTGGCCCGGCTGGCCCACGCCGGCAGCCAGCTGGTCCGGATCACGGTCAACAACGAGCCGGCCGCCGCGGCCGTGCCCGAGATCATGCGCAAGGTCCGGGGCCTGGGGGTCGACGTACCCGTCATCGGTGATTTCCACTACAACGGCCATCTCCTGCTCGAACGCTACCCGGAGACCGCGGCCGCCCTGGCCAAATACCGGATCAACCCGGGCAACGTGGGCGCCAAGCGCCACGACGAGCACTTCCAGACGATCGTCCGGATCGCGATCGAGAACAACAAGCCGGTCCGGATCGGGGTCAACTGGGGCTCGCTTGACCAGGCCCTGCTGACCGAGCTGATGGAGGCGAATGCCCGCCGGACCGAGCCGCGCGATGCCCGCGACGTGATGATCGACGCGATGATCGCGTCAGCCATGCGCTCGGCCGAGCTGGCCGAATCGACCGGCCTCGGCCACGACCGGATCATCATCAGTGCCAAGGTCTCGGGCGTGCGCGACCTGGTCGATGTCTATCGCCGGCTGGCGCCGCTGTCGGACTACCCGCTCCATCTCGGCCTGACCGAGGCGGGCATGGGCATGAAAGGGATCGTGGCCTCGACGGCCGGCCTGGCCGTGCTCCTCAACGAGGGCATCGGGGACACGATCCGGGTATCGCTGACGCCCGAGCCCGGCGCCGAGCGCGAGCTCGAGGTCGAGGTTGCCCAGCAGGTCCTCCAATCCCTCGGCCTGCGCAGCTTCCTGCCCCAGGTCAGTGCCTGCCCGGGCTGTGGCCGGACCACCTCGAGCTTCTTCCAGGTCATGGCCCAGGAGATCCAGGCCTACCTCAAGGAGCAGATGCCGGCCTGGGCCGAGCACCACCCCGGGGTCGAGGAGATGCGCGTCGCGGTCATGGGCTGCGTGGTCAATGGGCCGGGCGAGAGCAAGCACGCCGACATCGGGATCAGCCTGCCGGGCACGTTCGAGGAACCGGTAGCGCCGGTCTTCATCGACGGCCAGCTGGACCGCACCCTGCGGGGCGACGCGATCGTGGAGGAGTTCAAGCGGATCCTCGATACCTACGTCGAGCGACGCTATCCGGAGGCCGTCCCCGCCCCAACCTGAACACGACCTGATCGACGCTGAGAGACCTCCGGTGTATACTTCGTCGTAACTTCACCGGCCGCTCGAATGAAACGTGGGTGACCCCCACGTTTTTTTAGCGGCTGGGCAAGACGGAATCGGCCGGCAAACGGCACATGTGACGGGAGGAGCACCATGAATCGTGACTTCGTCACTGCGCTGCTCCAGCTCAATGCCGAGAAGCAGGTTCCCCGGGACCAGCTGATCCACACCGTCGAGGACGCGATCCAGTCCGCCTACCGGCGCCAGCCCGGCGACGAGGATGTATGCGTTCGAATCGACGGCGAAACGGGCCGGATCCGGGTGTTCCGGGCCAAGGTCGCGGTCGGCGAGATCGTCGACCCGCTGACCGAGTTCAGCCTCGACGAAGCCAAGGCCTACAGCCCGGGCGCCGTTCTGGGCGACCTGGTCGAGATCGAGGAGATGGACCCCAATTCATTCGGACGAATTCATGCTCAGACGGCGAAGCAGGTCGTCCTGCAGCGCCTGCGTGAGGCCGAGCGGGACGTCGCGTTCGACCAGTTCGCCAGCCGCGAGGGTGAGTTGATCACCGGCTCGGTCAACCGGATCGAGCCCCGGGCGATCATTCTCGAACTCGTCGGCCAGGGCGGAGTCGCCCGGGCCGAGGCCATCCTGGCCACGACCGAGCAGTCGCCCCTCGAGCACTACCGGATCGGCCAGAACGTGAAGGCCCTGGTCCTCGAGGTGCGGCGTGGCCTGCGCGGGCCACAGCTGTTCATCAGCCGGTCCCACAAGAACTTCCTGCGCCGGCTGTTCGAGCTCGAGGTGCCCGAGATCCACAACGGCACGGTCGAGATCAAGGCGATTGCGCGCGAGGCGGGCAGCCGCTCGAAGGTGGCCGTCTGGAGCCGCCAGGAAGGGCTCGATCCGGTCGGCGCGACGGTCGGCCAACGCGGCGCCCGCGTCCAGGCGGTCGTGGCCGAGCTGGCCGGCGAGAAGATCGACGTGATCCCGTGGAACGACGACCCGGCGATCTTCGTGGCCAACGCCCTCAGCCCGGCCCAGGTCCTCGACGTCCAGATCGATGAGGAGCACCGGATCGCCAGCGTGACCGTGCCCGAGCGCATGCTCTCCCTGGCCATCGGCCGGGAAGGCCAGAACGCCCGGCTGGCGGCCAAGCTGTCCGGCTGGCGGATCGACATCCGCAGCGACGTGAGTGTGGCTGAAGCGGCCCGAGCCGCCGAGGAAGCCGCCAACCAGGCCGAGGCACCAGCCGAAGTGGTCGCGACCGCTGCCGCCCCAGCCGAGACCGAAGCCGACGCCGAAGTCGAGGCGATCGCCAAGCCCAAGGCCAAGGCAGTCGCCAAGACAACCGTCAAGGCAGCGGCCAAGCCCAAGGCGGCGGCAGCCGAAAAGGCTGAGCCAAAGGCCAAGGCTGAGCCAAAGGCCAAGGCTGAGCCAAAGGCCAAGGCTGAGCCAAAGGCCAAGGCTGAACCCAAGTCTGAGTCCAGGGCCACGGCACCAGCCGGGGCAACCGTGAAGGCGGCCGCCAAGGCGCCTGCCACGACGAAGCCCCCGGCCAAGCCGCGAGCCAAGAAGGTCACCGACGAGGTGGCATCGTAGGCGGGGCAGGGGCAGCGCTCCAGTCTCGCCCGGTCCAGCCACGCCCGGTTCCGGCCCGGACCTGCGTGGCCTGCCGGACGACGCGCCCGAAGCGGGAACTGATCCGGATCGTGCGCACGCCGGCCGGCCAGATCGTCGAGGACCCCACCGGCCGCCTGGCCGGCCGCGGAGCCTATGTCTGTGCTGAAGGGCCGTGCCGCGAGCAGGCGCTCGCCAAGGGTGGCCTCGCCCGCGCCTTCGGCCGGCCGATTGGCGGCCAGGAGCGAATTGAATTGATGAACCAGGCCGGCGGCCAGCCGGTCGAAGTAGTGCCAAATGACGAAGGAGACGATCGTGGCAAGGAGTAGAAGCGGGACCCGCGGTCGCCGCGGTCCGCGTAAGCCCCCGCGCCGCGATGCCGGCGTCGGCCAGGGCGGAGTGCAGGTTCTCGACCCGCGCGAGCGTGGGGCGATTGAGCTGCCGACGACCATCACGGTCAAGGAGCTCGCCGAGCTCCTCGACGTGAACGCGGCGGACGTGATCCGCGAGCTGATCAAGAGTGGCATCTTCGCCACGATCAACCAGCTGATCGACCGGGACACGGCTTCGCTCGTGGCCGGTGAGCTCGGCTTCGAAGTCGCCGAGGTGGTGGCTCCCAGCGGCCCTGCCGCAACGCCGGCCGGCGACGAGCCGGTCGCCGAGGCGGCGACCAAGGAAGTGCTGTTCGAGCAGGATGATCCGGCCCTGCTCGAGACCCGGGCCCCGATCGTGACCGTGATGGGCCATGTCGACCACGGCAAGACAAGCCTGCTCGATGCCCTGCGCACGACGGCCGTGGCCGCCGGTGAGGCAGGCGGGATCACCCAGCACATCGGCGCCAGCGAGATCGTCAAGGACGGCCGCCGGATCGTCTTCCTCGATACGCCGGGTCACGAGGCGTTCACCGCGATGCGTGCCCGGGGTGCCCGGGTGACCGACATCGCGATCGTGGTCGTGGCCGCCGACGACGGGGTCATGCCCCAGACGCTCGAGGCCATCCACCACGCCCGGGCGGCCAAGGTGCCGATCATCATTGCCCTGAACAAGATCGACAAGCCCGACGCCAACCCCGAGCGGGTCAAGAACGAGCTGTCGGAAGCCGGCGTGATCGTCGAGGAGTACGGCGGAGACACGCCCCTCGTGCCGGTCTCGGCCAAGGCCCGGACGGGGCTCAACGAGCTGATGGAGATGATCCTGCTCGTGGCGGATCTCCAGGAGCTCAAGGCCAACCCGAAGCGCGCGGCCATCGGCACGATCGTCGAAGCCGAGCTCGACAAGGGTCGCGGCCCGGTCGCCACGGCAATCATCCAGACCGGCACCCTGCGGGTCGGCGACGTGATCGTCGTTGGCGGCACGTATGGCAAGGTGCGCGCCCTGGAGAGCTCGCAAGGCAAGCGAATCACGTCATCCGGACCATCGACCGCGGCCGTGATCCTGGGCCTGGCCGCCGTGCCCGAAGCGGGCGACATCCTGCGGGTCGTGTCCGACGAGAAGGAAGCTCGAACGCAGGTCGAGGCGCGCCGTGACGCAGCGGCCGCCAAGGGTGGCGAAGGAAGTGGCCGGGCCACGCTCGAGGACCTCTACCGGCAGATCCAGGCCGGCCAGGCCAAGGAGCTCCGGATCATCCTCAAGGCCGACGTGTCGGGTTCGCTCGGCGCGATCACCCACGCCCTGGACCAGCTCTCGACCGACGACGTCCGGCTGAACGTCCTGCACGAAGCGGCCGGCGACATCACCGACAACGACATCCTGCTGGCCTCGGCCTCCGATGCCATCGTGGTCGGCTTCAACACCAAGATCACCGAGACCGCCCGCCGGGCGGCCGAGTCGGAAGGCGTCGACGTGCGCCTGTACGACATCATCTACAAGCTGACCGACGACATCGACGCCGCCCTGGGCGGCCTGCTCGAGCCGGAGATCGTCGAGGTCGTCGAGGGCCGCGCCGAGGTCCGCCAGATCTTCAAGGTCGGCAAGTCGACGGTGATCGCCGGCTGCTTCGTGACCGACGGCCGGATCGTCCGGGGCGGCGCCCGGGTCTGGCGCGGCGGCAAGATCGTGGCCACGGACAAGATCGAGTCGCTGCGGCGCTTCCGCGACGACGTTCGCGAGGTGGCCCAGAACCTGGAGTGCGGCATCGGCCTGGCCGGTTACCAGGATCTCCAGGAAGGCGACATCATCGAGTGCTTCAGCTCGAAGACGGTCAGCCGGGCCCGAGCCAGCTGATGGCGGCCAACCCGGGCGCGCCGCGATGACGGCTCGCACCGACCGGATCGACGAGCTCCTGCGCCAGGAGATCGGTGGCCTCCTGGCCCGGGAGGTCAAGGATCCCCGGATCGGCTTTGCCACGGTGACCAAGGTCGAGACCACGGCCGACCTGGCCCATGCCCGGGTGTGGGTCAGCGTGATCGGCAGCCAGGCCGAGCGGACCGAGACGGTGCGCGCTCTCGAGCATGCCATGCCGTTCGTACGCCACGAGCTCGGGGCCCGACTGCGCCTGCGCCGGATCCCGAACCTGCACGTCCGCCTCGACGAGACGGCTGAGCAGGGGACTCGGCTCCTTCACCTGCTCGACGAGCTCGAGCACGGCCAGACCCCCGAGGGCGAGGCACCTACCGGCGAGACCCTGCCCACCCCGGTAACGTTCCGGACCCAGGCAGCCGAGAGCGACGAGCCCGCCGCGAGCGAGGCGGGATCCGCGTCGGATGCCGGAGATGACCTGATCGTGCCCGCCCCGCCGGTCAATCGGGCCCAGCGCCGAAGCCGCGCCCGGGGCAGCGCCACGGACCGGTCCAACTACCGCTCGGCAGGGAGCCGAAGGCCGACGCGGTGACGATCGAGCTCGGGCCGTACCTGGCGGACGTGCCCGCCGCGGTCGCCGAGCGGATCGCCGGGGCACGCCAGGCCCTGATCGTCAGCCACGAGAATCCCGACGCGGACACGCTCGGGGCTGCCCTTGGCGTGGCCCGGATCATCGAGTTCCACGGCGGCCGGGCCTCGACCGTGTGCACCGATCCCGTGCCCGCCCTGTATGACTTCCTGGCCGGCGTGGAGGCCGAGCGGATCGATCCGGACCCCGCCCTCGACTACGACCTGCTGGTGATCGTCGATTGCGGGACGCTCGAGCGAGTCGGCGCGATCGGCCAGCGCCACGCCGAGCTGTTCGGGCGGCTGCCCCGGGTGATCATCGACCACCACCTCTCGAATCCCGGGTCCTCGACGCCGGCGGCCGACTGGATCGACCCGAACAGCGCGGCGACCTGCGAGATGGTCGTGCTGCTGGCGGCCCGCCTGGGTGTGCCGCTCGCTGCGGCCGACGGTGGCCTGGCTGCGGCGCTGATGGCCGGGATCGTGATGGACACGTCGACGTTCGCCCACCCGAACGTCACTCCGCGGACGCTCGAGGTGGCTGCTGCCCTGGTGGAGGCCGGGGCACCGCTGGCCGAGATCTCGCGGCGCCTCTACCGGACCAAGCCGGAACGCCAGCTGCGCCTGTTCGGCCTGGTCCTCGGGCGGCTCGACGCCGTGGATGGCGGGCGGGTCGTGTGGTCGAGCCTGCTCGAGAGCGATCTGATCGCGACGGGCACCAGGCCGGCCGATTCCGAGGGGATCATCGACCTCGTCGCCCAGGCCGAGGACGCCGAGGTGGCGATCGTATTCAAGGAGGCCGGGCCTGAGACCCGGATCAGCGTCCGGACAAGGCCCGGTGGCGTCGACGCCACGGTTCTCACCGGCGCGTTTGGCGGGGGAGGGCACGCCCGAGCTGCGGGGGCGACCATCCCCATGCCCCTGGAGGCCGCCCGGAGGACGGTCCTGGCCGAGGCCCGCCGGCTCGCCGGGGCCATGGCTCGATGAGCCCTTTGGCCGGCCCGCCACGTCTCGACGGCATCCTGGTCGTGGACAAGCCGGCCGGGCCGACGTCGCACGACATCGTTGGCCTGGTACGGCGCCTGAGCGGGGTCAAGCGGGTGGGCCACGGCGGCACCCTCGACCCGTTCGCCCGGGGCGTCCTGCCGATCTTCATCGGCCGAGCCACCCGGGTCGTCGAATACCACCTCGGCGACCGCAAGCAGTACCGGGCCACGGTCTGTTTCGGCGCTTCGTCGACCACGGACGACCTCGAGGGCGAGCTCACGCCCATTGACGGGCCGACGGTCGAGCGGGCCGCCCTGGACGTGGCGCTCGAGGCGTTCCGGGGACCGATCGTCCAGGTCCCGCCGGCCTATTCCGCGGTCAAGGTCGCGGGCCGGCGTGCCTACGCCGTGGCCCGCGCCGGTGGCACGCCCGAGCTCGCCCCGCGCTCGGTCACGATCGACCGGCTGGAGGTCCTCGAGTGGGATGCCTCCGACCCGGCGCGGCCCATCGCGATCGTCGAAATTGACTGCTCGGCCGGCACGTACATCCGGGCGATCGCCCGGGATCTCGGCGTCGCCCTCGGCAGTGGCGCGTACCTGGGCGCCCTGACCCGGACCGCAAGCGGACCGTTCAGGCTGGCTGACGCCGTCTCGGTCGACGCCGTTCGTTCGGCCGCGGGGGAGGGGCCGGCAGGCGGGCCCGCGGCTCTGGCCGCCATGCTCAAGCCGCTCGATATCGGGCTCGACCTGGCGGCCGTCCAGCTGACCGCGGCCGAGCTCCAGGCCGTCGTCCGGGGCCAGTTCATCCGCCCGTCCGCCGGGGCTCCGGCTCGCTCGCCCGAGCAACGGGCCGCGGACGAACCGGTCCGGCTCGTGTCCGAGGCCGGGGTGCTGGTCGGCTTCGGGCGCTGGGACGGGACCCGGGTCATGCCCGACAAGGTCCTTGTCGATGCCTGAGCGGACCCTGCCCCGGACGTCCGGTGGCGGGATCCAGCTGGTTGCGGGCGGGATCGACGACCTGGTCGAGGTCGGTCCCGGCCTCGGCCGCCTGTACTTCGTGGTCGGCGCCTTCGACGGCCTCCATCGCGGCCACAGCTACCTGCTCGCCCGGCTGCGCGAGGCGGCGGCCCTGCATCGGGCCCGGCCGGCCGTGATCACCTTCGACCACCACCCGGACGAGATCCTGGTCGGAGCCGCGCCGCCGGTCCTGTGCGACCCGCTCGAGCGCCTCGTCCGGTTCGATCACGCCGGCGTCGACGTCGTGCTGATCCAGCACTTCGATACTGCCCTGCGCCTGACGCCCTACGACGTGTTCGTGCGGGCGATCGCCGAGCGGGTCGACCTGGCCGGCTTCCTGATGACGCCCGACGCCGCCTTCGGCCACGAGCGCGACGGCACGCCCACGGCGTTGGCCGAGCTCGGCCGGTCGCTCGACTTCGGGGTGACCGTGGTCGAGCCGATGGAGATCGACGGCCGGCCGGTTCGCAGCACCGAGATCCGGGCCGACATCGCGACCGGCCGGCTCGCTCCGGCGCGCCGCCTCCTGGGCCGCTCGGCAGCGATGACCGGGCGGGTAAGGGGGCTCGAGCGCGTCGAGCGGGTCGATCGCGTCGCGGCCGGGCGTCCGATCGAGGTCGCGGCCGGGCGTCCGATCGAGGTTTCGTTCGAGCTGCCGGTTGCCCTGCCCCCGGCCGGACGCTATCGGGCCGCGGTCGAGGCGGCCTGGTCGCCGGACATGCCCCGGACCGCCAGCCCGATTCCCGCGCTGGCCACGATCGGCGAGCAAGGCGGCATCTCGGTCGAGCTGATTGGCCGGCGCGACGTCCCGCCGGTCGACCGACTCCGGATCCGGCTGATCGCTCCGGCCTGAGGCGGGTCAGGCGACCCTCCGTAATATCAACCGGTGCGTTGCTACCGAAGGAATCTGGCCGCCGAGGCCGGTGGCGGTGCCTTTGATGGCGACTGCCGTGCACGATTTCCGGGCAGGCCGACAAAGCGACCGGCCCGGACCCACCGATTCTCTCCGTACCACTCCACCCGCTACCCGAGACTCCGCCTAATTCGCGCCTTTTGGGGCTTGGGAGACGGATCGGCCGGGCCCGCCACGCACCCCGGGCCACCGGCCGCTGAGCGTGAGCGTTTGCCGGGATCCGGCCAGCCTGTTACCATCCGCCGGTCAAACAAGGATGATCAACCAGAACAATCGTGTTCGGAGGACCGAGTGCCGCTCGCGCGGGAAATGAAGCAACAGGTGATCGGGGAGTACGCCGTCGTGGACGGCGACACCGGCAGTCCGGAAGTCCAGGTCGCGCTCCTGACGGAGCGGATCAAGAGCCTCACGGAACACCTGCGCAGCTTCCCCAAGGACAACCATTCGCGTCGCGGCCTCCTCAAGCTCGTCGGTCAGCGCCGTCGCCTTCTTGCGTATCTGATCAAGAAGGACAACACGCGCTACCGGACCGTCATCGGACGGCTCGGACTCCGGCGCTAGGCGCACGCCGCTTCGGACCTCGGGCCAGCCCGGGGTCTTCTCGCGTCAGGACGCTCGCGTCGATCCGGGTTACGTGCCCGCAGGTCCTCCTCCGCACGCCAAGGAGGAAGTAATTTCCGTGCCTCAGACATTTGAAACAGACTTCGGTGGTCGCACCCTGACCATCGAAACGGGCCGCATGGCCCGCCTTGCCGGTGGCTCAGTCACCGTTCGCTACGGCGACACGATGGTCCTCGGGACCGCCAACCGGTCGGAGCCCCGACCGGGCCTCGACTTCTTCCCGCTTACGGTCGATTTCGAGGAGCGGATGTATGCCGCGGGCAAGATCCCGGGCGGCTTCATCAAGCGCGAGTCGCGCCCCTCGGAGGCTGCGATCCTGGCCGCCCGCTTGACCGACCGGCCGATCCGGCCGCTCTTCCCGGACGGGTACAAGGACGATGTCCAGCTGGTCATCACCGTCCTCTCGACCGACATGGAGAACAACCCCGACATCCTGGGCACGATTGCCGCGTCGGCCGCCCTGTCGATCAGCGAGATCCCGTTCCTGGGCCCGATCGGCGCCGTGCGCATCGGCCGGATCGACGGCGAGTTCGTGATCAACCCGACCCACACCCAGCTGGCCGACTCCGAGCTCGACCTGATCGTGTCCGGTACCCGTGACGCAATCATGATGGTCGAGGCCGGGGCCAACCTCCTGCCCGAGTCGGTCATGGCCGAGGCGATCCTGTTCGGGCACCGGGCCCTCCAGCCCGTGGTCGACTTGCAGGAGCAGCTCCAGGCCGCGCTGGGCAAGCCCAAGCGCCTGCCCTACCTCGAGCCGCTGACCGAATCGGTCCTCGTCTTCGCCAAGGCCTCCGCGGCCAAGGCCGAGTTCGTCGTGCTCGATGTCGAGACGACCGGCAAGGACCCCAAGATGGCCGACCTGCTCGAGATCGGCGCCGTGCGGATCAAGGCCGGCAAGATTGCCGACCGCTGGTCGACCCTGGTCGATCCGGGCCGCTCGATCGTCGGCCACCAGATGCATGGCATCACCGACACCGAGATCAAGGGCGCGCCGAGCCCCAAGGATGCTGCCGAGCAGTTCCTGAAGTTCGCCGGCAAGGCCACGATCGTCGGCCACAACGTCGGCTTCGACCTGGGCTTCATCGAAGAGGCCCTGGGCGACGGCTTCCGCTTCCAGTCGGGCCAGTATCTCGATACCCTCGTCCTCGCCCGCGAGGGTTACCCGGACTGGGCCGAGAGCTACAAGCTGGGCGACCTCGCCCGATTCTTCGGGATCGAGCTCAAGGATGCCCATCGGGCCGGCCCTGACGCCGAAGCGACCGCGCAGCTCCTGCTGACCTTTGCCTCCGACCTGCCCAACCGCCTGGAGACCCTGGGCGAGGGCATCGAGGCATCCGTCCGGGCGACCCGCACCGGCGGTGACGCCAAGGGCCTGCTCGAGCTGGCCCGCCGCCAGGCGCGCGTCTCGAAGAGCCTGTTCGGGCTCGTCCACAAGAAGACCGTCCGCGAGCTCGTCCTGAGCGACGGGATCCGGATGGACGGCCGCGGCCTGACCGAGCTGCGTCCGATCACCGTGGAGGTTGGGCTCCTGCCCCGCGCCCACGGGTCGGGCCTGTTCACCCGCGGCGACACCCAGGCGCTGACCGTGGCCACCCTCGGACCGTCCTCGGACGTCCAGCGGATCGACACGATCGGCCCCGAGGTCTCGAAGCGCTATATCCACCACTACAACATGCCGCCGTACAGCACCGGCGAGAACAAGATGATGCGCGGGCCCGGCCGGCGCGAGATCGGCCATGGCCATCTCGCCGAGCGGGCGCTCCTGCCGGTCCTGCCGGATCAGGACGAGTTCCCGTACGTCATCCGGCTGGTCAGCGAGTGCGTGACCTCCAACGGCTCGACCTCGATGGCCTCGACCTGCGGCTCGACCCTCGCCCTGATGGACGCCGGCGTGCCGATCAAGGCCCCGGTTGCCGGCGCGGCGATGGGCCTGATCTCCGAGCCGGACGGCCGGTTCGCGGTCCTAACCGACATCCTGGGCAAGGAAGACTCGTTCGGTGACATGGACTTCAAGGTGACCGGAACGCGGGACGGGATCACCGCCCTGCAGATGGACATCAAGGTCAAGGGCATCAACGAGGCGATCATCCGGGGCGGCCTCAGCCAGGCCCTCGCGGCCCGGCTCGAGATCCTCGACAAGATGGTCGGGGTTATGCCCGAGGCCCGTGACGAGATGAGTGAGTTCGCTCCCCGGATCGTCACGATCAAGATCAACCCCGAGAAGATCCGCGAGATCATCGGCAAGGGTGGCTCGATGATCCGCAAGATCCAGGAAGAGACCGGCACCGAGATCAACGTTGAGGACGACGGCTCGGTCGAGATCGCTGCGATCTCGGGCGAGAACAGCCGCAAGGCGATCCAGTGGATCGAGTCTCTGACCAAGGAAGTCGAGATCGGCGCCCTCTACCTGGGCAAGGTCACCCGGATCATGGGCTTCGGCGCATTCGTCGAGATCCTGCCGGGTAAGGAAGGCCTCGTCCGCATCGGCGAGCTGGCCGACTACCACGTCCCGACTGTCGAGGACGTCGTGTCGGTGGGCGACGAGGTGATGGTTGTCGTCACCGAAGTCGACCGCCAGGGCCGGATCAACCTCTCGCGCAAGGCGGCTATGCAGCGCCACCTGGCCAAGGAAACGGTCTAGCCTTCGCCCCCGTTCCACGCCGCGGGAACGCCCGCGGCTCCCTCGCTGCCCAACGAACCCACTCGTCAGTGCGACGGGTGGGTTCGCTCTTTCCGGTGGAGGGGCGGTCGGCCTGGCCTGGTCCTGCTCGGCCCTGCCCAGTCGGCGCGGCTCCGGCCCGGCGGCGCCGACCAATGACCGGCGAATACTTACGGGAGTAGTGCAAGACGGAGACTTCGGCCCGATTTCTGCCGATCGGGGCATCGAGGCTCGTTCCCGCGCCCAACCTGAGCGTGGATCCGCCCTTCGTTCGCACCTGGGAGCCGACCGAGGCGCCCCGAGGTCTCTCTAAGACCACAGCCACTACTATTCGCCAGGTTTCGCAGCATTGGGGCATTCGTGACGCCTCGCGGGGCGGGGCTCGGCACGGCTCGACCAAGGCCGCGGGGTTCTCCCGGAATATCAACCCGTGGAGTACAACGGGAAGAATCAGCCTGGCTCGACGGCCACCCGGGGCTGAGATGCGGCCGAGCCAAGCGTGGGGTGCGGGCCGGCCGCCGCAACCAGCTCAGGGAGTGGCTCGATTCCTTCGGTACCACTACCCCGGTTGATAATCGGGAAGAAATGCCGGACGAGGCGGGCAGAGCCAAGAAGCGGGCGGAGCGTGGAACCGGGCCCCTCGGTAGCATCGAGACCAATCGGAGGTGTAAGGGCCGTGCGAAAGATCGTCGTATACGAGTTGTTATCCCTCGACGGGGTGGCCGAGGCCCCGGATCGTTTCTTCGCCGACTGGGACGACGCGATGGACGCCAACCTTGCCGCTGTGATCGCGACACAGGACGCGGTCATCCTCGGCCGCCGTAGCTACACCGAGTGGGCGCAGTTCTGGCCGAGCAGCCAGATCCAGCCATTCGCGACGTTCATCAACTGGGTCACCAAGTATGTCGCGACATCGACGCCTCTTGACCGAGGTTGGGCCAATGCGACGGTGGTCGACGGCGGGCTGGTCGAATTCGTTCGGGATCTCAAGCAGCAGCGCGGAGGGGATGTCGGCGTCCACGCCAGCATCTCGGTCGCGCAGGCGCTCCTGGCCGCCGGCGTTGTCGACGAGCTCAGGCTCGTGATCGGGCCAATGATCGTCGGCCGGGGACGGCGACTCCTCGACGGCTTGCCATCGATCCAGCTCGAATCGATCCGAAGCGAGATCTCACCCACGGGCTATCTGCTCGTCGACTATCGCGTTCATCGTTAACCACAGCCATTACTAGTCGCCAGGTTTCGCTGCGTCCGGAGCATGGCTGACGCCCCCGCTTGGCGTCGGCACAGCCCGACCGAGACCTCAGGGTTCTTCCGGAATATCAACCCGTGGAGTACTACGGAAGGAATCGGCCTGAAGGGCGGCCATCCGGCGCTCGGATGGGCCCGAGACGAGCGTGGAATCCGGGAGGGCCGCGGCTATCGGATCGAGAGGCGGCTCGATTCCTTCCGTAGCACTACTCCGGTTGATAATCCAGAAGAATCACCGAGCAGGCGACCGGGCCTCGCCGGGTGGTGGCCGGGACCCGGGACGACGCGGGCGTCGGTGCGGCGCCGGCCCGGAGCGGCGCGTGGAGCGGCCAGCCGGACGCCGCCCAGCCGGGCGAACGGTGGCCGCACCCTTGGTCGGGAGCGTCGGACGGCGCTGCTATACTCGAGACGTGCCCTTGACTGACCGCAGCAGTGGAGGCGTGCCTCAATGACGCGCCAGCCGCTTACCGTCGCCGTCGTCGGCGCCACCGGGCTCGTCGGGCGAACGATGATCCAGGTCCTCCTCGAGCGGGGCTTTCCGATCGCCGAGCTAAGGCTCATGGCGTCGGGTCGGTCGGCCGGCCGGACGACCCCCGTTGGCCGCGCGGCGCACCCCGTGATCGAGGCCACGCCCGAGGCCTTTGCCGGAGTCGACATCGCCCTCTTCTCGGCGGGTGGCTCGGTCTCCGAGGAGCTGGCGCCCGCCGCCGTGCGCGCCGGGGCGACCGTCATCGATAACTCGAACGCCTGGCGGATGGACCCCGACGTGCCGCTCATCGTGAGCCAGGTGAACCCTGACGACGCGGCCAGCCATGCCGGGATCATCGCCAACCCGAACTGCTCGACGATGCAGCTGGCGCCGATCCTGATGGCCCTGCGTGACCGGGTCGGGCTGGAGCGAGTCGTCGTCGACACCTATCAATCGGTGTCGGGGACCGGCGCCGACGCCCAGGCCGAGCTCGAGGCGCAGGTCGGCGCGTACGTGGCCGGGGTGCCGATCACGAGCTCCGTCTACCCTCACCAGATCGCCTTCAACGCGCTGCCCGAGATCGACGTGTTCCTCGACAACGGCTACACCCGCGAGGAATGGAAGGTGGTCACCGAGAGCCGCAAGATCCTGCACCTGCCCGACCTGCGGATCAGCTGCACGGCGGTCCGGATCCCTGTCTTCGTGAGCCACTCCGAAGCGGTCCACGTCGAGACCAGCCAGGCAATCACGCCGGACGAGGCGCGGGCCCTGTTCGCGGCCGTGCCCGGCGTCGTGGTTCGGGACGACCCGGCCAGCCATGACTACCCGCTGGCGACCGAGGCTACCGGCCACGACGAGGTGTTCGTCGGCCGGGTTCGACAGGATCCATCGATTCCGAATGGGCGCGGCCTGGCCCTGTGGATCGTCAGCGACAACCTGCGCAAGGGCGCGGCCACGAATGCGGTCGAGATCGCCGAGCTCATCGTCGAGCGCGGCTGGCTTCGGCCGGCAGCCCAGCGCCGGGCTCAAGGCGACGGCGCGAGCCTGGCCGTGGCCGGCCGGAAGGCATGACCGAGCTAGATCGCGGCGCAGCCCTCGAGACGATCGCCGCCGAGGTTCGAGCCTGTACCCTCTGCCGCCTGCATGAGACCCGCACGAAGGCGGTGCCCGGCGAGGGCAACCCCGACACCGAGGTCGTGTTCGTGGGCGAGGGCCCGGGCTACAACGAGGACCGCGAGGGACGCCCGTTCGTCGGTCGAGCCGGCGCCCTGCTGGTGAAGTTCCTGGCCACCCTCGGCTGGCAGCGCGACGACGTGTTCATCACCAACATCGTCAAGTGCCGGCCGCCCGAGAACCGTGATCCCGAACCGGATGAGATCGCGGCCTGCGCGCCGTACCTCCAGCGCCAGCTCCAGGTCCTCGATCCGGCCCTGGTCGTGACCCTCGGCCGCCACTCCCTCGGCCGGTTCATGCCCGGCGAGCGGATCTCAACAGCCCACGGCACGCTTCGCCCGGTCGATCCGTCGACGGGCGCGGCAAATGCCCTGGCCCTCGCCCTGTACCATCCGGCGGCCGCCCTGAGGGCGACGGAGATCGAGCGAACGAGCTACACCGACGTGGCCCGGATCCCGGCGGCCCTGGTCGAATCCAGGGCCCGACGGGCCGAAGCGTCGGCCGCAGCTCCGATGACACCGGCGGCCCCCGTAACGCCGGAGCCGGCCACAACCGAACTGACAACGACCGAGCTTATCCCAGCCGAGCCAGCGCAGGCCGAGCCGGCCCAAGCCGAGCAAATCGCGGCCGAGCCGGCCCAAGCCGAGCCGACCGCACCTGAACCAGCCTTCATCATTTCGTCCGACCCATCCGGTTCGGACGACCAGCTCACCCTCTTCTGAGAGAAAGAACCAACCTACCCATGGCATCTGAAACCAAGCCGCTTCGCATCATCGCGCTCGGCGGGGTCGGCGAGATCGGCAAGAACATGTACGTATTCGAATACGGCGAGGACATCGTCGTCATCGACTGCGGCCTGATGTTCCCTGACGAGGAGATGTTCGGGATCGACCTGGTCATCCCCGACATCACCTACCTCAAGGAGCGCCGGGCCAACGTCAAGGCGTTCCTGATCACCCACGCCCACGAAGATCACGTCGGCGGCCTGCCCTACATCCTGCCCGAGTTCCCGGGCGTACCGGTGTATGCCTCGACCCTGGCCCGCGGCCTGCTGGGCAACAAGATCAAGGAGCATCGCCTCCACAACAACGAGCTCAAGGCGCTCAATCCGGGCGACGAGATCCAGATTGGGCCATTCACCGTCATCCCGTTCCGGATCGGGCACTCGATCCCCGACGCGATGGGCATTGCCCTGCGCACGCCGGTCGGCGTCGTGGTCCACACCGGCGACTTCAAGTTCGACCACACCCCGGTCGACGGCAAGCTCTCCGACTTCCACATCCTGGCCCGGCTCGGTGAGGAGGGCGTGATCTGCCTCCTGTCGGACTCCACCCGGGCCGAGAATCCGGGCTACACCCCGTCCGAGCGGACGGTCGGCGAGGCGTTCCGCGAGATCATGGAGCCGCTCGACGGCCGGGTCATCGTGGCCACCTTCGCCAGCAACATCGCCCGGGTCCAGCAGGTCCTCGACGCGGCCGCCTCGTTCGGGCGCAAGACGGCCGTGATCGGCCGCTCGATGGAGCAGAACTTCCGGATCGCGACCGACCTGGGCTATCTGACCTACGACCCGAACATGATCGTGGCCAAGGACCGGATCAACGAGCCCGGCAACGAGCGCCTGGTGATCGCCACGACCGGCGCCCAGGGCGAGCCGATGGCCGGCCTGGCCCGGATGGCCAACCGCGACCATCGCTTCGTCGAGATTCAGCCGGGCGACACGGTGATCGTCAGCGCCAGCCCGATCCCGGGCAACGAGGAATACGTCAGCCGGACGATCGACAACCTGTTCAAGGCCGGGGCCAACGTCTTCTACCACACGATCAAGCGGGCCCATGTGTCCGGCCACGCCAGCCAGGAAGAGCTCAAGCTGATGCTCGGCCTGACCAAGCCGCGTTACTTTATCCCGATCCACGGCGAGTTCCGGATGCAGGTCCAGCACGGCCGCCTGGCGGTCGAGACCGGGGTCGAGCCGGGCAACGTGTTCATCATCGAGAACGGCACCCCGATCGAGATCTTCGCCGATGGCAGCGGCCATCGCGGCCAGCCGGTCGCGGCCGGCTACGTGTTCGTCGATGGGCTGTCGGTAGGCGAGGTCGGCGAGATCGTCCTGCGCGATCGCAAGGCGCTCGCCAACGATGGCATGTTCATGATCGTGGTCACGGTCGACAAGCAGACCGGGGACATCATCGGCCGGCCCGAGATCATCACCCGCGGCTTCGTCAAGGGCAACGAGCAGGATCCGCTCGTGCCTGGCGCGATCGAGCGGGTCATGGCCTCGATCGCCAACCCGGGCCACCACATCAGCGAGATCGCCTTGCTCAAGGTCCAGATCAAGGACGGCGTATCGCGCTACCTGTACGAGCAGACGAAGCGCCGCCCGATGGTCTTCCCGGTCGTTGTCGAGGTCTGAGATGACCGCACGGCGGCGGGCTGCGCCGCGACGTTCCCCGACCCGATCCAGCCGCGGCCGCCGCGGAGGCGGGGGAGCGGGCGTCAAGATCGACCCGGAGGTCGTTCGATCGCTGGTGGGGATCGCCATCCTGGTCGTCGGGATCGTGACCCTGATCGCGCTGCTCCTGCCCGGCCGCGGCCAGCTCACGGACCTGTGGCGGAACCTGATCGCGCCGTGGTTCGGAACCGGGCGCTGGCTCCTGCCGCCGATCCTGATCGTGGCGGGCTTGTACATCCAGCGGGCTCGCGGTGATGGCGGTCGGTGGGGCCTGGCCCTGCTCGGGGTGACCCTCGCCTACGTCGGTTTCCTGGGCGCGATCGACGGGCCAAACGTGGCCAACGGCGGGCGGATAGGCCGCTTTGTGGGCGACGGCCTGGCCGGCCTCATCACCCATCCTGGCTCGTTCGTCGTGTGCGTCGCGCTGATCGTGATCGGGCTCCTGCTGGCCCTCGACATGTCGCTCCCGACGCTCCTGCGACCGATCGGGCGAGGCGCCCGGACGGTCGGCCACGCCCTGACCGCTCCGGCCCCCGAGGAGGACGACAAGCCCGTCGCCCCTGGCCGGCCGGTTCGCCGGACCGCTCTGCCGGCGGCTACCGCCGCCGTGATGATCGACGAGGAGACCGACGGATCCGACCGGCGCAGTGGGCCGCGGGCGACCAGCGCCGTCCCGCTCAGCCAGACGATCTGGGCCGGCCGCGGCGATGCCCGCGATGATCCCGCCGGGCTGGCCGGTGCCGGACCTGGCGCCGCCCTGGCCGGGGCTGCGGCAGGGGCAGCCGGCGTGGCCGGATTGGCCGGGCGCGGCTCCGTCGCCCTGGCCTCGGCGGCCGCGGCCGAACCGATCGAGACCCTGACCAGCGTCCCCTGGAGGCTGCCCGGGACCGACATCCTCGAGCTCCGGCCGCCGGGCAAGACGGGCGGCGGGATGGACCATGCCGAGAACATCCGGGACATCGAAGAGAAGCTGCGCAGCTTCGGGATCGATGCCCGGGTGGTCGGCACGAACAGCGGTCCGGTGGTGACCCAGTACGAGGTCCGGCCCGAGAAGCACGTCAAGCTGTCCCGGATCGAGGGCCTCCAGGACGACCTGGCGATGGCCCTCGCTGCGCGCTCGATCCGGATCGAGGCCCCCATCCCGGGCAAGGACGTGGTCGGGATCGAGATTCCCAATGTCATCAGCGAGGTGGTCGGCTTTCGCTCGCTGATCGAGGACGCCGACATGCTGGCCGCCACGAGCCGGCTGACGTTCGCCCTGGGCCGGGATGTATCCGGCCAGCCGTACGCCGTTGACCTGGCCAAGATGCCTCACCTGCTGGTGGCCGGAGCAACCGGGTCGGGCAAGAGCGTGTGCGTCAATGCCCTGATCACCAGCCTGCTCATGCACGCCCGCCCGGACGAGGTTCGGCTGATCCTGGTCGACCTCAAGCGGGTCGAGCTGGCGCCCTATGACGGCCTGCCCCACCTGCTCCAGCACGTGATCGTCGAGCCGCACGAGGCCAAGGCGGCCCTCAACTGGGCGGTCCACGAGATGGAGGACCGCTACAAGCGCCTGGCCTCGCACACGGTCCGCAACATCACCGCCTACAACGAGCTGCCCGAAATCGACGAGCGGATGCCATTCGTAGTCCTGATCATCGACGAGCTGGCCGACCTGATCATGCGCGAAGGCCGCAAGGTCGAGGACCCGATCGTCAAGATCGCCCAGAAGGCGCGGGCGGTCGGGATCCACCTGGTCCTGGCGACGCAGCGACCGAGCGTCAACGTGGTGACCGGCCTGATCAAGGCCAACGTGCCCAGCCGGATCGCCTTCGCGATGGCCTCCAACGTCGACAGCCGGACGGTTCTCGACCAGCCCGGCGCCGAGGACCTGATCGGGCGGGGCGACATGCTCTACCAGCCGGTCGACCTGCCCCGGCCCGTCCGGCTCCAGGGTGTCTTCGTGAGCGACAAGGAGGTCACCGCGGTCACCTCCTTCTGGCGCGGCCAGGCCGATGGGCCGTTCTACGACGAGTCGATCTTCGCCTTCGTCGACGGTGACGAGAACGGCAGCGGCCAGTTCGGCTGGCTGGCCAAGATGTGCGAGGACGACATGGTCGTGCGCGCCGCCGAGCTGGTCACGAGCACCGGCCGGGCGAGCACATCCTCCCTCCAGACCAAGCTCAAGGTTGGCTTCAGCCGTGCCTCGCGCCTGATGGACGAGCTCGAGCGCTACGGGATCATCGGCCCCCAGGATCCCCGCAACCCGGCTTCGCCTCGGATCGTCTACGGCTCGGACAACTGGCTGACCAGCCTCGAAGCGGTGGACGACCCGGGCGACTGACCGGGCGGGGTTGAGCGGCGTGCCCAGGCGGCGGCTCGCGTGTTCGCGATAGACGAACAGAACCGACGAATCCGAGCGGCTCCACCGCAGGCGAGCCGCCATCTCGCCCGAATCGTTCGCGCCAGGCGAACGATTGCGGCGGGTGCGAAGGCTCCGTCCGGCCCGGATGCCTCGAAGCAGCCCTTTGTTCCTCCACGGCGAACGCGCCAACGGCGCGGCCCTCGGAACCCTGTTCGGGCGCGCGCCGCGGCCTACGCCGGGCCCCGGGCCATGATCCGCCGGGACCATCGACACGACGGGGTATCCTGTTGGGCCGGCCCCGGTGGCGCGGCCAGACGGATGGCCTCCAGCGCGGCCCTGATCACGCCTTATCTCCCGAACCGAGACGACCAGCAGCCCGATGACCACTCGAGACCAGGCCAGCCGGCGCGCGGCAGAGGCTCGGGCCGACGCGGCCCGAAACGGCCCCGGCGGCGCTTCTGCAAATGCCTCAACGCGCGGCGCGTCGGCCCGAGCCAGCTCGGCCAGCACCTCGATGACCAGCCTGCCCGAGCGCCTCCTGGCGGCTCGCGAGCGGAAGGGCGTCGACCTGTTCCGGGCTGAGCGCGACACCAAGATCCGGGCCCGCTACCTGGCTGCCCTCGAGCGAGGCGACTACCGCGAGCTCCCCGGGGCGGTCTACACCAAGGGCTTCCTACGCAACTATGCCCTATACCTGGGGCTCGACCCGGACGAGATCCTGCTCCAGTGGCGGCGCGAACGGGGCGATGGCTCGGCCGATCCGGTGCCCGTCGTCCCGCGTACCGTCAATGCGCCGCGCCAGGGAATCACGATCTCGCCCCGGGTGTTCGGCGGTCTATTGCTCGCCCTGGTCGTCGTGGTCGTCGTCGGCTATGTGGCCACCCAGCTCGTCCGCTACTCGAAGCCCCCCACGATCGCGGTCACCGACCCGAGCAGCGCCGTCGTCACGGTCGACGACTCGGCGACCACCTACACCCTACGTGGCACGACCAGCGCCGGAGCCACGGTCTCGATCACGATCCCAGGCCGCGACCAGCCGATCCAGGTCACCGCCGATGCCAGTGGCAACTGGACCGTCGATGTCCAGCTCCGCCGAGGCCGCAACGAGTTCAGCGTGACCGCCACCGACCCCGACACGGGCAATCAAGCCGACACGCCCTACGCCCTGGTCATCAACGTGCCGATCTCGACGATCGTCACGCCGGCCCTGACCCTCGACCAGCCGGCCGATGGCGCGACCTTCGAGAACGGGGCCATCCTCGTCCAGGGCTCGGCAACGAATGCCACCCAGGTCACCGTCAGCGCCGCGTTCAGCGGCACGAGCGGGACCCAGACCGGCAGCAAGGCGCCGCCCAGCCCGGCTCCGCCGCCGATGCAGAGCGCCAGCGTCGGCTCGGACGGGACATTCAGCGTGCCCTACACCCTGAGGGCGGGAAAGTGGACCCTGACCGTCACCGCCGCCGGCTCGGACGGCAAGACGACGTCGCTTACCCGGACCGTGACCGTGGCCTTCAAGGGCGTCAACCTGGTCGTGGCGATCAAGGGCGGCTCAGCCTGGATCAAGGTCTGGGAGGACGGCGTCGTCGACCAGACGATCGGGGCCGGCGGCAAGACGTACAACGACGGCAAGACGCTAACCTTCACGGGCCAGACCACGATCGAGGTCCGGACCGGCAAGTCGAGCGTAACCTACTTCACCCTGAACGGCCAGTCGCTCGGCTCGCTGGGGGCCGCCGCCAACCCGGAGACGTGGCTGTTCGCCCCGCCGGCAGCGCCCCGGAAGACCAACCATCAGTGACCGGAGCTGAGGTCGATCTCAACGGCCTCGCCCAGCGCCTCCAGGCGATCTGCCTGGCCGCCGGCCTCAGTGTCGCCACGGCCGAGTCATGCACGGGCGGCCTGGTCGCTCACGAGCTGACCGAGATCCCCGGCTCGAGCGGTTACTTCCTGGGCGGCATCGTGGCCTACGCCGACGCCACCAAGCGGGCCGCCCTGGGCGTCCCGGCCGAGCTGCTCGAGCGCCACGGCGCCGTCAGCGCGCAGGTAGCGAGGGCGATGGCCGAGGGTGCCCGGCAGCGCCTGTCGGCCGACCTGGCCGTGGCCGTGACCGGGATCGCCGGCCCGGGGGGCGGGAGCGATGCCAAGCCGGTCGGCCTGACCTACATCGCCCTCGACGGACCAGCGGGCTGCGAGATTCGACGCTTCGTCTGGCCGTTTGATCGCTCAGCCAACAAGCGCGCGAGCGCGGTCGCCGCGATCGAGCTCCTGATCTCGGCCGCGGGCAGGTGACCGGCCGGTGACCCGCAGCGTCGAGGAGATCGGCCAGGGGCTCGAGCCGAGCCGGGCGGCCCGTCCGATCGCCGCCGGTGAGCGCATCCACGTCATTGGCGCGGCCGGCAGCGCGGCGGCCGCATCGCTCCTGCTCGGCCAGGCGGCCGGCGGCCAGTTATCCGGCTGCGACTCGGGCGACCCGTCGGCCTACAGCCTGGGAGCCGAGGCGGCGGGGATCCCGATCGCCTGGCAGCACGACCCGGCCCACGTCGTCGACGCCGACGGCCGGCCCCGGACCGACCGGATCGCCGTGAGCAAGGCGCTGACCTCGGTCAATCCCGATCATCCCGAGCTCGTGGCCGCCCATGCCGCTGGCATCCCGGCGACGAGCTGCCAGCAGCTGATCGCCGACTCGGCGGCCAGCCTCGGGGGCACGCTCCTGGCGGTCGCCGGAACGCATGGCAAGTCGACCACGACGGGCTGGCTCGTCCACCTCCTGAACGAGGCCGGCGAGGACCCCTCGGCGTTCGTGGGAGCCCTGTTGCCGGCTGCGCTCGTTGGCGGCCAGGCGGCGTCCGTGGTCCGGATCGGCCGACCCGGCGGGCCGTTCGTGGTCGAGGCCGACGAGTACGCCGGCAACTTCGATCCATACCGGCCGTCGATCGGGGTCGTGCTCAACGCGGATTGGGACCATCCCGACGTCTTCCCGGATCGGGCCGCGGTGGTCGACACGTTCGAGGCCTGGGTTCGCCGGTTCGGGTCCGACCCGACCCTGGTGGCCAACGCCGCCGATGCCGGCGTCGCCACGCTCCTGCCGCAGCTCGTCGACTGGTCCGGGCAGATCCTGGCCACCGCCATCGCGCGCGCGGGCCAGGATCCCGCGACCCTGGCGGACGAGCTTCGGGCGACGCTGCGTTCCGCGGCCGGTCCGGCTGGCGCCCTGACCGCCGCCTACGACGAATCGTCGACGGCCCGCGACGGAGGAGCCCGCCTCGTTCTCCACGGCTTGCCCGGTTATCCGGACGGGGCGAACGTCGAGATCGCCCTGATCGGCCGCCACAATGCCGACGATGCGCTCGGCGCGGCCGGGGCCGCACTCGCCTACGGGCTGCCGGACGACGCGATCCTGGCCGGGCTGGCCTCGTTCCGCGGAGTCGGCCGGCGCTTCGAGGTCAAGGGCGACATCGACGGAATCGTCGTGATCGACGACTACGGCCATCACCCGACCGCGATCGCGGCGACCCTCGAGGCGGTGTCGCTGCGCTATCCCGGCCGACGCCGCTGGGCCGTCTACGAGCCACTTACGTTCCACCGGACTGCCGCCCTGCTCGAGCCGTTCGCCGACGTCCTGGCCACGGCCGACCGGGTCGCGATTGCCGACATCTACGCCGTGCGCGACCCGGACCACACGATCGTGTCCGCCGCGGACCTGGCCCGGGCCGTCGAGCGCCGGGGCACGCCGGCCTCGGCGCCCGGCTCAGTCGAGGCGACCGCCGATGCCCTGCTGCCCCAGCTCGAGCGCGGTGACGTCGTCCTGGTCATGGGCGGCGGCCGCTCAACGGTGATTGCCGAGCGGTTGGTGGCCGGGCTCCGCGCCCGGGCCGGCTGAGAGTCGCGCTCGCCGTGACGCGGCGGCCCCGAGACGGCGCCGAAACTGGCGAATATCAATCCACGGAGTGTTCGGCCGGAATGGGGCCCGTTTTGGGGGCCTGGCACGCCGGTTCGGTCGATCATCGTGCGTGGACTGGCCTCGCTCCAGCCTGATTCAGCTCGGATTCCGGGTCAGTTCCAGCCCAAGACTACTGGGGCTGATATTCGCCAGAAACCGAGGCACGGGGCCCCGGCACGCCAGTGGCGCCACTCGCACCGGTGTCGCGGCGGGTCAGTCGCCGGAGATCGCGGCAGCCGCCACGCTCGCTCCACCGGCCGCGGCGGCCGCCTCGAGTGCGACCAGCTCCTCGGGCGTCAGCAGCCGGGCCGCGATCTCGTGGCCCTCCGAGGTCAGGCATTGGCCGGTCGCCAGCTCGTACTGCCAACCGTGGAGCGAGCAGGTCAGGACACCGTCCTCGATCGTGGCGAACCGGGTGAGGTCCGCCTTCATGTGCGGGCAGCGGCGCTGGACCTCCCAGCCGTCGATCACGAACGAGCCCTCGGACTTGGCCTTCTCCGCGTAGAAGCCCTCGGCGTACTGGAGCCGCTCGAGGTCGAGGCACTTGAACCAGGTGTAGACGTACTCGTTGTAGGCGCCCTTGCGGGCGGCCCGGAAGCGCATCGACAGGAACAGCGAATTGACCCAGTCCGCCTCGTGCTCGCGGACGAGCGTCTCGATCAGCGGCCGGTCGATTCGGAAGATGTAGCGGGGCGTCTCGATCCCGTCCCAGGGCCGGACGAGCTGATCCACGAAATCGAGCACGATCCCGGCCGGCTGGCCAGTCGGGACGGCCGTCAACCCTTGCGGCCCGCGCAGGTCCAGCAGGACGGGTGCGCCGATCCCGCTGCAGGTCAGCTCGCCGAAGATCATCAACGGCTCGAACCAGGCCTTCAGCTCGGTGACCAGGTCGAGCGGTTCCGGTTCGGGCTCAACCGGATCGGGCAGCGGGCCCTGCCAGCGAGTGTGCTCGGCGTCGAGCAGGGGCCGGACCCGGGCCTGGTAGGCGCGCAGGTAGGCCTCACGGTCGTCGAAGATCGCCCGGATGCCGGCCGGATCGAGCGGGTGGTTGACCTCGAACGAACCGGGCGTCAGCTCGCCGACCGAGCCCGGCAGCATCAGCTTTCCGCCGCGGATCCCATTGCCGGCCAGGTAGTCGAGGAAGACTTCCTGGTCAGGGAAGATGTTCGAGGGGTCGCGGCGGAGGTCGTTGTACTCGAACAGGTCGTCGTCGAGGAAGCACGGCGGGCCGGCGCTGGGCACGACGAAGGCCGGATCGATGATCTCGATGTAGCGCTGGGCCCGGGCCAGCTGGACCACCCGCTTCTTGTGGGCCAGGGTGATCTTGGCCCGCTCCGGGAACTCGTAGACCATCGGATACCAGATCGCGCCGGAGAACTGCAGGAAGAGCAGGTCGATCGGGCCCATCGCCAGGAGCTTGTCCGGGTCCGGCGGCCGCGAGTCGTTCATGTTCAGGAGGCGCGTTTGGCCGTCGTCGACGACCAGCGCCGAATCGCCGATCGGACCGTCGGTCGGGGCGGTCAGGGCTTCGATCATCACCTTGAGCCCGCCGTCCAGCTCGATCGGCTCGGCGTCGGCGGTCTCCACGAACCGCCGGAAGCCCAGCGCGTGGAGCTCGTGGCGCAGGTCGTCGATCAGGTAGTCGGGCAGCAGGACGGTGGCGTCCTTGTTGACGTACTGGCTCAGCCAGGCCGGATCGAAGTGGTCGTGGTGGAGGTGCGAGATATACAGGTAGGTCGGGTTGCCGATCAGGACCGGGTCGATGCCATCGTTGGCCGGGAACGGGAACCAGCTACCGAAGTAGGCGGGGCTGAACCACGGGTCGCACAGGATGCTGCCGGCCCGTGTCTCGATGAACAGCCCGGCCTGGCCGAGGAAGGTGGCACGCATGGCCCGAGGATACCGGAGCGGGTACCATTGGCGGCCGATCCCCAAATGAGCCGCAGTGACGGAGTGCGTGCATGGCCGGTGACGTCTCGTTCGATGTGGTCAGCGATTTCGACGAGCAGGAGCTGCGCAACGCCCTGGACCAGGTCCGCCGCGAGGTGCAGCAGCGCTTCGACTTCAAGGGCGCCAAGGTCGACCTCGAACAGGAGAAGGCCGAGCTCGTCCTGGTCACCGACGACGAGTTCCGGGCCAAGGTGGTCAAGGATCTGATCGAGTCGAAGGCGGTCCGACGTAACCTGAGCTTGAAGATCTTCGACTGGGGCAAGGTCGAGCCGGCCGGCGGCAACACGGTCAAGCAGGTGATCACGCTGCGCAAGGGCCTGCCGGATGATGTGGCCCGGAAGCTCAGCAAGCTGATCCGGGACGAGTTCCCGAAGGTGAAACCGCAGATCCAGGGCGACGCGATCCGCGTGGCGGGCAAGAGCAAGGACGATCTCCAGCGGGTGATGACCCGCCTGCGCGAGCTCGATCTCGAAGTTCCCCTCCAGTTCCAGAACTACCGCTAGGCCGCGACGTGACTGACGAGATGATCGAGCCTGCCGCCGAGCCCGAGCCCGAGCCCGAGCCCGCCGAACCCGAGGCGGATGCCCCAGTCGAGCCCGAGGCGGATGCCCCAGTCGAGCCCGAGGCGGAGGCGCCCGCCGAGCCCGAGGCGGAGGGGCCCGCCGTATTGGCCTTCATCCACGCCTGGAGCGGGCAGTCGGGGAGCGGTTTTTTTCCGCACGTCGGCGCGTCGGGGGCTGCGGCCGTCGCAGCGTCACCGGCGGGCTTCGGTGCGGCGGCATCGGACGGAGCGGCGGCCGCGTCGGGCGTGGCGCTCGCGGATGCCGTCGCGGATGCGGTCGCCGATGGCGCGGCGCTTGCGCTCGGTGTCGCGGTCGGCGCGGTCGCGCTCGGGGTCGTGTCGGTCGTCGGCTTCTTGTCGTCGCACGCAGCGGTGAACGCGGCGACGGCGATGGTGAGGAGGGCTGCGAAGGAGAGGTGCTTTCTCATCATGGTTGCGACGGATGCTAGCAAAGAAAGTGTTATTCCTCGTGTCGATGAAGACACTGGTCGAGTTGATTGCTGCCAAGCGTGACGGCCACGCGCTCGACGCGGCCGACGTCCAGCGCATCATCCGTGCGTACCTCGACGGCTCGCTCGCCGACTACCAGATGTCGGCGCTGCTCATGGCGATCTTCTTTCGCGGGATGGACGACGCCGAGACCGTCGCGCTCACAGAGGCGATGCTCCACTCGGGTCGCGTGCTCGATCTTTCGGGCGTCCCCGGCATCAAGGTCGACAAACACTCGACGGGCGGCGTCGGCGACAAAGTCTCGATCTGTCTCGCGCCGATCGTCGCCGCGTGCGGCGTTCCGGTGCCGATGGTCAGCGGTCGCGGGCTCGGTCACACCGGTGGAACGCTCGACAAGCTCGAAGCGATCCCGGGATTTCGCACCGACTT
>JBBSFD010000004.1:0-95677 GCA_038239115.1 Candidatus Limnocylindrales bacterium | reverse complement strand
GGTGGGCCAACCGCCCGGCTCAACCGTGCGGGGCGGCGGCGCACACTCCCTTGTTGTCGTTACTTGCGCCTATTGACGCCCCGCCGCCGATCGCGATGACCGGGATGTCCACGACCTGGGCCACCTCGTACACGATCCGCAGGGCGACCGGCTTGATCGCCGGCCCCGACAAGCCACCGTAGATGTTGCCCAGCAGCGGCCGCTGCCGGCCCGGCCCAACGGCGATGCCGGACAGGGTGTTGATGGCGCTGATCGCGTCCGCCCCGGCCGCCTCGATGGCCCGCGCGATCGGGCGCACGTCGGCCACGTTCGGGCTGAGCTTGACCAGCAGGGGCAGGTCGGTGACGCCCCGTACGGCGGCCGTGACCGCTCCGGCGGCCTCGGCGTCGATCGCGAACTGGAGCCCGCCCGCCCCCACGTTGGGGCACGAGATGTTCAGCTCGATCCCGGCCACGCCCGGCGCACCATCGAGGCGGCGGGCGACCTCGACGTAGTCCTCGATCGATTCGCCCGCGACGTTGACGATGACCGGCACATGCCAGCCCTGCCAAATCGGTCCGTACTTGCGCACGACCGCATCGACGCCCGGGTTCTGGAGGCCGATCGAGTTGAGCATCCCGGCCGGGGTCTCGGTCACCCGGGGGGTCACATTGCCGACCCGCGGCCGCAGGGTCGTGCCCTTGCAGCAGATCGCGCCAAGGCGCTCGATGTCGACCACGTCGCCGTACTCGATGCCATAGCCGAACGTGCCCGAGGCAACCAGGATCGGGTTGTCCAGGCGCAGGCCGCGGGGCAGCTCGACCGACAGGTCGACCACGGCGCCGGCCGCGAGCCCCCTCGGGGCGGCACTCACCAGCCCGCCTCCCAATCGAGCTCATCGGAGGCGAAGACCGGACCTTCGCGGCACACCCGCTGGGGCACACCCCGGGCGTCCATCACCACGCAGCCCAGGCAGGCGCCCATGGCGCAGCCCATGTTCTGCTCCATCGAGACTTGCAGGAACGCCTTACGCCGAGCCGCCGGCGAGCCCGCCTCGGCCGCTCGACTGGATGCCCCCTGGCGGCCGGGCTTGCGGCCCAGCTTGGCCACCCCGAGGCGGGTCGAGCGGCCGGCGGCCAGGCGGGCGAGGGCCGCCAGCATCGGGGCCGGCCCGCAGGCGAAGGCCTGGTCGGCCCAGCCCTCATAGGCCGGAAGGAGGTCGGTGACGTAGCCGGCGTGGCCCAGCGAGCCGTCGTCGGTGGCCACGACGTACTCGACCTCGTCGGGCAGCAGGCTCGACGGATAAACCTCCAGCGCGCTCGCGGCGCCGAACAGGAGGGTGACCTCCCGGCCGGCCCGGAGAGCCTCGTCGGCCAGCATCCGGACCCCGGCCATGCCCAGCCCGCCGGCGACCAGGAGGACGTGCCGGCTGCGCGGATCGACCTCGAACGGCCGGCCCAGCGGCCCCAGCATGTCGACCGAATCGCCCGGCCGCAGGCGGGTGAACCAGTCCGTGCCCCGGCCGACCGCGCGGAAATGGATCGTGATCAGGCCGCTCGCCCGATCGACCGTGTTGAACGAGAACGGCCGGCGCAGGATCAGGCCCGAGAAGTCGCCCGGACGGATGTGGATGAATTGGCCCGCTCGTGCCCCGATGGCCAGGGACGGCGCCTGGAATGCCTGGATCCACTGGCCGGGCAGGATCTCGCGGCTCTCGACCAGCTCAGCCGCGACGAGCTGGGTGCTCACCCGCGATCGGCATCCTCGCCGGCCGGTTCCTCGGCCAGGTCGGCGGCCGAGTGGCCATCGACCGCGCCGTCGGCAGTCACCTCCGGGGCGACGGCCGGGAAGGCCTCGGCCAGCGCATCGGCCAGGTCGCCAAAGACATCGGTCGGATCGTAGAAGCCGACCAGCTGCTCGGGCGTCGCCAGGACCAGCCAGTCCGCCGCCGGCGAACCGGCCGTCTCGGCCGCGCCGTCCTCGTCCTCGGCCTCCACCTCGGCCCGGAACGTGCCGCCCGCCTGGAGGACGAGTCGCTCCTCGTCGCTTTCGACCACGAGCAGCTCGCCCAGCTCGGTGGTATAGCGCCCGGCCGCGACCTGGAAGCGCTCGACCAGGTCCGCTTCAGAGCGCTGGCTGCGCTCCTGGTAGGACAGGGCCAGGTCGTACAGGCGGCGGGCGGCGTCCTGCTCCCCGGCGACCGGCGTGTCGTCCTGGCTGGCCGCCCACGAGTCGGCCGCCTCGACGTACGGATCGCCCACGCCACCGGCGGCTCGGGGCTCCCCGTCCGCCTCGTCCGCGGCCTCGACCTCTTCGCCGTCGGCGTTCAAGCCGGCGGCCCTCCGGGCGGCCTCGGTGAAGGCCGTGAAGAGCTCGGCCGGGCTGTACAGCTCGACCAGCTCGGCGGCCGATTCGACGACTTCGGTCTCGCTGTGCCATTCGCCGGTCGCGTCGTCGAGGTAGCGGCTCCGGCTCCGGAACGACAGGTCGGGCGCGATGGCCAGGTAGTCGGGATCCTCGTCGATCAGGGTCAGCCCGCCGATCTCCCGGATAGTCGAGGCGTTGGCCTCAAGGAAGCGCTGGAACTGTTCGGCGGCGCGCACGAGATAGTCGGAGCGTTCCAGTGAAGCGTCCCGGGCGAGGACACTGAGCAGGTCGATTCGGGTCCGGTCCATCGCTTCGCCTCCGTTACGGGTGGTACTCGAGATCGCTGCCCATCCGCTCCCGGAGGAACATCGAATGATGACGTTCGAAGATCCATTCGCCGGCCCGGTGGCCGAGGGCGCGGGTTGCCTCGTCGGCCTCCAGCTTGTCCAGCGTGGCGTAGTCGGGTAGATCCAGCAGGATCACGTTGTCGAAGTCCCAACCATGGGCAACGTTGTACCAGCCCAGGAAATGGATCCCGTATTTCTCCTCGTACTCCCTGACCTGGCGGGGAAAGATCGTGCGCATGAAGAACTTGAAGAAGGGATCACGGCCGCGACGGACGGAGAAATAGGTCGCGAGCACGGGCACGGGCAGACATCCTCCAGCGTGGTCCCGTCGTCGGGCGCGAAGGCTATTGTCGCACGCCGTCTGCGCCGGCCGGGTCATCTGCCGCAGGAGGCGCCTCAGGAGGCGCCGTGGGCTCGGCGGCCGCCTCGTCCTCGAGCTCGCCGACGGTCCGGCTGGTGCTGGCCAGTGGGCGCCGGCGCGTCCTCCGGTCGGCGGCGATCAGGCGCATCAGGAAGATCATCGTTTGGCCCGTCAGCAGGAGCAAGGCGATGACCACGAACAGGAGCACGGCGCTGACCGCCTCGGGCCAGCCGGCCACGACGCTGATCGGGGTGAGGACCACCAGGCTGACCAGGACGACGAGCTGGAAGCGGAAGCAGCCCAATCCGGGGCCGCGCTCCGGCTCGAGGTCGGCGCCCTTGTACTGGATCGGCGGCCGGCTGATCGAGCCCGGCGCTCCGGCCGGGCTGGCTGGAGCCGGCTCGGCTGGAGCCGGCTCGGCCGGTGGATCCTGGTCAGTCACCCGGGAACGATACGGGAGCCGGCGCCAACCTGCCGCTGATCCGGAATCCCGTCCGTGCCGGCCAAGCCGCTACCATCGCTCGATGCCGGCCCACCTGCCCGATCGACCCGATCCACGGCCCGATTCCGCCGGCCGCTTCGGCTGGCACCCCGAACCGGCCCTGATCGGCATCGACGATGAGGCGAACGCCCGGCCGGCCCTCGAGGCGCTCGGCGCGGCCGCCTGGTCGGCCAGCCTCGACTACCTCTTCGGCGAAGCGTTCCGGCGGGCGATGGGTGAGCCGGCCGGCTATGCCGCCCTGCGCGATGTCTTCTACGGCCGCTCGGCGGACGGCGTGCTCGGCGGACCCGCCCCCGCGCCGCGTGATCCGACCCCGTCGGCCGACCTGCTCGACGAGTTCCGGGTCCGGCTCGCGCCCCACAACCTGAACTCGTACCACCCGCGCGCGCTCAGCTACTTCACCCCGCCGCCGCTGGTCATGTCGATCGTCGGCGAGCTGCTCGCCCAGGTCATGAACCAGGGCGTCGATGTGTGGCACGCCGGGCCGTCCAGCGCCTTCGTCGAGGAGGAGGTCGGCCGCTGGCTGTGCGACCTGGTGGGAACCGGACCGGATGGCTTCGCCGTCCTGACCTCGGGCGGGGTGATGGCCAACTTCATGGCCATGACCGTCGCCCGGGACATCCACCTGGCAAGACTCCGCGGGCTCGACCAGCCACCTCGGGGCCGGCAGCTCGAGGGCGTCCGGGTGTACGCCTCGGAGCAGGCCCACTTCTCGATCGCGCGGGCCCTGGACGAGCTCGGATTCCCGGCCGAAACGCTCCACCTGGTAGCGGCCGATGATCGGTTCCGCCTGCGCGGCGGGCCGGTCGCGGACGCGATCGAGGCCGACCTGGCGCAGGGCCTCGTGCCGTTCGCGATCTGCGCCGTGGCCGGCTCGACCAACACCGGCTCCGTCGACCGGACGGTCGAGCTGGCCGAGGTCGCAGCCGGGGCCGGCCTGTGGCTGCACGCCGACGCGGCCTACGGCGGGGCCGTCCGGCTGTCCGAGCGCGACGCCGGCCGGCTGCCCGGCCTCGAGCTGGCCGACTCGGTCACGATCGATCCCCATAAATGGTTCTTCCAGGCGTACGACGTCGGGGCGCTCGTGGTCCGCCGGGCCGAGGACCTGTCCGAGACCTTCCATCGCAGCCCCGAGTACTACCGGGGCGGGCCACCGCCGGCCGACCTTGAGCCGCTCAACTTCTACCAGCGCTCGATGGAAGGGACCCGTCGCTCGCGGGCCCTGAAGCTGTGGTTGAGCTGGAAGCACCTGGGCACGGACGGGCTGGGCCGACTGATCGAGGCCAATAACGACCTGGCGGCCTACCTGGCCCGGGCAATCGCCGGGGCCGACGACTTCGAGGCGCTGCCGGCCGAGCCCGAGCTGAGCATCGTCTGCTTCCGGCACCTGCCCGGCGGATCTCAGTCGAGCCTGGATGAAGCCGGGTTGGACGCCCACCAGGATGCCCTCCAGGCGGCGCTCGAGGCCTCCGGCGACGGCTGGCTGTCGACCACCCGGTTGCACGGCCGGACATGGCTGCGGGCCGGGATCGTGAACTTCCTGAGCACTGAATCCGACATCGATCGCCTGCTCGACGACCTCCGCCGGCTGGCCGACGGTTCCTGATGAGCCCGGACCGGGGGGATGGGGGCGAGCCCCGGCAGGAGCCTCGGGCCGAGATCGTCGAGGTGACCGGCGAGGGCCGGCCGCTCGGCCCGATCGGGCAGCACTCGAACCGGGCGATCGTGGCGGCGGCCGGGCTGGTCACGATCCTTGCCCTCGTCGCCGTCGTCGCGTTTGCGAACCGCGCTCCAGTCCGACCGATCGGACCGTCGCCGGCTGCCGTGGTGCCGACACTGAAGCCCGATCCGATCTTCCCGGCCAGCGCGGGCGGCCTGCCGGTCGTGGCCGTGAGCAGCGCCCAGACGATCGCCGCAGACCCGACCGGCAACAGCACCGAGCTGGCGGTCGGGGGCTGGTACAGCGCCGTCCGGCTCGTCGAGTCGTGCCGGCCGAGCATCGGCCCAGTCGGTTCGTGCATCTCGGACTGGCAGGCCGTCCTCGAGTCCCGGCCGGACGTCCGCTGGAGCAACGACGGAGCCAGCCATCCGATCGAGGCCGGCACGGCGACGATCACGCCGCTGTTCATCGATCCCGTCGCCTCGCCCGCCCTCGAGAGCAGCAATCCCAGTGGTCCGCTCGAGATCGTGCCACCCGGCCCGCTCGTCCTGATCGGGCATTTCCACGATGACCGGCTGTGCGAGACCTTGCCCGGTCCCTCGACGTTGTGCACTTCGGCCTTCGTCGTTGACGCCGTTGCCGACCTCGCCGGCACGCTCAGCAGCGGCCCCAGTCCGGCCCAGGTCGAGAGCACCCGGCTGACCTCGACCGCCATCGTCGACTTGATCCGCAGCCACCTCCAGGCGGCTGGCTTCGTCCTCGCCTACGGGGCGCTGCCCTGGTCGGTCGACAGCTCCGCCCCGCCCTGGGTCGAGCCATCGGCCGCCGGGTCACCGGTCGACGGCCGGACGGTCTGGCTGGTCCGAGGCTACCTCGATCTCGACGCGGTCTCGGGGGTGCCCGGGTACGGGGCGGCGATCCCCAGCTGGATGGCGATCGACGACACCAGCCTGCGGGTCTGGGGACCGCTGGCCGGGCCGGTCGCGGCCAACCCGCTTGGGTCGGAGTTCCCGAAGTCGATCGACGGCCTGCCGGTCAGGACGGTCGCGGCGGCGCTGGGCACCGAGGTCGGCCGCTCGCCCCTGCTGGCCATCGGCGGCTACCTGAGCAACGACCGGGCGCCCGAGGGCTGCCCGCCTGCCCCGACGACCGACAAGCCCAATCCGTGCAGCGGCACCCAGCTCGTCCTGATCGATCAGCCGGATCCCGCCCTCCAGCCGAACGACGCGACCTTCCTGTACGACATCGTCGTGCCGGCGGGCCTCGCCTCGGTCCAGCCGATCATCCTGCCCGGCACGAAGGCACCCGACCCGTGGGCGGGTTCGAGCAGCCTCGAGGCGATTGTCGGGTCCCGGCCGGTCGTCCTCGTCGGCCAGCTGGGCGACCCTCGCTCGCCCGAGTGCGCCCCGCGGCCGGGCGGCGGCAATGCCGGCTGCGATCGGTCGTTCGTGGTCGACCAGATCGCCTGGATCGACGGGCTGAGCCAGGACCCGAGCGTCTACCTGGAGCCGGGTCAGGTCGCCCGCCACGGCTTCAAGGAGGTCAACGCGGCGATCTCGGGCTGGTTCCTGCCCGGTGCCCAGCCGGCGATCATCTCGATCACGGGAACGACGACGGCCGATGCCGCGGCCCTGACCGGGGTCAGCCTGACGGAGCGCAAGCCGGGCCTGGTCTGGGTGGTGCGGGTCGTGAGCAGCCTGCCCGGCGGCCCGGCCAGCAGCTCGCTCGTGTTCGACGACCAGGACCTGGCCCTGGTCGCGGTCAGTCCCTGAGCGAGCGGCCTAGCACCTAGCCGGCCGGGGGCTCGAGCGCCAGGCCTTCCACGATCTCCACACTGGGCAACGCCGCCAGGATCGCCGGCGGCGCCTTGACCTTCCACGACCGGCTGCCGCCGCCCAGGATGATCTCGGGCCGGTCCATCACCCGGGCGTCAACCCAGATCGGCAGGCCAGCAGGGAGGCCGAAGACGGTGACCCCGCCCAGCTCCATCCCGGTCAGGGCGCGCGCCTCGTCGGTCGACGCGAACGAGGTGCGCCGGACGCCGAGCCTCGCCCGCACGACCCGGTTCACATCGAGCCGGGTGGTGGCCAGCACGACACAGGCGACATAGCGCGGCGGATCGGACTTGCCGACCACCACGATCGTGTTGGCCGAGTCGCCCGGCGAGTAGCCGTAGGCGGCGCAGAAGGCAGCGGTATCGGCCAGCTCGGGATCGCAGTCCAGCAGCTCGTAGGGCCGGCCCAGCCGGTCGAGCTCGGCGGCCAGGACATCCCGAACTGGGTCGGCGCTGGCCATCGGTCAGGCCGGATCCGGGGCCTGGTACGCGATCCGGCCGGCCGCGATCGTGAGCAGGACCTGGCCGGGCAGCTCCCGCCCGATCAGGGGGCTGTTCTTGCCCTTCGAGCTGAGGCTGCCGGGCTCGACCAGCCAGCGGCCGGCGCGATCGATCACGACCAGGTTGGCCGGCGCCCCCTCGACCAGGCCGCGAGCTCCCGGCCAGCCGGCTGCGCCCAGGATCCCGGCCGGGCCGCTGGTCAATGCCTCGATCGCCCGGCGGAGCGGCAGCTGCCCGTCGTCGACCGCCGCCAGGAGCAGCCCGAGCGCGGTCTCGATCCCGCTGATCCCGTTGGCCGCCAGGCCAAACTCGACCGCCTTGTCGACCTGGCGGTGGGGGGCGTGGTCGGTGGCCACGGCATCGGCGGTGCCGTCGATCAGGGCGGCCAGGCAGGCGGCCGCATCGGACCGGTCGCGCAGGGGCGGATTGACCCGCAGGGCGGTCTCGTACGGCCGGGCCGGCTGGCTTCGGCCCAGCCAGGCCGGATCACCGCTCCGCCAGGCCCAGTCGCGGGCGCCGGCCAGCCAGTCGTCGGTCAGGGCCAGGTGGTGCGGCGTCACGTCGCAGGTCACCGGCAGCCCCGCGGCCTTGGCCCGCCGCACGAGCTCGAGGGCCGCGGCCGTGGACAGGTGGGTGAAATGGAGCCGCGCCCGCGGCTCATCGACGAGGACGTCGGTCAGGATGGCCAGGCCGCGGGCCACGGGTCCGGCCTCGGCCGCAGCCGGCCAGCCCTTCAGGCCGAGGACGGTGGCGACCAGCCCTTCGTTGGCCTCGGCCCCGTCGGTCAGGTCGGGATCCTCAGCGTGCTCGATGATCGGGCGGCCGAGCATCCCGGCGTAGAGCAGGGCATTGCGCAGGATCGACGCCGAGCGGACCGGCGCGCCGTCGTCCGAGAAGCCGATCGCGCCGGCGTCGGCCAGCTCGCCCAGCGGAGCCAGGACCGAGCCGCCCTGGCCGACCGTCGTCGCGCCGTAGGCCAGCAGCTCCACCGGCGAGCCGGATGCGGCGGCCGCGGCCAGGACCCGGGCCAGGACGCCCGGCTCGTCCGTCGGGGGGTCGGTGTTGGGCATCGCGCACACGGTCGTGAACCCGCCGTGGGCGGCCGCCGCCAGGCCACTGGCGATCGTCTCGGCATCCTCGAAGCCCGGTTGGCGCAGGTGGGCATGGAGATCGATGAAGCCGGGCGCGATGACCACCCCGGTCGGCTCGATCCCCTCGGCCTCGGCGTCCTCGAGCCAGGTCACGGCCTCGAGCGTGCCGTCCTCGACGACGATCTCGCCTGGCCCCTCCCGGCCGGTCAGTGGATCGACCAGCCAGGCGCGGCTGACCTGGAGGTCGGCCACCAGCCGGCCGACGTCGGCTTGCACGTCGGCCTGGACGTCGAGCGTGGCCCTCAGCTCAGCCACCGATGGCCCCCGCCAGCAGGTACAGCAGGGCCATCCGGACGGCCACCCCGTTGGTCACCTGGTCGGTGATGACCGAGCGCGGGTGGGCGGCGACCTCGGGGCTGATCTCGACGCCTTCGTTCATTGGGCCGGGATGGAGCACCAGAGCGTCCGGCCGGGCCAGGGCCAGCCGGGCCAGGTCGAGGCCGTAGCGGGCGGCGTATTCACGGGTCGAGGGCAGGAGTCCGCCGGCCATCCGCTCGCGCTGGAGGCGGAGGGCCATGATCGCGTCGGCATCCTTGAGGGCCAGGACGATGTCACTGGTGAGCCGGAAGCGGCCGTGGCCGGGCACGGCCGCCGAGGCGTTTGCCCAGGCTTCGAAGCCGCGCAGGAGGGTCGCCGGACCGCACAGCCACAGGTCGGCGCCGGCCGCCGTCAGGGCCCAGATGTTGGAGCGGGCGACCCGCGAGTGGAGGACGTCGCCCAGGATCACGACCTTGCGGCCGCGCACGTCGCCGCCGGGCAGGCGCTGGCGGAGCGTGAACAGGTCGAGCAAGGCCTGGCTGGGGTGGGCGTGCCAACCGTCGCCGCCGTTGAGGATCGAGCCCGAGAAATGCTCGGCGGCCAGCTGGGCTGCCCCCGACGACGAGTGGCGCAGGACGATCATCCGGGCGCCGAGGGCCTCGACCGTGCGGATCGTGTCGATCAGCGATTCGCCCTTCGACACGCTGCTGGAGGCCGCCGCGATGTTGACCACGTCGGCCGACAGGTTCTTGGCCGCCACCTCGAAGCTCACCCGGGTCCGGGTGGAGGCCTCGTAGAACAGGATCGTGACGGCCGTCCCGCGCAGCGCCGGGACCCGGGCGATCGGGCGGGCGAGGACCTCGCGCATGGCCTCGACGGTGTGCAGGACCAGCTCGATCTCGGGGCCGCTGATCGTGTCCAGGTCGAGCAGGTGGCGGTGCGGCCAGCGAGTCGGCTGGCTTGCCGGCGCCGCGTCCACGGATGGCACCTGGAGCAGGCTGGCCGGATCCGAGGGGAGCGCCTGGTCAGGGGTCGCGGCGGTCATTCCAGGCTGCCGGCAACCGCAGCGACGCGCTCAATCCGGTCGATCAGGACGCCGTCCTCGGCGTCGGTCTCCTCGAGGTGGACCCGGACCAGCTCCTCGCGCGAGGTCGGCACGTTCTTGCCCACGTGGTCGGCCCGGATGGGCAGCTCACGGTGGCCGCGGTCGACAAGCACGGCCAGCCGGATCGCCTGGGGCCGGCCGAAGTCGACCAGGGCATCCATGGCGGCCCGGATCGTCCGGCCGGTATAAAGGACGTCGTCGACGAGCACGATCGTGGCCCCGTTCAGGTCGAACGGCAGGTCCGTGCCCTTGACGATCGGCTGCTGGGCGACCAGCGACAGGTCGTCGCGGTAGAAGGTGATGTCGAGGGCGCCGACCGGCAGGCGAACGGCCTCGTTCTCGAAGATCGCCGCGGCGATGCGATGAGCCAAGGGCACGCCCCGGCGCTGGATCCCGATCAGGACCAGGCCAGCCGTACCGGCCTGCTTCTCCACGATCTCGTGGCTGATCCGGACCGTCGCCCGGCGGATCTCGTCCGCGGTCATGATCTGGCGACCCGTCATGCTCTCCTTCCCGGCCTCACAGAACCGGTCGTTAAAGGTCGGGGCCAGTCTACCGCAGGGTCAGTAGATCGAGACGGTAACCTCGGTCAAACCCGAGTACGACGGGCAGCCGCAGATCTTGAAGAAGTCGGGCTCGTACATGTCGATGACCCGGGCCGGCTTGAATGCGGCCGACGGGCCGTAGTCGTTGACCACCCGGTCGAGGCAGCCAGCCGCACCGCACACCCGGATGATCGTGCCGGCCGGCAGGCGCATCGCCGTCGTGCCGTTGTTGTAGAAACTGGCGACCCCCTTGAGGGTGTACTTCGGCGGCTTGATCGACGAGCTGAAGCCGGGTACCGCCTGGCTGCGAGCGGCGGCTCGGACCGGGGCCGGCGAGCTGGTCGGGGCGGCGGGCTCGTCGAACCTGGCCGAGTCGTCCAGCGTATTGGCTGAGCGCAGGGCCGGGTCGTCCGCCGCGATCACCGAGGTGGTCGCGCCCGACGCGTCGATCTGTAATGGCTGGAACGCCGCTGCCTCGATGGCACGGACGGGGCTGGGGGTTCGCGAGCCCACGATGCCGGGTGCGGCGACCAGTGCGAGCGCGGCGCTGAGCACGGCGCACGCGACAAACTTGAGTCGCACTTGCGTCAGGATAGCCCGAATCGCTGATCGGGACAAGCCATTCGGCCTATGGCCGGGTCAGTGCAGGAGCAGGACGACCCCCGGCCCGAGCGACTGAATCGTGGTCTTGCCCGCATTGGGACCGCTCCAGGCGAGCACGGACAGGTGGCTGCCGTTGCCATCCTGGCCGGGCGGCGAGGCCCATACCAGCTGGCCGTCCTTGAGCGTGAAGCCACGCTCGGCGAGGGTCGCGCTGAGGAGCTGGGGCGTGACGCTGCTGACCGCCCCCGAGGCCCCGTCGATGGTGAGCAGGCTCAGGCTGCCCAGGCCCGGATTGTTCGTGTCGGCGATCCACACCCCGAGGTGGCTGCCGGCCTCGTCCCAACTGACGTCCCAGTCGGCGACGTCGTCGAAGGGCAGGACCCTGGCCGAGGCGGTCACGCTGGATGGGTCAGGCGCAGCCTTCACCGCCGGCCAGCTGGCGACCTCGAGCCGGCCCTGGGCGGGCTGCCACTGGAGGCTGGCTGGATCGAAGGCGAGGGAGCCTGCCCAGTAGGCGACCCAGCGGCCCGACGGATCGACGACCGGCCGCCAGCCGTCGAGACCAGTCAGGCGGGTGGCCTGGCCGGTGGCCGGCTGGATCAGG
Source organism: Candidatus Limnocylindrales bacterium (assembly GCA_038239115.1). Lineage (GTDB taxonomy): Bacteria > Chloroflexota > Limnocylindria > Limnocylindrales > CSP1-4 > Palsa-1033. The sequence continues at coordinate 83,860 of JBBSFD010000004.1, read as the reverse complement.
AAGGCGGCCGGCGTGGCCATGGCCCGGCTGGCCAAAGCGCCGAAGAGCGCCGCCGAGGCCGATGCGCTGGGGCCGGGCGCGGCCGGCCCAGACGGCCCGGCCGCCGGGCTCGAGCTGGGCTTGGGTGTCGCGCTGGATGGCCGCGCCGAGGGCGAGGCGGCCGGGCTGGAGCTCGCGCTCGGTGAGGCGGACGGGGACCCGGAGGAATCGGTCGGGATCGCCCGGCTGGCCAGGATCTGGCCGTCGACCCAGCCCGAGAAGACCGTGCCGTGGTCGGACGTGATGGCCACGGCCGCCGGCTGGCCGGGCCGCCAGACGTAGATGTCGGGCCCGGTCGTGCTCGCGGCCGGCCGGGCCGAGAAGGCGAACCACTGGCCGTCCGGGCTGTAGGCCGCCTCGTCGCCGACCAGGGTCACGTTGCTCACGATGGCCAGGGTGGCCGCCGCCGACGGAGCGGGCGAGCCCGAGGCCGGTGGCGCGATCGAAGGCGATGCCGGCGGCGAAGCCTCCCCCGAGGCAGACGGCAGAGGCGTGACCGAGGGGCTGGCCTTCGTCCGGGCCGAGGGGCTGGCCGATGGAGCCGCTGGCTGGCTGGCCGCGGGGGTCGGGCTGATCGCCGGCTGGCTGCTGGCCGGCACGGCCGTCGAGCTCGCCGGCGAGGTCCCGGGCGAGCCGGCCGGGGCGGGCTTCACATCGAGGACGTAGAGGGTCGTGCCGGCCTGGTCCACGCTCGGTGCAGCGGCGATCGCCTCGCTGCCGTTGGTCGGCGAGAGGGTGACCGCGCTGGCGGCGGTGGGCAGGCTGGCCAGGCCCTTCGACACGCCGGCGATCGGCGGGCAGCCCGGCTCGTCGCCGGTGGGACAGACGCTCGTCACGTTGGCCGTCACCAGGGACAGGTCGGGGCCCTTGGTGACCACCCAGCTGACCTGTGAATCGACCGCGATCGGGGTGACGACCGGCTGGCGGCCCGCCGACGCTACGACGCGGGGCGTGGCCTGGGCAATCGGACGCTGGGGCGCACCGCCGAAGGGACCAGTTCCCACGATCACCAGGACCAGGACGACGGCCAGGCCGCTGGCGAGGCCGGCCACGGGACCCCAGCGCCGGGGCAGGCGCCGGGCCGTCGCCGGCCCGTGCAGGTGCTCACGTTCGAGGGCCACGCTCGTCCGAGCCCACAGGTCGCGCGGTGGCTCGATCGGCGGCAGGGCCCGCAGGGCGAGGCGGTCGGCCTCGTAGCCGGCGGCCGTGGCGCTGCACGCGAGGCAGTCGTCAAAGTGGGCCGACAGGGCCGCCAGGTCGGAGCTCGAGAGCTCCTCGTCGAGGCGCCGCGCGGCCAGCCGCCGGGCCTGCTCATGGCTGATCGTGCTGCGGCTCATCGCGGACGTGACCGATCGGCCGCTTCGGCTTCGGCGGCGGCTTCGGCCGCCCGTTCGCTGGCCAGCTCGCGCCGGAGGCTGTCCCGGGCCCGGGTGAGGAGGGCCCGGGCGGCGACATGGCTGACTCCCAGGGCAGCCGCCAGCTCGAGGCCGCTCAGGTCGTGCAGCTCGGCCAGGAGGAGGGCGGCCCGCTGGCGCTCGGGAATCCGGGCCAGGGCGCGCTGGAGGTCGCTCGACAGACGGCCCGACAGCGCCAGGTGCTCGGCCGAGGGGGCCGTGCCGTGGGATTCGCCGGTCCACGGCAGGAAGCGCACGATCTTGCGCCGGCGGATCTCGTCGAGGGCGACCCGGTGGGCGATCTGGTACAGCCAGGCCCGGGCATGAGCCGGATCTTCGAGCGTGGCGTGGGCCTTGTAGGCCTTGATGAAGGCGTCCTGGGTCAGGTCGGCCGCGAGCTCTGGATCGCGCAGCATCCGGGCGAGGTAGGCGTAGATCTCGCCGTGGTGCTTCTGGAACAGCTCCTCGACGAAGGCGTCCGCAGCGGTCCGGGCAGGCGATCCCGTCAAGTGCCGGTCCGCAGGGATGCTGAGCTGGGCGTACTGACCGATCGGGTCCACGGGCTGATGACGCCCGCGCCACCGGGCGTGTGACGCAGGCCGGTCATTCGGCCGGGCTGCGCCGGGCCGAGCGGAGCAGCTCCTCGACAGCGTCCTCCGGCGAGACCGGGTTGACCGGCAGGCCGGTGCCCAGCTCGAGCCCGGCGATCTCGCGCAGGCGCGGGTGGATCTCCCAGTGCCAGTGGTAGGTCCCGTCGATCCGCTCACGCAACGGGGCCGTATGGAGGACCAGGTTGTGGGGCGGCCCGTCGAGGGCGGCCAGCAGGCCGAGCACCCGGCGCAGGGCCTCGGCCGTGGCCAGCACGTCGGCGTCGCTGGCCGTGCCGAAGTCGGCAGCGTGGGTGCGGGGCACGATCCAGGCCTCGAACGGCGAGCGTGACGCGAACGGCGCGAACGCCACGCTCGAGGCGTCCTGCCACAGCAGGCGTTCGCTCCGCCGGGCCTCGTCGCGGACGAGCCGGCAGAAGGGACACTCGCCCTCCCGGATGACGAAGCGGGCCGCCCCACCGATCTCCTCGGCCACCCGGTGCGGGACCTGGGGCAGGTCGTACAGGTCGAGGCACAGGTGATCGGTCCGGGCGCCGGCCTGGGCGCCCCAGTTCTGGACCACCTGGAGGTACGCCGTCTGGCCGGCGGCACTGGCCTCGGCAATCGCGTCGCGGCACTGTCGGAGCATCGCCCCGATCAGCTCGTCGCCGACCGCCTGGAGCGGGCGGTGCTCGCCCGGCGGCGCGACAACCGTCCGCCAGCTGCCCGACGCCCGGGCCTGCTCGATGGCGACCTGGACGAGGTTCTGATCGAGCTCGCGGGCCTCGTCCTCGGTGCCGACCACGTGAAAGGCAAAGTCCTTGAGGGTCCGCAGGCGGACGCCCTCGCCGGCCGGCTCGCGGCAATTCTGGCAGCCGTCCTCGGGCTCGACCAGGCCGGCCGCCAGGGCGAACCGGTCCCGGTGGAAGGCCCGGTCGACGATCGTGGCAACCCACCAGCCGGTGATCGCGTCACGACGCAGCTCGAACAGCCCGGCCGCCATCAGACGCTCAGGCCGGCAGCTCGCCGGCCAACTCGGTATCGAGCTGTTCGGCCAGGGCCCGGGCGAAGGTGGCCCCCGCCCGGCCGACGAGCTCGGTCGAAGGGCGCTCGGTTGGCCGGCCGAGCTCGAGGGCGATCGAGGTGGAGACGACCCCCGGCATCCCGCAGGCATCGAGCAGCTCGAAGTCGGCCAGGTCCGGGTCGATGTTGAGGGCGACCCCGTGGAACGAGACGCCCCGCTCGATGCGCAGGCCGAGGGCGCCGATCTTGCGCGCCGGCTGGCCGGCCGGCAGGACCCAACAGCCGGGATGCCCGTCGCGCCGGTCGGCCTCGACCCCGAAGTCCCGGCAGGTGGCAGCCAGGGCGGCCTCGAGCGCCCGGACCAGGGGCCGCACGAGGAGGCCGCGCCGGGAGAGGGCGATGATCGGGTAGGCCACCAGCTGGCCGGGACCGTGGTAGGTCACCTCGCCGCCGCGCTCGACCCGGATCAGCTCGATGCCGCGCGCTTCCAGCTCGGCCGCCGAGGCGCGCACGAAGCGCTCGTCGGCCTGGCGGCCGAGGGTCAGCACGGCCGGATGCTCGAGCAGCAGGAGCTGATCGGGGATCGAGCCCATGGCACGCGCCTCGAGGAGCTCGCGCTGGAGCGCCCACGCCGCGCGGTATTCGATCCGGCCGAGCCAGCTCACCGCCAGCCGTCCGGCCGGCCCGGCCAGCTCGGCTGAGGCTCCGGCCGTCTCGTCCAGGGCGAGCGCGGATCGCACGGCCGTGTCCATGCCGCCACGATAGCAGGCACCGCTCACCTGGCCGCTGGCGCCGTCGCGGGTGCCGAATTCGTCGTGGAATCGGGCGGCCTCGCCCGTATACTGCCGTCCAGCCTCGCCACGCACGGGCGAGCGCAGCTGAGGTGCGGTCGATGGCGGCTGGTGCGGAGGCTCGATGAGGATCTTCTACGCGACCGACGTCCATGGCTCCGACGTCTGCTGGCGCAAGTTCCTCAACGCGGGCGCCTTCCACAAGGCCGATGTGCTGGTCATGGGCGGCGACATGACCGGCAAGGCGATGGTCCCGATCGTGGCCAACGGCTCGGGCTGGGACGTCACGATCCAGGACCAGCACCACGCGCTGGCCACCGAGGCCGAGGCGGTCGCGATGGAAAAGCGGATCAGCGATCGGGGCTACTACCCCGTCCGGCTCAGCCGCGAGGAAGTGAACGCCTGGAGCGACGACCCCAGCCTGGTCGATGCCCGGTTCAAGGCCGAGATCGTCCACGGTGTCGAGCGTTGGATGGCGATCGCGGACGAGAAGCTGCGTACCTCGCAGGTCCGCTGCATCGTCTCGCCGGCCAACGACGACATGTTCGAGATTGACGAGATCATCGAGCGCTCGGACTCGGCCATCCTCGGCGAGGCGGTGCCGATCGACCTCGAAGGGTTGACCATGATCTCCACGGGCTGGACCAATCCGACGCCCTGGAACACCTTCCGGGAGATGCCCGAGGACCGGCTTCGGGCCAAGATCGACGAGCTGGTCAAGGCGGCGCCCGACCCGCATCGCGCGATCTTCAACTTCCACGTCCCGCCCTACGGCTCGAACCTGGACAACGCCCCCAAGCTCGACGCCGCCATGAACTACGTCTCGGGCGGGCAGGCGCTGGTTCCCGTCGGCTCGCACGCGGTCCGCGAGGCGATCCTCGAGTACGGGCCGGTGCTCTCGATGCACGGCCACATCCACGAGGGTCGAGGCGCGGTCAAGCTCGGTCGCACCCTCGCCGTGAACCCAGGCAGTACCTACGAGGACGGCGTGCTCCAGGCGGCGATCGTCGACCTGGACACGAAGAAGGGATCGGTGAAGCGCTATTTGCTGATCAACGGCTGACCTTTTCTGATCGGTGAGTTCCGGATGGGGGGTGGACACGAAAGAGAGGGGAGCATGACCTCAGTCAGTAAGGAAACACCGTCGCTCTTCCTGCGCAACGCGACCGGCCTGGTCAAGGGCTGGTCGGGCTTCGACGCGTTCGGCTACTCGTTCCTGTCGGTCAACCTCGTGACCCTCGGAATGTTCTACAGCCTGGCTGTTTTCGCATTTGTTCCGAATGGGTCGGTGCTGTCCGCGCTGCTCATTTCGGGAATCGCGATGACGTTCCTGTGCATCACCTACGCAGGCTTGATCGCGGTCATGCCCCGGGCGGGGGGTGACTACGTCTGGCAGACGCGGATCCTCGACGGTCCTCCCGGCGGCGTCGTCGGTGCGCTCGTCGGGGGGATCACCCTCTATCTCGTAGCTCAGGCCTTCGGGCTTGGAAGCGCAGGATCGATCGGCGGCGGCATCCTCGGGATCATCGTCGGCGCGCTCCTGGGCCTCAAGCGCGGCGGCATTGGATTTGTCCTCTCCGCCACTGGTTGGTGGTTCATCCTCGCCCTGTGGGCCCCGATCTATGGCTACATCCTCAACATCGAGTTCGCTCAGCCGCTGGCGGCTCTGGCAGGCTGGACCGACGGCCTGACCTTCCTCAGCTCGCAGACAGGCACGTTCGTCGTCTCGCTGGTGACGATCGTCCTCGCGTCTGGCGCGGTCGCCCTGGGCATGGCCGGCTACGCCCGGATCCAGCGCTGGAGCATCTTCATCGGTCTGGCGGCGTTGGCCGTGATCTTCGTCCTGATGCTGGTGTCATCTCAGGACTCGTTCACGGCAGCCTTCAACCGAGAGGGCCAGTCCCTCTTCGGTGTGTCGAACGCCTACCAGTCCACGATCGCCAACGCGACGGCGAATGACGGCTTCGTTGCCGGCGGCTCGCCGCTCGACTTCGGGTTAGGGCAGGGCACCTTCCTGCTGCTCCCGTTCATGATGTTCTGGATCCTCTACCCGAACTGGGGCGCCACCCTGTACGGCGAGGTCCGCGGGGCGGGCGACTTCCGGAAGGTCCTGCGGGGGATGCTCGGCGGCCTGTGGGTCACGATCATCCTGGCAATCGTGTTCGTGCTCCTCGCCGCCAAGACGTTCGGCTGGGATTTCTTCAACGCGATGAACGTCAACTTCATCGACTGGGCCTATGGCTACGTGGCAACCGCCCCGGCGCTCCCGATCTGGGGCTATCCGCCGATGCTGGCCTCGTTCCTCATCGACAGCCACATCGTCCAGATGATCGTCGTGGTCATCTTTGGCGTCTGGTTCCTCGGCTGGGCCGGGACGCTCTGGCTGTCCTCGACCCGGATGATCTTCGCGGCGGCCTTCGACCGGGTCCTGCCCGAGGCCGCGGGGCGCGTCTCGGACCGGGGCGTCCCGGGGATTGCCCTGCTGCTGATCATGATCCCGGGCGTCGTTCTCTCGTACCTCTATGCGTACCAGGGCTTCGCCAAATACACGCTCGATGCATCGCTGGTCATTGCCGTGACCTTCTTCGGGACTGCGATTGCGGCGACCATCCTGCCCTGGTGGAAGCGCGACCTCTATCTGAAGTCACCGATCGTTCGGTTCAACATTGCCGGCCTACCCGTAATCAGCATCGCCGGGGCGATCACCACGATCTTCCTCGGCTGGGTCATCTACGAGTGGCTGTGGGAAGGTGTCACGTCTGCCGCCCCTGCTGGCCTGTACGGGATCGGTGCCGGGAACAGCACCTCGATCATCTTCCTCGGGATCCTCTATGGGCTCGCCGCCTTGGTCTACGTCGTGGCCCGCCTATACCGCCGCTCCCAGGGAGTCGATCTCGACGCGATCCACGCGGAGATCCCGGCGGAGTAACCGCCGTTCGTTCACTCGCAGTTGTGAAGCGGCCCGGTCATCGACCGGGCCGTTTCAATTCCAGACGCTGGCCGTGGCGCCTGGCCGGGTTTGCGCCAGGCGGGCACAACTGACATGTTTGCCACCCCACCGACCGGTTTCGTGCGTCCGGTGCACAGATTGGACGCGATCGCGGCCAGATCCGTCAATTTCGTGCGTCTCACGCTTCACCAGGGACCAAGTCGGGCGTCGGCTCGTCGGTTGGGCCCGCCGGACGCACGCCAGGCCCGAGGGACGGGGCGCGGGACCTCGGGCTGGCCACGCGCCGGGGCCCCGGGACGGCACTCAAGCTGGCCCGGGCCCGGGATGGAACCCCGGCCCTAGCTGCCGAACCAGCGCGACGGAGCGGGCGACGTGTTTTGGTAGATGTGCTTTGCCTCGCGGTATTCGTCGAGGCCGGTCGGGCCGAGCTCGCGGCCGATGCCCGACTGCTTGAAGCCGCCCCACTCCGCCTGCGGCAGGTAGGGGTGGTAGTCGTTGATCCAGATCGTGCCGTGGCGCAGGCGACCGGCGACCCGTTGGGCGCGACCGGCGTCGGCCGTCCAGACGGCACCGGCCAGGCCGTAGGTCGTGTCGTTGCCGGCTTCGACCGCCTCGTCCTCGGTGTGGAACTTCTCGATCGTGAGGACCGGGCCGAAGATCTCCTCACGGACGATTCGCATCGAGCGGTTGCAGTCGGCAAAGACGGTCGGCCGGACGAAGAAGCCGTGCTGGAGGTGCGCTTCGGTCGGCCGCGTGCCGCCGGCCACGAGCCGGGCACCCTCATCGATCCCGATCCGGATGTAGCGCTCCACCTTGGCACGGTGCTCCGCGCTGATGAGCGGTCCGGCCTCGGTCGTCTCGTCGAATCCGTCGCCCAGGCGGATGAGCTCGGCCCGCTTGGCGACCTCGGCCACGAACTCGTCGTAGATCGTGTCCTGGACCAGCGCCCGCGTGCCGGCCGAGCAGACTTGCCCCGAATGGACGAACGCCGCGGTCAGGGCGTAGTCCACGACCGTCTCGAAATCGGAGTCGTCGAAGACGATGTTGGGGCTCTTGCCGCCCAGCTCGAAGGCCACCTTCTTCATGTTCCCGGCGGCCGCCCGCATGATCATCCGACCGGCATCGATGCCGCCGGTCAGCGAGATGAAGTCGACCTCCGTGCTCTCGGCCAGGGCCTGGCCGACCCGCTCGCCCGGGCCCAGGACAAGGTTCGCGACGCCCCGGGGCAGGCCCACCTCCTCCAGGACGCGCATGAGCTGGATGGCCGTCAGGGGCGTGACCGAGGCGGGCTTGACGATGAACGTGTCACCCGCGGCGATGGCCGGCGCCACCTTCCAGGCGACCTGCAGGAGCGGGTAGTTCCACGGCCCGATGAGGGCGCACACGCCGACCGGCTCGTAGACGATCCGGCTGAGGGCGTCCCGCGAGCCGGTGGCAACCAGCCGGCCGGCGTCCTTGTCGGCCATCGCGGCGTAGTAGCGGAAGACCTTGACCACGTCGGCCACGTCGTAGCGGCCCTCGCGCAGGGCCTTGCCCGTGTTGCGCGTCTCGGTCCGGGCGATCTCGTCCGCGTCACGCTCGAGCAGGTCGGCGATCCGGTTGAGGATGGCGCCCCGCTCCGGTGCCGGCGTGCCCGGCCACTCCCCGCCGTCAAAGGCACGCCGCGCGGCGCCGATCGCGCGCTGGACGTCGACGTCGGCCGCGACATCGACCTGCGCGATCTCGCTGCCGTCGAACGGCGCGATGACCGAGCTCGTCTGACCGGACGAGCCGGCCGTCCACTCGCCGTCAATGAACAGGCTGCCCACGTTTTCGCTCCTGCTCCCTCCCCCGTCGACCGTTATAACCGACCGGCTCAATCCCCGGCAGGGGCGTTCCGGCGGGCGGTCGGCCCGACCCCCGTCCGGAAGCGGGCCGAGATGCGGGCGGCCGCGGCGACCACCTCCAGGCCCAGGCGGGCCTGGCTGCCCTCGACCGGGAAGCGATAGGACGGCCCGTGGAGGTGGACCGCGGCCACGATCTCGCCGTCCTCGTTGGCCACCCCGGCTGCGACCGAGTTGATGCCGACCGAGAATTCGCCGTAGACCCAGGCGTAGCCATCCTGCTGGACCCGGCGCAGCCGTTCGCGCAGGGTGGCCGGTTCGGTCACGGTGGCTGGCGTGAAGGCCTCCATCCGGCGGGCCAGGAAGCGCTCCAGGCTGGCCGATGGGAGGTGGGCCAGGATCACCAGCCCGGAGGGCACCGCGTGCATTGGGACGCGGCTGCCCGTCCAGTCGCGGACCGAGACCGGGTTGGCCGTATCGACCTGGTCGACGTAGTGGACCTGGAAGCCCTCGGGCACGGACAGGCCGGCCGCCTCGCCGGCCAATTGGGCCAGAGCTTCCAGCTCCGCTCGGGCCAGCACGACCATGCTCCGGGTCGGGACCACCGACGAGGCCAGGGTCACGATCCTGGAACCCACCCGGTAGCGAGTGCCACCCGGTTCCTGCTCGACCGCGCCTTCGCGCTGGAGCGACGAGAGCAGCCGGGCGACGGTGCTCTTGGGCAGCTCGACCAGCTGGGCGATTTCGGTCACCCCGAGAGGCCCGTCGGCCAGGGCGCCCAGCACGGCAAAGGCCCGCTCGATCGACTGGACCCGGCTCTCGCGCCGGCCGGGAGGACGGGCTATGGACATGTCACCGATCCATCCGCTACGCTGCAGGTCGTCGTTCCATGATACGGCATCGTTCCGCATTGTGGAACCGTGATGATGGCCCAGGAGGCCGCGGAATGGTCCAGGACGATGACACCGAGGTTGACCTCGCCGGCCTGTCCGACGCCGAGTTGACCGAACAGATGCACAACGACCTGTACGACGGGATGGCCGCCGAGATCGTCGAGGGCACCAACATCCTGCTCGGGCGCGGCTGGTCGGCCAGCCGGGTCCTGGACGATGCCCTGGTGGCCGGCATGAAGATTGTCGGGATCGACTTCCGCGACGGCATCCTGTTCGTGCCCGAGGTCCTCCTGGCGGCCAATGCGATGAAGGCTGGGATGGGCATCCTTCGGCCGCTCCTGGCCGAGACGGGCGCCCAGCCGATCGGCAAGGTCGTCATCGGCACGGTCAAGGGCGACATCCACGACATCGGCAAGAACCTCGTCGGGATGATGCTCGAAGGGGCCGGCTTCGAGGTCTTCGACCTGGGCATCAACACCGACGCCGACAAGTTCCTGGCCGCGCTCGACCTGCACCACCCGGACATCCTGGGCATGTCGGCCCTGCTCACGACCACGATGCCCTACATGAAGGTCGTGATCGATACGATGAAGGCCCGGGGCATCCGGGACGACTACATCGTGCTCGTCGGGGGCGCTCCGCTCAACGAGGAGTTCGGCGTGGCGGTGGGTGCCGATGCTTACTGCCGCGATGCGGGCGTGGCGGCCGACATGGCCCGCGCCCTGATCGACAAGCGACGTGCCAGCGTCGCCTGACGCGGCGCCCCGCGTCCTCGTGATCGGCTGCGGGGCGCTCGCCCGCGAGCTGGTCAGCCTGACCCGCCGGCCCGGCTTCGAGCATGTCGACCTGACCTGCCTGCCGGCCTCGCTCCACAACCGCCCGGGCGGCATCCCGGCGGCGGTCCAGCGCAAGATCCGCTCGGCCCGGCCCCGCTACGCCACGATCTTCGTGGCCTATGCCGACTGCGGCACCGGCGGCCTGCTCGACCGGGTCCTCGAGGAGGAGGGCGTCGAACGCCTGGCCGGCGCCCACTGCTACGAGTTCTATGCCGGCCGGGCGGCCTTCGCCCAGATCACCGACGACGATCCGGCCACGTTCTTCCTGACCGACTTCCTGGCCCGCAACTTCGAGCGGCTGGTCATCCGGGGCCTGGGCCTCGATCGGCACCCTGAGCTACTGGCGACCTACTTCGGCAACTACCGCCGGCTGGTGCACCTGGCCCAGACCGACGATCCGGACCTCGCCGATACGGCCCGGGCGGCCGCCGACCGGCTCGGCCTGAGCTTCGAGCAGCGGGCGACCGGGCTGGGCGAGCTGGCCGACTCGATCGGGCGCTTCGGGAGCGCCGCCTGATGGCCGCCCTGACCGTCATCTGGTGGCGCGACATCCCCGCCCAGGTGGTCGCCAAGGACGCTCGCCGGGCATCCAAGATCGTCCTCCATCCGCGCTTCCAGGTGGCGATCGACAAGGCCGCCGTGAAGTCCGGCCGGCGCGAGATGGACCCCTACATCGCCGAGTGGCGCAAGACCCAGCGGCCGTGTGGCGACGACCTCGACGCCGAGGTGAGCGCCGAGGCCAGCCGGCTCGAGCACGAGTACACCAAGGAGGTCCTGGCCGGCCTGATCGCGGCCGGCGGCGCCCGGCCCGAGGCACCGTCAGCGTGACCCGCACCGTTGTCGGTTCGGCCAGCCGGACGGTCGTCATCGGGGCGGACCAGCCCTTCGTGATCATCGGCGAGCGGATCAATCCGACCGGCCGCAAGCTCCTGGCCGAGGAGATGAAGAACGGCGACTTCAGCCGGGTCGAGCGCGACGTGCTGGCCCAGGTCGAGGCCGGCGCCCACATGCTCGATGTCAACGCCGGCATCCCGCTGGCCGACGAGCCGGCCATCCTGGCCCGCACGATCCAGCTGGTTCAGTCCCTGACCGACCTGCCCCTGTCGATCGACTCCTCGATCGTCGAGGCCCTCGAAGCGGGCCTGGCGGTCTACCAGGGCAAGGCCCTGGTCAACTCGGTGACCGGCGAGGACGAGCGGCTCGAGCGGGTCCTGCCTCTCGTCCGCAAGTACGGCGCGGCGGTCGTCGCGATCTCCAACGACGAGACCGGCATCTCCGAGGACCCTGACGTGCGCTTCGCGGTCGCCAGGCACATCGTCGAGCGGGCGGCCGACCACGGCATCCCAGCCGAGGACATCCTGGTCGATCCCCTGCTCATGCCGATCGGGGCGATGGCCACGGCCGGCCGGCAGGTGTTCCGCCTGCTCAACCGGCTGCGCGACGAGCTCCACGTCAACAGCACGTGCGGGGCATCGAACGTCAGCTTCGGCCTGCCCAACCGGGAAGGCATCAACGGCGCGTTCCTGGCCATGGCCATGGCCAGCGGCCTGACCTCGGCGATCACCAATCCGCTGCTGGCGGAGGTCCGCCAGTCGGTCATGGCCGCCGATGTCCTGCTGGCCAACGACCCCGAATGTGCGCGCTGGATCCGGACCTACCGGGTGGCCCCGGCGCAGGGCGAGCCCGGTCGCCGGGTGAATCGCCGGCGCGATGCGCTCGCGACCAGCCCGGCCGGCTGACCAGCCCGTGGCCGACGCGACACCAGCCGACGCGACCGCAGCCCCCGGCGGCACTGCCCTCGTCGTCTTCACGCCATCCGGCCGGCGCGGCCGGTTTGCCGAGGGCACGACCGTGCTCGACGCGGCCCGCTCGCTGGGCGTCGACATCGACTCGGTCTGCGGTGGCCGCGGGCTCTGCGGCCGGTGCCAGGTCAGCCCGGGGCTCGGCGAGTTTCCCAAGCTCAAGATCAGCTCGACCATCGACCACCTGTCGGCGGGCGGCGAGCTCGAGGCCAGCTACCGTCGCGATCACGGTCTGGCCGACGACCGCCGGCTGAGCTGCACGGCGCTGGTCCGGGGCGACCTCCTGATCGATGTCCCGCCCGAGAGCCAGGTCCATCGCCAGGTCGTCCGGAAGAGCCTCCAGGTCCGCGAGTTCGTCATCGACCCGGTGGTCCGGCTGCACTATGTCGAGGTCGTCCAGCCCGAGCTCGCCTCGCCCAGCGGCGACCTCGTGCGCTTGTTCGAGGCGCTCGAACGGGAGTGGGGGCTGACCGACCTGGCTGCCGACCTGGGCGTGATCCGGGCGCTCCAGCCGGCCCTGGCCGCCGGCAACTACCGGATCACCGTGGCAGTCCACGACGGCCACCAGCTGACGGCCATCTGGCCGGGCCTCCACGATCGGGCCTACGGCGTGGCCATCGATGTCGGCTCGACCACGATCGCGGGCCACCTGGCGGACCTCGCCGACGGCTCGATCCTGGCCTCGAATGGCCTGATGAACCCCCAGATCCGCTACGGCGAGGACCTGATGAGCCGGGTGTCCTACGCGATGATGCATCCCGAGGGCGCCGAGGAGATGACCCGGGTCGTGCGCAAGGCGCTCGACGAGCTGATCGCGGGCCTGGCCATGCGGGCCGGGGTCAAGCGGGCCGACATCCTGGAGCTGACGATCGTGGGCAACCCGATCATGCATCACCTCCTGCTCGGGATCGACCCGACCCCGCTCGGTGGCGCGCCGTTTGCGCTGGCCACCGACCGGGCCCTCCGCTTGCCGGCGGCCGAGCTCGGCCTGCGGGTCAACGCGGGAGCCCGTCTGTACATCCTGCCCTGCATCGCCGGGCACGTCGGGGCCGACACTGCGGCGGTCATCCTGGCCGAGACACCGTACCTGTCGGACCGGCTCCAGCTGATCGTCGACGTGGGCACGAACGCGGAGCTCGTGCTGGGCAACCGGCACGGCCTGCTGGCCGCCTCCAGCCCGACCGGGCCGGCCTTCGAGGGCGCCCAGATCGGCTCGGGCCAGCGGGCGGCCCCGGGGGCGATCGAACGGGTCCGGATCGACCGCGCCACCCTCGAGCCGCGCTTCAAGGTGATTGGCAGCGACCTCTGGTCGGACGAGGCCGGCTTCGACGCCGCGGCGGCCGAGCTGGGCGTAACCGGGATCTGCGGCTCGGGCATCGTCGAGGTGATCGCCGAGCTGTTCCTGGCCGGGGTGATCACGGCCGACGGGATCATCGACGGTGGCCTGGTCGAGCGGAGTGCGCGGGTGATCCCCGACGGCCGGACCTTCAGCTACGTCCTGCGCGACGGCCAGCCCCGGATCCTGATCAGCCAGAACGACGTGCGCGCGATCCAGCTGGCCAAGGCGGCCCTGTACGCCGGAGCGCGCCTGCTGATGGACCACGCCGGGGTTGACGCGGTCGACGAGATTCGGCTGGCCGGGGCCTTCGGCAGCCAGATCGACCTGACCCACGCGATGGTCCTGGGGCTGATCCCCGATTGCGACCTCGAGCACGCCAGCTCGGCCGGCAACGCCGCCGGCACGGGCGCCCTCATCGCCCTCCTGTCGGGCGCCGCCCGGACCGAGATCGAGGCGGTCGTACGGACCGTCGACAAGATCGAGACGGCCATCGAGCCGCGCTTCCAGGAGCACTTCGTGGACGCCATGGCGTTTCCTCACCGCACGGCCCAGATGCCCAACCTGGCCCGGGTCATCGACCTGCCGGCCCGTCCCGACGCCGCCTCCGGCGCCGATCCACGGGCCGCCCAACGTCGCCGGCGAGCGCTGGTCGCTGCCGGCAAGGAGGACCGCTGATGGACGACAGCCCGCGCCAGCGCAGTGGCGGGCGGGCCGCTCGCCAGGCGCTCCGTGCCCATAGCCAGGTCGAGCGGCTGCCCTTCCTGACCCGCAAGCTGGCCCCGTTCGAGGTCCTCAACGAGGAAGGGCTGGCCCTGCTCGAGTACAACGCCGACACGATCCTGCAGGAAGTCGGCCTCGAGTTCCGGGGCGACGCCGACGCCCTGCGCCGCTTTGCCGACGCCGGAGCCGACGTCCAGGGCGAGCGGGTCCGCTTCCCGCGCGGGATGTGCCGCCAGATCGTCCAGGCCACGGCCCCGCGCGAGTTCACCCAGCACGCCCGGAACCCGAAGAACAACGTGGTGATCGGGGGCATGAACACGGTCTTCGCCCCGAACTACGGCTCGCCCTTCGTGCGCGACCTGGACAACGGCCGGCGCTACGGCACGATCGAGGACTTCCGCAACTTCGTGAAGCTGGCCTACGCCAGCCCGCACATGCACCACTCGGGCGGCACGATCTGCGAGCCCGTCGACGTGCCGGTCAACAAGCGCCACCTGGACATGGTCTACAGCCACATCCGCTACTCGGACAAGCCGTTCATGGGCTCGGTCACCGCGCCCGAGCGGGCGCGCGACACGGTCGAGCTGGCCAAGCTTACCTTCGGGGCCGACTTCGTGGACAGCCACGCGGTGATCCTGAGCCTGATCAACGCCAACTCGCCGCTGGTCTGGGACGCCACCATGCTGGGCGCCGCGCGGGCCTACGCCGAGAACAACCAGGCGACACTGATGACCCCGTTCATCCTGGCCGGAGCGATGGCCCCGGTGACGGCCGCCGGTGTGTGTGCCCAGACGCTGGCCGAGTCGCTCGGCGGGATGACCTTCTGCCAGCTCGTCCGGCCGGGTGCCCCGGTCGTCCTCGGTTCGTTCGCCAGCTCGATGTCGATGCAGTCGGGGGCACCCACCTTCGGCACGCCCGAGCCGGCCCTGGTCCTGTACGCGATGGCCGCCCTGGCCCGTCGCCTGGGCGTGCCCTTCCGCTCGGGCGGCAGCCTGTGCGCCTCGAAGGTGGCCGATGCCCAGGCGGCCTACGAGTCGGCGGCGACCCTCCAGCCGACCGTCCTGGCCGGGGTCAACTTCGTGCTCCATGCCGCCGGCTGGCTGGAAGGCGGTCTGGCCATCGGCTACGAGAAGTTCGTGATGGACGCCGACCAGTGCGGGATGATGCAGGTCTTCGCCCAGGGGATCGACCTGTCGCCCAACGGCCAGGCGGTCGAGGCCATCCTGGCCAACGAGCCGGGCACCCACTTCCTGGGCAGTGCCCACACCCTGGCCAACTTCGAGACGGCCTTCTATCGCTCGGAGATCGCCGACAACAACAGCTTCGAGAAGTGGCAGGAGGACGGCTCGCTCGACGCCGCCCAACGCGCCAACGGCGTCTGGAAGAAGATGCTGGCCGAGTACCAGGCCCCCGAGATCGATCCCGGCGTGGACGAAGCCCTGCTCGACTTCATCGCCCGCAAGAAGGCGTCGATGCCCGACGCGTTCGTGTAGGCCGGCTTCATGTTCCGCAAGGCGGCGGCCCTCGACGGGGCCAGTCGCGCCGCGCTCAGCCGGGTGGTCGGCAGCCCGAAGTTCGAGCTCATCCCGCTCAAGAACGTCGACGCCCAGACCGAGTTCCTGCCGGCCGCCGCAACCGTCACCGTGACCGCCTCGCCGGCCAAGGGCATCGAGGCGACCGTCGAGCTGAGCGCCCGGCTGGCCGCGCGCGGCTTCCAGGTCATCCCCCACCTGTCGGCCCGGATGATTCGCGATCAGACCCACCTGGCCGGCCTGCTGGCCACGATCCAGGCGGCCGGAATCGAGCGCGTCTTCGTGGTCGGCGGCGACGCCCAGCAGCCGGGCGCCTTCCCGGACGGGCTGGCCCTGCTGCGAGCGATGGCCGAGGCCGGGCCCAGGCTGAGCGAGATCGGCATCCCGTGCTATCCCCAGGGCCACCCGACGATCCCCGACGAGCAGCTCCTGGCCGCGCTCGCCGACAAGCAGCCGTTCGCGACGTCGATGACGACCCAGCTGTGCTTCGACGCCCGGGCGATCCGGACCTGGCTGGCCGCCCGCCGGGCGGACGGGATCGAGCTGCCGGTCTACTTCGGCATCCCAGGCGTGGCCGACCTGCACAAGCTGGTCGAGATCAGCGCACGGATCGGGGTACGCGACTCGCGCCGATTCCTGGCCAAGAACACGGCCCTGGTCGGACGGGTCCTGCGGCCGGGCGGCTACCGGCCCGACGGGCTGCTGGCCGAGCTTGCCCCGCTCATCCTCGACCCGGCGGCCCGGGTCGCCGGACTCCACCTGTACACGTTCAACCAGGTCGAGACGACCGAGGAGTGGCGGCAGGCCTACCTGGCCGGCCTGGCTGCGGCCGAATCGGTCGAATCGGCTAAGGTCGGCTAGCCATGGGACTCGAAGGCAGGGTCGCGGTGATCACCGGCGCGACCGGCGTGCTCGGCCGGATCGTCGTCGAGCGCTTCGCCGCGGGCGGCTGCCGGGTCGTCCTGGTCGGTACGAACCCGGACCGCCTGGCCGCGCTCGCCCGCGATCTCGGCCTGGCCGACGACGCGTGGCTGCCCGTGGTCGGCAACCTGCGCGAGGCGAGCGAAGCCAGGGCCGTCGCCGACGCCGCGATCGGCCGGTTCGGGCGGATCGATCTCCTCGTCCATCTCGTCGGCGGCTGGGTCGGCGGGACCCCGGTCGTGGACCTGGACCCCGACGAGCTCAGCGGCATGCTCGATCAGCACCTGTGGACCACTCTCAACATGGTCCAGTCGGTCGTGCCCGCGATGGTCGCCGCGGGCTGGGGACGGGTCGTTGCGATCATGGCCCGCTCGGGCCTGGAGGCGTCGGCCAAGGTCGCCAGCTACGCCATCGCCAAGGCGGCCGAGGACACTCTCCTGCGAACTCTGGCCCGGGAGCTGGCCGGAACAGGCGTGACTGCCAACCTGGTGACGGTCGGCACGATCGACGAGGAGCACCAGCGCGACTCGGCGCCCACCCCGAAGAACGCGACCTGGACGACGCCCGAGGAGATTGCCGTGGCGATCGCCTACCTGTGCTCGGATGAGGCCGGCGCGATCAGCGGCGCCCGCCTGGCGCTGGACCGGAAGACCTAGCCGGCGCTGGGCAGGCTTCGCCCTTGGTCGGGCTACGCTCTGACTTCCTGGCGCATGAACGCGACATACGCCAGCCCGAAACAGGTCACGGTCAGGGCGATCAGGGCCACGATCTGGGGCCAGGCCAGGAGCAGGCTCTGGGCAAAGGTCAGGGTCGACGGGATCGCCCGCTGGTCGCTGGCCTGGTCGGCCGGCACGATCCCCACGGTCTGGACCGTGGGATCGAGCAGGTACTCCGAGGCCTCGACGTAGAGCGTGCCGGGCGAGATGCGGGCCAGGTCGAGCTGCAGCTCGGCGTTGCCGACCTGCTGGTCGATCGTCGGGCTGGCCGGGACCGGCGCGACGTAGCCGGCTACGATCCCGACGAGCAGCTGGGCGAAGATCGTGAGCACGATCCACAGGGCGATCGCCGCGAACAGCGAGGTTGCCGCCCGGCGCACGATGACCGAGCAGAGCATCGCGAAGGCGAGCCAGAAGCCGAGGTAGGCCAGGGCCACCCCGAACCAGGTCAACAGCCGGAAGAGCTCATCCGGGCCGACGCTGACGCCCAGGACCAGGAAGGCCACGGCCGATACGAGCAGGGTGATCACGCCCAGGACCAGGCCGATGACCGCCAGGCCGGCCACGAACTTGCCGATGATCACTGCATCGCGGTGGATCGGCTGGGCCACGAGCCGGGGCAGGGTCCGCTCGGCCCGCTCGCCGTTGATCGCGTCGAAGCCGAAGGCGATCCCGAGGAGCGGCCCGAGCAGGGCCAGGATCGAGGCAAAGGAGGGCACCTGCGAGTTCGGGTCCTGGTGGGCGAAGATCGCCACGAACAGGCCCGGAGCGCCGGTCAGCGATCCGGCATTGTTGCCCACGAACGCCGCGGTCGAGTAGATCGCGCCGATCGCGGGCAGGCCCAGCAGGGCGATCAGGATGACGAAGCGGACGCTCAGGATCCCGTCGCTGAACTCCTTGCCGGCCACCACCCGCCAGCCGGCGCGGGGCGGACGGGACAGCTCGGCGCGGGCGATCGGCAGCGCCTCAGGCTGCGTGGTCACGGCCATCCTCGTCCCGGCTGAAGTAGCGCAGGTAGACCTCATCGAGCTCGTCGCCCACCCGGCGCAGGTGGCGGATATTCAGGCCGTGGGCGGCCAGGTCAACCGCCAGGTGGTCCCGGATGGCTGGCGGACCGCCGACGATCCACAGGTTCGGGTCGCGTCGGTCGCGTTCCACGGTCTTGACGCCGCGAACCGCCCGGAGGGCCGCCTCGACCTGGTCGGCCGGCCCCTCGACGCCGACCTCGAGCTGGATCTGGTCGCCGGCCAGGGACTCGGTCAGCTCGGACATCTTGCCCTGGGCCAGGATCCGGCCATGGTTGAAGATCGCGACCCGGTCGCAGACCTGGTGGACCTGGTGTAGGAGGTGGCTCGACAGCAGGACGGTCACCCCCTTCTCGCGGGCGAGGCGCTCGATCAGGGCCAGGACATCGGCCACGCCGGCCGGGTCGATCGAGGCGGTCGGCTCGTCGAGAATGAGGATCGAGGGGTCCTTGACCAGGGCGTCGGCCAGGCCCAGGCGCTGGCGCATCCCTCGGGAGTACTCCTCGACCTGGCGGTCACCGGCGTCGGCCAGGCCCACCTCGGCCAGGAGCTCATCGATCCGGGCGTCCGCTGCCCGCCGGTCCATGCCGTTCAGGGCGGCGGTGTAGCGCAGGTTCTGGCGCCCGCTCAGCTCGGCATAGAAGCCGACGTCGTCGGGCAGGTAGCCCACTCGGCGCTTGACCTCGAGCGGATCGCGGGTCGGGTCGAAGCCGACGACCGTAGCCCGGCCGCTGGACGGCTCGGACAGCCCGAGAAGCATCAGGATCGTGGTCGTCTTGCCTGCTCCGTTCGGGCCGAGCAGCCCGAACACCTCGCCCGATCGGATCGCCAGGCTGAGGTTGTCGACGGCGACCAGCTCGCCGTAGTTCTTGGTCAGGCGCTGGGTCTGGATCGCGATATCGGCGCCCGATTCGACCGATGCCGTGCGCCCGCGGTGGGTGTGCTTGCGGACCATCAGCGCCGGCCGAAGCGGCGGAAGACCAGGCCCAGGCCGATGATCACGATCGCGATGAGGGCCAGCCCGATGAAGCCCCACAGGGCCGACGTCTGGACCGTCGTCCGGATGTCGACATTGGAGGTGGTCGAGCCGCTCGTCGCGGTGTAGGTGACCACGTAGTCGCCGGCCAGCGCGTCGCTCGATGGCTTGACCGTCGCCGTGACCGTAGCCGAGGCGTTCGGATCGAGGCTGGCGATCGAGGTCGGTGCGAACGTGTTGGTCCAGCCGGTCGGGGCCGAGGCTGTAATCGTGATGTCGGTGAGGGTGGTGGTGCCGGTGTTGGTCACGACCAGCGCGACTGGTCCGGTCGAACCGGCCGTGACGGTCGCGTTGAGGACCTGGTTGGGCGTCGACAGGGTCAGGCCGGGCGAGCCGGTGACGTCCGCCTCGAGGGCGGTCTTGGCGGACTGGCTGCCGGCATTCGCCGTGACCTGGATCGGATAGGCACCGGCCGCGACCGTGGCCGGCGGCTGGGCGGTCACGCTCAGCGTGTCATTGCCGCCGCCGTCGATCGTGTCGGTGAGGGCCTGGGCGTTGCTGGACGGGTGGACCGACACGGTCCAGCCATCGGGGCCCTGGCCCTGCAGGGTGTAGGTCTCTTTCTGGGTGCCGGTGTTGGTCAGGGTCACGCTGTAGCTGAACGTGCTCGATGGTGCACCGGTCAGCTGCGGGAAGGCGCTGGTCATCGTGACCGCCCCCCCGGTGGCGCCCAGGACCGTGACCACGATCGGCAGCTCGCGCGTGTCGGAGTCGGCCGTGGCCTTGACCGTGATCGTCGAGGCGCCGGGCGTGGCCGTGGCCGGCACGACGACCGACAGCTGGACCGCGGCGGCGGTCGAGCCGCCGGCGTAGACCGAGTTGACGATGTTGCCGCCGCCGCGCAGGTCGGCGGTCCAGCCGCTGGGCGCGCCTGAGACGGCGAGGTCCACCCGGCGAGCGCTGGGAACGGTCACGTCCAGGTCGAACGTGACCGTGTTGCCGGGCTGGACGGTGACCGCCGGATACGGCGTCGAGATGTTGAACGTCGCGGCCGCGACCGCGACCGGCGCGATGCCGGTGATCAGCAACAGACCGGTCGAGAGCAGGAAGGCGGCCAAACGCGTTCTCGTCATTGTCTCCTCAACGCCTCTGTAGTCGTCGGGCGCGGTCCATGAGCTGGCCGCAGACGCGACATCTCCTCGTTTCCTATCGTCGGTGCCGGTGCGTTCAACCGGGATGGTCGGCCGATCAAGATTCCTTCATCAACGGGCGGCCGCTCATCGAACTCCGGGCTCCCCCGGCGCCGATCGCATCGGAGTATGCCTCTTCCGGGAAATGTCATCGTGCCGTCAAACCGGATTGCCTTGACCCGGGGCGTCCCGGCGTGCACGCTCGCCGGGTGAGCTCGGCCATCCACTTCGCCCACAACGGCGACATCAACATCGCCTATCGGACGGTTGGCGCTGGGCCGGTCGACCTCGTCTTCATCCAGGGCAACATCACCAACCTCGACATCCTGTGGGACGACCGGAGCTACCGGGGCTTCTGCGAGGCGCTGGCCGGGTTCAGCCGCCTGATCCTGTTCGACAAGCGCGGGATGGGCCTCTCGGACCGGGTCGAGACGGGCACGATGGAAGACCGGATGGACGACGTCCGGGCCGTTCTCGATGCGGCCGGCTCGGAGCGGGCGGTGGTCCTGGGCGTGTCCGAGGGTGGCCTCCTGGCGACCCTCTTCGCCGCCGCCCACCCCGAACGAACCGCCTCCCTGGTCCTCCTCGGGTCCGAGGTCCGCGAGGAGAAGGACGAGGGCTGGCCGTGGGGCGAGTTCAGCCGGGCGGAGTTCGAAGCGGTCATGGCCGACTGGTCGCGCTGGGGCGAGGGCGACGGGTTCGCCAAGCGCGCGCCCAGCCTGGCCGATGCCGACGCCGAGCAGGCCCGGACCTGGTGGGCGCGGCTCCAGCTCCACGCCGGCAATCCCCGCTCGATCGAGGCCTTCAGCCGGGCCTCGTTCGGGACGGACACCCGGGCCATCCTGCCCTCGATCCACGTCCCGACCCTGGTCGTCCACCGGACCGACGATCGGGCGGTCGACGTCCACAACGGCCGTTACCTGGCCGAGCACATCCCCGGGGCACGCTACGTCGAGCTGCCCGGCATCGACCACATCCCGTGGATCTCCAACCCGGCCGAGATCCTGTCCGAGATCCAGGAGTTCGTGACCGGTAGCCGGCCCGTCGTCGAGATCGATCGGGTCCTGGCCACGGTCCTGTTCACCGACGTGGTCGGCTCGACTGCCCGGGCCGCCGATCTGGGTGATCGCGCCTGGGCCGACTTGCTGACGGAGCACCATGCCGCGATCCGGGCCGAGATCGCCCGCTTCAGGGGCGACGAGGTGGACACCGCGGGCGACGGCTTCCTGGCCATGTTCGACGGGCCCGCCCGGGCAGTTCGGTGTGCGCTCGCCAGCGTCCTGGCGGTCCGCCGGGTGGGCCTCGAGATCCGGGCCGGTCTGCATACGGGCGAAGTCATCCGCGCGGCCGGTGAGCCGGGCGGCCTGGCCGTCCATATCGGCGCCCGGGTGGCCGCCCTGGCCGGCGCAGGCGAGGTCCTCGCGTCGAGCACGGTCAAGGACCTGGTCGCCGGCTCGGAGCTGCGCTTCGTCGACCGGGGGCTGCATCGGCTCAAGGGTGTGCCCGATCGCTGGCGGATCTACCAGGTCGAGTGAGCCCGGGCCGCCCTGGCCCGCGCCTGGCGCTCTCCGTGCCTTAGGAGCTCCGATTCCGGGTGCATAGGCGCTGTGAGCACAGCCAGGTCGATTAGACCTCGGACCGGCCCCCTGCGAGTTCATGCCGTGCTCGCCGCCGCGCCCAAGTGGGCTCCGCCGGCGGTCGAGTCAAGCCGTTCGGAGGCTAGTGGGCCGGCCTTGTGCTCACGGTGTCCATGCACCAGGAATTAAGCCGGATAAGAGGGCCCGAGCTTTGCCGGGGGCGCGGCCATTAGCGCTGTCTGGGCGAAGGGGGCTCGGTCAGTGGCTCATCAAGCGGTAGCGCCGGATCCCGAGCGGGGCAAAGATCGCCACGATCACGACGACCCACAGCAAGGTGACCAGGACCGGGTGCTGGGACGGGAAGCCGGTTGAGGCGTACGGGTTGGGGTTGCCCCACAGGCCGCGCAGCGAGGCGGTCAGCGTGCTGGTCGGATTCCACTCGGCGATGGGCTGGAGCCACGATGGCAGGGTCTGGGGCGGGACGAATACGTTCGATACGAAGGTGATCGGGAACAAGACGATGAACACGGCCTGCTGGGCCACCTCGACCGAAGGCACCGACAGGCCCAGCCAGACCCCGATCCAGGACATCGCGAAGGCGAACAGGAGGAGCAGGCCAACCCCTTCGAGGAACGGCGGCAGGCCGGTCCTGACAGTCCAGCCGACGAGCAGGCCCGACAGCATCAGGACGATCAGGATCCCGCCGTTGTAGACCACATCGGACAGGGTCCGGCCGGTCAGGATCGCCGAGCGGGCCATCGGCAGAGAGCGGAACCGATCGATCAGGCCCTTATGGACGTCCTCGCTCATGCCGATCGCGGTGGTCGCCGCCGCGAACACGATCGTCTGGGCAAAGATCCCGGGCATCAGGTACTCACGATAGTTGCCGCCGCCGGGCAACGGGATCGCGCCGCCGAAGACGAACGCGAAGAGCAGCACGAACATGATCGACTGGAGCACGGCGAAGATCGCCAGCTCGGGGATCCGCGGGATCCGCTTGAGGTTGCGCCAGGTGATGATCAGGCCGTCGCTGGCCGACTGGCGCAGGCCGCCCACGCCGGTCCGGGACCTCGCTCTGGCGGTTCCACTCGTCATTCCGTCGACTCCGATTCGTGGCCGGTCAAGGACAGGAAGACGTCGTCCAGGGTGGGCCGGCGCAGGCCGATGTCGTTGATCCGGATCGAGGCCTCGTCGAGATCGCGCACGACCTGGACCAGGCCCTGGGCGCCTCGGTCGGTGGCGATCGAGATGCGCCGGGTGTGCTCGTCGACGTGGGGCTCGCCGATGCCCGCCGGGGCGAGCAGCTGGCGGGCCCTGTCCAGGTCGGCCTGATCGTGGACGATCACCTCGATCCGCTCGCCGCCGACCTGTGACTTGAGCTCGTCGGCGGTTCCGCGGGCGATGATCTTGCCGTGATCGACGACCGCGATGGTGTCGGCCAGCTCGTCGGCCTCCTCGAGGTACTGGGTCGTGAGCAGGAGCGTGGCTCCCTCGCGGACGAGGTCCCGGATCACGTCCCACATACCCAGCCGGCCCTGCGGATCGAGGCCGGTCGTGGGCTCGTCAAGGAACAGCAGCAGCGGGTGGCTGATCAGCGAGCCGGCCAGGTCCAGCCGGCGGCGCATTCCGCCCGAGTAGGTCTTGACCACCCGGTCGGCGGCCTCGACCAGGCCGAACTGGTCGAGCAGCTCGACTGCCCTCTGGCGAGCGGCGGTCGACGACATCTGGTAGAGCCGGCCGAACATCCACAGGTTCTCCCGGCCGGTCAGGTTCTCGTCGACCGCCGCGTACTGCCCGGACAGGCCGATGATCGAGCGCACCTCCTGGGCTTGGCGGACCACGTCGAAGCCGGCCACGGTCGCGGTCCCGGCGTCGGGGCGCAGGAGCGTGGCCAGGATGCGGACCGTGGTGGTCTTGCCCGCGCCGTTCGGCCCGAGCAGGCCCAGGACCGTCCCGGCCTCGACCTCCAGGTCGATGCCATCGAGGGCCCGGACCTCGCTCTTGCGCGAGCGGTAGACCTTGACCAGGCCTTGGGCTGAGATTGCGGCTGGGATGGCGCGTGCCTCCAGGCGTGCGGCGAGGGCGTGGGGCAAGAGCGTGCGGCAAGGGCGTGCGTTCCCGGGCCTCAGCGTCAGGTGAGCCCCCAAGGTACCCGAATCCCGGCGGCTCGTGGGTCTCGGGGCCTGGCCTGGGCTAGGCTGGGCTGATGCTGCCCCTGCTGTCGGGCGCGCAGGTGACCCTGCGACCCCTCGTTCCTGCGGACCGCACCCGGCTTCGGGCGATCCTGGCCGAGCCCGAGGTCGGCCGCTGGTGGGGCTTGGGCGACGCCGATCTGGCGGTCGACGACTGGTTCGAGGACCTGGCCACGACATTCGCGATCGAGCGTGACGGCGACGTCGTCGGCAGCATCCAGTTCAGCGAGGAAGACACTCCGGACTATCGCCACGCCGGGATCGACCTGTTCCTGACCACCTCCGTCCACGGTCGCGGGCTCGGACGGGACGCGGTCCGGACACTGGCCCACTACCTGCTCGAGGAGCGCGGCCATCGCCGCCTGACGATCGATCCGGCCGCCGCCAACGAGCGGGCGATCCGGGCCTATCGGGCCGTCGGCTTCCAGGTCGTCGGGATCATGCGCGAGTACGAGCGCGGCCCCGACGGCACCTGGCATGACGGACTGTTGCTCGACCTGCTGCCGGCCGATCTGACCTGAACTGACCCGATCAGGGCGTCCAGCGCAACAGGTAGTCGGGCACGCCCTCCTCGTTGCCCGACCCGTCTCCTGCCGCCACGATCGCGAAGCCGTGAGCCAGGTAGAAGGCCACAGCCGGCCGGTTGGCCTGGAACGTGTACAGCTCGAGCGGCCCCCGGCTGCGCGCCTTGGCCAGGTCCAGCAGGGCGGTGCCGATTCCCTGGCGCCAGCGCCCAACGGCCACGTACAGCTGCTCGACATGGCCTTCGGTCAGGGTCATGAAGCCGGCGAGTGCGCCGAGCTCGCCGTGGAGCTCGCCGTCGAGCTCGGCGACCCATGAGTCGCCCGCCTCGACCAGCTTCGAGCGGACCCATTGGCGGACCTGCTCCGGCGTGTGGACGAGCCGGATGTCGGGCAAGGCCGCGCTGAACGAGGCCAGGTACAGCTCCGCGATCCGCGGCGCATCCGCGGCCACGGCCGGCCGCAGGACGAGCGCCTGGTCGCCTGGCGCGAGGGGCTCGTCGGTCACGGGTACCATTCTGTGACCTGGACGGTTGCCCATACGCCGCCCTCCGCGCGTCCGTCAGGAGCCACGATGACCCGAATAGGCTACGCCGCGATGCTCGAGCAGTTCCACCCGACGAACCTGGTGGAATGGTGCGTCCAGGCCGAGGCGGCCGGCTTCAGCGCCGGCTTCATGGTCAGCGAGCATTTCCATCCGTGGACGCCCGAACAGGGCCAGAGCGCCTTCGCCTGGGCCTTCATGGGTGCTCTGGGCGAGCGCACCAGCCTGCCCTTTGGGACGGCCGTGACCTGCCCCGGCTTCCGCTACCACCCGGCCGTGATTGCCCATGCCGCAGCCACCCTGGGGGCCATGTACCCGGGCCGGTTCTGGCTCGGCCTGGGCGCCGGCGAAGCCCTCAACGAGCACGTCGTCGGGGGCGAGTGGCCCGAGGTCGGCGTCCGCAGCGCCATGCTCTTCGAAGCCATCGAGGTGATCAACAAGCTGTTCAGCGGCAAGGTGGTCAGGCATCGGGGCGAGTACTTCAAGCTAGAGAGCGCCAAGCTCTACACCCGGCCCGAGCGGCCCGTGCCAATCTACGTGGCCACCGCCGGCCCGGTCAATGCCCGCCGGACCGGCAAGTTCGCCGACGGGATGATCACGGTCGGCGCGGCCGACGAGAAGATCGGCATGCTCTGGGGCAAGTTCGAGGAGGGCGCCCGCGAGACCGGCAAGGATCCGTCGGGCGCACCGAAGCTCCTCCAGATCCATATCTCCTGGGCGCCGACCGATGCCGAGGCGATCGACAATGCCGTCCGCCACTGGCCCAACGGCGGGATGCAGTTCGCCAAGCAGGACATCCGCAACCCCGAGGATTTCGCGGCGATGGCCAAGCTGGTCCATCCCGACCACTTCAAGAACCGGGTCCTCATGACGAGCGACCTCGAGGCCCACACCAGCCACATCCAGCATTACGTCGACATGGGCTTCGACGAGGTCCACCTGCACAACGTGGGGCCCAACCAGGCCGAGTTCATCGAGACATTCGGGCGCGAGGTCCTGCCCAACCTGCGCCTCGGCGGGACCACCGCCTCGGTCTGACTCCTGGGCGAGGACGCTTGGTTCGATCCGGGTTCCGCTCCGCGTTCCTGGCATTCTTCCGACAAATTCACGTTGGAACGATCGTTATGGCGACTCGGCCGAGCGGGACCGCCGCCGGCGCCCCAAATGGAGCTCGTCGCGGCCCCGAATCGTGCTCAGAGAGGTGCGAGATCCGGACCAGCACCTCGGAGCGCCTCCCGGGACCGACCATACGCGTCGCTACAGCGTGAATTTGGCAGAAGACGGGGTCCGAGCTTGGCTCAGGCCGGCGAAGCCGCGGCCAGTACCGCGGCCAGAACGAGTGGGCGGCCGGGGCCGCGGCTCGGGACGCTACAGGGCGCGCATCTTGTTGTTCTTGGGGTCGTGAGTGAGCTCGGCCAGGCCGAGGGCCTCGAGGAGCGGTGGCATGTACATGCCGAAGCGGCCCCGGAGGCCCTTCTTCAGGCCGTACCAGCCGCCGATCGGGTTATCGGCCGAGCGGCCCCAGGCCTCGACCGTGCCCTCCGCGGCAGGTTTCTGCTCGTCGGCAGCACCGAGCGGCAGCCAGTCGCCGTGCGCCTTGAGCATCGCGTGCAGGTCGTTGATCGCGCGCAGGTCGTATTTCAGCTGCGTCCCGCCGACCTGGCACACGATGACGGGCGGATCGGCCGTCTCATCGCGGTACATCGTGTAGTCGGAGGTGCCGGGCGGGGTCTTGAGCTGCCATGGATCGGCCTTCGTGCCGCTCGCCTGAGTGACCATTGCACGCCCTCCTGAGCCCGGGGACAGTCCGCTGAGCAGGGCTACCGTAGCACGCCGCGGCCCGGCTTCAGGCCGTCAGGGGCAGGCGGGATCGGGGTGGGTCACCTGGTGGCGCCCCCTCGTTCGCCGGACGGCTGTCGCCAGCAGATGACCCGGGCTTTAGTCTCGCCAGATACGACCCTAAAGTCAACCAGAACGTACCAAGCACCCCTGGAGACCACCGGACCGATCAGCTCCCGGTCAGGCTGAGCGCCTCCCGGCTGAGCTCGTAGGCGCGCCGGACATCGCCGCTCTCGGCCAGCAGGTCGGCCCACTCGGTCAGGACCAAGCGCAGCTGGTTTCGCCGGTCGCGGGCCCGAGCCCATTCGCCAGCATCCGCCAGCGCCTCGGCCGCAGCGTCTGGATGGCCAAGGGCACGCTCGGCCCGGGCGACGGTCAGGCCGGCGCTGATGTAGGCCTTGGCGTTGTCACCCGCCTCGGCCATGGTCCGGGCTTCCCGGGCCAGGCGCGCGGCTCCCGCGGGAGCGCCCGCGGCGAGCTCGATCTGGGCTGTCGTCTCGACGACGTGGGATCGGCCGATCTCGTCGCCCAGGCGGCGCAGGCGTTGATCGGCCAGGTCCGCGTGGTCGCGGGCCCGCTCGATCGAGCCGAGGGCGAGGTGGGTCAGGGCCAGCTCGTTGTCGAGGACTGCGATCTCGCGATCGCCTTCCGCCGCTCGGAACCGGGCCAGGGCCTGGTTGGCCAGGCCGAACGCCGCTTCATAGTCGCCGCTCTCGCGATAGCCGATGGCCAGCGTGGTCAGGAACGTGGCCTGGCGCCGATCGTCGAGATGAACGACCAGGGCGCGAGCCTCGCCCAGGTAGCTCAACGACTTGGCCGGCTCACCAGCAAACGACTCGACCGTGGCCAGGGCGATCAGGATCCGCACGTTGAAGCCTGGGTCGACCTCGAGGCCGGCCCGGACCTGGTCCAGGAGCGACCGGTAGATCGAGCGGGCCTCGCTCTCGTTGCCCTGCTGGAAGAGTGCGTAGCCCTGCCAGTAGCGGGCGGCGAAGGCGTCGACGGGGCGGTCCAATGCGTCGAACGCGGCCGCGGCGGACGAGGCGTGGCTGAGGGCTTCGGTCGAACGCTCCAGGCGGCAGGCGGCCTCGGCCCAGCTACGTTCGATCTCGGCCCGGGCCAGGGCACCGGCCTCGACCTCGAGCAGCCCTTCGTAGGCGTCGATCGCCCTCAGCCAGTCGCCGCTGGCCAGCCACAGGTCGGCCTCGAGGCGGGTCCAGTGCGGCTGGTTGCCGCCGACCAGGCCGGCCGTGGTGACGCCCAGTCGCCCGGCGAAGAAGCTGAGCGCGGCCATCGACGGTTTGGCCAGCCCGTGCTCAAGGGCGCTGACGTAGGCCTTGGTGTAGCGCCCTTCTGCGAGCTTGCTCTGGGTCAGCCCGGCGCGCAGTCGCTGGGCCTTCAGGCGGGCGCCGATCTCGCGCGCCAGCCCGACATCGAGCTCGGCCCTCGATCGGGAAGGCGAGTGGACCTGCATGCGCGGCAGTGTACCTCAGGGCTGTTTCCGACTTGACTCCGACGATGAGCTCGGCCGGGTCGACCTCCAGCCGGGCGGCGAAGGCGAACAGGCTGGCCAGGGAGGGGGCCACGCGGCCGTGCTCGACCTGCGACACGAACGACCGCGTGCGAGGCCAGCCCAGCGCGGCCTGGCTCAGGCCCGAGGCGACCCGCCGAGCGCGAATTCGCGCACCAATGGCCTGCCGCGTCAGGGGCTCGAGCTCGCTCCGGTTCAGAAGTTTAGGAATACTTGACATCGCCTCGGACTGATCCTACCATCCGGGCTGGAGATCGTGCCCACGGGCGAACGGCGAGAAGGGAGTTTCCCGATGCGCCGTTCCCGCCTGGCTCAACTTCGCCCGACCGTTCTTGCGACGATGCTTGCGCTCTTGAGCGCATTGGTCGTCACCGGAGTCGCCCTCGCAGATGGCATGGGGGGCCCGCTGCCTCGCTGAGAAACCAGGGTTTTCCGCTCAGGACATTGTTCGATCGAGCGCCGTTCGCCCGTGGGCGATCCTCCCCCGCCAGCTCCGTGGCGGATCGGAGCAGGAGCCGTCCCCTCCATGCCGGTCTGGTTATACTTGACCGTGCATGAAACGAGCGCGCGCTGCCGTTCTGTCGCTGGCCCTCCTGCGGCCGCCTGGCGGTATCCGCAACCGGTGACCACCAGCCCGGGTCAACGCCCGGTCTGGGTCGAGGATCCGGCCGGCCTGCGCTTCATCCGACGCGACCTGCTGGCGGCGACGGCCGGGATCGCCGCCGTTTTTCTGGCCGTGGCGATCGGCCTCGACCGAGCCAACCTGACCCTCGACGCGATCCTCCTCGTCCTGACCGTTGCCGAGCTCGCCCTGGCGGTCGGCCTGAGCCTGGGCGGGCATCCGATCTCCGGTTCCAGCCAGATCCGGATCGTGCTGGCCACGACGCCGCCGATGTTCCTGGTGCTGGCGATGGCCGGCTGGGCGACCGGCGGGCCAGGCGGCCAGGCCGGCTACTTCGCGGCTGTCCCGGCGATGACCGCGGGCCTCCTGGCCACGCTCATTGCCCTGACCCAGCGGACGCGGGTCCTGCTGCCCTGGGTGATCCTGAGCTGCCTCGCCCTGCTCATCGGCGGCGCGATCGGTGGCGGGCTGTCGGGCGCCGTCCTCGTCCCACCGATCTGCCTGGTTGGCCAGGTCGTCCTGGTCGGCCTCATCCGCGATGGAATCGAGCGCCACCATGCCGAGCGTCGACTGCTGGTCCACGGCATGGCCGGTCTCGTTCCGCTGGCCAGCCCACAGGCGACCGCCGCGGCCATCGTGGACCAGCTTCGACGGCAGCACGAGCCGTCCCAGTCGATCCACCTGCTGCGCTTCGCGGGCCTGGGCGAGTCGGAGCTCATCGCCTCCTCGCGCCCGCTGGCCGGCACGAGCCTGCGGCCTGGCCAGCGGCTGCCCGCTTCGCGCAACGAGCTCCTGCGGGCCAGGGCGGGCGAAGGCCCGTGGCTGGCTCGCTGGACCGTTCGGCCCGAGGACGGCGCCTACGGCAGTGACCTGGCCGAGGCCGGGGTGCAGGCCCTCGCCTACGTCCCGATCGTGCACGAGAACCGGACCCGCGGCCTGCTGGTGGTGGTCGATTCGCGCGCGGGTGAGGAGAGCATGGCGTCCCTTGAGGAACGTCTGCCGGCCCTGATCGAGGTCGGCGAGCTGAGTGGGGCCCTCCTCGGGCCGGGCTTCGACGAGCTCGACGCCAACGCCCTGGCCGCGGAACGGCTCGACCGGATCCTGGCCTCGAAGTCGTTCTCGCCGGTCTTCCAGCCGATCTGCGAGCTGGCCACCGGTCGGATCGTCGGCCTCGAAGCATTGACCCGGTTCGACGACGCGACGCCGGACGAGGTGTTCGAGCAGGCTGGCCAGCTGGGCCGCCTCCAGGAGCTCGAGATCGCCACGCTGTCGGCCGCCCTGGCCGCCGCCGAGCGCCTGCCTTCGAACCGCTGGCTGAGCGTGAACGT
Source organism: Candidatus Limnocylindrales bacterium (assembly GCA_038239115.1). Classification (GTDB taxonomy): domain Bacteria; phylum Chloroflexota; class Limnocylindria; order Limnocylindrales; family CSP1-4; genus Palsa-1033. Next base: position 53,149 of record JBBSFD010000004.1, on the reverse strand, counting down.
CTCGCCGGCCCTGTTGAGCGACACCCTCAGCTTGAACCGGATCCTGGGCGACTCGCTCCGGCCGATCGTGCTCGAGCTCTCGGAGCACGAGGCGGTCGCGGACTACCACGCCCTGACCAGCACGATGAACGCGCTCGTGCCCTGGATCTCGCTGGCAATCGACGACGCCGGGGCGGGCTTCGCCAGCCTGCGCCATATCCTCGAGACGTCGCCGACCTGGGTCAAGCTCGATATCGGGGTCGTCCGCGGCGTCGATGCCGATCCGGCCCGGCAGGCCCTGGTGGCCGGCCTGGTCCACTTCGCCCGGCAGGCCGGGATCATCCTGATCGCCGAAGGGATCGAGACCGAGACGGAGCGGACGATGCTCGAGACGCTCGGGGTTGAGCTCGGCCAGGGCTTCCTGCTGGCGCGGCCGGCGCCGATCGACGATGCCCTGCTCGATGCGCTGGCCCGCTCGGATCGCGAGACCGGAGCCGCCTGACCCCGCCGACGGTCGCTGCCGGGATCATCCTGAGGCCTCGCCGGGCCATACACTTGGAGGCCCGTGACAGCCTCCGCCGGTCGCCTCCCCGCGCTCGCCTCGCCCACCTACCGGATCTTCCTGGGTGGGACGTTCATCTCGAACGTCGGCTCGTGGATGCAGGTCACGGCCCTGGGCTGGCTGGTGCTGCGCCTGACCGGCTCGGCTGGCCTGCTCGGCCTGGCGTCGTTCGCCGGCAGTGCGCCGGCCCTGGTGCTGACCCTGTACGCCGGCGTCCTGGCCGACAGCATCGACCAGCGCCGGCTGCTCCTGGCGACCCAGATCGGCCTGGCAATCTTCGCCGGCACGCTGGCGGTCCTGGTCCAGGTCGACGCGATCGTGTTCTGGCAGATCCTGCTCCTAGCCGTCCTGTCGGGAGTGGCCAACGCCCTGGCCGGTCCGGCCTTCCAGGCGATCATCCCGGCCCTCGTGGATCGATCGGCCCTGGGCAACGCGATCGCCCTGAACAGCGCCCAGTTCAACCTTGCCCGGATCATCGGTCCGGCGGTCGCGGGGATCCTGATCGGCCTGGCCGGCGAGGCGGTCTCGTTCTGGGTCAACGCCCTGAGCTTCTTGGCCGTGATCGTGGCCCTGATCGCGATCCGGATGCCCACCGAGCAGTCGATCGAGCGCTCGCGGGCCGGCCTGTGGGCCAACCTGGGCGAGGGCCTGGGCTACGTCCGACACCAGCGCCCGCTGCTGGCCCTGCTCGTCCTGTCGGTCGCCCCGGCGATCCTCGTCCTGCCCTACCTTGCCCTCATGCCGATCTTTGCCAGCGAGCTCGGCATCGGCGCGGCGGGCCTGGGCCGGCTCACGGCCTCGGTCGGGGTCGGGGCACTGGCCGGCGCCCTGGTCGTGGCCTTCCGGCGGCGGGGTGGCGCCAATGGGCGAACGCTGACCATCGGGCTGGCTTTCATGGCGGTCAGCGTGGCCGTCTTCGCGATGTCCCGGGTCGAGCTCGTCACCTGCCTCGCCCTGGCCGTCCTGGGCGGCGCCCAGGTCGCCTACTACACCAGCACGAACACGCTGATCCAGCTCCTGTCACCAGGCCGGCTACGGGGCCGGATCATGAGCATTTACGTGCTGACCTCGATCGGTGTCTCGCCCCTGGGCAGCCTGCTGGCCGGCGGCGTGGCCCAGGTCGCCGGCGCACCGGCCACCCTGGCCGCGGGCGGCGGGCTCACGATCCTGGCCCTGCTCGGCCTGATGGCCTGGTATCCCCACCTGTGGCGGCTCCACGTGGAAGGCATCGAGACCGAAGGCGGGGCGCTCCGGCCCAGGACGTGAGCCCCTTCGACAGGGCCGCCCCGGGCGTGGCACTCTCTTGCCATGGTTGCCCTGCGTCCGTTGCGCGCCCTGCGGCCCGAGCCGGCCGCGGCGGCAGCCGTCGCCGCGGTCCCCTATGACGTGGTCAGCACGAGCGAGGCCCGGGGCCTGGCGGCCGGCAATCCGCTCAGCTTCCTGCACGTCTCCCGGGCCGAGATCGACCTGCCCGACGACACCGATCCCCATGCCGACCTGGTCTACGCCACGGCGGCCGCCCACTTCGAGGCGCTCCGAGCGCGCGCGCCCCTGATCGTCGAGACCCGGCCCAGCCTGTACGTCTATCGGCTGCGGATGGGCGAGCACGTCCAGACCGGGATCGCCGCCGGTTTCTCGGTCGGCGAGTACGAGCACGACGTGATCCGCAAGCACGAGCGGACGCGCAAGGACAAGGAAGACGATCGGACCCGGCACATCGTCAAGCTGCGGGCCCAGACCGGCCCGGTCTTCCTGGTCTACCCCGCGCAGGCGCCCATCGACGCCCTCGTGGCCGAGATCACGGCCGAGCCGGCGCTGTTCCAGTTCGAAGCCGAGGACGGCGTCGAGCACGTCATGTGGCAGGCCCCCCAGAGCGCGACCGGCGCGCTCGTCGAGGCCTTCAGCGGGGTGGCCCTGGCCTACATCGCGGACGGCCACCACCGGGCCGCGAGTGCCTGGCGCGCACGCCAGGCCCTGGCTGGGACGCCGGCAGCGGTCGACGCGGGCGGGGTCGAGGCGGGGGTGGAAGCCGAGGCGGACTCGTTCCTGGCCGTAGCTTTCCCGCATGACCAGACCCAGATCCTGCCCTACCACCGCTACGTGACCGACCTGGCCGGCCGCTCGGCCGAGGCGTTCCTGGCCGAGCTCCAGGCGGTCGTCCAGGTTCGTCCCGAATCGGACGGGGCCGGCAGCGTGGCGATGTACCTTGCGGGGCGCTGGTACGGCCTCGACCTGGCCGCAGCACCGGCCGGTGCTGCGGCCGCCGATCGCCTCGATGTTGCCCGACTCCAGGACCAGGTCCTGGCCCCGCTCCTGGGCATCGGCGATCCCCGGACGGACCAGCGAATCGGCTTCGTCGGGGGGATCCGGGGTCGCGCCGCGCTGGCGGCCCTGGTCGACAGCGGCACCGCCGCGGTCGCCTTCGCCCTGCGCCCGGTCACGATCGAAGAGCTGATGCAGATCGCCGATGACGGCGGGATCATGCCCCCGAAGTCGACCTGGTTCGAGCCCAAGCTGCGCGACGGCCTGCTCAGCCACCTGATCTGATCGCCGACGTGGAGGCAGCCAGCACCCGAACCGGAGGGCAGCAGTCATGAAGGTTCTCGTCGCCGATCCATTCGAGTCCTCGGGCATCGACGGCCTGCGCGCCGCCGGCTGCGAGGTGGTTCACGACCCAGCCTTGAAGGACGAGGCCCTCGCTGCCGCGCTGGCCGAGACCCGGGCTGAAGTGCTGGTCGTGCGTTCGACCAAGGTCAGCGCCGAGATGCTCGACGCCGGCAACCTCGCCCTGGTCGTGCGGGCGGGGGCCGGCTACAACACGATCGACGTGGCGGCCGCCTCGGCCCGCGGGATCTACGTCTCGAACTGTCCCGGCCGCAACGCCATGGCCGTGGCCGAGCTGACCATCGGCCTGATCCTGGCCCTCGACCGGCGGATTCCCGACAACGTGATGGACCTGCGGGCGGGCCGCTGGAACAAGAAGGAATACGGCCAGGCTCGGGGCCTGCACGGGGCGAGCCTGGGCCTGCTCGGCTTCGGCAGCATCGGCCAGGAGGTCGCCCGGCGAGCCCAGGCGTTCGGCCTCAACCTGGTCATCTGGGCGCGCCGGTTCGAGGGCCAGACCGAGGTCGACTTCGCCCAGTACGGGCTCGACCCGGCCCGGCGCGACAGCCGCCTGGCGGTTGCCGCCAGCCCAGCCGAGGTCGCCGCCCAGGTCGACATCCTGAGCGTCCACCTGGCCCTCAATCCCGACACGCTGGGGCTGGTCGACGCCGACGTCATCGGCCGGCTGCGACCCGGCGCCCTGTTCATCAACACCGCCCGGGCCGAGTTGGTCGACTACGACGCGCTGGCGGCGGCCATCCGCGAGCGCGGCGTGCGGGCCGGCCTCGATGTCTTCCCGGCTGAATCCGCCGCTGCGACCGGTCCGTTCGACGACCCGATCGTGGGCCTGCCCGGGGTCTACGGCACGCACCACATCGGCGCGTCGACCGACCAGGCCCAGGAGGCGATCGCCGCCGAGACCGTCCGGATCATCGAATCGTTCCAGCGCACGGGCCAGGTGCCCAACGTGGTCAACCTCGCCCGCCGGACTCCCGCCAGCCACATGCTGGTGGTCCGCCACCGGGATCGGCCGGGCGTGCTGGCCCACGTCTTCGAGGCGCTCCGCCGGGCCGATATCAACGTCCAGGAGACCGAGAACGTCGTCTTCGAGGGGGCCGAGGCGGCGGTCGCCCGGATCAACCTCGACGGGGCCCCCACCCCGGCCCAGCTGGCCGAGATCCAGCCCGGCAACGACAACATCCTGAGCGTCCAGCTGGTGACCCTGTAAGCGCCCGCCGGCAGCCCCTGCGGCTGTGACTCGAGCGAGCTAGGCGCTGGCGATCGTCGGCTTGAGCGACGTCTCGGCCGGACCGGCGTAGCACAGCTTCAGGATCGCGCCCTCGGTCACACCCGGCCCGGGCAGGACGCCAACCACTCGCCCTTCAGACAGGACGATCACCCGGTCGCAGCCCAGCAGTTCTTCGAACTCCGAGGAAATGACGATCACCCCGCGCCCATCGTCGGCCAGTTGGCGAATGATCCGGTGGATCTCGGCACGGGCACCGACATCGACCCCGCGTGTGGGTTCGTCCAGGACGAGGACCCTGACCGGTCGTCTCAGCCACTTGCCCATGACGACTTTTTGCTGATTGCCGCCACTCATCGCCCTGACCGGAACATCGGGTGAGCTCGGGGTTACCCCCAGGCTCTTGATGATCTCCACCGCACGCTTCCGAGACCTGGCCGGGCTGATCAGGGGCAGCGCAGCACTAAAGCGAAGCGCGGACAGTGACGTGATGTTGAGATTGAAGCCAGTGGTCTTGTCCAGGAACAGGCCTTGTGAGCGACGCTCCTCAGGGACGAGGGCGAAACCGCGTCGCACCGCGGCGCTCGTCGACGACGGTGCGTAGGGCTGGCCGTCGAGCTCCATCGAACCTCCAACCGTCCCGTCGGCGCCAAAGAGCAACCTGGCCGTCTCGGATCGTCCTGATCCGACGAGGCCGGCGATGCCCAGGACCTCGCCCTCGAACAGCTCAAACGAGACACCCTGGACGGCCGGCGGCCGGCGCAGCTCAGTGACCCGCAGGACGACCGGTCGCTCGCCCGGGCGGCTACTGGTCCCGGCCGACTGTGGGATCACCGGTTCCTGGCCGACGATGGCCCGAACCAGGACCTCTCGCGATGCGCCCTCACGCGACATCGTGGTCACGACCGCCCCGTCCTTGAGGACCGTGACCCGGGAACAGAGCTGCAGGATCTCGTCCAGCCGATGGGTGACGTAGATGACGCTGGTTCCAGCCTGGGCCAGGTCTCGAACGATCTTGAACAGCCGTTGCGATTCGGCGATCGAGAGCGACGCTGTCGGCTCATCCATGGCCACCAAGCGCGCCTTCCGGACGAGTGCTCGAGCAATGGCGACAAGCCAACGCTCGGCTACCGAGCGGGTCTCGACCGGGACCGTCAAGGGAAAGTCGATGCCCACGCGGTCCGCGGCCTCGCGGGCGGTCTCGTACAGCGCCTTGCCCTGAACGATCCCGAAGCGCGACGCCTTGGGCAGGCCGAGCATGATGTTCTGGATGGCGCTGAACCGGGGGATCAGGCTCAGCTCCTGGTGAATGAAGCTCAGGCCCAGGGCGCTTGCCTGGAGCGGACCGTCGATCGTCACCGGTTGGCCATCGACAAGGATTTCGCCGCCATCGGGGTGGATCACGCCGGCGAGGATCCGGATCAGGGTCGACTTGCCTGCGCCATTCGCTCCGACGAGGCCGTAGATCTCGCCGGGCGCGACCGACAGGTCCACGCCACGCAGGGCCTGGACCCCGAGGTAGCGTTTGGTCAAGCCACGCACTTCGACGGCGGCGTTTGGCGCGTCACTCACCGCTTCGCGTACTTCCGGGCGACCGTGCCGAGGGCCATCGCGACGACCAGCAAGCCGCCTTTGAACAGGTACTGGTAGAACGTCGGCGCGCCAACCAGGGCGAGGCCGTTGAAGGCGACGCCCACGGTCAGGACTCCCACGAATGTCCCGACGATGTGAAATTCGCCATCGCGCAGGACCGCCGAGCCAAGGAAAACGGCCGCGTAGGCGTCGAGCAGGTACCCGTCGGCGGCGGTCGATTGCCCGCTGCCAATGCGGGAGGCAAGCAGGATGCCGGTGAGGGCCGCGCACAACCCCGCCACGACGAACGCGGCGATCTTGACCCGGTCGACCCGGATGCCTGCCAGCGAGGCCGCCTCTCGGTTGCCGCCGACAGCCTGCATCTGGAGTCCGAGCTCGGTGTGATTGAGCAGGACCCAGAGGATCGCCAGGACCACCACCATGATCACGATGTCATTGGGAATGCCGAGCAGGACGCTGCCCCCGCTGATGTCCAGAAAGTCCTGGGGCAGGCCAAAGGCGATCTGGCTGCCCGAGGTGTAGCCAAAATTCAGGCCGACGATGATCGTGCCCGTGCCCAGCGTGGCAATCAGCGCGTTGACGCCGGTCTTGGTCACGATCAGGCCATTGATGACGCCCACGATGGGTCCAATCGCCAGCGCGAGCAGGAACGCGATGGGCACCGAGACGTGCTGGTTCGCGATGAATCCGGCCACGAGAACGCCGGCGAAGCTGCCGGTGTAGCCGACGCTCAGGTCGAACTCGCCGACGACCAGGGCGAGCGTGACTCCGCCGGCGATGATGGCCGAGAGCGAGACTTCGTTGAGGACCTCGACCAGGTTCTCGCCCGAGAGAAAGACCTTGGACAGGATAGAGAAGAGAACCGCCATGCACAGCAGGCCGGCCAGCGTTCCATAGCGGCCGACCAGGACCAGGGCTCGCTTGCCGACCGGCGTCCCGGTCCTGCCCTGGGGGCTAGCCGAGCCGAGGGGTACGGTCATGTTCCCGCCTCTCGATTACGGAAGTGGCGACGATGAGGTCCCGGCCGGGGAAGCCGGGACCTCATCGCCACCGTGACGTTCTCGAGTGGCCGGCTACTGCAGGACCCCGGGGTGGGCCGCGATGAACGAGGCGATGTTGGTGCCGTCGATGACCATGTAGTTCGTCAGCAGCACCTGCTTGGGCGTCCAGGACGACCCGGCCGTGACGGCCTGCTCAGCCGTATCGGTGATGAGCTTGCCCGCCCCGGCGATGTCGTACCAGACCGTCGCCGTGAAGGACCCGTTCTGGACTGCCTTCAGTGCGTCGGCTTCAGCCGTCTGGCCGTAGACCTTGACGTCGGATCGCTTCGCCCGGGCAATGGCGTTGGCGGCACCCACGGACGGACCATCCCAGCAGCCCCAGACCGCCAGCGGGCCCGATCCGGCGGGATGCGATTCCAGCCAGGCCGTCGTGTACTTGTCTGCCGCGTCGATCCAGCCCGGCGCCGGAACGACCTGCTTCGTGACGTGGACAGCCGGCTGCTGCGCGACGATCTTGTCGAGGACGCCTTCACCGGTGACGCAGGGTGCGCCAGGGGGGAAGGTGAAGGCCAGGACGTTGCCAGTGTTGCCGATGTCGGTGAGCATCCGATTGGTCTCGGTCGTCCAGGGCTCGACGTCGATCGTCGCCGACATCCCGTCGGCCAGGCCGCCGCCCCAGGTCACGACTGGAATGCCCGCGGCCTTGGCCCTGGCCAGGCCGGCCGCCAGGCCGCTGGAGGCAAAGACCGTCACGACGATCGCATTGACCTTGCGCAGGACGAGGGTCTGGATGGCCGAGTTTGCCTGGTCGATGTTGCCGTTGGCATCGATGACCGGCAGGGCCTGCCAGCCATTGGCCACGGCCTCGGCCTCGATCGCCGCATTAAGCGTGTGGTTCCCAGGATCGGTATCGGACGTCGCCACAACCCCCAGGGTCATGCCCGCCCCGGTGGCGCCAGAAGCCTGGGCAGCAGTCGAAGCTGCCGGCGTCGTGGCGGCACCGGCGCTGGCGGCCGGAGCAGTCGTGGCTGCGCTCGAGCAGCCAACCATGGCCACCATCGTGAGGCCCGCCAGGAGCCCCATCGCCTGGCCGCGAAGCCTGTGAGTCCCGGACGAGTGCTGGCCGGGGATGGCCTGACCGCGATTCATGCGTACTCCTCCTAGCAGATGGCAGCCCAACCGACTCCCGCGGCAAGGCCGCACGAGCGTGCGTGTTGTCTATACCACTGCCGGAGTCTAGGCGGGCATTTCCACCCTTGTCAACGGGATACAAGCCTGTACGCTGCCGAGGTGAGCCAAGCACAGGATCCGGCTTTGCAGTCGCGCGTCTACAACTTCTCGTCCGGGCCGGCCGTCCTGCCCCTGCCCGTCCTGGAGCAGGTCCAACGCGACCTGATCGCCTTGCCCGGGGTGGGCATGTCGATCCTCGAGATCAGCCATCGCTCGGCCACCTTCGAGTCGATCATCGAGCAGAGCCAGGCCGACCTGCGGCGCCTGGCCGGCATCCCCGACGGGTATCGGATCCTGTTCCTGCAGGGTGGGGCGAGCCTCCAGTTCTCGATGGTCCCGATGAACCTGCTGAGCGAGGGGCTGACGGCCGATTACCTGATGACCGGCTCGTGGGCCGACAAGGCCGTCAAGGAGGCCCGCCGGGTCGGCAGCGTCAATCCGACCGGCTCGACCGAGGCCGACGGCTACAGCCGCATTCCGGCCGACGCCGAGTGCCAGCTCACGCCGGGGGCGGCCTACGTCCACATGACCTCGAACAACACGATCGAGGGCACCCAGTGGCAGCGCCTGCCGGTGGTCGGCGAGGCCCCCCTGGTCAGCGACGCCTCCTCCGACATCTTCAGCCGGCCGATTGACGTGGCCCGCCACGGCCTGATCTATGCCGGCGCCCAGAAGAACCTCGGGCCCTCGGGCGTGGTCCTCGTGCTGATCCGGGAGGACCTCCTGGGCCACTCCTCGAAGGTCCTGCCCACGATGCTCAGCTATGCGGTCCAGGCGGAGAACAACTCGCTCTACAACACCCCGCCCACGTTCGGGATCTACGTCCTCGGCCTGGTCGTCCAGTGGCTGCTCGAGCTGGGTGGCCTGGCCGCGATCGGCGCGATCAACGAGCGCAAGGCGGGCCGGCTGTACGACGAGCTCGACCGGACCGGCTTCTGGCGGCCGACTGCCGCTCGCGACAGCCGCAGCCTGATGAACGTGACCTTCCGGCTGGCCAACGAGGACCTCGAGAACCGCTTCGTCAAGGAGTCCACCGCGGCCGGCTTTGACGGCCTCAAGGGCCACCGCTCGGTGGGCGGCATGCGCGCCTCGATCTACAACGCCTTTCCCGAGGCCGGCGTGGATGCCTTGATCGCGTTCATGCGCGAGTTCGAGCGCCGGGCCGGCTAGCTCGACCTCGATCGCCTAGTAGCGCCGGCCGCGCTGGCGGGCCAGGTCGAACGAGGCCGTGTCGGCGATGGCCATGACCGCCATCGTGCCGGCCTGGACCGGATCGGACACGACCAGATCGACGTGCTCGCCGATCGAGCCGGCCATGTTCAGGGCGATCACCGGGATGCCCAGCGCGCGCAGCTCATCGGCCGCCCGGGAGATGTCGCCGCCCATCAGCGAACCGGCCAGGACCAGGAGCCGGGCCCGGGGCAGGTCGCCCACCGCCCGCACGGCCTCGGCGATCTGCTCCTCCCCGACCAGCGGAATCGTGTCGACGCTGATCCGCTCACCGCGCAGGTTGTGCCGGTCGGCCTCGCTGACCGCCCCGAGGGCCACCTGGGCAACCTGGGCCCCGCCCCCGATCACGATGATCCGCTTGCCGAAGACCCGGTCGAGGGCCCGGGTCACCCGCACGGTCCGGACGGCCGGCACCGCCGACAGGGTGGCGACCAGGCCCGCTTCGGGCACCCCTTCCGTCTCGAGCTCGACCTCGACCAGGGGCGGCTGGCCGGTCGCGTGGCGGATGGTCGACCAGGTCCGCAGCCGCCCGCCGGCCAGGCCGATCGCCTCGACGACGCGGGCCGGCGCATCGGTCTGGTCGAGGTGATCGAGGCGCAGGGCAACGGGCGCGGGACGGCGGGCAGTCATCGGGCGATGGTAGCGCGCGATGGTAGCGCGCGACCCGTGCCCGGAACCGATGGACCGGGGTATCTTCTGGCGGTGACCGAGCAATCCGCGCGCGTGGCGGCCTTTCGCGACCTGCACCGGACCGGTTGCTTCGTCCTGCCCAATCCGTGGGACGTGGGCAGCGCCCGCTACCTCGCCAGCCTCGGCTTCAAGGCGCTGGCCACCACGAGCTCGGGCTTCGCCTGGTCGATCGGCCGGGCCGACAACGCGATCAGCCTGGACCAGGCGCTCGATCATCTCCGGGCGATCGCCGGGGCGGTCGACGTCCCGGTCAATGCCGATTTCGAGGGTGGCTTTGCGGTCGACCCGGCCGGCGTCGCCGCCAACGTGGCTCGGGCGGTCACCACCGGCGTGGCCGGCCTGTCGATCGAGGACTCGAGCCAGGACGAGGCGGATCCCCTGTTCGCGTTCGAGCTGGCTGTCGATCGCGTCCGGGCGGCCCGCCGGGCGATCGATGCGAGTGGCTCGCGGGTCGTCCTGACCGCGCGTTCCGAGGGCTTCGTGGCCGACCGGCCGGACCTGGCCGAGACGATCCGGCGCCTGACCGCCTACGCCGCGGCCGGCGCCGATTGCCTCTATGCGCCGGGCATCCAGACACCGGCCGAGATCGGCGCGATCGTCGAGGCCGTCGCCCCGAAGCCGGTCAACGTGCTCGTCAGCAGCGACTTCACCACGGTGGCCGAGCTGGCCGCCCTGGGCGTCCGCCGGATCAGCGTGGGCGGGGCGCTGGCCCGGACGGCCTGGGGCGGATTCATGCGGGCCGCCACCGAGCTCGCCCAGCGGGGCACGTTCGGGGGGCTGGCCGGGGCGGCCCGGCCCGCCGACAACGAGCGCGCCGTTGGGCCGGGCGAGGCGTGACCTGGCCGGTGCCTCGAAGCTCGAAGGCCTGAGGGCTCAGCTTCCGGCGGAGGCATAGTCCAGGCGCTCGAGCTGGCGGCTCACCTCCTCGAGCTCGGCCTCCGTCAGGATTCGGGGCGAGCCCAGCTGGCAGGCCCGCCAGTAGAGGGCAGCCAGCCATTCCAGGGTGAGCGAGCGCCGGTAGGCCTGGCCGAGGTCGTCGCCCCAGGTGATCGCGCCATGGGTCCCCAGGATGACCGCGCTGCGGTTCCGGCCCGCCTCGGCTACGGCCGCGGCCAGCTCGGCCGAGCCGAACACGTGGTACGGCGCGACCCGGACCGGGCCGCCCAGGGTCACGATCAGGTAGTGGACGGCCGGCAGCTCGGTCGCGACGGTGCCGATAACCGTGGCGAAGGGCGAGTGGGTGTGGACCACCGCAGCTGCGGCGAAGGCGCGATACACGGCCAGGTGCATCGGTGTCTCGGTCGATGCGGGCCGCGTCCCGCCCTCGGGCCGTCCGTCGAGATCGATCAGCGACACGTCGTCGGCGGTCATCGAATCGTAGTCGCGGTTGCGGGGCGTGATCGCGATCGTGTCACCCAGCCGGCGGCTGATGTTGCCGGAGGTGCCCGCCACGAGCCCGTCGCCCGCCATCCGCCGGGCGAACGCCACGATCTCGGCCCGTTCGGCGGCGTGCTCGCTCATCGGTCGAGGCCGTTCATCGGCCCATCTTACGGAAGGGCCGGCTCGATCGCGGCCACCCGGCCGCTCCTGACAAACTCGCGCCACAGCGGTCGTTATGGTCAGTGACGGCCGTCGAATCGTCTCGAACGGAGTGTGTCGAGCTCGGGCTGAGCACGAAATGTGGCGTGAGCTTCCGCGAATCGGCCTGCGCGACCGTCGTTCCGAGCATCGAACGACCATAAGAGTCGCTGCAGCGCGAATCTGTCAGAGCCGCGGACCGCGGCCAGCGGCCAGCGGCCAGACGCCAGCGTGCCTCGCCTGCCGACAGGAAAATTGACTGAATCACTGGCGGGCGCTGCCAGCGGGCCGTACAGTGCGCGCGAGCGCAGCAGCAGGAGAGGTCGAGTGGACGTCGTTCTGGTGGGCTTCATTGCCGGCTTCATCTACGGCGGGTTCCGGACGGGCTTCCTGCTCCGCCTGCTGGGCATCGCGTTCATGGCCATCTCATTCGTCGCGAGCGCCTACGTTCGCTACCCGATCGGCGCGATCGCCAGCAACTTCCTGCCCCAGGTGCCGTCGGACTACGCCAACCTGGTGGGCATGGCGATTGCTTTTCCGGTGATCCTGTTCGTCCTCCACACCGTCAGTCGAGTGGTCCTGGGCAAGGTCAAGGTCCACGGCCTGGTCGCCGAGGGCACCGACAAGATCCTGGGTGCGATCCTGGGTGGAGTCGAGGCCGTCCTGATCCTGTCCGCTGCGATCGTCATCCTCGACACCTACTTCGGCACAAGCGCCAGCCTCGGCCCGGAGTTCCACGCGGGCTTCCTCAAGCAGCTGACCGAGGCCTTCAACTCCTCGGAGACGGTCCAGCTCCTGCGGGGCACCACCGTTCCCATCGTGCTGGCCGTGCTGGGGCCGCTGCTGCCGTCCGACATCAGCTCGATCGTGCCGAGCGGGCTGCCGACCCGGCTGCCCTTCCCCAACCCCTGAGCCGGGCCCGACCCGGCCGGCCGGATCAGGCCGAGGTGGCCACCGGCCCGGCTGGCTCGGCCGTCTCGGCGAGATCGAACGTCGTGCGCATCGGCTCCTCGCGCATGAAGGCAACCGCGAGGACCGCGATCACCGCCCCGACGACCCCAACCCAGAACGTCGCCGCGATCGCGATTGAGAACGCCTCGTAGATGCCGTGCACGATCGCGGGGATCAACGGCGCGATCTGGGGCTGCTGAGCGGCCGGGACGCTGGCCAGGATCCGCTGGCCTAGATCCCCGGTCCCGGTCAAGTCCACAGCGCCCCCTCCGGCGAACCCGTCCACGACCTGCTGGGGGACGCCGGCCGCCAGGAGCTGCTTCGGGATCTCGGTCACGAGGCGGGTCGCCAGGAGCGATCCCGCCAGGGTCAGGCCGATCGTGCCGCCGATCTGCTGGAAGAACGTCAGGCTGGCCGTGGCCACCCCGATTCGGGCGGAACTGACCGAGTTCTGGACGACGAGCGTGAAGACGGCGAAGGACGGACCGATGCCCAAACCGGCGATCACCATCCAGAACCAGAGCACCGGCCGGTCCGTCTCGGCGGTCAGGTTCGTCATGAGCACGAGGCCAAGCGCGAGCATGACCAGCGAGACGAGCATCAGGATCTTGTATTTCCCGGTCCGGGCCACGATCTGGCCCGACATCGTGGCGCTCACGATCAGGCCACCGACGAGGGGCAGGAGGTTGTAGCCCGGATCGTGGCGCTCGCCCCGCCCACCGTCTGGAACCAGCGAGGCAGGAAGATGACCGCCCCGAAGAAACCGAACGCTGCGAAGAACATCGCGGCCACGGAGACCGAGAAGTTGCGGATCCGGAACAGGGCCAGCGGAACGATCGGATCCGATGCCCGCGACTCGATCCAGATGAAGACGGCCGTGATCACGAGGCCGGCCAGGATCAGGCCGCCGACGGCCGGGTCGGTCCACTCGCCGGTGCCCTTGTTGGTCAGACCGACCAGGATCAGGGAGATCGCCGCGGCGAAGACCGCCGCCCCCAGGTAGTCGATGTTCCGGGCCGCGTCCGGCCGCTTGATCGCCGGCAGCAGGCGCCAGATGATGAGCAGCGAGATCAGGCCGATCGGCACGTTCACGAAGAAGATCCAGTGCCAGCCGACAGTGTCGGTGATCACCCCGCCGATCGCCGGCCCGATCAGGAATGAGACACCGAACACGGCCCCGAACAGGCCCAGGTACTTGCCCCGCTCGGAGGGCGTGTAGAGGTCGGCGACCACGGCCAGCGCGATCGGGAAGATCGCCCCGCCGCCAAGGCCCTGGAGGCCGCGGAACAGGATCAGCTGCTCCATCGACTGGCTTAGCCCCGACAGGATCGACGAGATCAGGAACAGGCTGACCGCGAAGATGATGATCGGGCGCCGCCCGAACAGGTCCGACAGCTTGCCGTAGATCGGGCCGCTGATCGTCGAGGTGAGCAAGTAGATCGTGACGACCCAGACATACAGGTCGTTGCCATGGAGGTCGGTCACGATCACCGGCAGGGCGGTGCCCACGACCGTTTGGTCGAGGGCGAACAGGAACAGGGCGAGCAGGATCGCCCCGAGAATCTCGAGCTTGGCTCGAGGGTCGAGCTCGAGCGCGGCCTGTTCGGCCGACTTCGCCTGGGCCATCGGTTGTCCTCGCTGGCGGTGGTCGAACGACGATGGTCGCCAGGGGCGCAGCGTCAGGTCCGGAGGCCTGGGCCGGCCTCTCGACCATCCTCCCCGAGTCGACCCGCCGGCGTCAAGCCGCGGCTCAGGCCGGGATGACGAGGACCCGCCGTGGGTGAAGCTCCAGCACGCTCTTCGAGACGCTGCCCAGGACGAGGCGAGCCAGGCGGCCCCGACCGTGGGAGCCGACGATGATCAGGTCGCAAGCCTCGGCTTCGGCCGCGACAAGGATCGACTCGACCGGGTCACCCTCCCAGACCAGGAACGTGGCCCTCGCACCTTCCGCCCGGGCTCGCCGGACGAGGGCCTGGACGGCCGCCTCGACCCGGGCCCGCTCCTGGTCGACCCGGCGCACGAACCGTCCACCGGGCAGGCGCAGGATCGCTGGATCGACGACGCTCAGAATGATCAATTCCGCCTGATGTTCGCTGGCCAACGCGATGGCCCGGTCGGCGGCGGCCTCCGAGGCCGGTCGCAGATCGGTCGCGAGCAGGATGCGTCGGATTCCCGAAGGCGTCGTCACGATGTCCATGCCTGGATCATGGCCGCTTCGACCTCCCGGGCCCAGTGACATCGGGACCGTCCTGGCAGGCCGGACGGCCCATCCGTCCCAGGGCGGGTCGTTACGATGGGCCGGTGGCAGCCCAGGGCGAGCGCACCGCGCCAGCTGAAACCGGCCGCGTTCAGGCGGCCCTTGACGCGGCCGTCCGAGCCGTGGCCGCGCTCGCCCCCATCGACGACACGCTCCAGGTGATCGTGGACCAGGTCCGGCCGGTCGTGGGCGCCGAGTACGCCGCCCTCGGGATCGTTGACCCAGCCGGCCGGATCGAGCGCTTCATCACCAGCGGGATCGATGCCGAGACGCGCCGTTTGATCGGCCCGCTACCCGAAGGGCATGGCCTGCTCGGGCTGATCATCAGGGAGAACCGCTCGTTTCGGATCCCGGACATTGGCTCGGACGTTCATAGCTCCGGCTTCCCGCCCAACCACCCGCCGATGTCGAGCTTCCTGGGCGTCCCGATCACGGTCAAGGGCGCGACGGTCGGCCGGCTGTACCTGACCAACAAGATCGGCGCCGACGAATTCAGCCCGCAGGACCTGGCCCTCGTCGAGACCTTCGCCCTGCATGCCGGAATCGCCATGGACAACGCCCGTCTCCACCAGGAGCTCCAGATCCTGGCCGTCATCGACGAGCGCGAGCGGATCTCGAAGGATCTCCATGACGGGATCATCCAGAACCTGTATGCGGTCGGGCTTTCCCTGGAAGACGTAGCCGAGCTGATGGACGAGGACCGGGTCGAGGCGGCAACCCGGATCGAGCGCGCGATTGACTCGATCCACCTGTCGATCCAGGACATCCGCAACTTCATCTTCGGCCTGCGCCCCGGGCTGCTCGAAGGGGCCTCGCTGGTCGGCGGCCTGGCCACACTGATCGAGGAATATCGACACAACGCGATCGTCGACCTCGAGCTGGAGCTCAGCGACTCGGTGGCCGAGCCGCCGGCCGAGACCACCGGCCAGCTGCTGGCCATTGCCGGCGAGGCCTTGAGCAACATCACCCGCCATTCCCGGGCGAGCCGGGCGACGGTCAGCCTGGCCAATGTCCCGAACCAGGGCTTGGTCGACCTGGTCATCACCGACAATGGTCATGGCTTCGACCCGGACAGCGTGGGCAAGCTCGGCCACCAGGGCCTGGCCAATATGCGTGAGCGGGCCGCCAGCATCGGCGCAGCGGTTACGATCGACAGCGGACCCGGTCGAGGGACGCGGCTGGCGATCCGCTTTGAGGATGTTCGGCCGCAGGGAGGCATCGGTGCCCGAGTCTGACTCGTCTGCCACGCGCCGCCTGGACCTGCTGATCGTCGACGATCACGAGGTCGTCCGGCAGGGCCTGGTCACGCTGCTCGGCAGGCGACCGGAGTTCAATGTCGTGGGCGAAGCCGGCACGGTCGCCGAGGCAACCGCTGCCGCGCGGCGGTTCAGGCCGGACCTGGTGATCATGGACGTGCGCCTGCCCGATGGCTCGGGCATCGAAGCCTGTCGCGAGATTCGGGCCGAGATGCCCGATACCCGCGTCGTCATGCTGACCAGCTACCCCGATGAGGATGCCGTGCTGTCGGCGATCATCGCGGGGGCCAGCGGCTACCTCCTCAAGCAGGTGCGCGCGCGCGACCTGGTCGCCGCCCTCGAGGCCGTCGGCCGGGGTGAGTCGCTGCTTGATCCGGCCGTTACCGGTCGGGTCCTCGAGCGGGTCCGGCGCATCGCCACCGCCGACCAGCCCGACGAGCTGGCCCAGCTGACGAGCCAGGAGCAGAAGATCCTGCTGCTCGTGGCCGAGGGCAAGACGAACAAGGAGATCGCCGCGGAGGTCTTCCTGTCCGACAAGACGGTGAAGAACTACGTGAGCTCCATCCTGGGCAAGCTCAACCTGGAGCGGCGCGCACAGGCGGCCGCCTACATGGCCCGGATCCACCGACCGGGCGACCCAGGCTGACGCCGATCGATCGAGCTGAAGGCTCATTGGCCCGCTCGAATGGGGCCACTTGACCCTCTCGAGGACGCTCCCGGGGGAGCAGTCTCGTCCGGACAGGAGGTGCGCCATGGCAGCACGCAAGAGGGCAGGACGAAAGGCGCGTCGCGACAGCGGCGCCAGCGTCTGGATCGATACGAATCAGGCCGTGATCATCCGAAGCGACGCCGGCCGACCGTCCGGCGTCGAGGTGCTCATCCGCCTGCCGGCAGAGACCGAGGCCCGGTTCGAGGCGCGGACGGCTGACGAGGTGCTTGACGTGGAGCAGGTCCTGGTTGCAGGCCCGGCAGAGCAGCAGGTGGGCTTCGATCGAGCCTTCGTGGCCCTCACCCACCGACCCGACCGGCTGGTGGCGGCGAGCCCGATCGCGCCGGTCGGTCCGACCGTCTCCTAGCCGGTGCGGGTCGTATCGGCGGCCGAGGCCGTCTCAACGATCCAGAGCGGCCAGCAGGTCTATCTGCAATGCGCGGCCGCGACACCGTCGGTCCTGCTTGACGCGCTCGTGGCTCGGGCGCCCGAGCTGCACGACGTGGGCATGATCCACCTCCACGCCGAGGGACC
The DNA here is from genome assembly GCA_038239115.1 of Candidatus Limnocylindrales bacterium. Classification (GTDB taxonomy): domain Bacteria; phylum Chloroflexota; class Limnocylindria; order Limnocylindrales; family CSP1-4; genus Palsa-1033. Next base: position 35,729 of record JBBSFD010000004.1, on the reverse strand, counting down.
GGGCCCGCACCTGGCCGCGGCCATGGCCGGCCACTTCCGGCACCGCGCCCTGTTCGTGGGCCCCAACGCCCGGGCGGCGGTCAACGAAGGCCGGGCCGACTACGTCCCGATCTTCCTGTCTGAAGTCCCGCAGCTCTTCGAGCGTGGCGTTCTCCCTCTCGATGCCGTCCTGGTGAACGCAACGCCACCCGACGCACACGGGTTCTGCTCGCTGGGGGTCTCGGTCGAAGCCATGCACGCTGCGATCTCGGCCGCCCGGACGGTGATCGTCCAGTTCAACCGGGCGATGCCCCGGACGCTCGGCCAAAGCTTCATCCATGTCGACGCGATCGACTTCGCCATCGAGGTGGACGTCCCGCCGTACGAGCTACCCGCGGGCGTGATCGGAGACGTCGAGCGGCGGATCGGCGAGCACGTGGCGAGCCTCGTGCCGGACGGCGCGACGATCCAGCTGGGGATCGGCTCGATCCCCGCGGCGACGGCCCTCGCCCTGGTGGACCATCGCGACCTCGGGATCCATACCGAGATGTTCACCGACGCCGTGGTCGACCTGGTCGAGCGAGGGGTCGTGACCGGCGCCCGCAAGGAACGCAACCGGGGCAAGATCGTGGCCGCGTTCGTCATGGGCACGCGCCGCCTGTATGACTTCGTGCATGACAATCCAATGGTCGAGATGCGCTCGGTCGATTTCACCAATGACACCCACGTGATCCGCTCGTTCCGGTCGATGACCGCGATCAACTCGGCGATCGAGGTCGACCTCAGCGGCCAGGTCGTCGCCGACTCGATCGGCAGCCGGATCTACAGCGGGGTCGGCGGTCAGATGGACTTCATGCGTGGGGCCGCACTGGCGCCCGAGGGCCGGGCGATCATCGCCTTGCCCTCGACCGCGGCCAAGGGAACGGTGTCCAGGATCACGCCAGCCCTGGCGGCGGGTGCCGGGGTCGTGACCACCCGGGCCCACGTGCGCACGGTCGTGACCGAGTGGGGCGTGGCCGAGCTGTTCGGGCGAAGCCTGGGTGAGCGCGCCGCGGCCTTGATCGCCATCGCTCACCCCGATCATCGCGATCGCCTCCGTGTGGAAGCGCAGCGACTCGGCCTCGGCTGACGTCGCGCCCGACCTGGCAGGTTCGGCCGGCCCGGGTAGAAGGGGCCACCCGACCTGCCAGGTCGGGCCGTTGAGCCCATCCCAGGTCCTCGGCCGGGCCGTAGGTTGAGGGTGCTGATAGAGAAGCCCCCGATCTACAGGGGCCCTGAGCCGAAAGGGATGGCACGAACACATGACTCCGACCAAGGCACGAGCAATCGCAGGTCTGCGGATCGCCCTCGGAGCTGGCTTCTTGTGGGCCGGACTCGAGAAGGTCTTCCAGTTCTCCGGAACCGGCGCGTTCAACGCGGCTGGCTTCCTGACTCACGCGACCGGTGGCGCCCTCCCCGGCTCGGCCGCCACCGCGATCGTCAATCCGACCCACGACTTCTGGGTCTCGCTGGCAGGCAACGCGGGCGCGGTCAGCTCGATCAACTTCCTCGTCCAGGCCGGCGAGATCGGGATCGGGATTGCCCTGGTCCTCGGCTTCGCCACCCGCTTTGCGAGCATGGCCGGCGTGCTGATGATGGGCCTCTTCTATGTCGCCAACTGGTCGTTCGCGACCGGCCCGTTCAACGAGCAGTTCATGTACGTCGCGGTCGCGGCCTTCCTGGGCCTCGTCGGCGCCGGCGAGTACTACGGAGTCGATGCCCTGATCGAGAAGACCAGCTGGGTCAGCCGGACCCCGGTCCTGCGCTTCGTGCTCCGATAATCGGCCGGTCGGGCCGAGGGCCCGACTGATCTGAGCACTGTTCCGAAGCGGCGGCGAGCGACGAGCTCACCGCCGCTTCACTGTGCCCAGCGTCCGGCCCGGCCGTTGGCGGGCCGATCAGCTCGGAGCGGCCGGGGTGGCCAGCGGCGCGCTCGGTCGCGTCGCGGCATGCCAGGGCACGCCCAGCTCCGGCAGGAGGTATCGGTCCAGGCCGTAATAGCCGGCCACCTTCCAGGCCAGGATCAGGCCAATCGTGAAGGCGAACATGACCGGGTTGACCGAGGTCGAACCCGCGAGCATGTACGACATGTTCATTGTCGCCCCAAAGAAGGCGGCGATGCCGGTCAGGATTCCGAGCAGCAGGCCGATCCCCACGGCGAGCTCGCCGACCGACACGACCCAACCCATCCAGGTCTGGGCGTTGTGGTCGATGAGGAACTGCAGGAACGTGCGGTACCACTCGAACGTGATCGCCGCGTGGCCAGTCGTCGGGATCGCCACCGCGCTCTTCCAGTAGCCGAGCAGGGCCGCCCCGCCGTCGGTCCAGCCCGTGCCGGTGACCTTCTCCCAGCCGGCCACCGCCCATTCGAAGCCCAGGAACAGTCGGATCGGCAGCCAGATCAGGCCCGCCCGGGTGTTGCTGAACAGGTAGCGGGTGAAGGCCGGGCCCTCAACCTCGATCGTCTCGGCTTCGGGGGCATTGCGATCCTGGAAGAGAAGCACGAGAACGGCGATCATCAGGACCCAGAAGGCGACGGTCGCGACCTGCCGCTCAACTGAGCCGGTTGCGGGAAAGACCCACGGATTGACCATATAGAAGAGGATCACGGCGGCGACGATTGCCAGGGGCACCGCCAGGCTCCGATAGCGAGCCAGCATCTCGACCACGACCTCTCTGGGTGTGCGCAGCGATCAACCCGTGGAAGCCCTCGGCTGTGATCGCACCCAGAGTTTGGACCTCCGTGTCCTAGAACGTCACCCGACTTAGTGATCTTCCTCGGGAACTTCACTTGCGGCCAGCTGACGGTCAGTCGTGCCTTCATCTCGCCAGGCGATCAAACGCGCCAAATTGCTCGAGCGGGCCGCCACTGATCCTCGTCGATTTCGCCGAATTCATCTCCGCCGGAGATCAAATGGGCGGTAGCCGGCCCTCAGCGGGTCGACGGCATCATCGACACCCGCCTTCTGATCTCCTCGGGAGGTAACCGGGCTGAGGTGACCGGAAGGTTGTGGCATCTGGCCGTTACCCCGTTACAAGTCGAATCGACGGGCCCTTTGGCACTGGTTCGCACTCACCGCGGCGATCACCATCGAACCTGGAGGGGGCACCAGCCGGAAGGAGACAAGATGGAACTCGCGACGATCGTTCGCCCGGAGGTGCCCGGCCCGGCCGTGCGTTTCTCGAGTGATGACCGGGGCGACATGATCCTGCGGGAGCGCGTCCTGGCCCGACTTCGCGGTGCCCGTGCCCGGGAGCTGGTGGCCCGCCGTCTGGCGCAGGTCGTGGCCGAGGCATTCCTGATCCCGGGCGGCCACCCCCTGCCCCACCTGCAGGATGCCCTCGATGAGCCGATCGCGGCGGCCACCGAGGTTGCCCTCGACACCCTCATCGATGAGCTGGCCGACCTGGTCGACCTCCTGCCGACGAGCGATCCGGGAGCCTGGGAGCAGGCTCGCCTGCGGGCCGAGCTCGGCCTGGAATAGGCGCTTCGTCGGCAGACCAGGGCCGCGCCGCGAACGGGCGCGCCGCTAGGATTGGTCGATGGAACCCACGCCAACGCCCGAGGGGCCCCCAGAGGGCGACCAGACCTGTCCCCATTGCGGGCACGTTGTCCCGCCCCTGCCCTACTGCGTCCGGTGTGGCTCGGCCCTCGGTCGGGGCGGCCCGCGCCACGAGTACGCCGCCCACCCGGGCGAGCCGGCCCGCGCCGTTCGCCTGGTCTCGACCTTGTTCCCACATTTGCCCCAGGCCCGCTATGACTCGTTCCGGCATGCCTTCGGGCTGGGCATCGCGATCGTGGCCGTGCTCGTCATCGCCGGCTTCTTCCCGATCGCCCTGGTCGTGTCGGCCCTGCTCGTGCCCGTCCTGTTCGTGCTCTATTTCATCGAGGTCGACCTGTACGAGCGAGCGCCCCTGCCGGTCATTGGTGCGACCCTGGCCTGGGGCGTCCTGGCCGGGGCGATCGTAGGCGGGCTGGTCCGGCTGAATGGCGGGGCCGCCCTGGCCGACTCGACACCCGACGTCATGTCGTCCATTCCGGGAGCGGTCGGACTGGCCCTGCTCGGGGCCCTCCTGGCGGCGCTCGGGCCGCTCGCCCTGCTCCGCCATCGGGCCTTCGATGACGTTCTCGATGGGGCCACCTTCGGGGGCATCGCCGGAGCTGCGTTCGCCTCGACGAGCGGTCTGTTCCGGGCCGGCGACCTGCTCGGGGCCGGCCTCCGGCCGGGCGGCGATCCCCTGCCCTGGCTCGTCCGCCTGGCCACCCTCGGAGTCGCCCAGCCGGTCCTGCTGGCGACCGTGACCGGCTCGATCTGTGCCGCCTTCTGGCTGCGCCTCCGGGCACCGGTCCGCGATCGGAACGCCCTCGGCTGGTTGGGCCGGCCGGTCGCGGCGATCGTGGCCGGGGCCGCCCTGATCGCGGCCAGCGCGCTCGGGCGGGTCCTGCTCGACGTGTCCGGCGGACTGCTCAGCACGGCCGTCGCCGGCCTGATCGGCCTGGTCTGGCTGCGGGCGACGATCCACCTGGGCTTGCTCGAGGAAGCCAACGAGTCGGACGTCGGGCCGCCCAGTCGCTGCCCGAACTGCGGCCGGATGACGCCGGGCCACACGTTCTGCGGCTGGTGCGGAATCTCGCTCCAGGCCCTGCCCCGGTCGGCCGCGCCCGCGCCGCAACCGGCCCCGACCCCGAGCCCGACCGAGCCCGCGGAGCGGGCCGGTTGAGCGGCCAGTGGCAGCCAGGCGACCAGCCCGGCTGGTCGGGCCAGCAATCGCGCTCGAGCAGTGCGTTCATCCGGCTGGGCGTGATCATGGCCGTGGTGATCGTGGTCGCGGTCGTTCTCGTTTCGGCGTTCACGCCTTCCGCTCCTCCGGCTGCCTGCCCGGCCGCCCCGGCTCCCTGTAGCGTGCCGCCTGCGCCGCCCGGCAACCCCGGCTCGGGCCAGCCCGGCACGGATGCCACGGCCGAGCTCGTCGATGGCCCGGCCTGGTCCAGCTCGGAGTTCGGCTTCTCGCTCCACTACGACGCCGGCACCTGGGACGTCGAGCAGGACGAGAAGGATCTGCTCCAGCTCGTCTCGCCCTCGGACGCGAACGGCTCCGAGCGCGGCGACTGGGTCATCGTGGAGGGCGTGGCCGCCTCGTTGGACACGCCCGAGCAGCTCATCCAGGCGCGGGTGGCCTCGCTCGCCAAGTCGGTCCCAGACCTGGCCGCCAGCTCGGATTCGTACTACCAGGTCAATGGTCCCGAGATCGGCGACGTCGCCGGCATCGCGGCGGTCTACGTCGGCACCCTGGATGACACCGATGGCACGCCGGTCGCGCCGGTGCGCTATTCGATCGTGGCCGCCTCAGACGGCCGGGTGACGGTCGCGATGACCGTGCGCACGCTCAACCCGGATGAGCTGGCCGACCAGGGTCCGCCCGAGCTGACCTGGCATATGTATTCGCGCCAGCTGGCTGACGTGCTCCTGGAGGACTTCCGATGGCCGGCTCCCTAGGCCAGGGCAAGCGGCAGGCCCGGCGGCCGGGCGCCGTCATGGCGCTGCTGCTGATCGTTGGCTCGCTGGCAGGATCCGGCTCGCCCGCCCTGCTCGCCGCGACGGCACCGATCTCGACCCAGCCGGCGCTCGCCGATCGGCCCCTGAATCCGGGCGCCCAGATCGACTTCGACGCCGACCTCGCCATGCCCCACCTCGCTGAGATCGCCGGAGCGACCGCGGCCGTGGCCGACCCGGCCAGCCCGGACTACCGGCACTATCTCTCGGCCGCCGCCTTCGGGGCCCGCTTCGGCCTGCCCCTGGCCGACGTCGCCCGGACGGCGGCCTGGTTCAGCCAGCACGGCGTGACGGTCACCGGGCAACCGGCCAATCGGACTGAGCTCCAGCTGCGGGCCAGTGCCGGCCAGCTGGAGCTGGTCCTCGGTGCACGGCTCGTCGAGCGTACGAACGCGGCCGGGGTGGCCTATCACCAGCTGGTCGCTCCAGCGCTCGTGCCGCCCGAGCTTGCTCCCTATGTCAGCGGGTTCGCCGGGCTGGACACGTCGCCGGCAACCCGGCCGCAGCCGCATTTCGGGCCGGCCAACGGGCTCCACCCGGCCGACCTGGCCAAGGCCTACGGGATCGACCCGCTGCGCGCCCAGGGGCTGGATGGCAGCGGCCAGTCGATGGCCGTGGTCTCGTTCGACACGTTCGACCCCAAGGACATCGATGCCTTCGACCAGGCGACCGGGATCAGCGGGCCGACGATCCAGTCGATCCGGCTGAGCGGGGCGCCAAAGAAGCCGGGCGACTCGCAGGACGAGGTCTCGCTCGACCTGGAAACCATTCGGGCGATCGCGCCCAAGGCCCAGATCTACGACTACGAGGCACCCCAGAGCGCCAACTGGAGCGACATCATCAACCGGATCGTCGAGGACCATAAGGTCCAGATCGTGTCGATCAGCTGGGGCCTGTGCGAGCCAGCGGTGGAGCCCCGGGCGGGCGATGCGGACGACCTGGCCCTGGCTAGCGCCGAGCTGAGCGGCCTGAGCATCTTCGTGTCGAGCGGCGATGCCGGGGCGTATGACTGCCTCGACGAGGGCGATGGCCGGCAGCGCGACTTCGAGGTCGCGGCCGACTACCCGTCGGTCAGTCCGCACGTCATCGCGGTCGGTGGAACGTACCTCTCGCTCCACCAGGATGGCAGCTATCTCGGCGAAGCGGCCTGGCAGGATCCCCTCGGCCAATCCGGCTCAGGCGGTGGCCTGAGCCACGTCTTCGCCCGGCCTGCCTGGCAGGTGGGGCCGGGTGTGGTCAATGCGACGTCGAACGGCAAACGCCAGGTCCCCGATGTGGCCGGGCCAGCCGATCCGGCCAGCGGCCTGTTCGTGGTCTCGGCCGGCCAGGCCGAGGTGGTCGGCGGAACGAGCGCCGCGACGCCGTTCTGGGCGGGCTCGATGGTCCTGGCCGCCCAGCTGGCCGCGAAGGATGGGATCACCAGCGTTGGCTTCCTCGATCCCGTCCTCTACGCGGTGGCCGCCGACCACCAGGCCGACGGCAGCGTGTTCCATGACGTGACGGTCGGGGCGAACCTGCTCTATCCGGCCACGCCCGGCTGGGACTTTGCCACCGGCTGGGGCAGTCCCCAGCTGAGCAGCCTGGTCCCGGCGATCGTGGCCTACCTGCAGGCCCACCCCGACTGAATCACGCCAGGTTGACTAGGGCTTGGCGACCGAGAAGCCGTTGACGCCCTGGCCGGTGGTGTCCCCGGCGGCATGGTCGTTCATCCAGCCGTACAGGGGCAGCCCGTTGTAGGTCACCTGGAGGGTGCCGTCGTCGCGGGTCAGGGTGGCGAAGGTCCCGCTCACGCCGGCCCCGGCCGTCGCGCTCGAGCCCGCCGGCACGGCCAGCGGCGGCCAGGCGGAGGCGCAGCCGCCGGTGCAGGTCGATGAGGTCGCCGTGTCACCGGTGTGGGTGTACAGGGTCAGCCCATTCGGGCCGACCAGGACAGGCCCCAGGGTGGTCGTGGCCATGCTCACGACGACACCAGCGGCGGCGGCCGACGGAGCCGACGAGGAGGCCGCGGCCGAGGCCGGGGCGGCCGATGCCGCAGCCGCCGAGGCAGGCGGTGCCGCGGTCGGAGGTGCGGCCGTGACCGGGGCGGTCGTGGCTGCCGACGAACAGGCCGCCGCGAAGAGGACGGCTGCGGCCAGACCGGTCAGGCCGCGGAGAGTGGTCGACGTGAACGCTCGAGACATTGATCTACTCCCAGGTTGTCGGCGGCTTGGGGCCACCGGCGGGCTCAGTTGGCCTGCGCCAACCAGTACGCCGGTTCAGCCGCCCCCGGTTTCCCGGCCCCTGGGCCGGGCGGCCGGTTGGCTTGCCTGGCAGCGCGGGCACCACCACACCCAGCGCGGGTTCTGCCGACCCAGGCTGGCCACCCGGATCGCGGAGCCACAGCGACGGCAGGGCCGGCCCGTGCGGCGATAGACCCACAACGGTGAGCCGGCAGCCTCGCGGGCGAAGCCGGTCGTGGTCCGGCCGCGGCTGGGTCTGCCGGTCGCGGATCGGCCGGACGCGCCCTGATCGCCCACATTGGCCAGCAGGAGCCGCTGGGCCGTGCCGATCAGTAACTCGAGCTGCGCGTCGCCCAGTGCCTCGATCGGGGCAAAGGGATCCACCCGTTCGATGAACATGATCTCGCTGCGATAGACGTTGCCGATGCCGGCCATGATCCGCTGGTCGAGCAGCGCTTCGCCGATCGTGGCCACCACGGCTCCGGCCTGGCGGAGGCGGGCTAGCGCCGTGACGGGGTCGAAGCCCGGATCGAGCAGGTCGGGTCCGAGCGCCCGCAGGACCGGGTGCAGACCCAGGGCACGCGTCTCGACCAGCTCGACTACGGGCGCGTCGAAGCAGACCGCGACGGCTCCCTCGACTTCAAGCACGAGCGCGACCCGAGCCGCCGGACGACGCCACGCGTCGGCAGGCCGGTAGTGGTGCCACGTGCCGGTCATCCCGAGGTGAGTCCGCAGGGACAGCCCGTTCGAGAAGTGGATCAGCAGGTTCTTGCCGGCCGTCTCGATCGAGCTCACCGTGGCCCCGACGATCCGATCGACCCGGCTCCGGCTGCGGGTCCGGGCGGCCCGGACCGACCGGCCGACAAGGACCGGCCGGAGCTCCGCCGCGATGCGGTAGATCGTGTCGCCTTCGGCCATCAGTGCCTGTCTCGAAAACGCCGGGAGCTCGTCGATCAGCCGGCAGGTCAGCTGGCGGGGCGGCCCCGGAACGTCCCGGACACCGTCGTGTGGCCAGCGGCATCGCGCGAGAAGCGCAGGCGCTGTCGGCCGATGGTGACGGTCAGCCGGAACGACCCGTCATCGCCCAGGATGGCCGTGCCGGTCATGGCCAGGCCGGGAGTCAGGGTGCAGCTCTGCAGGTCAACCCGGGTCCCGGCCGCGGACGGCCGATAGGTCATCGAGCCGGCCAGGTCGCAGCCGCTGGCCAGGGCCGTCGAGCCGTCGTAGCGGTAGTTGTAGTCGTCGGTGTTCAGCAGGTTGGCTTCGACCGACGCCGCGAACTGGCTGGCGATCTGGTAGCCGACCGCCCGGCGCAGGGGGTTCTGGACGTACGGGTCGGCCACTGCCCCGTCGCATGTGTTGATCCGGGTGGCCGGCAGGGTGCCATCGGCCAGGTACGCGGTGATCGCGTCGTCGGGGCAGGGCAGGCCCCGGTTGAAGATCACGTGGGGACCACCGGTCTGCAGGAACATGTAGGCGTTGGTCGAGCGCGCGTAGATGCGCATGGCGTCGACGAACGGCGTGGCCGGGTCGAGGGTTGCGGTCAGGACAAAGATCGGGAACGGCTCATCGACCAGGCCCGGCACGCGTGGATCAACCTTGGGCGTATTCGGCCACCACAGGCAGGGTGCGTCGCCGAAGTACGTGCTGGACAGGCGCAGGTTGGCCACGCCGGCGGCCTGGCCATCGGCGACCCAGGCGTGAAGCCGGGCGGTCGGATCGCCGGCCATGGGGTAGTAGGCATAGTCCTGGCACTCGACCGCGTAGTACATCGCGTCGGAGTAGGTCGGATCCGGAATGGCGACCTGGGTATCCGGGTCTACGACCAGGCTGTCGTAGGCCAGCCGGAGGAGCGGCACGTAGACACCCCGGGTGGCCTCGGTCACCGCCCGCTGGAGGAGCATTCGGCTGAACTGTGAGTAGACGTAGCCGGCGGCCGCATTGTCGAGCAGCGCCGCGGTGAGCTGACGGGTGACGATCGCGCCCTTGGACGTCGTGAAGCTGACTGGCACCGGCGCCGCCAGAAGCCTGGCCCGCAGCGCGTCGTAGCCGGCGATCGCACCGGTGTTGCCATCGCGCCGGCAGATCCGGGTCGTGTCGCAGGCGGACAGCGTCGCCGTCAGGGCGCCATCGAAGGCCCGGACCTCCTCTGCGAAGAAGCCCTGTCCGTCCTGGGTCAGGTCCACCGGTCCGTCCACGATCAGTGCGGCGACATGGTCGGGATGGGCGGCGGCATAGGTCTGGACGTACTGGGTGCCGTAGCTCTCGCCGTACAGCGACAGCCTGTCCACGCCGAGGTACAGGCGAAACGCGTCCAGGTCCTCGACCGCCTGGCGGGTGGAGTAGAAGGGCAGGACCGCCGGGTCCACCTTGGTCTCGGCCAGGCACGCGTCGGCGTACGTCTTGGCGTCGGCGGCCGCGCCGTCGAACTGGCTCGGATCGAGCGGGTCGTTGTCGCTCTGGTAGTACGTGGCGGTCGCGTTGGGGCAGGCGACTGGCTGGGACATGCCGATCCCGCGCTGGTCGAGGAAGACGATGTCGTCGTCGTCGGTGAGCGGCGTCTCGAAACCCGAGGTGTAATCCTCGGCGCTGGCGATGCCGCTCGTGCCCGGGCCACCGGTGATCGTCACGAACACGCCCTTGCGCACCTTGGCCGCCTTCTTGATCGCGAAGGTCACGTTCCAGGTCGGCCCGCCGGCCGTGAAGTGGTCACGCGGCACGGCCAGGGTCACGCACGTGAACGAGGTGCCCGGGCAGGTCTCGACCGAGACGACCTTGGGCGTCTGGGTCAGGGCCGGGGTCAGGGCCGGCGTGCCCGGGGTCGAACCGGTCGGCGGCGTCGGGCTGGGGCTGGGCGCGGCCGATGGGGCCGGCGAGGCCGAGCCCGCCGGTGCTGCCGAAGCCGACGACGAGGCAGCCGGAGCTTCGCTCGAGCCGGCACTGGCCGACGGTATCAGGCTCGATGCCGGACTGGTCCCTGGGCTCGACGCCGCGCTGGCCGGTCGACGGACGCTGCCCGGCGGGAACGTCCGAAAGCCCCCGCCCGAGCCACTGCAGCTTGCGACGAAGATGACCGAGACGGCCAGCAGCGCGCCCCGGCGGAGGGCCGAGGTCGGATTCAGTCGGGCCAACCGAATCGAGCGCATCCGGGCCATCGTAGCAACGCCCGGTCGGCCCGGACGACCGAATCCGCGTCGCGCGACGGCGGTGACGATCGCGAGTGCACGAGCGTGGGGCCACCAATCTGTTGCGCCGAATCACCAAAGGGGTAGGACTTTGGACAGAGGTGTGTTAGTACTTCTGCTCCGAGCCTTTTTGGCTCCACCGATCGCGTACTTGGTCGGTGGCCGGAGGCAACTCAAGAAGGACGTGGACCAGATGCTCCAGAGCCTGTTGGCGCGGCGTACGCCGAGCGAGGACGGTCAGGGCCTTGCCGAGTACGCACTCATCCTTGCCTTGATCGCGATCGTCGCGATCGTCGCCCTGCTCTACCTGGGTGGCCAGGTCAGCCAGATCCTCAGCACCGTCGGCAACTCGGTCTAATCCCTCGGCATCGACCGATCTGGGAGCCGGCTCGGCTTGAGCCGGCTCTTTTGATTAGTGGACCAGGCCGTTGAACAGGTTCGCGGAGGCGCCCAGCAGGCCGATCGCCACGAGCAGCGCCGCCGAGGGCAGGGCGTAGCGTGGGAAGCGCCGCTCGACCCGCAGCATCGCCAGGAGCATCAGCGTGATCGCGCCGACCTTGAGCAGGGCCGGCCCGAGCGGACCAGCTGACAGGTACAGCACCTGGGCCAGTGGATTGCTCTCGGCTCCGATGCCCACCCGGGCGACGGCCGGCAGGAAGGTCAGCAGGTCGACAAGCTGGGCCAGGACGACGGCGGCCAGCAGGGCGGCGTAGCGGTGCGGAAAGGTGCGGAGCACGTCTAGAGGATCGCCCGGCCCGGCGCTCCTGTCCCTAGGACCTCCGTCCCCCGGACCGATCTGGATGGCCCGGCCCCACGTATTACCAGCGTGAACGGCATGACCGAGCTTCGACCCTCGCGCCCGTGGACGTTGGCCTTCCGCGCCCTCTACCGGATCCTGGGCCTGGCCGATCCCCTCCTACGGTCGATCTGGCTGTCGCAGGGCCTGGGCAACGTCGTCCTCGTCACCATCGCCGGGCGCGAGACCGGCCGGCCGCGCCAGATCCTGCTGGGGCTGCTCGTTGCCGACGGCCAGTGGTATCTCGGCCACCCCAACGGTCCCGCCCACTGGACCCGCAACCTGGACGCCGCCGGCGGCCACCTGCTCGTGACCTGGCCAGGCCAGCCGCCGGTCAGCTTCGGGTCCGAGCTGCTGGAGGCGGGTCCCGAGCGCGATCGAGCGATCCGGGCCACGAACCAGCATCCATTCCCGGGCAACCTGATCTACGGCCTCGGCCGCCGCCACGTGGACCTGGCCGGTCGCTACTACCGGCTCGAGCTCGATCCGAACGGGTAGGCCGCGCGCTCTTAGTCAATCTCCCGGTGCAGTTGAGACTGGCTACGGTGCTCCTACACACGCGCCGAAGGGGACCCAGCGGCCAGGACGCCTGGGTGTGGAACCCGGGCTCGATCTAGTGCGAATCGGGCTTCTGGGAGCCGGGCTTCCCGTGCCCGTGACCGCCGCCCATGATCCAGCCGATCCCGGGACCGATGCTCAGCCCGAGCTCGTGGTCGATCTGACCCCAGCCCTTGCCACCCTGGAACATCGCCAGGATCTGTGCTGGCGTCTTGCCGCTCGCCTGGGCGAACGCAAGCGTGCGAACGGCCCCGCCGACGCCCACCTTGGCCGCAAGCGATTGGAAGGCCGCCGCGGTCGTCGTGATCCCGGCCGCCTTGAGCTTGCCCACGATGTCGGTTACGTCAGCCGCGGACGGCGCGCTGTCGGGCGCCTCGGCTGCCTCCGGCTCGTCCGATGCTTCCGGCGCCTCCGAGGCTTCCGGTGGGTCAGAGGCTTCGGCTGGACTCGCTGCCGTCGATGCCTGTGTGGTCGGGGCCGCAGCGCTGGGGCTGGCACTGGCCGACTGCCCTGGCGATGGGGAAGGGCTGGTCGCGAGGGCCGTACCGGCCGCAAGCGCGAGGACGGCCAAGGCCGTCACGATCGCCCATGGCTTCGCCGCGCGCATCGACTGCATGTCATAAGAAACGGCTGGGCGGCTCATTCGTTACGGCGCCGTTCGAGCTGCTCGCCTGGCGCGGCGTGGTCGGGCTCGCGGGACCGGGGTGAGGTTGACGTATTCGATCATTGGATAGCGCTCTCGAAGCGCGCTGGCGGCATCCGCGATGGCCTGCTCGACGGCCGGGACGTTCAGGTCGTCGGCAAACGTGACGTCGCCATTGACGATCAAGCTCGCGGGCCCGACGACGACAGCGAGCAGGTCCGGGACGTCGAGGATTCCGGGCTGGCCCGCAATGAGCCGGCGCATGTCGGCCAGCATCGCAGGTGGGACGCCGCGCCCGGTGAGCAGCTCACGGTTCGTCCGCAGCAGCAGGCCCGAAGCCGCCAGGAGCAGGAGCCCGATGAGCGCACTGGCGATGGCGTCCGGCAGCGGGCTGCCGCTGACCTGGCTCAGGACCAGACCCACGGTCGCGGTGAGGCCGCCGATGACCGCGCAGCCGCCGGCGACGACCACCGCCGCGGCCGCCGCATCGGTCGTCCGGCGCAGGCCGGCTCGCAATGAGATCCCGCGGGCAGCAGCATGGCGTCGCAGCGGTCGCAGCGCGACGGCCAGGGCCAACGCGTCAAACGCGATCGTCACCGCCAGGACCACGTACGCGAGCGCATACGAATCGATTCGTTCCGGGTTGACCAGGGAGCTCAGCGCGCTGCTCAGCGCGAACCCGGCCCCGCCGATCGCGATCCCGAGCGCCGCGAAGAGCGACCAGAAGAAGCTCTCCCGGCCATACCCCAGGGGATGGCCCTCATCCGCCGGGCGCGCACTGCTGAGCACGCCGACCAGCAGGAACGCGGCGACCGCGACGTCGGCAGCGTTGGCTGCGGTCTGGGCGCGAAGCGCAACGGAGCCCGTCACCCAGGCCGCGACCGCCAGCGCGAGTGTCTCGACGAGGTTCACCGTGAACGAGACGACTACGCTGAGCTTGGTTGTCTGGAGGTCAGGTGCTCGGGCCATGGGCACCATTGTGCTGGCTGCGAGGCGCCTGCCTCACGGGAATCCGGGGCGGGGCGACGATTGACTCGACGCTCATACTTTTAGGGCGTTGGGGAGGGTACGGGATGGCAACGAAGGGGAAACGGCCTCCACGGGTACCGACGCAGGACCAGTTGATCCTGCTCAATGATTGGCACGCGGCCGAGCGAACGGTCGAAGTCGCACAGCAGACGGCGCGAGCCGCCAGCCAGGTCGCTGAAGCCGCCCGCCAGGCGGCCTCATCCGCGGTCCGCACGTCCAAGGCCGCGAACGCCACCCTCGAAGCTGCCCTGGCGACCGCGGATGCGGCTGCCCTCACCGCCATGGAAGCCGCTGCAGCCGTGGTCCGGGCGGAATCGGCCTCGTCGCAGCGCGACGATGCACTGACGGAGGCTACCGAGGATGTCTCCTCGGCACGCGCGCGCTACCGCGACGGTGATCCGCAGAAAGCCGGGTAGGACTCCGTACCGCCACGCCAGGCCCCTGGGGCTGGCGGCCCCAAGGGGGGCCCTGGCCGACGCCGGGGGGATCAAGCTCGCCCTGATGCCGATCGGCCAGGCGGGATCGTTCTTCGACGTCACGCTGGCGGCCGGCCAGACCCAGACCCTGTCCGTTGAGATCGCCAACGACGGGAGCGCCACGATCGCGGCCAGCACCTATGTCGCCGATGTCTACACGATCATCGACGGCGGCTTCGGGGCCCGCTTGCGCGGCCAGGCGCACACCGGCACCACGACCTGGATCGCCTATCCGGCCGCCACCCTGAAGCTGGCTCCCGGTCAGTCCATCCGGCGCCCGTTCACGGTCGCCGTTCCTGCCGGGGCGGCACCGGGCGAATACATCTCGAGCCTCCTGCTCGAGAACGCCGAGCCAATCGCGGCCGGTGCTGCGGTCGGCATCAACCAGGTCGTCCGACAGGCCGTGGCCGTCGTGATCACCGTGCCTGGTCCGCGCACGCCCGGGCTGGCCATCGGAGAGGCAACGGACGAGGTGACGAACGGGACCTCGACCATTTCGGTCGCGGTCCAGAACACCGGCAACGTCCGACTCAAGCCGATCGTCGGCTTCACGCTCACCGACGCCACGGGGGCCGCGATCAGCCAGGCCACGATGCAGATGGACACGTTCTACGCACAGACGAACACGACGGTCGAGTTCCCGCTCGCCGTGCCGCTCGCGCCCGGCCGCTACTCGGTGGCGCTGACGCTCGCTGATGCCGGTCACGGCAGCCAGGCCGCGGCGAGCCGGTTCATCGTCGTCGGAGGACCCGCGGTCTCGGTCACGCCCGTGGGCGGCTCGGGTGGGACCACCTCCACGGAGTCGGCTGGCCCCGGTCAATCGCTCCCGACCGCAGGCCTGCACATCGTCACAGGCTCGCTGCTCGCGCTCGGGGCTGCCTCGGCCGCCTTCGTGCTCCGACGTCGCCGGGCGGTCGAACCCGGCTGATCCACGGCCCTTACCGGAAGCTCCGCCGATCGGACTCAGTGCCGGGGATCCACCTGGAACTTGGGGCCTGGCCCGGCACCATCGGGCCGCTCCCCCGCCAGGACCGGGCCGGCCTGCTCCAGCCCGACGGTCGCGGCCACCAGCGGACGCGGGTCCACCGCTCCGCTGGCATACAGCTCGATCGCGCCGGCCAGGCCGGCCGATCCGCTCAGGATGCCCACCGCGGTCACGTCCTTGAGCACGAGCGTGCGGGTGTCGACCTGGCTGGGCGATTCGGCCAGGCCGATGTATACGATCCGCCGCCCGGGCTCGATCAGGTCGAGCAACAGGCTCGGCCCGTTGGGCGCGTTGGACGCGTCGATCGCGCCATCCCAGGCCGCCTCCGGGAGGGCCTCGATCGGTCCCGCGTCGCCGAAGCCGAGGCCGGCCGCGAAATCCAGCGATCGGCGTGACCTGCCGACGAGCTGGACCTGGACGCCGCGGGCACGGGCGATCAGGGCGATGAGCAGGCCGATCGAGCCGGCACCCAGGACGAGCAGCCGCTCCCCCGCCTGCACGCCCGCGGCATCGACGGCCCGGAGGGCGTTGCCGCCCGGCTCGACCAGCGCGCCGGACACGTCGTCGACCGAGTCGGGCAGGGCCAGGAGCGCGCCGGCCGGCACGGCCAGCTGTTCGGCCAGGGCGCCCGGAAAGCCGCCCCGGATGCCGATCTCGCGCCGGTCCGCGCAGACGTGATGGCGGCCGGCCAGGCAGCGCGGACAGACGCCACAGCCGATCATCGTGTCGCCCGTCACCCGCCGGCCGAGCCAGTCCGGGTCCACGCCGGCGCCCAGCTCGGTCACCGTCCCCGACCATTCGTGGCCGATCCGGAGCGGGTACTCGGCCCGCCCTTCGTGGAGGTAGGCCATCTCGCCGCTGAAGAACTCGGCATCGGTGCCGCACAGGCCCACCCGGGCCACGTCCACCACCACCGAGCCGGCCTCGGCCCTGGGCGGCGCCACGTCCACGACCGAGGACCGGCCAGGGGCCTTGATCAGGAACGCCCGCATCAGTGCGAGTCGCGCGAGACGCGATCGCCGCTGGATCCGACCAGGAAGTCGAGGTCCGCACCGGCGTTCGCCTGGAGGACCGACTCGACATAGAGCCGCTCCCAGCCGCGCGTGGGGGCCGCGAAGGCCGCCACCGCTGCCTCGGCCGGGACCCGTCCGGCCAGCTCCTCGGCCGAGATCTCGATGTCCAGCCGGCGAGCCTCGACGTCGAGGCTGATCAGGTCGCCGGTCCGGACGAGGCCGAGCGGCCCGCCGGCCGCCGCCTCGGGCGTGACGTGCAGGATCACCGTGCCATAGGCCGTGCCGCTCATCCGCCCGTCGCAGATCCGGACCATGTCCCGGACGCCCTGCTGGAGGAGCTTGGCCGGCAGGGGCACGTTGGCCACCTCGGGCATGCCCGGATAGCCGCGCGGACCGCAGCCGCGCAGGATCAGCACCGAGTCGGCATCGACATCGAGCTCGGGATCATCGATCCGGGCCCGGTAGTCCTCGATCGAGTCGAAGACCATCGCCCGGCCGCGATGGCGGAGCAGCGCGGGCGAGGCGGCGGCCGGCTTGATCACGGCACCGGTCGGGGCCAGGTTGCCGTACAGGACGGCAATCCCGGCGCGGGCCTGGAGCGGCGCGGCCCGTGAGCGGATGACCTCGGGATCCCAGATCTGGGCGCCCTCGAGGTGCTCGACGAGCGGCCTGCCGGTGACCGTCAGGGCGGTTGGATCGAGCAGGTCGCGGACCTCGCGCAGCACGGCCAGGATGCCCCCGGCCCGGTACAGGTCGTCCATCAGGAAGCGGCCCGCCGGCTGCAGGTCGACAAGCAGCGGGACGCCGGTCCCGGTCCGGTCGAAATCATCGAGGCCCAGCTCGATGCCCAGCCGGCCGGCGATCGCCAGGAGATGGACCACGGCGTTGGTCGAGCCGCCGACGGCGGCCAGGGCCACGATCGCGTTCAGGAACGAGCCCCGGCTCAGGATCGCACTCGGCCGGCGCTCCGCTTCCACCAGCTCGACGGCCAGCCGGCCGGTCGCATGGGAGGCCTCGAGCAGGCGGCTGTCGGGGGCGGGCGTGCCGGCCAGGCCCGGGATCGTCATTCCCAGGGCCTCGGCCATGACCGCCATCGTCGACGCCGTGCCCATCGTGTTGCAGTGGCCCCGACTGCGGATCATCGAGGACTCGGACTGCAGGAACTCGGCTTCGGACAGGGTTCCGGCGCGGACCTCCTCGGACAGCCGCCAGACGTCCGTGCCGCAGCCGAGGGCGGCCCCGCGGAACGTGCCCGTGAGCATCGGCCCGCCCGGGATCACCACCGCCGGCAGGTCGACCGAGGCGGCGGCCATGAGCAGGGCAGGGATCGTCTTGTCGCAGCCGCCGAGCAGGACCACGCCGTCGATCGGGTTCGCCCGGAGCATCTCCTCGGTGGCCATCGCGGCCATGTTTCGCCAGAGCATCGAGGTTGGTCGAACCAGGGTCTCGCCGAGCGACACGACGGGCAGGTTGAGGGGGATCCCGCCGGCCTCGTATACCCCTTGCTTGACGCTCTCGGCCACCTCGTTGAGGTGTGAGTTGCAGGGAGTCAGGTCCGAGGCCGTATTGGCGATCGCGATGTGGGGCCGGCCGTCGAAGGCGTGGCTGGGCAGGCCCCGGCGCATCCAGGCCCGATGGATGAAGGCGTTCCGGCCCGGCCCGCCATACCACTCCGCGCTGCGCCGATTCGCCATCGGCCAAGGATGCCACGGGGCGAACCGTGTTCGCGGTCGATGGTGCGTGGTAGCGTGGTCGTCAGGTCGAGGCTTGTGCCCAAGCGGACCGGATAGGAGTCGTCGGTGCGACGAACCCGCATTCTTCCAACCGTGGCTGTGACCTTTCTCCTGGTCGCAGTGGGTGGCGCGCACGCTTCGCCGATCCGGGCCGATTCGTGTGGGGCCGACTCCGCGACCCTGGTCAATGGCGATTTCGAGACCCCGGTCATCCCGGCCGGCGGCAATTCCTCGCTCGATGCCTCCCTCGTGCCGCCCTGGCTGACGACCGACAGCGCCAACCAGATCGAGATCTGGGGCTCGGGCTTCAACGGCGTCCCCTCGGCCCAGGGTGCCCAGTTCGTCGAGATCAATGCCAACAGCGCCGGCACCCTGTACCAGGACGTCGTGACCACGTCCGGCGAGAAGATGACCTGGACCCTCGAGCACCGGGGCCGCTCGGGCACGGACACGATGAAGGTCCTGATCGGCGATGCGACCACCGCGGACGTGAACAGCGACACCGGCTGGAACTTCTTCTCGCCCGACCTGAGCGACCCGAACACGGCCTGGGGCAACCACACGGGCTCGTATGTCGTGCCGTCGGGACAGGTCTGCACCCGGTTCGGCTTTCGGGCCGTGAGCTCGGCCGGCGGCGACCAGTCGTTCGGCAACTTCCTCGACGCGGTCAGCTTCGCGGTAACCGTTCCGGCAACGCCCCGCCCGACTCCGCCGGTGACGGCCTCGTTGTCGGCTCAGCCACCCGCGGACGCGCCGCCGGCGCTGCTCCTGCTCGCCTCGCTGTTCGCCTTGAGCGCGATCTGCCTCGGCGTCGCCCTCGGTCGTCGTCCCGCTGGATCGAGGCGCCGGCGGCCCTAGTCTGTCGATCAGTTCAACCCACTATTGCGCCGTCCCGGAGCCCGACGGGTCGCCTGAGCCGACGATGCTGACGACCTTGCCCAGGCTCGTGCCGACGATGACCCGGCCATCGATGACGGCCGGCGCACTGGGCGTCCCGGTCACGGCGAACGTCCACAGCTCGGCACGCGTCGTGACGTCGATGGCATGGACCCTGCGGTCGTCACTGGTGACGTACATGACGCCGGCGACGAAGCCGGCATTGGGCGACTGGCTGGCGCCGATGCGCCTGGTCCAGACGAGCGAGCCGGTCGAGGCGTCAACCACATAGAGCAGCCCGTCAGCGCTCGGCGCGAAGACCTGGCCGTCAGCGACCGCTCCGAGGAGGAGGGCCCTGCCCGATGGTGCTGCAAGCGGCACGGCCCACGCCGCGTGGCCGGTCGAGGCGTCGAAGGCATACAGGTGATGGGACGTCGAGGTTGTCGAGTCCAGGCCACCCGTCACGAAGACGCGCCCATCGACGACGGTCGGTGTGGAGGTATTGCCCGGCTCGAGCGGGACCGACCAGAGCAGCGCCCCAGTCTGCGTTCGCGAAGCGCCATTGGACCTGTCCCGTCTCGAGATCCATGGCCATGATGTGGCGCGTGCCGGGGCCGCTGCCGTCGAGCGTCGCAACGAAAACGCGCCCATTGGCGACGGTGGGCGTGCCGATCCTTGCCCCGTCACCGGTATCCGTCCGCCAGCGGTCCTTGCCATCGGCCAGCGCGAGCGCGACGACGGTCCCATTCTCGAGGCCCACGATCGCCACTCCGTCGGCGGCTGCGACCGAGCTGTCGTCGGGAGAGCCGAGGGACCGCTGCCAGAGAACCGTTCCCGACCTCGTGTCGAGCGCTGGAAGGTCCATCGGATCTGCGGCTTCCCCACAGGCCCCGGGCCGGGCATCTGACCCGTTCGGGCGGAGTCGCCCCGATACGTGACCACATCCGCACTACCGGCGGGAGCGCCACTGGCTGGGGCCGGGGCCGACGAGCCGGACCGGCCGGCGGCGGACGGAGGCACGCTGGCCGACGAGGCCGGCGCTCCAGCAGCGCCCGTGCAGCCGGCCAGGCCGATCGCCACGACGGGGCCCAGGATCGCTCGATAGTGCATCACCCACCTCAGGTCACCGGAACCCCTCGGAGGGAGGGACTCGCTCTAATGGGAGATGCCGCCCGAGGGCCGGCGGTTGGCTCAGCGGTGCTCCGTGGTCGTGGCGCGATGTCATGCCCGGCGCGACAAACAGGCCGTTCTCACCCTGGTTCGGGCATTGGGCTTGGCCCGTCGAGCGCGATCCATCCCGGCCCACGCTCGAACCGGGACGAATCCGGAGCCCGTTCGGCTGGCCGGGCCGCGTTCGACCAACGAATGAGCCCGAAAGCCCGGTTTTGTCGCGTGGGGCGAAACGCTGCAGCCGCGACCAGGCCGCGGGTAGCCGCCGGGACCTGGGCCGGGGGCCATGGTCGGAGCTGACGTAGACGATCGAGGCTGAGGCTCGTGGCCCAAGCCGGACAACAACCGTGATCAGCGTTCGATCAGCGCCGGCCATCAACGTGCGTCGTGGTCCCCCAGTCGGACCCCCCATGGAGATGTACGCAATGAAGATCCAGATCCGCGCCGCCACCGGCCTCCTGGCCCTCGGCCTCGTCCTCGCAGCCTGTTCCGGCTCCAGCGCCGCGCCGACGCCCGGGGCGGCCGGGCAGCTCAGCGTCGTCGGTGATCCCGCAACCGCCTTGATCCCGTCTGATGCGCCTCCGGCATCGGCCGCCCCTGCGGCCGGGTCCACCGTCGATGCCTGCACACTGGTGACGGAAGCTGAGGCTACGACGTTCCTGGGCTCCGACCCCGGACCGGGCCAGAGCACCGGCACTGCCGACCAGCCGGCCTGTGCCTATGGGGCCTCGCTGACCCTCATCCTCCAGCCGACCGCGGGCAAGGCCAAATATGACGCTGATCGCGGCGCCGCCCAGGGCTCGGGCAAGTCGACGGACCTGACGGGCGTGGGCGATGCCGCCTTCGCGTTCGTCGTTGCCAATACGATCGGCCAGATGGAGATCGTCAAGGGCACGGCCGTGGTCACCGTCAACATCCAGGGCGATCCAAGCCTCCAGAACATCACCGTCGAGCGGCTGACCGCCTTGGGCGCGACGGTCGCCGGGCGCCTGTAGTCAAAGAGCGGCCTGCGGAACGCGGCTCCGTCGGCGGATGCCCTCGAACAGAGGAGAGCCGTCGCGATGTGTCCCATCCGGCGCGACAAATAGCGGGTTTGGGCCGTGGTTCAGTCGTCAGGCAGGACCAGTCGAGCCCAATTCATCCCGGCCCACGCTTGCGCCGGGATGAATCCGCGGCCGGTCTGCCTCGAAACCGCGGTGGCGAGCCGCCAGCTGGCGTGAAACCCGGGTTTTGTCGCGTGGGGCGAAACGATCCAGCCGCGACTCGCGCCGCCGAGCCGCGCCACCTGGGCCCGGCTCCAGCGAAGGCCGCCGGCCGCCGGCGGCAGCGGCCACGAAACCTCAGTACTGGAAGAGCAGCTCGCGGTATTTCGGCAGCGGCCAGAGCTCGTCGTCGACCACCGTCTCGAGCTCGTCGACCACCTCGCGCAGGGCACCCTGCGCCGGGATGACCGCGTCGCAGAAGACGCGTGCCTCGGCTTCGACCGAGCTGGCCTGGTGGGCCTCGTGCTGGGCATGCTCGAGCGCGCCCACCGCGTCGACCAGCTTGTCGGCCAGGCTCGAGACTCGCTCGCAGACCGCGTTGATGCCGCGTGACGAGGACGCCCCGGCGAGCTGGCCCAGGTAGCGGGCCGTGGCCGGCAGGATCATCGTCGAAGCGATATCGACGGCGCAGCTCGCCTCGATGTTCTGGACCTTGACGTAGCGCTCCCAGTTGATCTCGACCCGCGAGGCCAGCTCGCGCTCCGACAGCACGCCGAACCCGGCGAACAGGGCTTTGGCCTTGGCCGTCGTCAGCGCAGGCAGCGCATCGACCGTGGTCCGGTTGTTGGGCAGGCCGCGCCGGGCCGCCTCGGCGTGCCACTCCTCGGAGTAGCCGTTGCCTTCGAACAGGACCTGCTGGTTGTCCTTGACGATCGCCGACAGGATCCTGGTCAGGCCAGCGAAGTCGCCCGGCTTGAGCTTGTCCAGCTCGTCGGCCAGGTCCGACAGCGAGTCGGCCACGGCCGTGTTCAGGACGGTCTGGGGCCAGTAGATCGGGGCCGACGAGCCGACCGCCCGGAACTCGAACTTGTTGCCGGTGAAGGCGAACGGCGAGGTCCGGTTGCGATCGGTGGCGTCCTTGGGCAGGACCGGCAGGGAGGTGACCCCGAGGTCGGCCGAGCCGCCCTTCTTGGAGCTGGATGTCTTGCCCTTGCCCAGCTGCTCGATCACGTCGGCCAGCTGCGAGCCGAGGAAGATCGACATGATCGCCGGCGGGGCCTCGTTGGCCCCCAGGCGGTGGTCCTGGCCGGCGTCGGCGATGCTCGCCCGGAGCAGGTCGGCATGGACGTTGACCGCCCGGATCACGGCCACCAGAAAGGCCAGGAACTGGGCATTGGCATGCGGGTCGTTGCCCGGATCGAGCAGGTTCTCGCCGTCGTCGGTGCCCATTGACCAGTTGTTGTGCTTGCCGGAGCCGTTGATCCCGGCGAAGGGCTTCTCGTGGATCAGGAACATGAGCTCGTGGCGCGGTGCGAGCCGGCGCATCATGCTCATGACCAGCATGTTGTGGTCGGAGCCGACCGAGGTGGGCTCGTACACCGGGGCCATCTCGAACTGGCCCGGGGCGACCTCGTTGTGGCGGGTCTTGGCCGGAATTCCCAGCCGCCACAGTTCCCGATCGAGGTCCATCATGAAGGCCAGGATCCGCTCGCGGATCGAGCCGAAGTACTGGTCGTCGAGCTCCTGGCCCTTGGGCGACGGGGCGCCGAACAGGGTTCGGCCGGTCAGGATCAGGTCCGGCCGCTGCTCGGCCAGGCGCCGGTCGACCAGGAAGTACTCCTGCTCTGGGCCGATGTTGGTGAAGACCCGCTCAGTGGTCGTGTTCCCGAACCAGGCCAGGACTCGCAGCGCCTGCTTGCCCAGGGCCGCCTGCGAGCGCAGGAGCGGAATCTTGTGGTCGAGCGCTTCGCCGGTATACGACACGAAGGCCGTCGGGATGGTCAGGGTCACCCCGTTCGGCTCGACCTGCAGGAAGATCGGGCTGGTCACGTCCCAGGCGGTGTAGCCGCGCGCCTCGAACGTGGCCCGGATGCCACCTGACGGGAACGAGCTGGCGTCGGGCTCGCCCTGGACCAGGGTCTTGCCCGAGAACTCGGCAATCGTCCGGCCGTCGCCGGTCGGGCTCAGGAAGGAGTCGTGCTTCTCGGCCGTCGAGCCGGTCATCGGCACGAACCAGTGGGTGTAATGGGTAGCCCCGTGAGCCAGCGCCCATTCCTTCACGCCCTGGGCGACCGCATCCATGATCGCCGGGTCGAACGGCTCGTTGCCCTCGATCGTGCGTCGGAGCTTCTTGTAGACCGGCTTGGCCAGGTACTCGCGCTGGGCTTCGTCATGGAAGACGTACTGGCCGTAGATGGCCTCGCCGGCGTTTTCGAGGTAGTCCTGGGTCGACGCGATTCGGTGGTTGGCAATGGTCGCAATGGCCTTCTGGCGGGCAGTCATGGGTCTCCTGCAGGTGCCTGGGAACCGGGGCAGACGGTTGTCCTTCATGGTGCCAAAGAATCCCCCGCAGCTGCGGGCAGGCCGGGTTGCGGTTCGGTGCCGACGACGACTTTGGCGGCTCTGGCTGGCACCTGCAGGGGCGGGTGCCGGGGCGGCGGCCAATTCGTTCATTAGTCGCGGCTTAGTCACGAAGCGGGCCGCGATTTGGGGCTCGGGCGGTGGACGCCGGCCCGATTCGTGCGTGGTTCGTGGGTGCCGCAAGCCCGGACTGCCAGGTTCCGGCGCCCAGCGTTGCCTTAGCCTCGAACGAGGAACGATCTGGCGGGGGCACTGCCGAGCACGGCAACCTTCCCTTCCAGCATATCGCGCGGTGGGGGGCTTGCCGCAAGCCCCGGGCCGTGCCGTAGAGTCGCGGGCGATGACCGAGCACGCGGTGGTGATCGCTGGAGGCGGTTCGACAGGCCTCATCCTGGCAGGCGAGCTGGCCCTGGCGGGCGTCGATGTCGCGATTGTCGAGCGGCGTCCAAGCCAGGATCTCGCCGGCAGGCGGGCGGGCGGCCTGCACTCGCGCACGATCGAGGTCCTCGATCAGCGTGGCATCGCCGAGCGGTTCCTGGCCCAGGGTCGGGTCATGCAGATCGTGGGCTTCAACATGGTCCCGCTGGACATCAGCGACTTGCCCACGCGGCACAACTACGGCCTCGCGCTCACCCAGAACCAGTTCGAGCGAATCGCGGCCGAGTGGGTCGGCGAGCTCGCGGTCCCGATCTATCGCGAACGGGAAGTCGTGGGCTTCGACCAAGACGAGGGTGGCGTCGACGTCGCGCTGTCCGACGGTCAATCGCTGCGGGCCGACTATCTCGTCGGCTGCGATGGCGGCCGCAGCCTGGTTCGCAAGACCGCCGGCATCGAGTTTCCCGGATCGGACCCGACGACGAGCTGGCTGATCGCCGAGGTCAAGACGGCCGAGGAGCCGAAGTGGGGCTGGTACGAGGATGCGCTCGGAACCCACGCGATCGGTCGGGGCGATGGCGGGTTGGCCGGGATCGTGCTGACCGAAGCGCACGTTGGCCAGGCCGGCGAACCCAACCTGGGCGAGGTCCGCGAGGCGCTCGCCGCCATCTACGGAACCGACTTCGGGATCCACAGTCCTGCCTGGATCTCCAGGTTCACCGACGCGACCCGGCAGGCGGCGACCTACCGCGACCGGCGCGTCCTGCTTGCCGGCGACGCCGCCCACGTGCACCCGCCGATGGGTGGACAGGGCCTCAACACCGGTGTGCAGGACGCAGTGAACCTGGGCTGGAAGCTGGCCCAGGTGGTCAACGGGACTTCGCCCGTGGGCCTCCTGGACACCTACCACTCCGAGCGCCACCCGGTCGCCGCGCGCGTCCTGCGGACCACGATGGCGCAGGTCGCGATTCGACGCCGCGACGATCGGACCAGGGCCCTGGCCAAGATCGTCGATGGGCTCCTCAGGATGGACGAGCCTCGGCGCCGAATTGGGGCCGAGATGTCCGGCCTCGACATTCACTACGACCTGGGCGAGGGACACCCGCTGCTCGGACGGCGCATGCCCGACCTCGACCTGGACACGGCCGGTGGCCCGCGGCGGGTCTTCAGCCTGCTCCGCGAGGCCCGGCCGGTGCTCCTCAACCTGACTGGGCCTGCCGGTTTCGACCTCACGCCGTGGGCCGATCGGGTTCAGCTGGTCGGGGCCAGCTACGCCGGCCCGTGGGAGCTTCCCGCACTCGGACCGGTCAGTCCTCCCCCGGCCGGGCTGATTCGACCCGACGGCTACGTGGCCTGGGTGGGCGGGCTGGTGCAGCCAGGGCTGGGCGAGGGCCTGGCCGAGGCGCTGACCACCTGGTTCGGAGCGCCTCGCCTGGCGGAGCGGCCGGGCGGCCGGTCCTAGCTGCCGGGCGCGCCCCAGGTCGTCCTCGCCGGAATGCGGCTGCAACCTTCCGGCGACCTCTGCAATGGCACGACCTGCCGATGACTGAGATGCTGTTCATCAGCGGGCGTGGGCCCGCATCGGAGGGAACCATGACGAGTCCGAGTCGACGTCCTGTGAAACGACCCCAGGATGTCGGCACCGCCAAGCCGTCGCACTGGGTCCACGGCGAGCATCCGGAGCGATCCCGGCCCAGGCAGGGGGAGGAGCCGCCCCGAACGTCGACCGACTCACGCAACGCGCCCGAGCGAATCGACCGCTAAACGTGGCCGTCGCGACGCGTAGCCGGCGGGCGGCCGCTGCCGGCTCGAGCCAAGCTCATGATCCCGGCGCCGACTCGGCCCAGCAGCGTGCGGCATCGGTAGAACGCGCGGCTGCTGAGCCGATTGAGATCGGTACGGGCAGCGTCCGGATCGGGACCGCCTCCTGGACGGATCCCACCATGATCGCTCGCGGGGTGTTTTACCCCGAGGGCGCGACGACCGCGGAAGAGCGCCTCCAGCACTACGCCGAGCTGTTCCCGCTGGTCGAGGTCGACTCGACCTATTACGCGTTGCCCTCGCCGGGGGTCGCCGAACTGTGGGTGGAGAGGACGCCGCCGGACTTCACGTTCGACTTCAAGGCGCACGCCCTGATGACCGGCCAGGGCACGGAGACGAAGCGGCTGCCCAAGGCGATCCGGGATGAGCTGCCCGAGTCTGTCCGGACGAAGGCTCGGGTCTACGCCAAGGATCTCCCGCCCGAGCTGATGGGCGAGGTCTGGTCGGCATTCCGGACCGGGCTCCAGCCGCTGGCCGAGAGCGGCCAGCTCGGCTCGATCCTCCTCCAGTATCCCCGCTGGTTCTTTCCGTCCTCCGAGAATCGTGCCCTGATCGAATTGGCTGCCGAGCAGCTCGCCGGTTGGCAGCTCGCGGTCGAGTTTCGTCACGGAGCCTGGGTCAACGACAAGAACGTGGAACGGACCATGAAGTTCCTGGCCGACCACGACCTGGCCTTCGTCATGGTCGACGAGCCACAGGGCTTCAAGAGCAGCGTGCCGGCGGTCACGGCCGTGACCTCGGACCTGGCGGTCGTCCGGTTCCACGGCCGCAATCGCGAGACCTGGGAAGCGAAGGGCGTCACGCCGGCCGAGCGCTTTCGCTATCTCTACAGTCGGTCCGAGCTCGATGAATGGGTGCCTCGAATCAAGGAGGCCGCGACCGAGGCCCGCAGCACCCACGTCCTGATGAACAATTGCTACGCGAACTACGGCACCACCAACGCCCGGGAGCTTGCGGCGGTCCTGGCCGACCTCTCTTAGCCCGCCGGCAATATGGCCGACTGTTAGCTGTCCGCAAGGCCCGTCCCAGTGGATGACGGCTGCGCCGAGATGCTCTGTCGCGGAGGCTAGGCGCGGAGTCTGACAACGGACGGAGTCCTCGCCTTGGATCACGTCCTACATAGGAAATCACCCCCGGCCGCCAAGGTTCTTGGGCAGGGTCGGGGGTGAATTCTTTCCTGGGCCGAACGGCGGGGAGCCCCCGGTCCCGAAATGACGCTGCAACCCCCAGGGACTGGTACGTCATGCGCCCGCGAGGGTGGCTGGCGCACGCTCAACCATGGAACCTGGACGGGGTTTAGGCACGCCGTCCTCCATAGG
Organism: Candidatus Limnocylindrales bacterium; assembly: GCA_038239115.1. GTDB lineage: Bacteria > Chloroflexota > Limnocylindria > Limnocylindrales > CSP1-4 > Palsa-1033. Next base: position 8,395 of record JBBSFD010000004.1, on the reverse strand, counting down.
CCGTCACCGTCTTTGGGTCGCTCCTCTGCGGTGGCGGCCGACTCGTATCCTTGAAAGGTTGCTGCCACGACCGCCGCAAAGCACGGAATCTCGCGTGTCGCCCGGCGCGCTGGCGCTGGCTCTGCTTTCGACTACGTGTGGGCCGACGGATCACGGATCAAAGACGCCGCCGAGCTCGAGCGGATTCGGAGCCTGGCGATTCCGCCGGCCTGGACGGACGTCTGGATCTCCGAACAACCTGGGGCGCGGGTCCAGGCGACCGGGCGCGACAGTCGGGGGCGCAAGCAGTATCGCTACCATCCGGCCTTCCGCCGCGCCCGCGAATCGGTCAAGTTCGAGTCCCTGCTCGAGTTCGGGCGCGTCCTGCCCAAGCTCAGGCGAACGGTGGACCGCGACCTGCGCCGGCGTGACCTGCCCCGCGAGAAGGTCCTGGCCACGACCGTCGCGATCCTCGAGGCCACCCGCATCCGGATCGGCAACCGCAAATATGCCGAGGCCAACCACTCCTACGGGCTGACCACCCTGCGACCGCAGCAGGTGGTAATCGAAGGCTCGACGGTGCGTTTCGTGTTCCGCGGCAAGTCGGGTCGTCGACACCGGCTCGAGCTCCACGATCGTCGCCTGGCCAGCGTGGTTGGCCGTTGTCGAGCCGCGCGCGGCCGGGAGCTCTTCCAGTACGCCACGCCGGCAGGCGAATGGGTAGCGATCCAGTCGGACGACGTCAACGCCTACCTGCGAGCCGTCACCGGCCAGGACATCACGGCAAAGACGATCCGGACCTGGGCCGCGTCGGTCCTCGCCCTGCGTGCGCTGCGGGCCGGGAAGGCGGACACGACTGGCCCTCGCTCCGTGCTCGGTCAGGCGATCAGGTCAGTGGCCGCCGCGCTGGGCAATATGGCGCCGGTCACGCGCGCGTCGTACATCCACCCAGAGGTGATCGACTGGTACCTCGACGGCGGCTCGGACTCCGGTCCTGATCTCAGCTCGCCTCGGGGATCTCGCTGGCTATCGGCGGACGAGCGGCGCCTGATCGCCCTGCTCGAGCCGTCTCCTCACCCCCGGCCGGGAAGAAGGCAGGCAAGGACGCGGCCAAGGACGCGGCCAAGGACGCAGCAACGCAAGACCGGATCCGCGCAGCCGAGACCAACGTATCCAGGCGTACGATCTGGCGACTGACCTCAGGGCACGAGGGAATGCACATGGTCGAGAAGAAACCCACAGCCAGCACGGTCATCGTCGTCACCGGAGACGACGACCGCTACGCGGCGGCACGCCGGAAAGCGGCCGAGCTGGCCCGCGCCGGCAACCAGGCCCTGATCCTGTACGACTGGGACGCGCCCACCTTGTTCGGCGATCCCCTGCCTACCTGGTGGTCAGGCGAAGGCTCGGAGGGGATGTTCTCGCACCGGCTGGACGAGACTCACCTGCGGGCGGCCGGTCGGGCGACGATCGCCGACCAGGTGGTGGAAGCCCGCGGGGCTGGGGTCGAGGCGTTCGCCTGGCTGCCATCCGATCACGGACCCTCCGCCCTGGCCGCCTACGCCAAGGAGCAGGGCGCGGCCACGATCGTGGTCTCAGCCGCGCTCAAGGACGTCGGTGGGCTCGAGGCGCTCCTCGACGGGACGAATCACCCGGCCGATGCCGTCGACGCGAAATCAGCGGCCACGGTCGTCGTCGTGGAGGAACCCGACCCGCCAGCCGCTGACTGAGGACCGAGGCCTATTTGTCGAGGATCCGGTCGGCCTTCCGGTCGATCTTGCCCTTCTCGGCGCTCGACAGGTTGCCCATCTTGACCTGCTGCGATGCGCGGGCCTTGGCGTTCGCGGCGTGCGACTTGTCGGGCATCGGATACTTGCGTTCGTCGGGCAGTCCGAAATCGGACTTCGGCTCGGAATCGCGCTTGCGCTCGGTCAGCTCAGCCATTTCGTTACCTCACCAATCGGCGGCGGGTCGCCGCAGGTCGAGCATCCACAGATCGCCTGCGAATCGGCGCCGCATCGACGCCGCGGGGCGTGTCGACTACGTTGCAGCCGTGCCTGCTATTGGTCGAGGAGCACGTTCTCGGGCACCTGGGGCCGCCGGGCGACGGCGATGCCTTCGGCCTCGAGCAGGCTGGCGAACGTCACCGCGTCGTGGAGCGCGCACCCGTGGTGGTCGTTGTTGAAGTAGACGAAGGCCGTCGGCTCTCTGCCCCAACCGGCTTCAAGGCGCTTCGCCCAATTCTTGAGGGCCAGCTCGCCATAGCAGGATCGCGGGGTTGCCCGTCCGCCGTGGAACCTCAGGTATGCCCAGGTGGTCGTCTGCCACTGGGGCGTGACGGGGCCGTAACGGTCGGCCAGGCACAGCGCTACCCCGCGCTCGGTCAGCAAGTTGCGAAGCTCCTCCGAAAACCAGGATCGGTGACGCGGTTCAACCGCGAGCCTCATGCCTTTCGGAAAGGCGTCGAGGGTCTCTTGCAATGCCTCGAGGTCGATGGGCAGGTCCGGCGGCAACTGCAGGAGGATTGGGCCCAGGTGATCACCAAGTTCGGCCACCCGGTCCAGAAGCAACCGAACTGATGACCCGGTGTCGCGCAGCCGGAGGATGTGGGTGATGTAACGGCTCGCCTTCACGGCAAACACGAAGTCCGCTGGCACGCGAGATGCCCAGGACCGAAAGGTCGCCGCGGGCGGCATACGGTAGAAGGTGACGTTCAGCTCAACCGTGTCGAATCGGGCCGCGAAGAACTCCAGCTCACGGGTGCGTTCGGACTGCGGATAGAACCGCCGTCGCCAATGCTCGTACAGGAACCCGGAACAACCGATCCTTGCGGGCATTTACAGACTCCGACCTCAAACAGCGATGATGGCGGCGCGATCGTTCCTCAAGAAAGACGAGAGAGCGCCCGTGGCCGGACCTGGCAGCGATCACGCGATCTTCGTTGCCGCACGCTTCCCCACGGGCGAGCTGGCGGCATTGGGGCGTGACCGCCTGCGCCGGTTCCAGGCTCGCGAGGCAGGTAAGGTCCGGCTGGTCATGCCCCTGGATGACGGGGCGCCGACGGTCGTCGCAGGCCCGATCCGCGGGCTGGACCTCGATGACGCGTTGCGCGTCGTCGCCGAGCTCGGCGGAGAAGTCCTGTCGGCGGTCCGCCGCCCTTAATGCGAGATTGGCCGGTAGGTCCTCACGTACGGGGGTCGAGATCCCCCTCCTCGCCGGGAAATCGCTCCCTCGGCTCCTCCCCCTGCGGCTTCGGCCTGATGTTTCCGATGCCCTCGTCGTTCGGGCTCGGGGCCGCCGGGGCATTCGGGTCCCCGGGAAAGGCGTCCGTCGGCGCCCGCGTTGGCCGGATGTTGCCGATGCCCTCGTCGTCCGGACTCGGGCCCGCCGGGGCATTCGGGTCGGACGCGTCGTTCTCGTCGGTGGGATCGTCAATGAATGCCATCAGTGCACCTCGTACCACGGTTAGCCGCTCGTCCGGCAACTTCTATGTGAGCGGGATGTTCAACTCCGACGCTGCGCTCAGCCTGCGCTCGGCCATTCGGTCGCCCAAGAAGTTCAGCTCGGCCGCATCGAAGACGGTGCGGGCGGTCTTGAACATGTCGCCCTCCTCTTCTTCCATGTGGTGCTCGACGTTCTCTTGCATCACCTTCGCCTTGGCGCCCCACGACTCGTCCGCCACGTCGAGGTCCTCCAGCTCGCTCATGACCAAGTCGACGACGTGGTGCTCCTGGTAGCCCTCGAGAACGATGTCCTTCGCCTTCGGGTGCGACTTGAGCGCCGGATAGAAGATCTCCTCCTCGATGATCTCGTGGACCGTGAGCTCGCCCTTGATCGTGGAAAAGAGCTCAGCTCGGATCTTGAGGCCGCGCTCGGTCGTCTTTTCCAACTCGGCCAGCAGCGTCCTCATCTTGGCGTGATCGTTGGTCAGCATCGTGATCGCGTTCATGGGCCTCCCTCACGGCCGCCTCGACGAAACCGAGGACTCGGTCAGCCGCTTGGGGGCAAGCGTCGTGCACCACCAGAGGCTCGGACGACATCGTCCCCCAGTCTCGTGTTGCATCGATCTTGCATCCACCGCCGGGGCGACGCTAGGCTCGCCACAGCCAACCACGTAGCGAGGGGGTTGAACCGTACTGGGTTTCGTGGAGACTCGGCTGATTGGGTTTCAAGCGGCCGCGCTGGTCGTTAGGCGGGAATGGTAGGCGGCCTCGAACTCCGCCGGTGGGACGTCGCCACAGGCCGAATGCAGGCGCTCGGCGTTCCACCAGGCCACCCAGGCTGCGGTGCCGAGCTCGAGCTGGTCGGCGGTGCGCCAGGGTCCGCGGGCCCGGATGAGCTCGGTCTTGTACAGCCCGTTGACGCTCTCGGCGAGGGCGTTGTCATAGCTGTCGCCCTTGGAGCCGACCGAGGTGACGGCACCCTCGTCGGCCAGCCGCTCGGTATACGTGATCGAGAGGTACTGGACGCCGCGGTCGCTGTGGTGGACGAGCCCCGAGAGATCGGCCGAGCGCCGGCTCCAGATGGCCATCTCGAGGGCGTCGAGGGCGAGCTCGGCGCGCAGGCTGGTCGATACCCGCCAGCCGACGATCCGACGGCTGAAGGCATCAATGATGAAGGCCGTGTAGCAGAAGCCCGACCAGGTCGACACGTAGGTCAGGTCGGCTACCCACAGCCGGTTGGGTGCGGCGGCGGCAAAGATCCGCTCGACGAGGTCCGCCGGACGCGGGGACAGCTCGGATGCGACCGTCGTCCGCCGGACCTTGCCCCGCACGACGCCCGTCAGGCCGAGGCCGCGCATCAGTCGGCCGACCTGGTCGCGGCCGATCGGTGTTCCCTCGCGGCGCAGCGCGTGCCACAGCTTGCGGGCGCCGTAGACCGCGTAGTTGCCAGCGTGGATCCGGCTGATGTCGGCCTTGCGGGTTGCATCCCGAAGGGCGCGGGCCGAGGGCGGCCGGACCTTCGCTGCGTAGTAGGACGATGGGGCGATCGCCAGCGTCCGGCAGATCGGCTCGACCCCGTGAGTGGTGCGCTGCTCGTCGATGAAGCGGGTCATCGCGAGGACCGGCGGTCGAGCTCCGCCCCGAAGAAAACCGCGGCGCTCTTGAGGATCTCGTTGGCCCGCCGGAGCTCGCGGTTCTCCCGCTCGAGCAGCTTGATCCGCTCCCGCTCCTCGCTCGTGAGCCCGGCCCGCGTGCCGCCGTCGACCTCGGCCTGGCGGACCCAGTTGCGCAGGGACTCGGGGCCGATCCCGAGCTGGCGGGCGATCCGGGTCACAACGCCATACCGCTCGCCCTCGCTGCTGGCCGTCTCGAGGACCATCCGGACGGCTCGTTCTCTCAGTTCGGGTGGATACCGCCGCTGGACCGGCGGGAGGTGCTGTTCTGTGCCATGACTCCATCTTCCTCCAAGGAATGGAGTCTCCACCGAAGTCAGTACGGTTCAGGTCGAAGATTGAAGTGCGCATGTGCGGAGGCGACCTCGACCCTCCGTAGAGGCAACGATTGTGGAGCGCTACAGCGAGGCCGCGGTCGCTGCCGGCCAGGAGCCCATTGAAGCCGCCGAGCCATCGACGACGGCGCTGGTCCATCGGCCCGAGGAGCATCCCCTTGATTGCCAACAACCAGCAGGGAGCAGCTGGATCGTTATCGGCACGGTTACTGCCGGCCCTGTTCCCGGCTCCCTAGCTGACATGGGGCTGCAACGTCCTCGACCCTCGCCAGCCGCCGGCGACGCGGATCGGCCCAATAGAGTGGCCGGACGCCTGTACCGTCCGCCGTCGCTAGGAGCCGTGATGACCAGCCCGGACCTTCCCGAACCATTCCTTCGACTTCTTCGGCCCGACGAGCGACTTCACATCGTCGCGAGGACGAGCGACCACCAGATCCTGGTCACCGATCGGCGCGTCGCCGTCGCCGACGAGCACCGGGTTGCCCTGGACATCCCGATCGGCAATCTGCGCCGGATCCAGTTCGATATCGAGAAGAGTCGACCGGCGACCCTTGTCCTGGTCCCGGAAAGCCCAAGTGATCCGCCCCAGGTCCTGGCCGTGCCCGTCGAGAACTACGCCCAGGTATCCCAGGCGTTGGCCGTCCTCGGCGAGCTGCTGGCAGAGGCCTGACCGGAAACTTCGACGGCCTGCTAACGAACCGTCCGATGTGGCGTCATGGAACCCCGCCTTTGGAGATCGTCGCCAGGACGGCGATCGTCTACGGCCTCTTCCTGGTGGCCTTGCGGGTCTTCAGGTAAGCGCGAGGTTGGCCAGTTCACCCTGTTCGACCTGGCCCTCGTCCTGCTTGCGGCCAATGCTCTCCAACCGACCATCACCGGACCGGATCAATCGATCCTGGGGGGAGCGATCATCATCGCCACACTCTTTGCCTTGAATGCGATCGTTGCGACTGCCCGCCAGCGCATTCCAGTCGTCCGCCGATTGCTCGAGGTCGAGCCGACGGTGCTCGGCCGCGACGGCGCCTGGCTGCCCGAGGCGCTGGACCGGGAAGGGCTCGACGAAGAGGACCTGGCGGCCGCCCTGCGCGAACACGGATTGGACTCGCTCAAGGACATGAAGCTGGCCGTCCTCGAGCAGGACGGCTCGCTGAGCATCGTGGCCGCGGATGATTCGAACCTGATGCTTCGACATCGGCGCCGCCAGTACCGGCGCCACGTCTGAAGGTCGTCGGACTCAGGGTCGCGCCGTTGCGCTCTCGAGCTCACCAAGTGCGTCCCCGGCCGCGCCCAGGCCAGGCGGATAATCGGTCGAGTCGCTGATGCTCGCGTCGGCAAAGGCCGGCGGTGCGATCGGCATCGTGTCAGCCGCCGTGAAGGCCACCGGCTCGCTTGATTCGCGTCTTCGCCAGGCGGAGCTCGCGATCAACATCCGAGCGCCGAGCGCCCGGGCTCGGCCGGTCACGGCAACGCGCAGCATTTCGTTCCGGGAGGCGGCCCAGGCAGCCCCTCCAACAGCGATCAGAGCCAGGGCGAGCGGCCAACGAGGTCGTCTCCGGGGACGGCCCAAACGAGTTGCGAGGTCAGCCGCGAAGTCAGCGGGACGGGGCGTCGATCTGGCCATCGTAGCCTCCTTGCTCGGAACATTCGTTTGATCGTTCGAGGTTAGGCGCCCCACACGCCGGTTGTGTGGCCAGGCAAGCTCGTTGGGTTGCAGATCCATACCGTGTTCGCTCGATCAACCGGCGTCGTGGCGTGGCCTGACCTTGAGTTCGCGCTGATGGACCCAGGCCCCTCCGATGAGGAGTGCCTGGCACACGAATGAGAGCCAGATCATTGCCGCGAAGACCGCAACGAATGCACCGTAGACCTGCAGCGAACCGACGAGTTGCGGCGTCAGGGCAGTGAACAAGGCGGTAAACACGGCCACGAACCCGCCGACGGCGAGCGACGGCCGCCCGATCATCAACCAGGTTGGTCGGTTGGTCGGCACGAAGCGATAGATCAAGGCCACGCCGAGGCTGAACAGGGCGACACCGGCGACGACCTCTCCGAGCGGTGTGCTCAGGATCGTGGCGCCAAGCGTCGCCCCGGGCAGACCGTTGGCGCCGACACCGGCCGCCACCTGGCCGACGGCGATCAAACCCGCGACCGCGACGACCAGCAGGGCGACGGATGCGATCCCGAGCAGCCCTCGGCGCAATGGATCTCGGCGGTGCGTGCTCTCGAAGATCCGGGCCATGGCATCGTCGAGAGACTGATAAAAACGACTCGAGCCCCACACCAGCGCAATCAGTCCGATGATCGAGTAGGTGATCGCGCCCTTGGCGAAGTTGCCCAGGGCGACGTCGAAGAACCCCGCTAGGGGCGGAAAGCTGTTGGCCAGCCGTGCCGACAGATCAGCCAGGCGGTTGGGATCGCCCAGGATCACGCCGACGACCGCGATGATCAGCAGAATGGACGGCAGGATCGCGAACAGTGAGGTGAATGCGAGCCCGGACGCGAGCAGCCCACCGCCCGCGGCGTCATAGGCGTCGAGGATTGGAATCAACCAACGCGCCGCCGGGAGTCGCAGGACGCGCTCGATCGCGAGCGCCAGCGGGCCCTTCGGCGCAGCGGGCGGCGGCCTGGTGTCGGGGCCGCTGCCGCGGCCGATCCGCGAAGCCTCCAAGGCGACTCAGTCTCCTTTCACCAACGTCGCGAACCGCCGCCGGACGTGCCGACGCAAGCGTGGAGGCGGCTGGAGTCGGGCCTGAGTGCAACTGGACCCGGGACCTTGCAGCTGCGTGCCAGGAGAACAAGCCCGGCCGCGGCGCTAGACCGGTCGGAGGACCTCGTTCGTGAAGTCCTTGGTCAGCGGACCGGTTGCCCCGACGGGCAGTTCGGGCGGCTCCACCTCTTCCTCAACCGCGAGCTCGAACCAATCGGCCAGCTCGCGGTTGACCACGATCGTGCCCAGGGACCTGTG
>JBBSFD010000003.1:0-100259 GCA_038239115.1 Candidatus Limnocylindrales bacterium | reverse complement strand
CGGGCGATCCCGTTCGCGCGGCGTTGTTGATCGTGGTGGGACAAAACCGGGGTTTCGCTGCCCAGGACCCGCCGTCGCGCGGGGCGGCCAGGCCGTTCCATCCCGGCGCACGCTCAAGTCGGGTCGTTTCAACGCATCCGGCTCGCAACCCTCCGGGGCCAATCGCCTGAAACGGCCGTTTTGTCCCACCACGATCAACATCGAGTCAGGGCGGGACTGCGGCCAGGCAGAGTGGGCAGGCAGGGTGGGCCAGGCAGGGTGGGCCAGCGAGCTCAGCCTGGCCACGGGTCGATGTTCAACGGTGGGCGAACCGGCGCTTGTGGCTGGGGGCCGCGGTCTGGACCGCCGGCCGCGGCCGGGACTCCAGGATCGTCTCGATCTCGGCCTTGAACGCCCGGCCGATTGGGGCCCGGGCGAGCCACTCGAGGAAGTCCGGATCGTGGCGGGCAATCTGGCCGAAGGACCAGCCGGCGTACCGGCCGAAGTCGAGGACCGTTCCGGATGGAGGTCCGGGCGGACGGCCGGCCGACTGGGTCCAGACCGGCTCGGCCGGCCGGGCAGACGCAGCTGGGGCGACGGGCGGGAGCACTTCCCGGCCACGATCGTAGGCGGCGCGGGCGGCGTGATCGCCGATGACCGACCAAGCCTGGTTGAGGGCCACCATCCGATCGACCGACCCACCGATCATGTCCGGGTGGTACTTCGTGGCGAGGGTCCGATAGGCCGCCCGAACCACCTCCGGCTCGGCCCGGGGATCGACCTGGAGGACACGGTAGAAGTCGACGACCTCCATCATCGCCCGGTCCCTCCGGCGCTTGCCCGGGCCATTGCGATGGCCTGTAGCACCCGCGGCGAGGCGAGCTGGCTGGCCAGGTCGTCGAGCAGGAGGTCGAGCTCCGTGGCCTGGTCCTCGAGTGGCTGCCGCCGAGGATCGCCCACGGCCAGGCGGCCGAGGTCCTCGGCGCAAGCCGCCCGAGCGGCCTCGGTCCGCGCGGTCAGCTCGATCCGGATCCCGCCGGCCGGTCGAGTGGCGAGTCCCGGTCCAGCGGACCGGGAGTAGGGCTGATCCATGTGCGGGCGCTCCTTTGAGGTTTCGCTGCGGCATCGCAGGACCCGACCATAGGACCGTCCCAGGACCGCTGACGTAGGCCAGGAGTACTAGTCGGGCACACGCCGGTGCGCCCCTGCCCCGGTGCATGCCGGCACAGTCCTGGCCGAGCCCAGTACGAACGTACTAGTGGGCCCAGCTGGCGGCCGGTCCGCGCCGGGCAGCGCGTGCGATCCTTCAGGGATGGAGGTGACGATGCCAGCTCGACCGAGCGCGGACGACCTGAAACGGCACTGGGGCCTGATCGAGATGGAGACCGAGCATGTCTGGTTCACCCAGACGTACGTCGATCCCCTGGTCAACCCGGACGGGCGGGCGTTGTGCTCGGCCATCATCGCCATGGTCACCGACGACCCGACCACGTTCTCGGACATGCACCGGTTGCCGACCGACGAGTTGTGGCTGTTCCACCTGGGCGATCCCATCGAGCTGCTCCTGCTCCACCCGGACGGACGGGATGAGCTTGTGATCCTGGGGCCGGATGTGCTCGCCGGGCAGGAGATCCAGCGCGTCGTCCCGGCCGGCACGTGGATGGGTGCCCGCCTCCGCCCCGGCGGCGAGTACGGCGTGTGGGGCAACACGATGGCGCCCGGCTACGCCCTGAGCGACTTCGAAGGCGGCGAGGCAGCCGACCTGGTCGCTGGCTGGCCGGCCCGAGCTAACCTGATCACGGCCCTGACACGGAGGGTCGCCTGAGCCGCTCAGGACGAGGCGGAAGGTAAGGAAATACGGTCCCGATCGTGCTGGCCGTGCTGGCCCTCTGGACGCTCCTACATCAACGGCGGCCAGTTGGTCCTGTGTGCCGTGGGCGGCGGCCGTCATCGGCGGCACCAGCCTGTTCGGCGGCCGGGGCCAGGCGATCCACGGGGTGCTGGGCGGCCTGGTCATCGGCGCGATCTACAACGGCCTGTACCTGCTCGGACTCCAGATCGAGTGGCAGCTGATCGACACCGGCCTGGTCCTGCTGGCAGCCGTCACGGTCGACTCGCTGTCCCGCCGGGGTGCCGGCAGCGGGGTCCTCGGCCGGGGCTGAGGAGCGTCATCGGGCTGCAACAATCGAGTCGTATCATATGACCATGACCAACGACAAGACCACTTCCAACACGATCAATTACATCGGCAAGTCCGATGCCCAATGGCGCGCCGAGCTGACTCCCGAGCAGTACCGGGTGCTGCGCGAGAAGGGCACCGAGCGGGCCTTCAGCGGCGACCTGTGGGACGAGCATCGGCCGGGCGTCTATCGCTGCGCCGGCTGCGGTGCCGAGCTGTTCCGCTCCGATACGAAGTTCGAGTCAGGTACTGGCTGGCCGAGCTTCTTCGCGCCGGCCCAGCCCGGGGCTGTCGCGACCGAGACCGATCGGTCCTTCTTCATGACCCGGACCGAGGCCAACTGCGCGGCCTGCGGCGGCCACCTGGGCCACGTCTTCGACGAGGGCCCGGATCCGACCGGCCAGCGCTACTGCATCAACTCGGCGTCGCTCAAGCTCGATCCCTCGGCCTGATCCGCAGGGGTACCACCGGAGTCGATCCGCACAGTTTCGGCCGGGGGCGCCGTTGTATGGGTGTCTAGCCACTCGTACTTCGGGAGCCACCCATGAGCCCAGCCGCGCGGAGCATCCTCGTCTACTCCATCTACGTCTTCGGCCTGGGCGCGACGCTCATGCTCGTGCCCAACGTGCCGCTGCCGATCTTCGGCCTGGCCCAGGCCAGCGAGGTCTGGATCCGGGTGGCGGGCATGACCGTCATCTTCCTGTCGATCTTCTACTTCATCGCCGCCCGCAACGAATACCGCCAGCTGTTCGAGGCGAGCGTCTGGATCCGCTTCGCCGTGCCGGTCATCTTTGCCGGCTTCGTGCTGGCCGGCTTCGCGCCGTGGAACCTGATCCTGTTCACGCCCTTCGACGTGCTGTTCGCGATCTGGACGCTGGTTGCCCTGCGTGGCTCGGCCAGCCCGGCCCGGGTCCCGGCCTGAACCCAGGCCCGGCCCAGCCGGTGCTCAGCCCGCGATCTCGGCCGGCAGCCCGAACCATCCGGTCAGGCCCGGCTGGGCAAACACGCTCAGCCGGCTGATCCGGTCCTGGTCCGCGTCCAGCAGGACGACGGCGTAGCCCCGCAGGACCGGGTCCGTGACCGCGGCTGAATAGATCACGAAGCCCGGTCCGCCGTTGGCCCGGATTGGAGCGAGCCGCAGCCGCAGGTCGCCGGCGAACGCAGTCTGGGCCAGGAACGAGCCAATCTCGGCCGGTCCCACGAAGGTCAGGCCGGGGGGCATGGACACGACCGCATCATCGCGCAGGAGGGCCACCAACCCAGCCACGTCGGCCGACTCCCAGGCCCGGACGTAGCGCTCGAGCAGCGAGCGGAGCTTGCCCGGCGCTGTCCGATCCGGGCCGCCCCTGCGCTCGGCCGGAGCGTAGTTTGCCGACAGGGTGGTCCGCGCCCGGTGGAGGGCGCTGTTGACGGCGGGGACGCTCAGCTCGAGCAGCTCAGCCACCTCGGCGGCACGCCAGGCCAGGACATCGCGCAGGATCAGGACCGACGCTGGCGGGACGGCAGGACCTGGAGGGCGGTCAGGAAGGCCAGCGAGATCGACTCGTGCGCGTCGTAGCGCTGCTCGGGGCCCGCCGAGGGCTCTTCCAGCAGGTCGTCGGGGAACGGGCCGACGCCCAGCCGATCATCCCGGCCGCCCGATCGGCGCCGGCGCTCGATCGCATCGAGGCAGGCGTTCGTGGCGATCCGGTAGAGCCAGCCCTGGAACGAGACGGCCTGGCGGAACGTGGCCCGGCCGTTCCAGGCCCGGATGAGGGTGTCCTGGACCGCGTCCTCGGCATCGTCGATCGAGCCGAGCATCCGGTAGCAGTGGACGAGAAGGGCCCGCCGGTAGGGGTTGGTCAGCTCACCGAACGCCTCGGCCGAGTCGCCCAGCAGCACGGCCAACTCAGCGCTGGACGTCGCGCCGGGTCATGCCCCAGGCGCCGAGCAGCACGCCGCCCACCGCCAGCACGAGGCAGGCGACGATCCCGGTGACGTCCCATTGGCCGATCATCGGCTGGCCAAGGTGGGCCGTGAGGGCGAGCTGATGGAACCAGTCAGGCAGCTTGAGCGGCGGCGCGAGCAGGTCGACGAGATAGGTGGCGACCACCACCAGCGCAGCGATCTCGGCGGCCAGGGACGTCCGCCACAGGCCGCCGACCGCGACGCCGATGCCGACGATCGCGGCCGCGTACAGGCCGAGCGCGGCCGAGCCGAGCAATGCGTCACCGGGCGGGGCGCCGCCCGCCGACGCTCCGAGGCCAATCCCCAGCGCGACGATCACGCTCATGAGGATCACCCCGGCGATCGCCGCGCCGCCGCCGGAGATCACCCAGCGCGCCCGCGACAGCGGGCTGGCCAGGATCTCCTCGAGCCGGCCGTCGGTCTCGTCGGAGGCCCACTTGGCCACGAACGTCGCGGCGGCCAGGCCGGCGGCGATGTAGAACAGGGCCAGGTATAGCTGCAGCCAGCCACCGGCCGTGCCGAAGTCGAAGCCGGGGAAGATCGTCGCGAACGTCTGGACGAGGCTGGTGTCCGTCCCGATCTGCTTGGCGAACGAGGCGGCGAGCGAGGCCAGGAGGGCACCTATCACGCCCATGCCCAGTGCCCAGGCAAGGACTCGCGGCAATTGGTCGCCGAATGCGCGGGTAACCGGTCCGTGGACCCCGAGGATGCCGGCCGGCAGGGCGGGCAGGGAGACGCCGGACGTGACGCCCAGGTCCCGCCGGCTGAAGAGCTCGACGCCGAGGGCGAGGAGGATCACCCCCACCAGGAGCACCGCGATCATTCCCGGCCAGTCGTAGAAGCCGGCCAGCGGGATGTGGTCGACGGTCCAGTGGAACGGGCTCAGGTCGACCAGCAGACCCCCGACATCGAGGCCGCTCGCCACCCACAGGACCATCATCAGCACGCCGGCAGTGGCCGCCGACCCGGCCCGACCGAGGAGCGGCGCGAGGGCGAAGGCAAGGCCGCCGAAGCACATCGCGAGGAAGCCCGCCCACAGGGTGAAGCTGACCGCGCCGCCCAGAGGGATCTGATCGCCCAGGGCCGCGTCACCGAAGGCACTTGAGCTGACGAAGATGATGATTGCAACGAAGGCCATCGCCAGCCACAGGACGGTCAGGTGCGCGGCCAGCTTCTCCAGCGCGATGCGGCGCTTGCCGAACGGCCCGGCCGCGACGAAATCGAGGCTGCCCCGACCGACTTCGCTGGCGAGCGTCCCGGACAGCGCGAGAATCGACCACAGCGCGGTGCCGAGGCCGAACAGGGCGCCGTACTTCCAGCTCATGTAGCCGCCCAGGGTGCCCAGCTTCGGGCCGAGCAGGGTGGCGTTGCCGAACAGGTTGACCATCGAGGCGGGAATGCTCGCGATGAGCTCGTTGACCTCGAGGCGGGCCGCGGGGGTCGGGAAGACGGTCCCGATGGCCGCGGGAATGACGAGGGCGATGCCGCCCAGGAGGCCTGCCGCGATCAGGAAGGACAGGCGCGAGTCACGAATCGTCTTGCCGTAGATGCTGCCGAAGCCATACAGGCGTCGACGCAACGAGATCGACGGCTGGCGGAGCGCTGCGCCGCTCGGGCTAGCTGTCATGGCCGGTCGCCTGGCCATACTCGGCCAGGAATGTCTCCTCGAGGCTGGGTTCGCGACTGACGAAGTCGAGCAGCTCGAACCTGGCCGCAGCCTGCACGACCGGCGAGATCGGCCCGGTCACGCGCAGCCGCAGGACGTGCTCGTCGGCGCTCACATCGCTGACCCCGGCCAGGTGGTCGAAGGCGGAGGCCGGCACCGGCCCGGCGAAGCGCAGCTCGACCTGGTGATGAGCCAGGTCGCGCAGCGCATCGACCCGGTCGACCCGGACCAGCCGGCCATCGCGGATGATCGCGACCCGGTCGCAGGTCTTCTCCACCTCGGACAGCACATGGCTCGACAGGAAGACCGTCCGGCCGTCGGCAACAGTCTCCCGGATCACTGCGCTGAACGTCTGCTGGACGAGGGGATCGAGGCCGGACGTTGGCTCGTCGAGGATGAGCAGGTCGGGCCGGTGCTGGAGCGCGGCGATCAGCCCCACCTTCTGCTTGTTGCCTTTGGAGTACTCGCGAAAGCGGCGCGATGGGTCGAGGTCGAAGCGCTCGATCAGGCCCTCCTGGAAGTCCGGGTCGACGCCGCCCCGCAGGTTGCCGAAGTAGGTCAGCGTCTGGCGCCCGGTCAAACGGTCGTACAGCGCGAACTCGCCGGGCAGGTAGCCGACCCGTCGATGGATCGCGATCGGGTCGACGCTGGTCTCGATCCCGAACACGAAGGCCTTGCCCGACGTTGGCCGAATGAGGTCGAGCAATGTTCGGATCGCCGTCGTCTTGCCGGCCCCGTTGGGACCCAGGAAACCGAAGACCTCGCCCTGCTCGACGCTCAGGTCAACGTCGATGATCCCGCGCGCCGAGCCATACGACTTGGTGAGCTGCTCGGTCCGGATGATGTTGGTCGGGCTGGCCATCTCGTTCAGTTTGGCACTCACTCGCCGGCGATGGGTCGAGGCCAGATCAGATCCGGCGTCAGATCCAGCGGCGCGCTCGGAAGATCAGCAGGGTCCCGATGGCGACCACCACGATCAGGCCGACGACTGCCCAGAACACGAGCCGGTCGTCGTTCGAGAAGGGCGGCTTCTCGTTCATGCCCATGAACCCGGCGATGGCCCCGGTCGGCAGGAGTAGGACCGTGACGACGGTCAGGGTCTTCATCACGTCGTTGGTACGCTGGGCCGTGCGGGACATGTGGATGTCGAAGGTACCCAGGAGGGCCTCCCGGGCAGCGTCGATCGCCCCAATGGCCGACTCAAATCGCTCGCTGGTGGCTCCGAAGCCATGGGCATCGGCAGCCCCGGTGACCAGGCCGAAGTCCGCTCCGGACATGCCTACGATCACGCTCCGGTGGGCGGCAGCGTGCGCCGGATCGCGGCGATCCGGTGGCGCAGCTGGACCATCTCGGCCAGCAGGTCGCGCCGGCCGGTCGACTTGAGCGCCTCGGCGTCCAGCTCGTCGACCCGGGCCAGGATCTGGTCGGTGAGCTCGAGATAGCTGGTCAGCAGGCCGTCCACGACCACGCTGGCGAAGTCGATCGAGTCGATCTCGCCGAGCGACGTGTCGACCGTGACCCGCTCGTTGATCTCGGCCAGAAACGCGATCGGACCATCGTGGGCGGTGAGGACCACGTTGCGCGCCACGGCCAGGTCGAGCGCCATTGTCTTGTCCCCATGGCCATCTGCCTGAACGATCAGGAGGTGGGCCAGGAAGTATTCACCATGTAGGGACAACTTTGGGGCGAGCGGGGCCGCCCACATCCGTTCCACGTTGGCCCGCTCGAATGGCAGCCAGTCGAGGCCGTCTGCGGCCGCGCCCGCGTCAGCTTCGCGCGGCAGGTCGATCCAGAGCAGCTGCCGATCGGTCAGCGACTCGACCGATTTCGCATCGAACGTGACCTTGCGGTCCGTCCGGTCAGCGTCAAACAGGCGGGCCTCGAACTGCGAACCGTCCGGGCCCTCGGGAGCTCGCTTGGCCCCGGGCCGCCTGCCAGCCCCGGGCCGGCTGCTAGCCGCCGTCGGGCGGCAGGTGTGCGTCCCCGGCACCCGCGACCTCCGCGTCGACCTCTGGCAGCTGGCTCAGGTCGGCCCCTTCCGGGCCTGACGTCGCCGGATCGCGCAGGCTGGCGCTACCGACCGGACCCGTCACCACGTCGCTGGCATCCGGGTCGGGCTTGCCCGCTCCTGGGTCCGTTGCGTTCACAGGACGTGCATCTCGACCGGCGCCGCCTGGATGTCGATCTCCGGAATGTCGGTCTCCAGCCGAGGTTCACGGTCGACCTGGCGGTGGGCGACCATCTGGAGGGCCGGTCCACGGAGCAGGAACAGGACGCTCACGAACGCACCCAGGACCAGCGCCCCGGCCACGAACGGCCAGCGCCGTCGCTTCGGCCGGAACCAGTCGTTGGGCAGGATCTCGATGGCCGCCGAGCGGGCGGAGCGGGCGGCCGAGTCGAGATCAATCGACGCCAGGGTCCGGCGGCCGGAATCGACGACATCCGAGATGGTTTCCGCCGGTGCCATTTGGGCAAGATGGAACATTCAGGACTCCTTCGTGCTGAGCCGGTTGAGCATCTTCCCCGCGGACAGCCGACCGGCCAACACGAAGGCGCTCAAGCCTTGCAGCGGCGCTGCAAACGGGCCGGCGGCCCAGTCCAGCCTCGGCCTAGGCTGGATCGTCGAGCGCGCCGGCCACGCTGAAGCCGGGGGCGGCCGATCCGGGTCGAGCCTGCCCGGCCACCAGTTCCAGCGCCCGAGCAGGACCACGATCGAAGGGACCAGCAGCGACCGGACCAGGAAGATGCCGCTGGGCCCGACGCATCAGCTCGCGACCCGCTTCGGGATCAACCCGGCGTGGGTGACCGACATCGTGGATCGCCTTGAAAAACGAGGTGACGTCGTCAGGTCAGTCGCCCCGGACGACCGCCGGGTCAAGCTGCTCGAGCTGACCGAATCAGGCCGTTCCACCAACGACGCGATCACCGCGATCTTCGCGACACCACCACCCGGGCTCGTAGGCTCGCCCCTTGAGGACCTGCGTGCCCTCGTCCGGATCGCCGAGCGGATCAGCGCAGCCGATCCCGACGATCTCCCAACGGACTCGCCAACTCGCGCCTGAACCCGACCTGCTCGCGCGAGCGGTCGCCGAATCTGCAAGCCATACGACATGGAATCCCGGGCGTCGGGACCCCGCTCCAGGGTCTTCCGGCGCCACGCTGGCTCGATGCATGGTCCTGTCCGCTCGGACGGGCAGTCATCGTAGTGCTGCGCCGCCTGCCCCGCCGGTTGCGCCTCGTCTTCGGGGTCACCGGCGAAACGGCCGGCGCGGTCCAACCCGACTCGGCCGAGCCGCTCCACGAGTTCGTGGCCTATGCCGCGGACTGCCGCATCTTTGGCGAGCTATCGCCGCCGGAGGGCCGGCTGACCGATCTGCTCAACGCCTACGAGGAGTTCGAGCTGGTCAACGTCCACCTCCAGAGCCTGCTCGACGCCCACGTCGTCACCGAGCCGAGCCTGCTCCTCCCACGCGATGAGCTGATCGCCGTCCACGCAGGCGGCGCCACCGGACACCCCGGTCGGCGCACCCGGACCCGCGCCCACCGCCTGGTCCTGCGCTCTGAACCGTACACGATCTGGGGCGACATCCACGCCCTGCTGGGGGCGGATCCCATCGCCAGCTTCCAGCATCGCCCGCCGATGATCCCCTTGACCGACGCCTCGATCGAATATGACCTGGCCGGCACGACCGGGCGGTTCCGGCTGGGCACGCTGATCGTCAACCGCGAGCTGGCCGGCACGTTCGGGCTGATGGTCGACGATGAGCCGGAGCCGCCGGTCCCCCCACCCGGCGACCGCGGGCCGTTGACCAAGGATTTCACGGGCGAGCTCAGCGGCGACGAGTTCGAGCGCGGGGCCTGAGGTCGGTCCGGCCGTTCCGGGGATCTAGCCGGTTCGGTCCGTCTCGCGCCGACGCGCCGGCTGAGGGCAGCTGTCGACATAGGCCAGCACGTCGCTGAACGGTGCCGTCGCCACGGCCACGCTGGTATCCGCGGCGCCGTAGTACAGGAACATCTCGTCGGTCTCGGGATGGACCGTCCAGCCGCACGGAAAGACCACCTGGTCGACGTCGCCGAGGCGCTCATAGGGCGTCGCCGGGCCGAGCACCCACTCGTCACTTCGACGCAATACGACCGTGGGATCGGCCAGGTCGAGCAACGTGAATCCGACCCGGTAGATCGGTCCGGCGGCCGTCAGGTGGACGCCGTGGTACATGACCAGCCAGCCGCCCGGCGTTTCCAGCGGTGGCGGGCCGAGGCCAATCTTGCCGGCGTCCCACCACGCCCCGTCGCGCGCCTCGATCAGCATTGAATGGTCGCCCCAGTGGCGCAGGTCGGGCGAGAAGGACGCCCAGACGTGGGCGCCGCCACGCATCGGGGTTGGCCGGTGGATCATCGCCCAGCGGCCGTCGATTCGGCGGGGGAACAGGGCGGCGTCCTTGTCCTCGGGAGGCATCGCCGGTCCGAGCCGCTCGACCGAGTGGAAGTCGCGGGTGGTGGCCAGTGATACGAGCGGCCCCCGGCGGCTGTAGGCGGTGTAGGCGATCACCCACTCCTGACGCTCCTCGAGCCAGGTCAGGCGGGGATCCTCGCAGCCCCAGACCTCTTCGGGATGCCGTTCCGGGTCGGGGCTCAGGAGCGGCTCGGAGTCGAAGCGCCAGCCATCGAGGCCGTTGCTGCTCCGAGCGACCTGCAGGTGGGAGATGCCCCGCCGGTCCTCCACCCGCAACAGGAGGACGGTTTCGTCGCCGACCAGGGCGGCCCCCGGGTTGAACACCGCGTTGGCGTCGAAGGGCAACTGGTCGGCAGTGATGATCGGGTTGCCTTCGTGCCGCCGGAACAGGGGCGGGCCGGCCGATCTCAGGCGGTAGGTCATGCCGGCCGGTCGCCGTGCCTGGCCGTCATGCCTCGGGCTCCGGTGCCAGGGGCAGGGCGAACCCGACTTCGGCACCGCCGCCCGGCCTGGCCGCGGCCCACACCCGGCCGCCCTGCGCCTCGGCCAGCCGCTTGCAGACTGCCAGGCCAATGCCCATACCGCTGGCCTGCTCGCGGGCGGCCGGCGCGCGATAGAACGGAGTGAACAGCTGATCTGGGTCGTCCGTCTCGGGCAGGCCGATGCCCCGGTCGAGGACCGACACCAGGACCTCGCCCGCCACGACCCGCAGGACCACCTCGATCGGCCCGCCGGGCGGACTGTACTTGTCGGCGTTGCTGAGCAAGTTACCGATCAGCAGGTCGAGCGACGTCCGGTCGGCGTCGACGACCAGGTGATGAGCCGGCAGGCTGGTGAACGTGACCGGTCGGCCGCGCCGATCGCTGAACGCCGTCACGGCCGTCCGGACGACGTGGGAGATCACCTGCGGCTCGAGGTCGAGGGCCACGCCCCGATCCACCCGGCTGAGCAAGAGCAGGTTCTCGATGATCGCCAGCAATCGCTCCGAGTCCTCGGCGATGTCGATCAGCATCGAGTGCCGGTCCGACGCGGCCAGGCTGTCGCCCCGGCTGCGCAGCAGCTGGGCGTTGCCATAGATCGTGGTGACCGGCGTCCGCAGCTCGTGCGAGACGAGGCCCAGGAACTCGTCCTTGACGGCGTTCGACTGGCGCAGCGCCTCGACCCCGGCCCGGATCGTCTGCTCGGCCTGGAGGTGGGCCGAGATGTCGACCAGGACGTTGATCGCCCCGACGAGCTCGCCGTCCTGGTCGTACAAGGGCGCTGGATTGGCCAGGAACGCAACACGCGTGCCATCCGGCCGCTCGGCCAGGGCCGTGCCGCTGGTGGAAGCGCGATTGCGCAGGGTGAGGGCCATGGGGCACTCGTCGTGGGCCATCGGCCGGCCGTCGGGCCAGAACAACCGAAGAGACCCGCACCACTCTTCGCCCAGCTCGGGCCGTCGCCCCCACAATGCCGCGGCGGCCTCGTTGAAGTAGGTGATCCGACCGTCCCGGTCGGTGGTGTACACGGCGACCTGGATGGCCTCGAGGACCTCGCGCGACGATGGCTCGAAGCGGGCCGCCCACGTTGGCGCGCCCGCCACCGCCAGGAGGCTGTGCGGCATGAGCCGATCCGCAGGCAGGCGCCGCTGCTGGTCATCGTCGGGCGCTGATCGGGCTGCGGAAGTCATCCTGGCCGGAACTCCTGTCGTGCGATCCCCGGCCAGTTTTCAGGGAACTCGGGCCGGCGCCACTAATCTGCCTCCTCTGCAAGCACTTTGCAAGCGGACCGGAGCGCGCCGTCGGCCGACGTTGATGGGCCGGGCCGGACGCTTGGGCCTGCCCGGGAGGGGACGACAGGGAGGCAGCGACCGGGCAGCTAAGCCAATCCAGCCCAACCATTCGAGGTGAATCATGATTCGAAGGATCGCAGCCAGCGTCGCGCTGGCCGCGGGCCTGGCCCTGGGGGTCACGGCCTGCAATACCTCAACGACGCCGGTCCCAACCGTGCCGGTGGTTCCGTCGGCGGCGCCCAGCGTGAGCACCCCGTCAGCGGGCGAGCCATCGGCGGCGCCCAGCGTGAGCGCCCCGTCGGCGGCCCCATCGGTAGCGCCATCCCTGGCGCCGGCATCGAGCGCGCCGTCACCGAGCTGAGTCGTTCTCGCCACGTCGGCGACTCGAAAATGAGCACGGGCGGCGGATGCCGGACCGCCGGGAATGCGGTCCGGCATCGTTTAACTGAGATGGCTTGCCGGACTGAGCTCTGCTAGTCTCGGCGCGCCCACGCAGCGAAGTGCACCACGGAAGGACGAGCTCGCTCATGGTCCGCCGCGACGCCCGGATCCTTGTCGGCTCCGATTCGCGCGTGATCGAGGCATCGCCCGAAGCACTCGAGCTGCTTGGCCTGACCTTCGAACAGCTCGTGGCACTCCCGCCCGGAGCCATGTCCATGGAGCACGATCCGGCGGCCTCGGCCGAGTTCGCGGCGGCCTGGGAAGGCGATGGGCGTCCGCCCCTGGTCGGCTCGGCCACGATCCGGTTGGCCGATGGGCGGCTGCTCCGGCTGCGCTACCTGATCGGCAGCCAGCCGGACGGGACCGTGGCGGTCTTCCTCGAGCACAGTCCCGAGCCCGTCGGCGAACCACCGCGGGCCTTTGCCATCGGCAAGATCCTGTCGGCCTGGCGGGCGGCCGAGCGGCTGCACGAGGCGCTCGAGCCGGGCAGCCCCGAATGGCTGGCGGCCGAGGCGGAAACCCAGCACTTCAAGGACGAGTACCGGCGCCTCGCCCGCTATCACTCCAGTGGATCGGGCCAGGCCTCCACGTCGTAGGTGGGCGGCGCAGGCCGGCGTCGGCAGGTAGCGGCCGCCTCAGTCGGCGGCCTCCACGTCGATGTAGTGCTGGATCTCGAACTCGACGATCGATTCCTCGAGGCCCTCGAAGTAGATCGGGCGGGCCAGCAGGTCCCGCCCTCCAGCCCAGGTATACAGGGCGTCGATGTTCTGCCAGCGGCTGATGAACACGAACTCATAGCCGTTGCCATCGGCCTGGTTGCCCAGGTGGACATCGACCACCCCGGGCACCTTTCGGGCATCGGCAACCTTGGCTAGGGCGCGCACCCGAAACTCGGGCACCGAGGCAGGCTGGACCCGGGTGCGCAGGATGCGGATGACCATCTCGAAACAAACCGGCCCAACCGGCCGATCCGGGCATGGCCGGCTCCATTGCAACGGATTTGCAATGACCCCGTACTCGAGCGGCCGAGGCTCTGGCCCGGCGCTGCGGTTCTGCGATGCCGACGTAATGGCGGAAGTCCGCCCATGCGTGCTGCCGTAGCGTCCCTGCTGGCATCGTTGGCCACATCGACGGGGCTCCGTCAGATCACACGTCAATCCAAGCAAGGAGCTTTTGACCAGATGGGAATCATCGCCTGGATCGTCCTCGGGGCGATCGCCGGTTTCGTGGCTAACATGATCGCGGGGGGCAGCGAGGGCGTCCTCGGGACCATCCTCCTGGGAATCGTCGGCGCCGTGGTCGGCGGCTTCCTGGCCGGGTCAGTGCTCGGCGTGGCCGACATCACGGGCCTGAACATCTCGAGCATCCTCGTGGCGATCTTTGGGGCGGTCGTCGTCCTGGTGGTCTGGCACGCGGTCGCTGGACGGCGAGTCAGCGCGAACCACATCTAATTCGTCTGCGCTCGCGAGGGCGCCTGCACGCCTGTTCTGCGGCTCGGATCTGCCTACCTCCCAGGCAGGCCGAGCCGCCTTTCGTCCGAGTCACCAACTTCCGGAGGATGACCATGGTTACCACCAGCCAACGTCGCAGCCAAAGTGGCAACGGCGCTCAGGCGCGCCGGTCGCCTGAGCCCCGGCTCGGAGCCCGGGCCCCTGAGGTCCAGAAATACGGCACCCTGCGCCTGCTCCCGATTGCCCTGTCGGCGCAGGCCCGCGAGGAGAGCGTCCAGCTCCTCAACGGGATCCTGGCCGACTCGATGATCCTCGGGGCGATGTACAAGAAGCATCATTGGCTCGTCGCCGGACCCACCTTCTACCAGCTTCATCTGCTGTTCGACAAGCACGCGGAAGAGCAGGTCGAGCTGATCGACCTGCTCGCCGAACGGGTCCAGAGCCTGGGCGGGATCGCCGTGGGCGACCCGCGCCACGCTGCCGAGCTGACCACGATCGACCGGCCGCCCAATGGCGCCGAGGAAGTCCCGGTGATGATCGACCGCCTGCTCGATGCCCACGAGGTGATCATCGAGAAGGTCCGCGCGGCCATCGACAAGACCGAAGAGTCCAAGGACTGGGGCACCAACGACCTGCTCATGGGCGACGTCCTGCGCCGCCACGAGCTCCAGGTCTGGTTCGTCGCCGAACACGTCGTCGACCTGCCCCTGATCGCCTCGAAGGCATGACCCAAACCCATCAAGGAGGCCACATGGCCAGCACTACCAAGACCACTGCCAATTCAGACCTCGACGACGCCCAGGATGCGACTTCGGGCGCGCTTCACGCCGTGATCGACCAGGGCCGGGCCGTTGCCGAGCAGCTACCCAGCGTCGATGACGCCAAGGCAGCCTTCAACGCCGCCCAGGAGCAGCTCGACGGACTGTCCGATCGCGGGGTGATCGCGGCCGTCGGCTTCAGCGCCGGGGTCACCGCCGGCCTGTTCCTGGCCGGCGCGCCGCGCCTGATCCTGGCCCTGTCGGTAATCCCGTTCGCGGTAACCCTCCGCTCGGCCTTCAGCCGGGGTGTCCGACTTTCGCGGCTGGTCAACTAGGCTCGCGCCGAGCACCGGGTCAGGCGGCTCGGCCAATGAGGGCGATGACGAGGGTATCAACTGCCTGGCGGCCAGGTGACACGCCCCGGGCCGTTGCTACGGCCTACGGCCTCGCCGTGGTTGTGCCGATCATTGCCACCGCGCTGACCTATGCCATCAACCGTGCCCTCGACGGCAACATCGGCTTCCCCATCGACTTCATCGCCGTCGCCATCGTGGGCTGGCTGGGCGGGTTCGGGCCCGGCCTCGTGGCTACAGCCGTGTGCGCCCTGGGCGAGCCGGTCATCTTCGTCGACCAGTCCGGCTTCGGCGCGCTCCAGCTCAGCCGGCTGTCCCTGTTTGCACTCGCCTGCGTCATCGCCAGCCTGCTGACCGACCGGCTGCGGGCCGCCCAGCTGCGGGCGGAGGAGCGCGGCCGGAGCGTGCGCGAGCGGGAGGAGCGGCTCCAGCTGACCCTCGACGCGTCCGAGACAGGGATCTGGGATTGGGATGTCCGGGCAGACGCGCTGACCTGGAGCCCGCGCTTTGCGGAGCTCCATGACGTCGGCCCGGGGGACGGCCTGAGCCTGCGCATGATCGACCTCCTGGCGGCCGTCGATGAGGACGATCGCGAAGCCGTCGCGGCGGCCGTCCAGACCAGCGTCGAAAGCGGTAAGCCCTACGACATCGAGTACCGCGCGATCGACCCGGACGGCAGCCAGCACTGGCTCAATAGCAGCGGCCGAACAACCGGCTGGATCGCGGGACGCTCGGCCCGGATGGTCGGCATCGTGCGCGACGTGACCACGCGCCGCCAGGCCGAGGCGGATCGCGATCGGCTGCTCGAGGCGGAACGCCAGATCCTCCAGATGCGCGATGCCTTCATCGAGGTGCTGTCGCACGAGCTGCGCACGCCGATGACCACGATCATCGGCGGTGCGGAGCTGCTCGAACGGGGCTCGCTCGAGCCCGAGCGGGCTGCAGAGGTGGCCTATGACGTCCGCGAAGAGGCCGAGCGGATGATCCGGATGATCGAGGACCTGCTGGTCCTCAGCCGGGCGGAACGGGGCAGCCTCGAGATCAGCGACGAGCCGGTGCTCATCCAGCGGGTCGTTGACCGGGTGGTCGAGGACATCAATCGACGCCAGCCCGACCTGGCGGTGGAGGTCGCCATCCCGGCCGACCTGCCCGCCGTTCGGGGCGAGCTGACCTACGTGGAACAGGTCCTGCGCAACCTGGTCGGCAATGCCGCCAAGTACGGCCCGCCGCGGGGCCCGATCAGGATTGCCGGCAGCGTCATTGACGATGTGGTCGAGATCCGGGTGCTCGACGCCGGGCCGGGCATCCAGGGCGACGACCTCGAGCGGGTCTTCGAGCTGTTCTATCGATCGAGGGAGACGGCCGCCCGGGTCAGCGGAGCCGGGATTGGGCTGTTCGTCAGCCGCCAGCTGGTCCAGCTCATGGGCGGCCGGATCTGGTGTCGCCTGCGCGCCGCCGGCGGCGCAGAGTTCGGCTTCACTCTGCCTCTTGAGCCGGGGGACGACGGGGACTGAACGGCGCCCGGACCAGGCGGACCGCCTCGGTCGCGGCCAGCCAGGCGAGGGTCGACTCGGCGCCCTGGTTGGCATTGACGCCAACCGCCGACAGGCCGTCGCCACAGCCACCTCGATCCGGCTCGGCGACCGGGATCCCCACCGAATTCCAGCCACTGAACCAGGCGTAAGCCCGATCCAGCTCGATCAGCCAGGCCCGCTCGCCGCTGACCCGCCAGGCGGCCGCCAGGGCATCGACGAGCGCCGCCGCATCGATCGGCTGCTGGTCGAACCGGGCGGGCACGTCACCCCGAGGCCACCAGCCTGTATTGCCGACGAGCTCGAAGTAGCCCATCGGCGCCAGCTGGCCGGCCAGCAGCCAGTCGAGGCTGGTGAGGCCCTGTTCGACCATGGCCCGGTCGCCCAGCCAGCCACCCGCCTCGACCAGGGCTTGCGGCAGCAGGGCGTTCTCGTACGTGGCCACCGGCTCGGGCCAGGGCCACTCGTCGTCCGTGGCGCGGAAGGCGGCCATGATCCGGCCAGCCAGTTCCTCCAGGATGAGCGTGGCGGACGCGGGCGGCTGCCCACCCCGCACCGCCGCGACGCAACCGAGCACGACGTGGGCCCACGGTCGGAGGCCGTCGAGGTCGACCGTGGCGGGCAGGACCAGGTCAAGAAGGTGGGCAGCTCGTCCCCGGATTACGCCTGGCAGCGCCTCGCCTGAGATCACGCCCAGCGCCTGGACTCCGCGGGCGTGGGAATCGGGTGAGCCAATTGGCTCCAGCCAGCGGCCCGCGTCATCCCGGAAGTTGCGCAACCGGCCGGTGCGCGCCACGAGGGCCGCGGCCATGAAGGCCAGGCTGACCTGGAGCGACTCCTCGACCGCCTCGAAGCCGAGCTGGCGGCCGTGGAGCACGTCCACGATCGCGGCCCGGGCCACGTCGTCGGTGCAGTAGCCATGGGCGGGATCGGGCTCGCGGCCGCGAGCGTGCTGGTAGATCCCGAGCCGGCCGGTGAGCTCGTCGAGGTGGATCCGGACGACGCCCGGCAGGGCCGTTACCGGCGGCTCGGGCCGGTCGAGCCAGCTCGCCAGCGTGGCCGACGGCCAGCGCACCAGGCTTGGCAGCACCCCTGGCGCGACACTTGGCACGACGCTCGGCTCAGCCAACCGAGCGGGTCTCGTGGTCGGCGACCCCGGTGACCTCGGAGGGGTGGCCCAGCGACGCCGGGGCGACGCCGGCGAACTCGACCTGGACCTCGTGGAAGAGGGCCCGGTAGGCCTGCCCGACCCGCGGCCAGGTCATCCGCCGCCCGTAAGCGTAGGCCCGCCGCCGGGCCTCGTCGCGGGCCGGCCCGTCAGTCAGGAGGTCGGCGATCTCACGGCCAAGGGCCGCGCTGTCCCCGAACGGGACCAGCCGGCCCCGGCCATCGGCCAGCAGCTCGCGCGCGTAGGCATACGGGGTCGAGACGATCGCCTTGCCGCTGCCCAGGGCGTAGGCCAGGGTGCCCGAGACGGCCTGCTCGGCCCCCGGGTAGGGGGTCACGAAAATGTCCGCCGCCTGGAGCCAACGGCCAAGCATGGCCAGGTCGACGTAGGCGTCGATGAATCGGACATGACCCTCGAGCTGCCGCTCCCGCACGAGCTGCTGCAGTCCCAGCCGATACGCCTCGCCCTCGTGCCGGCGCAGCTCGGGGTGGGTCGCTCCCAGGATTACGTAGCAGGTGTCGGGTGCCTGCCGGACGACCTCGCTCATCGCCCGGATTGCCAGCTCGTAGCCCTTGCCCGGGCCGAGCAGGCCAAAGCTCAGGACCGTCGGCCGGCCACTCAGGCCGACCAGGGCCTTGACCGTCTCCGGATCGACGAAGGGGAGGTCAGGCACGCCATGTGGGATCACCCGGATCTGTCCCCGGTCGATGCCGTAGACCTCGGTCAGGAGACCGGCGGCGGCGTTCGAGAGCACGACCAGGCGGCTCGAGGCGGCGGCAATCCGGCCGATCACCGAGCGCTGGTGATCGGACGGGTGGGCGAGCACGGTATGGAGCGTGGTCACGGCCGGAATCTCGAGCTCGTCGAGGAGGTCGACGATGCGCTCACCATCGCGCCCCCCGTAGATCCCGAACTCGTGCTGGATCGAGATGACGTCATAGGCCGCCCGGTTGACCCGATCGGCGGCAGCCAGGTAGTCACCCGGGCGATCGGGATCGAGCCGGAACTGGACCTCGGCCGGGAAATCCCGTGGCTCATAGTCGACGGCCACGATGTCGACCACGCCCGGCCGGGCCCCTGCTGCATGCCGCGGACCGGCGCTCGTGGTCCAGGAGGTTCCCCGGGCCAGCTCCGGGCTTCGTACGGACTCCTGCTTTCGGGCGAACTCCGGCCGGGTGGCCTCGACGGCGCTCGCCAGGTCCTGGGTGAAGGTCGCGATTCCGCATTGACGCGGTGGGTAGGTGCCTACGAATGCTGCCCGCAGTGAGCGATTCGACGGGCCGACCATGACGGGCACGGCGTCTCGAAATGAGCTCAAGGGAAGGTTCTCCAAAAGTCTGCTCGGAAACAGTTGCCCGCAATATCTGCCGGGGACGCGCCGCCGGCAGTCGCCAGGTGGGGTGAGATCCGAGCATGGCCGGGCGGGCGTTGCGGGAGGTCCCGGCCGGTTGCGCTCGACCTTGCGAATCCATGCCGATCCTGCCGGCGGCCGCCAGCGGGCACTGAGTCGAGGAGCGGGTTCCTGAAATGCGACGAGACTGAAATATTGGCGACGTGCGGCGAAGGGCTCGCCGCAATCGAGCTTGCCTAGCCTGACTCCGTCACCAACCCGGTGACTTGGACCGCCCAAACACCAGCAGGCCACGGAGGCGAACGATGGACATCAAGGACACCGCGCGAGACATCAAGACCGGGACCAAGGAAGCCGTCCGCGATAGTGATGGCCATTCCTTCGACGACGATCTCGGCAACGCCGGGGACCGGATCAAGGACGGCCTGGGCAAGGCCGGCGACAAGGCACGCGATGGCGCGGCCGACGTCGACCGCGACGCCCACCACGCCGTCAACGATCCTCGCTGATCACCCTTCTTGGCGCGAAGACGGCCGGCCGCGAGGCCGGCCGCTTTGCGCATGCCGGCTGGCCGCCCCTATCGGGCGGTTCATTCAGCAGGCGCCTCGTTTCACGCCTAGTATCGGATCGCCGCCTTTCAGGTCGCTATCGAGGAGGGTCATGTGGCGAACCAGCCACTCGTGCTCGTAGCGGACGACGAACCGCGCATCACCAAGCTCGTCGCACTCACCCTTCATGACGAAGGCTTTCGGGTCGTGACGGCGTCGGGCGGAGAAGAAGCCCTGCGCAAGGCCGAGGAGATGCGGCCCGACATCGTCCTGCTCGACATCGTCATGCCCGACCTGGATGGGATCGAGGTGATGAAGCAGCTGCGCGAGTGGCGCCCAGTGCCGGTGATCCTGCTCACGGCCAAGGGGGCGACCGCGGACAAGGCCAAGGGCCTCGACCTGGGGGCCGACGACTACATTGCCAAGCCGTTCCACCCGGATGAGTTGGCGGCCCGGGTGCGGGCCGTCCTGCGGCGTGCCTCGGGTGTCGCCCCCGGGTCGGGCATCGTCCATGTGGGCAGCGTCGAGATCGACCTCGAGCGACGCCTCGTGACGCGCGACGGTGAGCTCGTTTCGCTGAGTCGTACCGAGTGGCTGCTCCTGCAGCACCTGGCCGTCAACGCCGGCAAGGTCGTCCTCCATACCGAATTGCTGACCAAGGTCTGGGGACCGGAGTACCGGGATGACCTGCAGTACCTGCGCGTCTGGATCAGCCGTGTCCGGCGCAAGCTCGGCGCGGCCCCCGGCAGCCCGGGACCGATCACCACGTTCCAGGGGATCGGCTACGTCCTGAACGCCAGCCCACCCGCCGCCGCCGGAGCACCGGTGCCGGAGGCCGTGGAGCCGCCGGCCGGCAGCTGATGACGGCCACGATCGTCGACGCAGGCGTGCTGACGGCGGGCTCCCGCGATGAAGGCCGGGCGGCCATCGACCGGCTCGCCCTGATCGGGCCGGTGATCCTGCTCGTCGCACCTGGCGACGAGGGCGGCGCGGCGATCCTGGCCGACCCGGGCGATGCCGGTGAGGGCCACCAGCTGATCGCTGTGTCATGGGCCGGCGTGTCGACCGACCGGCCCGCGGGCTGGCAGCAGCACGCCGGCGGTGGCCGAACGGTTGATCCGGAGGTCGTCCAGCTGCTGACTCAGCTGCGAGCCGCACACACGGCCGAGTGGCTCATCGCAACCGAAGCAAGCCTGGCCAGCGGACGCGGCTGCCCCGGCCTGCGGATCGTGTGCGTCGGGCCGGCGGCCGACGACGCGGATCCGATGCGCCCCGACCATCGCGCCCACAGCCTGCTCGACGCTGTCCATCACGTCGAGGCTGCGGCCGCCTTCGCCTGAGGCTGATTCGCAAACCCTCTGGAATCGCTCAGGGAGGCCAGCCATGGAGATGCCCAAACCGACCGAAGCCGACAAGGCCCGCTTTCGAGAGGCCGTGCCCCTCGACCCACGGGTCGAGGTCAAGCCCATGTCGGCAACCTGGGCGCCTTCGTGAACGGCAACCTGTTCATGGGTCTGTTCGGCGCCGACATCGGGCTGAAGCTGACGCCGGGTGATGCGGCGGCGTTGATGGCGGTCGAGGGCGCCGGACCCTTTGGCCCGGCCGGGCGGCCGATGGGCGGTTACGTGTCGATGCCGCCGGCGATGGTCGGCAGCGCCGAGGGCCGGAGCTGGATCGATCGAGCCCTGGGCAACGTCGCGACGCTGCCGCCCAAGAAGCCGCGCTAACTCAACACGAAGGCAAGCACTACGGCTACGCGATCAAACCGTTGCATCGAACGGATCATGCCATGAATCATCCGGCCGAAACGGGCGAAGCAGTCAATCATTGGTGCTGGACTCGCCGGTCCTTAATGCGTACAGTTGTGGACCTGTTGACGTTTCCCACTGGGCTCTCTGGAGGAACTCGATTGGCCAAGTTCACCACGATCAAGGTTGGCAAGCCGCTCAACCTTGAAGACCTGAAGCGCAAGCCGACACCGCGTGGACATCGGACCAACCCACGTGACGAAGATCTGGCTCGGCTGGTCAACGAAGTCAGCGTTGGCGCTGCCTCGCAGGTCCTGCCCTGGCACTATGAAGGCAAGGCGGCTACCGCCCGGGCTGCGGCCAGCAAGGTGGTCAAGGCCGCCGGCGCGACCGTCTATGTCAGCAGTCGACCAGACATGCCCGGCGTGCTGCTGTTCAGCCGCGTCCCGCTGACCGGCCGGCAGGGCAAGAAGAAGGCCTGACGCGCCGCGGCGATCAACGCCGCGAGACCTATGACAGGCTGGTCGGCATGCCCACCACGGCCAGCGCGATCAGGGCGATGAGCAGGACGACCCCGATGGCCAGGGCAATCCGCCCCGCGATCCTGCGCAGCTGGCTGATCTCCACCGCCTGATTCTATGCCCGGAACCTGCCACCGGGACAGACCCGTGCCCGCCGGCTGAGCGGAAATGCGCTGATTCGTTCCGCGCCGGAAGCCGCGGCGCCTTCGGATCCGCTCGCGGCGGTTGCTCGTATGATCGATCGAACGTAGCGAGGTCCGAGCCGCGATGAATCCACCGACGCCATGACCCGGGAGCACGAGCATGAGCACGACCATGTGCGTGAGCGTTTTGACGATGAGCTCGAACCCCGGCTGACCCCCGACAAGCCCCGCACGCTGACGGCCGCCGACCGGGTTCGGTTCGAGGGCTACCTGGCCGAGATCTTTACCGCGCTGGGCCTCGATCTTGATACGCCGAGCACGGTCAACACGCCCAGCCGCCACCTCAGGGCGCTGTTCGACACGACCTCTGGCTACGAAGGTGATCCCAAGCTGCTGACCGCCTTCCCGACCGAATGCCGGGGCGGCGCGAATTGCGAGATTGCCCAGGTGGTCGAAGGCCCGATCCCGTTCTTCTCGCTGTGCGAGCACCATGCCCTGCCGTTCTTCGGCAACGTCTATGTCGGCTACGTCGCCCACGAGGGGATCATCGGGATCAGCAAGCTGACCCGCCTGGTCCGGGTGATCACTCGGCGATTCGGCGTGCAGGAGCGGATGACCTACCAAATTTGCGATGAGCTCGATGGGCTCATGACTCCCCACGGCGTCGCCGTCTACGCCGAAGCCCACCACCTGTGCACGCAGATGCGGGGCGTGCGCGAGCTGCAGCCTCGAACTCGAACGACGTCCTATCGCGGCGTCTACGTTGACAGCCCGCAGCTCCGGGGCGAGTTCTTCGACGTCAGCGGCCTACGGGGTGGAGGGTCCTGACCGGCCAGCGCCCGGGTCGTCCAGCCGGGCCGACCGGCTCGGTCGGGCTTGAGCGACTGTGGGAGCGCACGGCCGAGACCGGCTCGAGCCTCGTTCGAGGCGGCGCCTTCCCGGCCGGCCTGCGCGATCGCTATGACGGCGAGCTGCAGATTGCCCTCCGGCCCAATCGACCAACGGTGATCGCCAATTTCGTCTCGACGATCGACGGGGTCGTTGCATTCGACACCGACGAGAGCTCGGGCGGCGGCGAAGTCAGCGGCTTCTTCGATCCCGACCGGTTCGTGATGGGGCTCCTCCGGGCGGCGGCCGACGTCGTCCTGGTCGGGGCCGGCACCGTCCGTGCCGCACCCACCCACGAATGGACGGCGCGCCGGGTCAATCCGGCCTCCGCTGGGCTATACCAGCAGTGGCGAGCCGCGATGGGCATCGTGGCGGAGCAGCCGACCACGCTGGTGGCCACGGCGAGTGGCGCCCTGGACCCGCACCACCCAGGCCTGTCCGCCCCCGATGTCCCCGTCGTGATCGCGACAACGCCGGCCGGCGCGGCCCGCTTGGCCACGGCCGGGCAGGCCGAGAACGTGCGCGTGGCAGCGGTCGGTGAAGGCCACGGCGTCGGTGCGGCCGAGCTGATCGACCTGGCCGCCTCCCTCGGGGCGCGGCTCGTCCTGTGCGAAGGCGGCCCGCACCTGATCGGCGACCTGACCGCGGCTGGGCTGCTCGATCAGCTGTTCCTCACGGTCGCCCCCCAGCTGGCCGGCCGGGACGACCGGCTCGCCCGTTTCGGCCTGCTCGAAGGCACGACCTTCGGGGTGGATGAAGCCCCCTGGGCCGACCTCATGTCCGTCCGTCGCGCCGCCAACCACGTCTTCCTGCGCTACGACTTCGAGCCGCCGGGCTGAGCGCGCCGCAGTGACCGCGCCGCAGTGACAAATCGTTCTTTGGTCTGGGCTTAGTCAGGCCGAATCGCCTCACTGGACCTTGTCGCCTGCCCAGCACTCCCGGCTCGAGCACGGTTCACACTGATCGCCACCCGAATCGGTGAGTAGTCAGCCGCCGCCGTTGCGTACGGCTCGAGCAACGAACGATTTGCCAACGCTACGAGGGGCGGCCAACGATGTGCCTGCCTCCGCCCGGATCGCCCTGGCCGCGCCGGCCGGCTACTGCTGGTAGCGCTCGACCACTTCAGGCGGCCGGACTTCGGCCTCGGACGGGTCCAGGCCGGCGGCGCGCCGGGCCTGGCGCTGATGGAGCAGGTCATAGCCCTGATCGAGCTCGACCTTGATCTCGTCGAGTCGCTCGATCTCCGCCTGGCTCAGGCCGCCACTGGCGCCCGCCTTCGCGAAGAGGGCTTCTTCTTCAGCGGAAAGCTCGTTGATGTACTCGAACAGCCGGGCATCCTTCATGGCCCGAGAGTAGCACGAGCCGCGCTGGAACCGGGGTTGCCGGCGGTCGCGCTATCCGCATTGACGTTTACGTATACGTCAATGTGCACTACAATACCGACATGACCCTCAACACCGCCCCCGAGGAGGTCGCGCCGGCCGGATCGGCCGCCTCCGTCGCCGCGCTCGAGCCGCGTCTCCTGCGAATCCAGGAAGTGGCCTCCGAGCTCGGCCTGACCACTCGTTCGATCCGCTACTACGAAGAGCTCGGCCTGCTCAGCCCGGCCGCCCGCAGCGATGGCGCCTATCGCCTCTACGACGCCTCGGATGTCGACCGGCTGCGCTTCATCAAGGGCCTCCGCGATGACGCCGGATTCTCGCTGGCCGAGATCAGCCAGCTGCTCGAGGACGAAGCGGCCCGGACCAAGGCCCGGGAGGCGTTCTCGCGCACCGGCGACGTCACCGAGCGGCGAGCCATCCTGACCGATTCGCTGGCCAGGCTGGAGCGCCAGGCCGGCATCCTGCGCGAGAAGATCGAGCGGATCGAGGCCATGGTCGAGGCCGTCGAGGTTCGGCGCCAGCGACTCTCCGCCCGGGTGGCCGACATCGACGCGGGCGGTTCGGGGGCAGTCCGATGAACCGGGCCTCGATCACCGGCTCGCGGGGCCTGACCGCCTTCGGCCACCGGAACTACCGTCTCTTCTTCAGCGGCCAGCTCGTTTCGCTGATCGGCACCTGGATGACCGCGGTCGCCCAGAGCTGGCTGATCCTGCAGCTCACCGGCAACCCGTTCGACCTGGGCTTGCTGACGGTCGCCCAGTTCGGCCCCGTCCTCGTCCTGGGCCTGTTCGGCGGCCTGATCGCCGACGGCCTGCCCAAACGCCGAACCCTGTACGTGACCCAGACGGTCGCGATGGGGGTCAGCTTTGCCCTGTTCCTGCTGACCGTGACCGGCACCGTCCAGGTGTGGCACGTATTTGTGCTCGCGGCGATCATGGGCGTCCGCAACTCGGTCGACATGCCCACCCGCCAGGCCTTCGCCGTGGAGATGGTCGGGCGCGACGACGTGAGCAATGCCGTCGCCCTCAACTCGGCCATGTTCAACGGCGCCCGGATTATCGGACCGGCCCTGGCCGGCCTGGCCATCGGCGCGTTCGGCGTCCCGATCGCCTTCCTGATCGACGCGATCAGCTTCCTGGCGGTCCTGTTCGGCCTCTTCCTGATGAGCGAAGCGGACCTCCGGCCCGCGCCCCGCTTCGACCGGCCGACCTCGGCCGGCGAGGTCTTCGCCAACCTGGCCGACGGCCTGCGCTACGTCCGGCGGACTGGCATCGTCCTGCTGGCGGTGACGATCATCGGCGTCGTGGCCACCTTTGGAATCAACTTCTCGATCGTCATCCCGCCCCTGGCCGACGGTGTCCTGCACGTCGGTGCGAGCGGCTACGGCTTCCTCATGGCCGCCTCTGGCCTGGGCTCGCTGCTGGCCGCCCTGGTCATTGCCTTCCGGGGGACCCAGGCAATCCGGATGCTCATCGGGGCAGCGGTCCTGGGTCTGGCCGAGGTGGTGATGGAAGGGATCAGCAGTTATCCGGCCGACCTGGTCCTGATGTTCTTGGCCGGGGCCGGGGCGATCTCGATGATGGCGACGGCCAACACGGTCATCCAGTTGCAGGTGCCGGACGAGCTGCGCGGCCGGGTGATGAGCGTGTATCTGACCGTCTTCGCCGGGACGAGCCCGATCGGCGGCCTGCTCTTCGGGGCGATCGCCGCCAATGCCGGGGCCCAGGAGGCGATTGGCATCGGTGGAGCCGTGTCGTTCGTGGCCGCGCTCGTCGGCTACGTCTGGTATCGGCGGCTGCCCAAGGGCGCCGCGCTGGGCAATACGATGCGGGCCCGGCCGGCTCGGATGGCAGCGGCCCGGGGCGTCGAGCCGGCGGCCGCAGCCACGGGAGATCCGCTGACCGCCCTCGACTAGGTGTCGTGACGGGCAAGCTGTCACACCGGCCGGGTACTCTCCACGTGTGGTGACCGGACCGACAAGCTGGCTGATCCCGGCGGGGGCTGCTTGATCCAGGCTGCGCCGCCGCTGCCCGTTGCCCTGACCGATGAGCAGGAGCGGATCGTCCGCTTCGGCGACGGTCCGGCAGTCGTGATCGCCGGCGCCGGGACGGGCAAGACCCGGGTGATCGTCGAGCGGGTCCGCTGGCTCCTCGATACGTATGGACGGGGCAGCCGCGACGCACTCGGCCGGTTGCTGCCCGACGAGCCGGAGGAGCGGCCGGCCGCCGCGGCCCAGGTATCGGCTCTGGCCCCGGCCTCGATCAAGCCCCGGGCCTTCGGCCCAGCCACGACACCGGCCCAGGTGGGGCTGTGGCCCGCCGAGGCCGAGCCGGACCCAGCGCCGGTCGTCCCACTCCCGAGCGGCCGGTCTGGTCTGGGCGCGCGGCGGGATCCCCGCCTCGAGCCATTTGCCGGCCCACTGCTGCCCGAGCAGATCCTCGTCCTGACCTACAACGTGAAGGCCGCCCGGGAGCTTCAGGAGCGGCTCGACCTCGCCCTCGGGCCGGCCGTCCGAGCTCGGATGAGCGTGTCGAACTTCCACAGCTTCTGTCACCAGGTCCTGACCCAGGCTGGTGCCGAGGCAGGCCTGCCGGCCCACCCCGAGGTGCTCGACGGGATTGGCCAAGTGCTCTTGCTGCGGGACCTCGAGGCCGGCCTCGACCTGTTCTATCACGGTGCCTGGTGGGCCTTTGGTTCGTTCGTCCAGTTCATCAACCGGGCCAAGGATGAGCTGGTCACGCCCGATGACTTCGATGCCTACGTCGCCGAGGAGCGGGCCGTCTTCGAGTCGCGCTACGGCCCGCTCGCCGTCGCGATCGAACGGCTGGAGCTGCTGGGCAACCTCAAGATCCCGCGCGAGCTGCGCAAGGAGTACGCCCGGCTGCGCAAATTCGAGCGAGCCGAGGCCCGAGGTGACGACCTGCTCGAGGATCGCCGCCCGTCGCCCGACAAGGCCGCTGACCGGGAAGCCCGCCGGACGGTGCTGGGCACCGGGGCAGTCCAGCACACCCGGCACTTCAACGCGGCCGAGCGGATCGAGATCGACAAGCTGGCGGGGTCCTACGTCGTCGACGGCGCCGCGCTCGAGATCGTCCGCCTCGATGAGCAGGCCCGGGTCTATCGCGCCTACCAGGCCGAGCTGATCGCCCGTGGCGCGCTGGACTTCGGCGAGCAGATTGCCGCAGTCACCCGGCTCTGGAAGGCGCGTCCGAATATCCTGCGGCGCTGGCAGCGGACGTATCGCTACATCCTGGTGGACGAGTTCCAGGACGCCAACGTGGCCCAGATCGAGCTGATCGAGCTCCTTGGCCGGACCCCCGACCGGCCCGACAACGTGATGGTCGTGGGCGACGACGACCAATCGATCTATCACTTCCGGGGCGCCAGCTTTGCCGCCTTCGGCGAGTTCGGCCGGCGCTTCTCGGGGCCGCCCATCCACGCGCCGGGCGCCCGATCGCCCGGCCCGCCCGCCCGGCTGCAGATCACCCGAAACTTTCGCTCGGTGCCCGAGATCCTGGCGGTGGCCAACCGGCTGATCGCCCACAACCTCGAACGCCAGGAGCCGGACAAGCGCCTGATCACGGACCGGCCGCCTGGCCAGACCGTCGAGGTGATCGCCTGCGCCGGGCCCGAGGACGAAGCCGTGGCCGTCGTTGATGCCATCCAGGACCTGGCCCGGCGGCCGGACGGCCCACCCGCCTGGTCCTCGATCGCGGTCCTCTACCGCAAGCACAAGCACCGCAACGAGATCGTCGCCCGGCTGCGCGACGAGGAGATCCCCTACACGGTCGTGGGTGGCCTGTCGTTGTTCGACACGCCCGAGGTCCGCGACCTCGAGCAGAGCCTCCGGGCGATCGCCGATCCGCACCACGACGTGGCCCTCGTCCGGATGATGTCAGCCGGGCCCTGGCGGCTCGACCCGCTCGAGATCCTCGAGATCAGCCGGATGGCCCGCTTCGACCGGGGCCACCTGATCGACGCGGCCCGCGAGGTGGTCGCCTCCGGCCAGCTCAAGGTGGAGCGCCTCGATGTCCCGGCCGACGGTTCGGACGCGCCATCCGGGACGGGCGCGAGCGGGGTGATCGCAACCCGGGCGATTGCGGTGGGACCGGATACCCGGGCCAAGCTGCGGCGCCTGCTCGAGACGATCGACGAGCTGGCGCCCCAGACCTGGCGCGAGGGGCCGTACACCTTGCTCGAGCGCTTCCTCGAGCGGACCGGCCAGATCCTCGACCTGATCGGGGCCGACACCCGCGAGTCGCAGCGGATCGCGGTCAACCTGGCCAGCTTCCTGCGCTTCACGAACGACTGGCAGACCGCCTTTCCCAGCGGCCATCTCAACCAGTTCGTGGACTACCTGGATGCCTACCAGGACGCCGGCGGCGAGCTGCCCACGAGCGTGGAGCTGAGCGAGGACGTCGAGGGCGTCCGGCTGATGACCGTGTACCAGGCCAAGGGCCTCGAGTTTCCGGTGGTGATCGTGCCCGGGCTGGTCGAGCGCGAGTGGCCGGGCACGATGGGCATCAACGACCTGTTCCCGATCGACCTCCTGCGCGAGGGCCGGCCGTCGCCCGACTTCAACCTCGAGGAGGAGCGACGTCTCCTGTACGTGGCCCTGACCCGGGCCCAGGACCGCCTGATCGTGACCTGCCACCCCGGCCCGGCCGGCCAGAACCTGGGTTTCTCGCCATTCATCGCCGAGCTGCGCGGCGTCGGCGAGGACGGGCTGGACGGGCCAGCGATCCGTTTCAT
This sequence comes from Candidatus Limnocylindrales bacterium, assembly GCA_038239115.1. Classification (GTDB taxonomy): domain Bacteria; phylum Chloroflexota; class Limnocylindria; order Limnocylindrales; family CSP1-4; genus Palsa-1033. The sequence continues at coordinate 71,228 of JBBSFD010000003.1, read as the reverse complement.
TGACCGGGCGGCCGGCGTTTCGGGCACGCTGGAGACGGTGCCCGATGATCCCGCTGGACTCCGCGAGGCCGACGACCCGCTCCTCGAACGAAGCGTGGCCGCCGTCCGCCGGGTCATGCCCCTGCCCACCAGGCGCGAACGGCGGCTGGCGCTGCGCCTGCGCGCCACCGAGCTCGTGGGCATGCTCGAAGGAACGAGTGCCGCATCCCCGGAATCCGAGGCCGCCAGACTGCGCTTTACCGAAGAGCTCGCCCAGGTCGGTCGTTCGGCCGCGACCAGCGCGGAGGATGCCCGCGCCCGGGGCCTGGACCCATTCACCTTCCAGGAGCTGGCCCAGGACAGCGTCGCTGGGGCCCACCTGCTCCAGGTTGCCCCGCTCGGACGGCACTTCAGCTACTCCCAATTCTCGACCTACGAGCATTGCCCCCTCGAGTACGCATTCGCCAGCGTGTATCGCATTCCCACCGCACGCACTGCCGGCTACTTCGCCTTCGGCTCGGCCGCCCATGCCGCCTTCGAGGAGTTCACCCGGGAGCGCCGCGAGCGCCTGGCCCGGGGCGAGCCGGCCCCGACCCGGGCCGACCTCGAACGGATCTTTGCCGCCGGCTGGAAGCCCGAGGACTTCGGCGACCGGACGACCGAGGCGGAATACCAGCGCAAGACCGGCAACCTGCTCGAGCGATTCTGGCAAGGCGAGCTGAGCTCGACCAGCCAGGTCCTGCACGAGGAGCTGCCCTTCGAGCTCCAGCTCGAGCCGGCCGACGGCAGCCCCACGGTCGTGGTCACGGGTTCGATCGACCGGATCGACCGCCTGCCTTCGGGTGGGATCGAGGTAATTGACTACAAGACCGGCAACTCGAAGTCGCAGAAGGAGGCCGCGGTCAACCTGCAGCTGTCGATCTACGCACTCGCCTGTCGCGATGCCCTGGGCCTGGGCCGGCCCGAGCGAGTGACCCTGTACTTCACCGAATCGTCGATGCGCACCAGCTCGACCCGGTCGGACGAAGAGCTCGAGGCGGCCCGGGCCGACATCCTCGCCCGGGCGGCCCGAATCCGGTCGGGCGACTTTGCGGCCACGCCGTCCCAGAAGACCTGCGAGCGCTGCCCGTACGCGGCCCTTTGCCCGAGCCGAATCAACTGAGCACAGGCCCTGCGACCGGCCGCCCGACCGCCAGCCTGCCGGTCGTCCAGCTCGTCCGGCTGTCGCTGTACTGGCTGGGCATTTCCTCGATCTTCGCCGGCCTGACCAACATCCTGGGCAACCGCCTCCAGTTCACCGGCCTGGTCAGCGCCGGGACCGAAGGCACCACCCTGTTCCTGCTGACCTTCGGTGGCTCGATCGTGGCCCTGCTCGTCCAACCCACGGTCGGCTCGCTCAGCGACTACACGATCAGCCGCTGGGGCAGGCGCAAGCCGTACATCCTCGTCGGCTCGCTCCTCGACGTCGTCTTCCTGTTCGGCATCGCCGCCTCGAACTCGCTGGTCGGCATCGCCGTGTTCGTGATCTTCCTGCAATTCAGCAGCAACCTCGCCCAGGGCCCGTTCCAGGGCTACGTTCCCGACCTCGTGCCGGCCCGCCAGGTTGGGCTGGCCAGCTCGCTTGTCGGCCTGATGCAGATCCTGGGCAACGTAGCCGGCTTCATGATCGGCTCGATCGCGGCCGTCAGCCACGACTACTTCCTGGCCACGCTGGCCCTGGGGGCCCTGGAGGTGAGCACGATGGTCAGCGTCGTCCTGCGGGTCAACGATGGGCAGGTCACGAAGTCGCGCGGCGGCCGATCGTGGTTCGCGGTGGCTCGCGAGGCGTGGGGCACCGACGTCCTGCGCGAGCACAGCTTCCTGTGGCTGGTCGGGTCGCGGCTGCTGTTCCTGATGGGCGCTGCGATGCTGGCCACCCTAGGCCCGTTCTACCTGCACCAGACCTTCGGGCTCGACGAGACAGCCAGTGGCACGACCTTCCTGGTCGTGGTCGGGCTCGTCCTCGTGGCAAACCTGGCGGCGGTCATACCGGCCGGCCGGCTGTCCGATCGGATCGGGCGCAAGCGCCTGCTTTACGCCAGCTTTGGCCTCGGGGCGGCCGGGATGACGGTCGTGGCTTTCGCGCCGATCCTGCCCGTCGCCTACCTGGGGGTGGTCCTGTTCGGCCTCGCTTCGGGCATGTTCCTGGCCCTAGACTGGGCGCTCATGACCGACATCATCCCGAAGGCATCGTCGGGCCGGTACATGGGCATCAGCAACGTCGCGACGGCGTCCGCCAGCATCTTCGCGCTGGCCCTGGGCGGGACCCTGATGGACGCGGTCGATCAGGCGGCGGGGGTGGGCAGTGGACCCCGGGCCGCCTATGCCCTGGCCGTCGTTTTCTTCGTCGTCGGCGGCCTGCTCCTGCGCCCGGTCGACGAGCACTACCGGCCGGTCGAGCGCGTTGGGCCATGAGCGCCGCCGGCCCCACGGAGATTCGCCACGTCGTCGTAGCCGGCCTGATGGGCGCGGGCAAGACCTCGGTCGGGACGGCCATCGGGGCCAGGCTTGGCTGGCCGGTCCGCGACTCCGACGCCACCCTGCTGGCGACGACCGGCCGGACGGCGCGCGAGATCCGGGCCGAGCTGGGCACGGACGGACTCCACCGAGCCGAGGCCCAGGCCCTCCTCGACGCGCTTGCCACGAACGAGTCCGATGTGATCTGCGCTGCCGCCAGCGTGATCGAGGACCCCGCCGCCCGGGCCGGCCTGGTCCGCGACGACGTGGTCGTGATCTGGCTGCGGGCCTCGCCGGCGACCCTGGCCCAGCGCTTCGCCAGTGACGACGAGCATCGGCCGATCTACGGACCCGACCCGCTCGAGGTCGCCCGCGCCCGGGCTGCCCGCCGCGATCCGCTCTATGCCGCGCTGGCCCGGATCACGATCGACGTGGACGAGGCGGGGATCGCGGCCGTCACCGAGGCGGCCCTGACCGCCCTGGCCGGGCTGGGCGGCCTGCCTGTGTTCCGGGATCAGTAGCCGTCGACGACCACGTTGGCCAGGGCCTCACCCCGGGCCAGTCGCTCGACCTGGTCGTGGACCAGCCGCCACGCCCGTTCCTGCTCACGAACGACGTCGCTGGCCACATGGGGCGTGATGAGGGCACCGGGCGCTGACCAGAGGGGATGCCCGGCCGGCAGGGGCTCGGGATCGGTCACGTCGAGGGCCACCCGGATCCGTCCGGCCAGGACGGCTGCGGTCAGCGCGGCCGAGTCGATGATCGGACCGCGGGCAGCGTTGACCAGGAGCGCGCCGGGCTTCATCGCCGCGATGGTGTCCGCGTCGATGACACCCCGGGTCGAGTCGGTCAGCGGCAACAGGATGACCACGATGTCCGCGCCGGGGAGGAGGGAGCGCAGCTCGGTGATCGGGTGGACGCCCGGCCGGGACCGGCGGGCGACCCGCTCGATCCGGACGCCGAACGGGGCCAGGCGGGCTTCGACCGCCCGGCCAATAGCACCGGCGCCAACCAACATAACGCTGGCATCGACCAGGTCCTGGCCGGTTTCGCGCTCTCGGCGCCACTCGCCGGCCCGCTGCGCTTCGAGGTAGACGGGCAGGTTGCGCTGGGCGGCCAGGATCGCCAGGACGACCCATTCGGCAACCGGCACGTCGTGCACGCCGGCGGCATCACACAGGACAACGCCGGCCGGGACCTGGTCGACCATCCGGTCGACACCGGCGGTGATCGTCTGGATGGCCCCGAGCCGTTCGAGCTGTCCGGCGACCTCGAGGGCCCGGGCCCAGCCGGCACTGGCCACCAGCAGGTCGCCCTCGAGTGGACCATCGCCCGCCAGTCCGCCGGTGGCCGGATACAGCCTCAGCTCGGCCAGCGAGCGCAGGCTGTCCAGCTCCTGGGACGGCGTCGACTCGGGGAGCCAGACGACGGGTTTCACCGCGTCAGGCTACCCCGGTTGGCCCCGGTCGGGCGCTAGTTGGCCTTGCTGGTCGATGCGCCGATCGTGACCGACAGCTCGTCCGCACCGCGGACCAGGCCGATCTCGAACGGGCGCTTGGCTGCCCGGATCGCGTCGAGGAGCTCATCGGGGTCGCCCACCGGCGAACCGGCCACCGACACGATGAGGTCGCCCCGGACGATGCCGGCCGATGCGGCCGGGCTGTCGTCCTCGACCTCGCGGACCAGCAGGCCATCCCGATCGGGCAGGCCGACCGAGCGGCGCAACCGGCGAGCGACGAATGCCGGCGCGATCGCGATGCCCAGGCGGGGTCGTTCGACCGAGGTGCCGGCGGCCAGCGACTCGACCCGCTCACGCAGGCTGGCGTCGGCCGGCAGGGCCAGATAGAAGCCGTCGCCGATCCGGTTTGTGTTCAAGCCGGCGAAGCGGCCCTGGCTGTCGAGCAGGGCGCCGCCGGACGAGCCGGAGGCGAGTGGCGCCGTGTGCTCGATGCTGCCCGAGATCCGGCGTCCACCGGGTCCCCGGAATGCCCGGCCGACGGCCGAGACGGTGCCCAGCGTGAGGCGCGTGCCGCTCGAGCGCGAGGCGGCTGCCCCGAACACGACCGAGCCCACGGCCAGCGAGGCGTCGCTGGACCAGCCGATCGCGGCCGCGCCGGCGGTGTCGACGGCGATGACCGCCAGGTCGCCATCGTGGTCGACGCCCTGGACGGTGCCCACGGTCGAGCGGCCGTCGGCGAAGGTAACGGTCACCTCGTCGCCGCGGAGGTTGTGGGCGTTGGTCAGGACCTGGCCGTCGGCGACGACCACGCCGGAGCCACGCTGGCGCCGGCCGACTCCGACGATGGACGGGCCGGCCTTCTGGGCGGCTCCCTGGATGGCTGCCTGGAGATCTTCGACAAAGCTCATGAGAGGTTCGACTCCTGTGGTGTTGCTCTGCGCCGGCGCAGGCTGCTGGCCCGACCCGGCGACTAGTGCATTGCAATCTACTACTATGTCGGAGTGACTGCAACCACCAGGGAACCCGCGCCGCCTACCATGGAAGACGTGGCCAAGCGCGCACTGCCCTCCGACCCGACATCGCCGCTGTCCCCGCTGGGCGCCGCCCTGGACCGGGTGGGCGACCGCTGGAGCCTGCTCCTGGTCGAGCGCCTACTCGACGGGCCGGCTCGCTTCAACGACCTGCTGGCCGGGGTCCCCGGAATCGCGCCGAACATCCTGTCGGACCGCCTGCGCCGACTCGAACGCGAGCGCGTCCTGCACGCCGTGCCCTACTCGGAGCGGCCGCTGCGCATGGAATACGCCCTGACCGCGGATGGCCGCGACCTGGCCAGCGCCGTGCGCCTCCTGGCGGACTGGGGCGGGCGCAGCCCGGCCACGTCGGGCGACGGCCACGAGGCCCTCCGCCACGACGCCTGTGGCACCCCCCTCGAGACGCGCTGGTTCTGCCCGACCTGCGAACGGATCGTGCCCGATCGCGAAGCCGCCGAGGACCGCCTGGTCTAGCCGCCGCTTAAGCTCGCCAGCGCCGTCTCGCAGCCGGCCGCTCGTCGGCTTGGCCGGTACCTCATGAGGAGATATGCCGGCGGCTTCAGAGGCCATCCGCGTGTTCGCCCACGGCGAACAAATCGAGACTTCGATCGGCGCGGCATGGCCGTTTCGATCCGCGCGCCGATCCTCCCGCGAAAATGTTCGCTCCGTACGAACAAAGACGACGATACGGCGCCAGGGTGGCTACCAAGCGGGCCGGCCTCCGCCATTTGTTCGCCTCGGGCGAACGCCTTGGCAGGTCGATTTCAGAGGCGGTGCGGCGTGTTCGCCGCCGGCACGGACCCAGCGCCAAGCACGCCGAGAACGGAATCGGGCTGGCGTTCGTCTGGAACCATGTGATGCTTACCTCAACCGACCGCGCGATCCAACCCACGCTCGAACTTCGGGAGAGAGACCTGGGCCCAGCCGGAACGGGTGAAGCCGGACAACGCTTCCTGCGCCTGGCCAATGCGGAGCTCGATCGAGCCTACCGCCTGGCCGGCATGATCCTGGGCGATCGGCACGAAGCCGAGGATGCCACGCAGGATGCATTGGTACGCGCCTGGCAATCGGCAGGATCCCTGCGTGATCCGGCCGGCTTCCAGGCCTGGTTCGACCGGATCCTGGTCAATATCTGCCGCGACCGCCTCAGGCGCCGGCGCCGGATCACATTCAGCCCGATCGATCCTGACGGCTTCGATGCCGATCCGTTTGATCCCTTCCGGACGATTCTCAACCGCGACGAGGTTGTCCGGGCGATGTCCGGCCTGAGCGCCGATGAACGCCTGGTCGTGGTCCTCCACTACTGGGCCGACCTGACCCTCGACGGCGTGGCCGAACGGCTGGGCTGGCCGGTCGGCACGGTCAAATCCCGCCTGCACCACGCATTGAACGAGATCCGGCGCGTCCTCGACGCGACGGACGGAGGCAAGAACCGATGAACGACGAGCTCGAACAGCAACTGCGCGAGGGCCTCCATCGCGGCTCCCTGCCGCCCGCCCCGGATTCGCTCCGCGAGCACCTGGCCCAATTGCCGGGCCAGCCCCGGGGACGCCGCCTGGCCAACGTCTGGGGCGGCCTGCGCCTGGCCGCCCTGGCTTCCGCCGCGGCTATTGCGGTGGCCTTCGTCCTGGTCGTCCGAGCGCTGCCCGGGCCGGCCGGCACGGGCCCCGGCAGCTCCCTGGCCGGGGTCGGGCCCGGAGGGGCCAGCCCCAGCCCGATCGTCTCGGTTGGGCCGAGCAGCCTGCCGTCAGCGATGCCGCCGACTCCAACGATCACCTTCGGTGGCCCGGCATCGACCGGCCCGTCGGCCGGCCCGTCCACGCCCGAGGACTTCAGTTGCGCCGCCCAGACGGTGCTGCCGGCGACCACCAGTGCCGTGACCAAGATCAGCGATGTCCGGGTGGGCACGCACGCCGGCTACGACCGGATCGTGTTCGAGTTCGCCGGCACCGGCCGGCCGCGGCTGACCGTGGCCGTCGCCCACCCACCATTCGTCGAGGACGCCAGCGGGCAGCCGGTCAACGTCGCCGGCTCCGCCTTCCTGACGCTGAAGCTGTATGACGCCAACGGCTATCCGACCTACACCGGACCGGATTCGTTCTCACCCGGCTATCCGAGCCTGACCGCGCTGGTCAACAACGGCGATTACGAGGGCTACGTCAGCTGGGTGGCCGGCCTCAGCCACCAGGCCTGCTACTCGATCTCGACCCTGACCAGCCCGACCCGGATCGTGATCGACATCCAGGCGCCCTGAGCCGACGACAGGTGCAAGCCCCCTAATCGTCCCGTTGACGGGCTGTGGCCGGGCCTCGATGCTTCGTCGGTGCCGGAGCCCAAGTCAGCCGGCGGGTCAGAGGGATGGAGCATTTGACGGGCACGATCCAGGTGGCCGGCCTGCGCAAGCGGTATGGCCGCGTGGCGGCTCTCGATGGGCTCGACCTGACCGTCGCCGAGGGCAACGTCGTCGGCCTCCTCGGACCCAATGGGGCGGGCAAGACGACGGCCCTGCGAATCCTCGTCGGCCTGGTCCGGGCCGACGCCGGCAGTGTCACGATCGAGGGCCGCATCGTCGACCGCGGCTGGGTGGCCGGCGAGCAGGTCGGTGCGCTGATCGCCCTGCCCGTCTTCTATCCCCACCTGTCCGGCCGGGACAACCTGCGGGTGGCCGGCACCACCTGGGGCTGGTCCACCGGCCGGATCGACGACCGGATCGGCACGGTCCTCCAGCAGGTCGACCTGGCCTCGGTCGGGACGCGCTCGGTCAAGGGCTATTCGACCGGGATGCGCCAGCGGCTGGGGATCGCCCTGGCCCTCCTGGCCGACCCGCCGATCATCATCCTCGACGAGCCGGTCAACGGGCTCGATCCGGCCGGCATCGTGGAGATCCGGGACCTGTTGACGTCCCTGGCCGGCACCGGCCGGACGATCCTCGTGTCGAGCCACCTGCTGACCGAGGTCGAGAAGACCTGCGACCACGTGGCGATCATGGACCGCGGCCGGATCCTGGCCGAGGGCACGCCCGAGGCGCTCTCCGGCGCGGGCACCGACCGGGTCGAAGTGCAGCTGACCCCGGCCGACGTGCCGGCGGCCCAGCGGGCCCTGGAGGCAGCCGGCCTGAAGGTCTCGGTCGATGAAGGGGCCGAGGGGCTGCGGGTCGAAGGCGCGGCCCGGGGAGCCGAGGTGGCCCGCCTGCTGGCCGGCGCCGGGGTGTACCCGGAGGGCCTGGTCCACCGCCGCGATTCGCTCGAGGACGTCTTCCTGCGGCTGACCGATCACCGGGACGAGCCGATCCGATGAGCCACCTGCTGGCCGCCGACCTGGTCCGCTTCGGACGCCGGCGCGATGTCTGGCTGGTCCTGATCCTGGTGCCCCTGATGATCGCGCTGCTCTACCTGAACGAGTTCAATCGGACCGTCCAGAGCATCCACGAGGTCCTCAATGTCGACCTCGGACCGAACCCGGATCCGAACGTCCTGGCCCAGGTCCAGGCCCAGCTCCAGCAGCAGACGGCCGAGCAGATGCCCGCCTTCGCCTTTCCGGCCAGCCTGATCAAGATCGCCACCAATCCGATTGGGGTCATCCTCGTCGGGCTGTACCTGGCGATCGCCCTGACGGCTGGCGAGTTCGAATGGGGCGCGATCCGGACGATCCACCTGATCGCCGACCGATCGGCGGTCCTGGCGGTCCGGATCGGCCTGATCTTGGGGCTGGCCCTGCTGACCCTGGCCGTGGGCCTGATCTTCGGCACGATCGCGCCCTTCCTCATGTCGATCGACGGCACGCCGCTCCAGCATTTCGCCGCGCCGGTGTCGGACCTGGGCCCGGCCCTGGTCGTGCGCGTCCTGTGCATCCTACCGTTCATCTCCGTGCCGATCCTGATCTCGGTCGTGACCCGCTCGACCGGCCTGGCCGTGCTCCTGACGGTCCTGGTCCTGGTCGTCGACGTGGCCCTGACCGCGACGCCGTTCTGGCAGGAGAGTCCCGTCCCGTGGCTGCCGGGCACGCTGATCTCAGGTTCGATCTCACGCCTGCTCGGCGGCGACCAGTCCGTCTTTGCCGCATTTACGCCGGCCTGGCTGGCGGTGGTGGCCCTGCTCGGCTGGTCGATCCTGCCCCTGGCCGGGGCGGTGCTCCTGATCCGCCGCCTGGATCTGACGGAGTAGCGCTCAGTTCAGGTCGTCGGCCTCGGTCGACGGGCGGGGCTGGCCGGCCCGAGCGGCCCGCCGGGCGGAATCGGCGCGGCGCTGCCGGATCGCATCGAGGACCAGGGCATCGGCCGCCGGGTCGATCACGGCCATCTCGGCCGCGGCCACGATCGGGGCGGCCGCCCGGAGCGCCTCAACCACGCTGGCCAGGGTCACGTTGCCGGCGGCCACGGCGGTCGTGGCCCGAAAGGCGAGGTGGGCGCCGTTGAGGCCGGCCGTGTCGCTCGACTCGGAGGCTTCGCGCTGGCTGGCAAGGTGGAGGGCCAGCTCGAGCAGGTCCGCATCCGTCCGGCGTTCGGCCGCCAGCGCGGCGAGGTCGCCTTCGAGGACCGCGATCGCCTCGGCCACGTCACCCCGCTCGCCGCCCCAGGCAACGAGACGCCATTCGACCGCCCGCGAGAACGACTCCGGCGTCGACTCGGCCACGTACGTGCCGTCGCCATGGCGCGACTCGATCAGGCCGACCAGGGCCAATGACTTGAGGGCCTCGCGAACGATCGTCCGGCCGACGCCCAGCTCCTCGGCCAGGCGCCGCTCGGACGGGATCCGGGCGCCCGGCCGGAGGTCGCCGGTCGTGACGTAGGCCGTCAGCAGCCGGGCAATCTCCTCGGGCGAGGCCGCCCGACGGCGAGGGGTGTCGGCGCCGGGCAGGGGGGCCGTCGCTCGGTCTGAGGTGGTCACGCGATCCTCAAGGCTGCACAGCCGTCATCTTAGCCGGTCGCCTGGAGGCCGGCCGCGATCGCGTTCACGGTGAGCTGGACCAGCCGCCGGATCGGGCCCGCCGACGCGTCGTCGGGATCGAGCGCGCGGAGGCGCCCGAGGAGATGGACCTGGAGCTCGGCCAACGGGTCCAGGTAGGGTGCCCGAACGGCCAGCGAGCGTTGGACAGCGGGCAGGCCATCGAGCAGGCCGGAGCGGCCGGTGACCCCGCCGAGGAGCGCCGCGGCGAGCGCGAATTCACGCTCGATCGCGGCCCAGGCTCGATCACCGGCCGGGCCGGAGTCGAGCTTCCGGTACATGCTTGCCGTGCGCAGGTCGACCCGGGCCAGGGCCAGCTCGGCATTGTCGAGGATCGATTCGAAGAAGGGCCAGGTCCGATAGAGCCGGGCGAGGCGCTCGAGGCCGGCCGGCCCGTGGCGCTCCCGGTACGTGTCGAGGGCGCTGCCCAGGCCGAACCAACCGGGCAGACCGAGACGAACCTGGGACCAGGCGAAGACCCACGGGATCGCCCGCAGCCCATCGATCGAGGCGAGCTCCGGGGCGGGGCCTGAAGGCCGCCGGGCCGGGCGCGATCCCAGGCGCATCCCGGCCAGCTCCTCGATCGGGGTGATCGCCCGGAAGAAGGCGGGGAAGCCCGGGGCGTCGACGAGGGCTCGATAGGCGCCTTCGGCCGCCTCGGCCACCTCGTCCAGCACTGGCCAGCCATCCACCTCGGCGGCCGCCTGGCGAGCCGACTGGCCCTCGGCCGAGGCCAGCAGGGTCGCCCCGGCCAGCTCCTCCAAGTGGCGCCGGGCAATCGTCGGGTTGGCGTAGTTCGTGGCGATCACCTCGCCCTGCTCCGTCAGCTTGAGCCGGCCGGCGATCGACCCGGCGGCCTGGGCCCGGATCGCCCGCGCCGCCGCCCCGCCGCCCCGCCCGATCGCGCCGCCCCGGCCGTGGAACAGGGTCAGCTGGATGCCCTGCTCGCGGGCCACCCGGACCAGCTCGGCCTGGGCCCGGTAGAGCAGCCAGTTGGCCGCCAGGAAGCCCGATTCCTTGTTCGAATCGGAGTAGCCCAGCATCACCTCCTGGCGATCGCCGCGTTCGCGCAGATGGGTCCGATACAGCGGATTGGTGAGCAGCGCCTCGAGGATCCCGCCGGCGTCGGCCAGCGCATCGGCCGACTCGAGCAGGGGCACGATGTCGAGGGTGGGGCGGGCCGGGGCAAAGCCGGAGGTCGACTCGAGCCCCGGCTCGGGCTGGCCGGCCAGCCCGGCCAGGACCAGGACGTCGAGGATGTCCTGGGATCCGCGGGTGAAGCTCACGATCCAGCGGCCGGCCGCGGCGGCGCCGAAGCGGCGCTGGATCTCGGCCACAGCCCGGAGGGTCGCCAGCAGCTCGAGGGCCTCGACCTCTCGGGCACGATCCGTCCCGTCCCCTTCCGGCCGGCTGGTCTGCAGGCGGTCCAGCGCCCGGGCCTGGACGCTGCTGTGCTGGTGGACCTCGAGGGCCGCCAGGTGGAAGCCGAACGTGTCGACCTGCCAGCGGAGGTCCTGCAGCTCACCGTAGGCGACCCGCTCCAGGCCGTCGGCCACCAGGGCAGCGGACAGCTCATCGAGCTCCTCGCGGAAGGCGTCCACGTCGCGATAGCGGCCCGTCAGCGGGGCCGCGGCGCCGATCAGGGCGCTCCGGGTCCGGCGCAGGCGCTCGGCCATCGCGCCCAGCCGGCGCCGATAGGGCTCATCTCCGAAGCGCCGGTCGAGCTGGCGCATGAGCTCGGGCAGGTCATCGTCATCGAGGGCCAGGCGCCGGGCAATCCGCCGGTCGAGGCGTTCCGCTGGGACGGCCGAGGCGATCGTCTGCATCAACCGGCTGACCACGGCCTCGTGCCCGCGCAGGACGTGGTCGGCATGGATGCGGGCCGTCTGGGCGGTCAGCTCGGCGGTCACGTTGGGGTTGCCGTCCCGGTCGGCGCCGATCCAGCTGCCCCAGTGCAGGAAGGTGGCGGCCCGGCTGGGGCGCGTGCCGGTCTCGCCCGAATCGGACGCCCGCCTGGCCCCGAGTGGTCGGTTGGCTCGATCGAGGGCCGCATCGAGCTCGCGGACCACGACCGGCGTCACCCGGAACAGGGTCTCGTCGAAGAAGACCATCGCGCTGCGAACCTCGTCCAGCGGGCTCGGGCTGATCGAGCGCAGCTCGGCCGTCCGCCACAGCAGGCTGATCTCCTCGCGCAACCGGCGGCGCAGGTCGCGGTCGTCGCGCGGGGCGAGGCGCGGATCGTCGAGCCCTTCAACCAGGCGGGCGATCCGGCGCAGGGCCAGGAGCAACGTCCGCCGGCGGGCTTCGGTCGGGTGGGCGGTCAGCACCGGCGCCACCGACAGGCCGCCGACGAGGCGCCCGATTCGCTCGGGGCTGAGGCCGTCGGCGAGGAGCCGGTCGATCGCCGCGCCCAGGGAGTCCTCGATCGGCGTGCCCTGGCTGGCGCGCTCGCGTCGGCGGAGCGTCCGCACGCGCTCGCGCTCCTCGGCCACGTTGATCACCTGGAAGTACAGGCCGAACGCCCGGATGATCGACTCGATGGTGGCCAGGTCCAGCGCGTCGACATCCTCGATGACCGTCACGGCGCCCGACGAGCCTGTCGCACCGGCCGTCACGCCCGCCTCGCCCATCCGCCGGCCGGCCTTGGCCCGGGCCCGGATCGCCTCGATCCTGGCCAGCAGGGGCTCGCCGGCCTGCTCCGCGATGACCTGGCCGAGGAGGGCGCCAAGGAGCTTGACCTCGCGGGCGAGCGGATCGCGCGCGCCGGCCGTGCCGATGCCGGCCGGTTCGGCCTGGACCGCCGCGTTGCCCGCCGGCTGGCTCGAACGCGAGGTCACGGCTGGCTGCCCATGCCCAGATCGTCGCACGCCCGGGCACCATTCAGGGTTGCGGGCGGGTGCCGGAACGCGACCCTCAGGCGGGCGTGCTCACCTCGCGCAGGCGCCGCTCGAGGAAGCGCCGCTCGACGGCATTGCCCACGAGGTCGGCCGCCTGGCGGTAGGCGGCAGCGGCCTCCGGGCGTCGGTCGAGGCGCCGCAGGAGGTCGGCCCGGGCGGCGTACAGATAGGGGTACCCGACGAGCTGCCCGTCGGCCACGAGGCGATCGATCCGGGCCAGGCCCGCGGCCGGGCCGTCCACGAATGCGATCGCCACGGCAAGGTTCAGCTCGACGATCGGCGAGGGTGCGATCGTCGCGAGCAGCCGATACAGCCCCACCACCTGCGGCCAGTCGGTCACGGTCGGGTCGGCCGCCTCATCGTGGACGGCGGCGATCGCTGCCTGGAGCTGGTACGGCCCGGTCCGCTGCATCCGGAGCGCCCGCTCGACCAGGCGGCCGCCTTCAGCGATCCGCTCGCGGTCCCAGCGGCTGCGGTCCTGGTCGGCGAGGAGGATCAGCTCGCCCGATTCGCCGACCCGGGCCTCGCGCCGGGCATCCTGGAGCAGCATCAGGGCGAGCAGCCCAATCGCCTCGGGCTCATCCGGCATGAGCTCGACCAGGACCCGGGCCAGGCGAATCGCCTCGCCGGTCAGCTCGCGCCGGACGAGCGCTTCGCCGGCTGAGCTGGCGTAGCCCTCGTTGAAGATGAGATAGAGCACGCGCAGGACCGCCTCGAGCCGTTCGGGCAGGAGATGGTCGGGCGGGACACGGTAGGGGATCCCGGCCTCGCGGATCTTGCGCTTGGCCCGGACCAGGCGCTGGGCCAGGGTGGCCTCGGGGACCAGGAAGGCCCGGGCGATCTCGGGCGTGGCCAGCCCGCCCAGCGTACGCAGGGTCAGGGCGACCTGGGCATCGAGGGCGAGCGCAGGGTGACAGCAGGTGAAGATCAGCCGGAGCCGATCGTCCTCGATCGCCACGTCATCCTCCTCCTCGTCGGGTTCGCCCGGTCGGATCCCGGATTCGATCAGGGCCCGCCGGCCGAGCTCGTCGGTCTTGGTCGCCAGCACCTGCGCCCGGCGGAGTCGATCGATCGCCCGGTTGCGCGCGGTGGTCGTGATCCAGGCCCCGGGATTGGCCGGCACACCGTCCCGCGGCCAGCGCTCCAGGGCGACGATGAACGCCTCCTGGACAGCCTCTTCGGCGAGGTCGAAGTCGCCGAAGACCCGGATCAGGGTCGCAACCGTCCGGCCCGACTCCTCGCGGAACAGGCGCTCGACGACGGCGCTGGGGTCAGCTTGCCGGGGCAACGGCCTCGTCGTTGGCAGCGCTGCCGGCGCGGTCGCTCGGCCGCTGGTCGAAGATCGGCCGGACCTCGATCGAGCCGTGGCGAGCCCCCGGAATCCGGGCTGCCGCATCGATCGCCTCGTCCAGGTCGCGCGCCTCGATCAGGTAGAAGCCGCCCAGTGCTTCCTTGGTCTCGGCGTACGGGCCGTCGGTGGTGATCGTCCGGCCATCTCGAACCTGGACCGTGGTGGCGGCGCTCGTCGGATGGAGCGCCTCGCCGGCCTGGTACATCCCGTTGTCACGGGCCCACTGGGTGAACTTGCCGTACTCGGGGAACTCGGCCAGCATCTCCTCGCTCGGACCCGAGGTGCTCGGCTCGGCAGTGTAGATGAGCAGCAAGTAGCGCATTCGGTCCTCCTGGACACAGCCGGGCCGGCACGGTCGTCGCCCGTCATCTCAACGACGAACGGCTGACCCTCGAATCGACCGTCTCGCTGAGCAGTATGCCCGAGACCCGGCGGCGTATCGTTGGCCGTATGGCAGGCAAGGCTGAGGTCCTCGAGGTGGCCGGCCGCGAGGTCACGATCACCAATCCCGACAAGGTCTTCTTCGCCCAGCTCGGGCTGACCAAGATGGACGTCGTGCGCTACTACCTGGCCGTGGCCGACGGAGCGCTGCGCGGCGCGGGCGCTCGGCCGATGGCCCTCAAGCGCTTCGTCAATGGCGCCGAGGGCCAGTTCTTCTTCCAGAAGCGCGCCCCCGAATCCCGCCCCGACTGGATCGAGACGGTCGAGCTGTCGTTCCCGTCCGGCCGGACCGCCTCGGAGGTAGTCATTCGGGACGCGGCCCAGCTGGCCTGGATCATCAACCTCGGCTGCATCGACCTGAACCCTCATCCGATCCGGGCGGATGACCTGGATCACCCGGACGAGCTGCGGGTCGATCTCGACCCCGTCCCGGGGATCGGATGGGCTCAGATCCGGGACGTGGCCCTGGTCGTGCGCGAGTCGCTCGAGGCGGCCGGCCTGGTCGGCTGGCCCAAGACCTCCGGCTCGCGCGGGATCCATGTCAACGTCCGGATCGAACGCAACTGGACGTTTCCCGAGGTCCGCCGGGCCGCCCTGGCCCTGGCCCGCGACGTCGAGCAGCGCGCCCCCGACCTGGCCACCTCCAAATGGTGGAAGGAGGAGCGCCACGGCGTGTTCATCGACTACAACCAGAACGCCAAGGACCGGACGGTCGCCTCGGCCTACTCGATCCGACCCCGGCCCGACGGCCGGGTGTCGACCCCGCTGACCTGGGCCGAGGTGGCCACGATCGATCCGGCGGACTTCACGATCCGGACGGTTCCCGGGCGCTACGCCGAGATCGGTGATCCCGGGGCGGGGATCGACGACGCGGTCGGCTCGCTCGAGGGGTTGTTGGAGCTCTCCGCCCGGGACGAGGCCCAGGGTCTGGGCGACGCCCCCTGGCCACCGAACTACGCGAAGCAGGCCGGCGAGCCGCCACGCGTGCAGCCTTCGCGGGCGCGCCGGCCCACGTCCGAGTACGAGACCGGCCGCGGCGAGGGCGGCGGCCCACCGCCCGAGGTGGCCGCCGAGCGGGCCGCCGCAGTCGCTGCGGGCGACGAGAACGCGGGCCTGCCGACCGAGTGGGCCGGGTCGAGGCCGACGCCGACCGGCCGGCGCAAGAGCGCCATCCCGGTCGTCGAGATCGCCCGGGCGGAGCACCAGGCAGAGGCCCTCGCGGGGCTCGAGCGCTGGAAGGTGCGCCATCCCGAGGTCGTCCAGTTCCTCGAAGCGCCGGACATCCTGGTCGACTCGATGCGCGGCCGCTCGACGACCTGGACGCGGGTTCGGGTCAACCTCATCCACGTCCCCGAGCCGGACCGGCCCGCACAGGAGGCATTGGAGTCCGACTTCGACCCGTGGGCGGGGATGGACATCGAGGCCTGGAAGGCCGCCACCGCGGGGCCATGGGCCCGCAAGCCCGGACCGAAGGCGAAGCCGGAGGCAGCAACGGCCGAGCCGGCCACGAAGCCGACGGCCGACTCGGAGTCCGACGACCCATCGTGAGGCCCGAGAAGCCGTCACGATGGTCCCGCTCATGCGTCTGATCTGTGTCGGATAGCCGCTGATCCTGGGGGCTCCAATGCGTCGATCCCGGTACGCCCAGGCCGGTTTGATCGTCCTTCTGGTCGCCGGCTGCGGCACGACCGGGACGCCGGCGCCGACCGGCGCCAATCCGACGCCAACGGCATCTCCTTCAGGCAGCCCCAGCGTCTCGAGCCCTCCGATCGCAACTGCAAGCCCGATCTCGAGCCCGGGCCCGAGCTCGGGCCCATCCGCGGTCGCGGACGGCTGGCAGCGAGCGCCGGACAACCCGACTCTCGACGCCGTCCAGCTCTCGCTCGTCACCTGGACGGGCCAGCGGTTCGTCGCGGCGGGCATGGCCGGTGACGGGTCAACCCGGATTCTCGACTCGACGGACGGGCAGACCTGGAACCTCCAGCCGGGTCTGGGACCAAACGTTGAGATCCACGGTTTCGGTGCCGGGCCGGCCGGCATCGTCGCCGTCGGTGCTCAAGGCTCGAGTGCGCGCAGCTGGCTCTCGCCCGACGGCCTGAGCTGGTCGGCCGGACCCACCGGGCCGGCCCTCGCACCAGCCAAGGGCAACACGCTCGAGATGGACGCGGTCACGCCGTCGGAGAGCGGCTGGCTCGCCGTTGGCACCGAGTACTCCGCCTGCCTGAACAACTGCAACGGGAGCGCCGCCGTCCGCGCCGCCGCCTGGCAGTCGAGCGATGGACGAACCTGGACCCGTGAGCCGCAGTCGACATCGCTCTCGTCCGCGTCGATGGCCAGCGTCATCCAGGGCGGGCCAGGCTACGTCGCGGTGGGCAGCGCGCCGAATCGTCCGGGCGGACCGCTGGGCCCGGTCCACGGGGTCGTCTGGACGTCGATCGATGGGCGAGCATGGGCGCGGGTCGCCGACACGACCACGTTCCATCCGCCCCTGGGCGCGGACCAGGCCTTCGGGGCACTCATGACTGGCATTGCCGTGGCAGGCGGCCATCTGGTCGCCGTTGGGACCGTCGAATCGCAGGACAACGGGTCGGCCCTCGCCTGGGTGTCGAGCGACGGACTCAGCTGGGCCAGGGGGACCAGCGATTCGTTTGCGAGCGGACAGCTGTTCCACGTGGCGGTCGTCCCAGGCGGCTTCCTGGCGACGGGGCCGTCCGGTTCCGACAGCTGCCTGGGCGGAACCTGGTCGTCGACCGACGGCGCCTCCTGGAGCTGCATCGCGATCGACCCGGCATTCACCAACTTCGCCGCCTATGCGGCCGCGGCCTCGCCGACGCTTGAAGTCGTCGTCGGCTTTGACAGCACGAATGGGACCGGCTCGATCGTCTGGTCCCGCCCGCTGCCCTGATCGGTGTTGACGCCGGCGCTCAGACCCCCAACGGCCGCAGCCAGACGAGGCCCACGGCGACGCTGACCAGGAACACGCCAAAGCGCAGGAGCCAGGTGATTGGCCGGCCTTCACGCTCGGCGACCTGGCGCGGCGCGTAGATCAGCATCGCGTAGTAGACGCTCGAGAACGCCGCCAGCAGGCCGACGAGCAGGGCGATGTCGCCCGGCGTGGTTCCGGCCGCCTGCCCGCCGAGCACGCTCCGGCCGCCCGTGACGGTGTCGATCACGCTCCAGAAGATGCCGCCGGCGGCCAGGATGAACGGCGTGACGAGCGCCCGGCGGACGACCGTGGGCAACGCCGGCCAGCGCCAGCGGACGGCGACGACCACGACCGCCAGGGCGATCCAGGTCGCGGTCGCGAGCGTCCCCGACAGGCCCAGGCCCGTCCAGCCGACCAGGCTGACGAGGAACAGTCCGCCCATCAGCGGCCCGGTCGCGCCCCAGCCCGGGCCTTCCGGCCGAGCGTCCGGCGGAGGATCGGACCGGCCGGTGACGAGGCAGATCAGCGCGCCCACCACGCCAATCACCTCGAGCGCTCCCTGGACCGGGTGGCCCGGGTCGAACGGCCCAGCCGACGGGTCGAGCTGGCCGAGGACGGGTGCCGCCAGGCCGACCCAGCCGAACAGCAGCCAATCTTCGACGCGCAGGGTCATCGCCAGCTGGACGAGCCTGGGCCGGGCAGGTTGGGCCGGTTGGGCCGGTTGGGCCGGTTGACCTGGACCTGCAGGCGACGCCATGGCCGCAGTATCGGCGCTCGGCGGGCCGTTCGGCAGAAGGCCTATTCGGCGATGGTGCGAAGCGGTGATTACCGAAGGCCGCCGCGCGCTCCTAGTGTCAAGGCGTGAATAGCGTCGATCGGATCGAACCCGCCGGCCCGGCCGGTAGATCGACCGTGCTCGGCATGGCCCGGCGATCGTCGCTGGCGCCCACTCCCAGGCTCGTCCTGTGGGTCGGCCTGCCGATCATGCTGGGGTTCATGGCCCTCACCGTCGTCGGAACCGATGCCCATCGGGCCCTGTGGGAGAACGCCCATTGGACGGCGGCCGGGATGCTCGCCTTCGCCTATCCCGCGGCCGTCGCCTGGCGGGCGAGCGGCAGTGCCCGGCTGATCGCGACCCTGGTGGCGATGGGCACGGGCGCCTGGCTGATCGGCCAGCTGCTCTGGGACGCCCAGGCGGCGCTCGGCTGGTACGGCCTGCCGGCTCCATCGGATGCCGGCTATCTGCTCCTGGTGCCGCCGGTCATCGGCGCGCTGGTGGCCGCGATCCGGGGGCGGCTGCCGGAGGCCGAGGAGCTGTCGGTCTACCTCGACGCGGTGGCGATCTTCCTGGCCATCACCGCCCTGATCCTGGCGATCGACGGCGGCCAGATGGCCAACGTGGGCGCGCTTGGCGCCACGGTCGCCGTGGCCTATCCGATCGTCCACCTGGCTACCGCCGGTGCCGGACTCGTGGCCCTCCTGGCGGTCCGCGCGTCGCCGCGGGGCGGTGGCTACCTGCTCCTGGCCGGCTTCGCCATTCTGGGTCTCGCCTGGGCGATCTGGCTGCGGGACGCGTTCGTGGCGCCACCGGCTCCGGGCAGCCCGGCCAACTTCGCCTTCTCGTTCGGGATCGTGGCGGTCGGCCTGGGCGGCAGCGACTGGCGCCTCGGTGCGGCCGCCGGCCAGCGCCTGGGCCGGCTGGCGAGCGTCGTCCTGGCCGCTCTGCCGGTCGTGGCCCTGCTCGTCAGCGCCCTCCTGCTCGTCGGCCGGCACCTGGTCCACACGGAGTTCGGCCTGGTCGACATCGGCGCCCTGATCGTGGTCGTCCTGGCCGGCTTTCGGCAGACCGTCCTGGTCCACGAGCGCGGACGCCTCCTGGAGACCTCGCGCACGGCCCAGGGCGATCTGGAGGTGGCGCTCCTGCGCCGGGCCCAGGCCGACTCGCGCTACCAGGTCCTGGTCGAACGAGTACCCGCAGCCGTGTACATCGACGTGGCCGATCGCAACGTGACCGATGGCGGCCGGCTGGCCTACATGAGCCCCCAGATCGAGGCGATCCTGGGCTACCCGCCGGCCGATTTCCTGGCCGATCCCGAGCTGTGGCCGGGCCTGATCCACCCGGCCGACCGAACCGTCGCCCTGGCGGCCTACGCCGAGCACTGGCGGACCCAGAAGCCGCTCCGGATCGACTATCGGATGATTGCCGCCGACGAGTCGATCGTGTGGGTGCACGACGAGGCCTATGCCCTGGAGGGCGAGTCGCCCGACGGTAGCCGCACCTCGCAGGGCCTGCTGGTCGACACGACCGAGCAGAAGCGCCTCGAGGCCCAGCTCCTGCACGACACTCTCCACGACCCCCTGACCGGCCTGGCCAACCGGGTCCTCTTCCGGGAGCACGCCGACCGGGCGCTGGCCCGCTCGCGTCGGCGCCGGACGAGCGTGGCCCTGCTCTTCCTCGACCTGGACGACTTCAAGGTGATCAATGACTCGCTCGGCCACCGGGCCGGCGACCGCCTGCTGATCGAGGTCGCTCGCCGTCTCTCGAACGCCCTGCGCTCCGAGGACGTGGCCGCCCGGCAGGGCGGCGACGAGTTCTCCATTCTCGTCGATCGGGTGTCGGGGGTCGAGGAGGCCGAGGCGCTGGCCGACCGACTGACCCTCGAGCTGGGCCGGCCGATCGAGCTCGAGGGCCGCCGTTTGGTCGTCCGGGCAAGCATCGGAATCGCCCTCGCCCGCGGCTCCGCCACTCGGGCCGACGACCTGCTGGCCCACGCCGACGCGGCGATGTACGCGGCCAAGGCCCTGGGCAAGGCCCGCCACGCCGTCTTCGACCCATCGATGCGCTTGCAGGCCCAGGGCCGGCTGGAGCTCGAGGCGGCCCTGCGGGGGGCGATCGAGAACGAGGAGTTCGAGGTCCACTACCAGCCCATCGTGAGCCTGCCGTCGCTGCGGATCGTGGGCTTCGAGGCGCTCGTCCGCTGGCGCGACCCGGTCCGCGGCCTGATCCCTCCGGATGAGTTCATCCCCCTGGCCGAAGCGACCGGCCTGATCGTGCCGCTCGGCCGGCTGGTCACCAGCGAGGCCTGCCAGCGCCTGCGCGAGTGGCGTCTGAGCGGGCCGGGCCGGCAGGACCTCACGGTCAGCGTCAACGTGTCGGCCCGCCAGGCCATCGAGCCGGGCTTCGCCGCCGAGGTGCGCGCGATCCTGGGCGCGACCCAGCTCGAGCCGGCCGCCTTGATCCTCGAGATCACCGAATCGCTGACCCTGCACGAGTCGGCCACGAGCGACGGCTCGCTCCGGCAGCTGCGCGACCTGGGCGTGCAGCTCGCGATCGACGACTTCGGGACGGGCTTCTCGGCCCTCGAGTACTTCAAGCGATTCACGGTCCAGGGTCTGAAGATCGACCGGTCGTTCGTGACCGGCCTGGGCCGCTCGCGCGAGGATACGGCTATCGTCACCGCGACCCTGGCCTTCGCCTCCGCGCTCGACCTGCGGGTGACGGCCGAGGGCGTCGAGACGACCGAGCAGCTTGAGCGACTCGGGGCGCTAGGCTGCCAGCAGGCCCAGGGCTTCCTGTTCTCCCGGCCGGTTCCGGCCGGGGCGGTCTACGACCTGCTCGACGCCCAGCCGGCCGAACCGCCAGCTGAACCACCCCGACTGGTCCGCCGGACCGCCTGAATCAGCCGAACCAGGTCGCGACCTCATCCGGGCTGACGAGCGACTCGACCGGGCGCAGCCGGCCATATCGAGCGCGCGATCTGGCGGGACGATCCTCGAGCGGATCCTGCTCCTCGCGCGGGCGCCGGGCCGGCCTGAGCCGGGGATCGGCGCGGCCGTCTCGCTCGGTGGGTTGATCTGGGCCGTCGTGGTTCATGGCGTTCTCGCAGTGTCCCGGTGCGCAATGACCTGGGGCGGCTCGGCCAGCCTGCCAGCAGGTCGCCAGCGTGCTCCGATCCCGGACGTGATACAAGCCAAGAATCGTGAACATCGGGCAGGCATCAGACTAAATCACCATGACCAATCGTCCTGGTCCGCCGATCCTCGGCCGGGCCGCCCTCAACCGCGCCCTGCTCGCCCGCCAGATGCTGCTCGAACGCGTCGACTTGCCGGCCCTGGCCATGATCGAGCACCTCGTCGGGCTGCAGTCCCAGGCGCCCAACGCCCCGTACGTGGGCCTGTGGACCCGCCTGAGCGAATTCCGGACCGATGAGCTGGCCAGCCTGACAGCCGACCGACAGGCCGTTCGCGGCTCGCTCATGCGGGTCACGATCCACCTGTTCAGCCGGCGTGACTACCTCGACCTGTGGCCGGTCTTCCGGCCAGTCCTCGAGCGGGGCTACCTGGGCTCGCCGTTCCGGCGCAACCTCGAGGGGCTTGACCTGGCCCCGATCGTCGACGCGGCGCGGCGCCTGCTGCAGGAACGCCCGCGTACCCGGGCCGAGCTCGGCGCTCGCCTGGCCGAGTCCTGGCCGGGGCGCGATCCGGCCTCGCTGGCCATGGCCATCGGCCACGTCCTGCCGACCGTGCAGGTCCCACCGAGGGGCATCTGGGGCAGGAGCGGGGCGCCCACCCAGGCCCTGGCCGAGAGCTGGCTGGGCGACTCGGTGGGCCACGATCCGACGGCCGACCGGGTCGTGCTCCGCTACCTCGGCGCGTTCGGGCCGGCCACGGTCGCCGATATCCAGAACTGGTCCCGCCTGACCGGCCTGCGGGCGGTGGTCGAGCGCCTCCGTCCCCGCCTGGTCGTGTTCCGCGATGAGGCCGGCCGGGAGCTGTTCGACCTGCCCGATGCACCCCGGCCGCCGGCCGAGGTGCCCGCTCCGCCGCGCTACCTGCCTGAGTACGACAACGTCCTGCTCGGCCACCAGGACCGGACCCGGGTCATGGAGAGGACCGACAAGACGCCCCTGTTTCCGGGCAACGGGGGGCGCCTCGGCAGCGTCCTGCTCGACGGCCGGTTCGCCGGCGGCTGGCGGATCGAGCGTGAGGCAGCTCGAGCGATCCTGGCAGTCGAGCTGCAGGTCGAGCCCAGCCGGCAGGACCGGACGGGCCTGGTCGAGGAGGGCCTGGCGCTGCTCCGCTTCGCCACCGCCGACGATCCCCGCAACGAGGTCGTCATCGCCCAGGACCGCTAGCCTCGGCCGTCCGCTTCCAGGGCCAGGCCTGGCCAGCCCGCCTGCACGCCAGCCCGCGCTGTGCGAAGGTGCGCGACGTGAGCGGATCGCCAACTGGATCACGGGCCGTCCCAGGCCGGGATCTCCGGGCCGGGCTGGCGGTCGTGGGGCTGGGCGTCGTGGCCATCGGACTGGCCCAGTTGCTGGCGCCGCTGGGCGCTCCGCCGCTCTACGACGGGGTGACCACGGTGGCTCCGTACCTGTGGCTCCTCCCGCCGGCCGGCGCGGCCGGTGGCGCCATGGGCGCGGAGGGCGCGGCCGGGATAGATGCCGCCGGCAAGAACCGGCTGATCGCCATCGCCACGCCCGAGCTGCAACCGCAGGCCCAGCTGTTCGCCACGCCGGGCGCGTTCGTCCTGCCCAAGGGCACGTCCTCGATCAAGCTCTCGATCGAGCCGATCCTGCCCGAGACGCTGCCGGCCAACGACCACATCGAGGGCAACGTCTACCGCTTCAGCATCACCAACCAGGACGGCACGGCCCTGACCGCGCCGGCGACTGCGGAGGTGACCGTTGGCCTGCGCGGTCCGTTCACCACCCCCAACCAGGTCATCGCCGTCAATGACGGCCAGGGCTGGCGCAACCTGAAGACCGACGATGCGGGCTTTGCCGCCTCGTACCTGGCGGTCGTGACGGGCGGTGGCGAATACGCCATGGTCGCGCCCGGAGCGGGTGGGGCGTATCCCACGGCTACGCCCGTCGGCGGCCCGGCGGCATCGGCGGCCGCCTCGGGCGGGGAGTCGGCCGGCCCATCGAGCGGCGTGGTCGTGCCCAGCATCGGCGAGATCGGCGGGAGCGCCGCGCCGAGCAGCGCGCCCGCGCCGGCCGACGCAAGCGCCGGCGGTGGACCGCCGGTTGGCCCGATCGTGGCCGGCCTTGTCATCGTCCTGGTCGTGGCCGGCGTCGTCCTGGCTTCACGGGACCGAAGGCGCGGCCCGCCGCCCGGTCGTCCACCTCGTTACCAGGGCGCCCATCGGCGCTAGGCAGGCGACGCGCTGGGCTAGGCGCCGGCTCTGGCTTTGCCTCGCCAGCGCAGGAGAAGCACGATCAGGGTGTACAGGTAGAGCAGGAACATGACCAGCACGATGATCACGCCGGCGCCCGCGGAGCTGTCATTGGTCACATCCGATGCCCGGGTCGCTCCGGTCAGCCCGACGAGCAGGAACGCCCCGAAGATGAGCGAGTAGAAGATCCCGATCGCCCGACCGAAGGTACGCCCGAACAGCGTGCCGATGCCGCCGAAGATCTCGACGATGGCCACGATTAGGATGACCACGCCGAAGCCGACCAGCACTCCGCCGACGATGTTGCCGGCCTGGTCGACGGTGTTCGCATCGGCCGTGCTCAGGGCGCCGAACTGATCGGTGATCGACTTGAAGGCGTTGCCGCCCACGATCAGGATCGCCCCGACCGCGGCCCAGAAAACGCCCATGATCACGAGGATCACGCCAGCCACCCGGGCGAGGATCGTCACCGAGCCCCGAGCCTCGGTCGGCTGGACCCAGCCACCGGCCTGGGGCTGAACCCAGCCAGCCGGCGCTGCAACGGCCGACGGCGCGGCGGCCGGCGGCGCGGCGGCCGGCGGCGCGACGGCCGGTGATGGTGCCGCCGGAGGCTGGCCCCAGGCAGGACCGGTCGCGGCGGCCCCCGTTCCGACCGCGGCGGCGGCCGGCTGGACCCAGCCCGATCCTTCGACCCGGGTCGGCGCAGCGGCCGGTGCGGGCTGCACCCAGCCCGAGCCCGCAGCCGGCGGCGCGGCCGGAGCGGGCGCTGGCTGGACCCAGCCCGACGCCTCGGCGGCGGGAACTGCCGCGGCCGCATCGGCCAGCGGGGCAGGATCCGGGGCTGGAACCGGATCGGCCGCCGGAGCCGGTGGGACCTCAGGGGTGGCAGCCACCGGCTGCTGATCGTCGGTCATCGTGCGGCCCTCCTCGATGCTGACCATGTCGGGACCTGGTTCGGACGATTGTGCCTGCGCGCGCCCGCCGGCGGAAGGCATCTAGGTCGTGAAGATTCGACCCAGCTCGTAGGCCGGGGTCTCGGCCAGCTGGTCGTAGCGGCAGTCCGCCGGCTGCTTATCGAGCCGCCAGCGGATGAAGGTCGTGCCGTGCCGGAAGCGATCGCCCTGGAGGTGGTCGAAGGCGACTTCCACGACGCGCTCCGGGCGGAGCAGCTCCCACGAAAGGTCCTTGCCCCGGTTCCAGCGCGACGTCGCGCCCGGCACACGCTGGCCGCTGGCGGCCTGCTCTTCGGCCAAGCTCGCCCAGCCGGCCCAGGGATGGCCCTCCTGAGCTCCTTCGCGCAACGGCGCCAGCTCGGCCACGAGCTCCGCCCGGCGGGCCATCGTGAACGACGAGGTCACGCCCACGTGGTGAAGCGTGCCCTCCGCGTCAAACAGGCCCAGCAGGAGCGACCCGATGAGGGTCCCCGGGCCGTCCTTGTGCCAGCGGAAGCCGGCCACGACGCAATCGGCCGTGCGCTGGTGCTTGAGCTTGAGCATCGCCCGCTTGCCCGGCTGATAGGCCGCGTCGAGGCGCTTGGCGATCACCCCGTCCAGGCCGGCCCCCTCGAACCGGTCGAACCAGTCCATGGCGGTCGCCCGGTCGAGGGTCGCCGGGGTGAGGTGGATCGGCGGCTCGACGCTGCCCAGCACGCCTTCCAGACGGCTCCGCCGCTCGGCCTGCGCCATCGAGCGCAGGTCGGCATCGGCCAGGGCCAGGATGTCCCAGGCCACGTAGCTGGCCGGCGACTCCTCGGCCAGCATGCGCACCCGCGAGGCGGCCGGATGGATCCGCAGGAGCAGGGCGTCGAAGTCAAGGCGCCCGTCGGCGCCGGCGATGACCACCTCGCCGTCCAGGACGCAGCGCTCGGGCAGCCAGCGCCGGAGCGGCGCGGCCAGCTCTGGGAAGTAGCGATCGAGCGGCTTGAGGTCGCGGGACTGGATCAGGACCTCGTCGCCGTCCCGGAAGACGAGCGCCCGAAAGCCGTCCCACTTCGGCTCGAACAGCCAGCCGGTGTCGGTCGGAAACGAGCCGGCCGGCTTGGCCAGCATTGGCTCGATCGGCGGATTGACCGGGAGATCCATCGACCTGAGGATAGTCCGGTGAAGACGATCGAGGCGCGCTACGACGCGTCGGCCAGCGCCTACCGCCAGTGGTGGGAGCCCGTCCTGGCAACCAGCGCGCGCGAGCTGCTGGACCACCTCGAGCTGGCCGGCGGTCCGCCGACCGGTCGCCTGCTCGATGTCGGCACGGGCGCCGGGTTGCTGGCGATCGAGGCGGCTCGGCGCTGGCCCGCGCTCCAGGTCACGGGGCTGGACGGCTCGGCGGAGATGCTGGCGGTTGCCGAGGGCGCGGCCGGGGCCAGCCTCGAGCCCGCGGCCCACGCCCGGCTCAGCTGGCTGCGCGGTCACGCCGGGCGACTGCCCTTCGACGACGGCTCGTTCGACGGGGTCGTCAGCTCGTTCGTGTACCAGCTCGTCCCGAACCTGACCGTGGCCCTGGCCGAAGCGCGCCGGGTCCTTCGGCCCGGCGGCTGGTTGGGCCTGGTCACCTGGCAGGTTGCCGACGAGGCGTTTGCGCCCGACGAGGCGTTCGCGGCGGCGCTTGACGAGCTCGACCTGGACTTCGACGACGACGAGGCCGAAGAGGCGCGTTCGGGCGACCTGGCCTCCGCCCAGGCCACGGCGGCGCGCCTGCGCCGGGTCGGCTTTCGGGGCGTCCAGGCCCGCGAGGCCTGGCTCGACTACCAGCACGACCCGGCCACCTATGCCGGATTCCTGGAGGGCTACGCGGAGCGCGAGCTGTTCGCCGACCTCGAGCCGCAGGAACGGGATCGATTGCGGGCGCTGACCAACGCGCGGCTCGCCCGGCTCGAGCCGGCCGACTTTCGCTGGCGGGTGCCGGTCATCTACGCCCTGGCGAGGCGCCCGGCGTAGCTGCCCGAGGGCTGCCTGGCCGGGCCGGATCCGACCCGGATCAGCCTTCCTCGGACTCGGTCGTCGCGGCCGGGGTCTCGCCTTCCTCTTCGGCACCTTCGGCCGCCGTCTCGGCGACCACCGGAGCGACCTCCTCCTGGCGAGGCGCCTGGACGCGCACGACGGCCTCATCGACATCGGTCAAAAGGACCACGTCCTCGGGCAGGATCAGGTCGCGCACGTGGAGGGTCGTCTCGAAGTCGACCAGCGAGTCGATCGCCAGCGACACCGACTGGGGCAGGTGGTCGGGCAGTGCCCGGACCCGGACTGCCTCGGTCATGTGCAGCAGCGTCCCGCCGTTGAGCTCGACTGCGGGGGCCGTCCCGGTGAACACGATCGGCACGTCGACGGTCAGCTCCTCGGTCATCCGCACGGCGAGCAGGTCGACGTGGAGGACGCGCTGGTGGACCGGGTCGCGCTGGATTGCATGGATCAGCACCGGCGCTGCGCGATGACCATCGACCGACACATCGACCAGGGCGTTCGGCCCGGTCCTGCGGTGGAGCGCCTCGAACTCGTGGGCATCGATCGTGATCGACTGCGAAGGCAGGTCGTGGCCGTAGATCACGGCCGGCAGGCTGCCCGATCGGCGCAGGCTGGCGACACGCTTGCCGAAGACCTGCCGTTCGGTGGCGGCCAGCTTCGGTCGGGTCGTGGTCATCTGGGGAAGGTCCTCCGGTGGGTTGGGCGCGAGCCTAGCACAACAGGCCGTTCCGCTCCGCCGGTGTAGATTGCGGCAATGGCCGCCACGATTCTGATCGTCGAAGACGAATTTGCCGTTGCCCGCGGAATCCAGTACGCCCTCCAGCAAGAAGGCTACGTAGTGACCGTGGCCCGCAGCGGCGAGGAAGGCCTGGACTTCGCCACCAACCAGGCGCCCGATCTCGTCGTGCTCGACGTGCGCCTGCCCGGAATCGACGGGTTCGAGGTCCTGCGCCGCCTGCGGGCGACCGGCTCGAAGGCACCGGTCCTGGTCCTGACCGCCCGCGATGACGAGGTCGACAAGGTCATCGGCCTGGAGCTAGGGGCCGACGACTACCTGACCAAGCCGTTCGGCCTGCGCGAGCTGATGAGCCGGATCAAGGCCCTCCTGCGGCGCGCTTACGGCGACCTGGCCGATGCTGCCGGCGGGCGGGTGATCCGCCACGGCGACCTGCTCATCGACCTCGAGCGCCGGCGGGTCCAGCGCGGCCAGCGGCGGATCGCCCTGACCGCCACCGAGTTCGAGATCCTGCGCCACCTGGCCAGCCGGCCCGGCCGGGTCTACTCGCGCCGGGAGCTGCTCGAGCTGCTGCGCGACTACGAGGCCCTCGACCAGGACGAGAAGACGATCAACGTCCACGTCAGCCACCTGCGCGAGAAGATCGAGGACGATCCCTCGCTACCGGTCTTCGTGCTGACCGTCCGAGGTGCCGGTTACGCCTTCGCCGAGCGCTGAGCCGAGCCCGGCCGGTACGCCCAGCGGAATCCGCCAGTCGATCCGCCGCTCGGTTGGCCGGATCCTGCCCCGGACCTTCGCGGCCCGCCTCACGATCGCCTTCTCGGGCGTGGTCGCGCTGACCCTCCTGCTCGTCTTCGTGGGGGTGATCAACCGGGTCGACGACTACTTCTACCAGCAGCAGGTCAACGACCTGCAGGTGCGCGCCGGTACCGTGCGCGACCTGATCATCTCGCTCTCGAATGCCGCCGCCGGTGACGCGCCGATCGTGACCCCCACCGACACGCTCGACCCCAACGTGGCGGCGTTCCTCCACAACCCCAGCAACCAGCGCTTCCTGGCCGACGACCTGGCCCAGGCCGACCTCAAGGTCAGCCTTGGCCTGATCACCCGGGACGGCAACGGCAACAGCGTCCTGGTACCCGCCTCGAATGGCACGCTCGTCGCGCAGCTCGAGGCCAAGCCCCGGCCCGGCCAGGCCCGGGACGACATCCCCTACAACGATCCGGGCCCGACCGCCGTCCAGCAGTCGCCGCTCTTCGAGTACGGGATCCAGGTCGAGCTTTCGAGTCCGTACACCTACCGGGCGAGCACGCTCCAGGCGATCGTGTCCCTGCTGCTGGTGGTCGCCGCCGCCGGCCTGATCCTGTCGGTCGTGGTCGCTTCGCTCCTGGCCCGCCGGTTCACCACGCCACTACGCCGGCTGACCGAAGCCGCCCGCGACCTGACCGAAGGCAACTTCGAACGGCGGGTGGCGATCGATCCGCGCAACACGGGCAGCACCGAGATCGCCGAGCTGTCCCGCCAGTTCAACCAGATGGCCAGCCGCCTGGACGAGAGCGTCGCGATCATCCGGCGCGACCGCGATCGCAGCCGGGACTTTCTGGCCGATGTCTCGCACGAGCTGCGCACCCCCATCGCGGCGATGCGCATGTTCAACGAGCTCCTGCGCGAGGGCGCTGGCGACGATCCGGTGACCCGGGCCGAATTCCTCGAGTCGAGCCGGCAGCAGCTCGAACGGCTGGACTGGCTGGCCCAGAACCTGCTCGAGCTGTCGAAGCTTGATTCCGGCCTGGTCCTGCTCGATCTCCGGCCGGACGACCTGCGCACGGCGGTCGAATCGGCGGTCGAGCAGGCCGAGCCCACGGCCCGCCGGCGCGGGATCGAGCTGACCCTGCACACCGCCGCCAAGCCCCTCCGCATCCGGCACGACCCCCAGCGGATCGGGCAGGTCGTCTCGAACCTGATCGGCAACGCCCTGAAGTTCACCTCGCCCGGCGGCCGGGTGACGGTCGACGTGCGGGGCGTGGACGGCGGCGCGGAGATTGAGGTGCGCGACACCGGGGTGGGCATCGACGCGGCCGAGCTGCCCCGGATCTTCGAGCGCTTCTATCGGGGCTCGCTGGCCAACGAGGCGCGCGGCAGCGGCAGCGGCCTGGGCCTGGCCATCGTCAAGTCGATCGTGGACATGCATGCCGGCCGGGTCAGCGTCGACAGTCAGCTCGGCCAGGGCTCCTCGTTCGTGGTGAGCCTGCCGCTCGATCCGCGCCAGGCCGAGCCCGTCGCGGACTCCTCGCAGGCCCATTCGGTCGAACCGACTACCATCGCCGAGCCGGCGGCTGATGTAACGGATTCTTCATCGGCTCACCCGTCCCGGCTGAACCCGGAACCGCCACGCTGAGATGGAGCGCTCGGCGTCAGCCGGGTGACCTTCTCCGGCAGGCGAACCTGCTCGCCATTCCAGGAGCACGATCCGCGCATGAACCCGAACGACCCGCTCAATCCGCATCCCGACGCCTGGCGGTCTGACCCGACCCAGCCAGCAAGCGACAGCACCCCGCAGCCTGCCGATTCGGCCCGGCCGACTGACCTGCCTGCGGCCGGCGTACCGGCAGACGCGCCGGTTGCCGCCGAACCGGCCGCCCCGGTCAGCTACACGCCGTCCCCTGACGCGCCGACCCAATGGCAGCGCCAGACCTGGGGTGCTCCGCCGGCCACCACGCCCGAGGCCTGGTTCGAGGCTCCGGTCGCGCCGGTCAACCCGCAGCCCGCGGCCCGTCGCCGTGGCGCCGGGATCGGCGCGATCATCGCGACTGCCGTCCTGGCAGCCGTCCTCGCCTCCGGTGGGACGTACGCCGCGATCCGCGCCTCGGGTGCCCTCGATCGACCCGCACCCGCGGTGAGTGTCGGCGCGAGCACCGGCACGAACGTGACCCAGCCGGTCACCGTTGATGAGCAGTCGGCCACGATCAGCGCGGCCGCCAAGGTCGGCCCGGCCGTGGTCCGGATCGTCACCGCGGGCACCGACCCGAACGACCAGACCGCCACCTCGGGCATCGGCTCGGGCGTGATCTTCGACGCGAATGGCTGGATCCTGACCAACCACCATGTCGTGGCCGATACGAGCAGCCTGACCGTCCAGCTCAAGGATGGCCGCCAGTTCAAGGGCACGATCTACGGGATCGACACCCTGACCGACCTGGCGGTGGTCAAGGTCGACGCCACGGGCCTGCCGACCGCGCCCCTGGGCGACTCCGGCTCGATCAAGGTGGGCGAGCTGGCGATCGCGATCGGCAGCCCGCTGGGAACGTATTCCAACAGCGTCACCGCCGGGATCGTGTCGGCCACCGGCCGGAGCATCGACACTGATACCGGCACGATCAACAACTTGATCCAGACCGACGCCGCGATCAACCCGGGCAACAGCGGCGGCCCGCTGGTCGACGCCTTGGGCGACGTGATCGGGATCAACACGGCCGTGGCGACGAACGCCCAGGGGATCGGCTTCTCGATCCCGATCGACATCGCCAAGCCGATCATGCAGCAGGCGGTCGCCGGCCAGGCGCTGGCCCGGCCGTGGATCGGCATCCGCTACGAGACGATCGATCTGCAGCTCCAGCAGCAGCTCAACCTGTCGGTCGCCCAGGGTGCCCTGGTCAACGGCGGGCAGGACGCCAACAACACGCCTCAGCCCGGCGTGGTGGCCGGAAGCCCGGCCGCCAAGGCGGGCGTCCAGGACAACGACATCGTGACCGCGATCGAGGGGATTGCCATCGATGGCGAGCATCCGCTCGATGCGGTCCTGACCCAGTTCGCGCCGGGGCGCACGGTCACCCTGGCCATCAATCGGGCGGGCAAGACGCTCGAGCTCCAGCTGACCCTGGGAACCCGGCCAACGAACCCCTGATCGGGTCGACTTCGTCGCGAGACCCCGGTGGCCCACCTGCGGCACCCGGGGTCTCCAGATTCAACGGCCCGAGCGGTGCCGCCAAATCTCCACGCCGGCCCAGGCCAGGGTCCCTTCGATCGGCGCCTCCGGCTTGCGAATCCGGACGCCCACCTCGGTGATCAGGGCGAACGCGGTCAGGACCTCCTGGGCCACCGCCTCGGCCAGCGCCTCGATCAGCCGGAAGCTGGTCGACTCGACGACCGTGCGCGCCACCTCGAACACCGCCGCGTAGTCGACCGTCCGGGCCAGGTCATCTTCGACTGCCGCCGGCTGGAGGTTAAGCACCATCTCGATGTCGACGTGGAAGGGCTGGTCCTTGAGCTGCTCGGCCGGCGAGACGCCGTGGCGGCCCTGGAAGACCATGTCGTGGAGGACGATCCGGTCGCTCATCGCCGCATCATGGCACGCTCGAGCGGACGATCGCGTCGGTCAGCCGGGCGGCCCGGACGTTGGCTTGGACATCGTGGACCCGGACCAGGTCGACGCCGGCCGCCACGGCCAGGGCAGTCGTGGCCAGGGTCGCCTCGAGCCGCTGCTCGGCGGGCAGGTCGAGGACCCGGCCGAGGGTCGACTTGCGCGACGCGCCAAGCATGATCGGCCGGCCCAGCACCCGCAGCTCGGGCAGGCGCCGGATCAGCTCCAGGTTGTGGTGGACGGCCTTGCCGAAGCCGAAGCCCGGATCAACGATCAGCGAGTCCAGGGCGCAGCCGGCCGCCAGCGCCCGTTCGATCGCCCGCCACAGGTCCGCCACGACCTCGGCCATCAGGTTGGTATAACGCGCCTCGGCCCGGTTGTGCATCAGGATCAGGGGCACGCTCCGCTCGGCCGCCAGGCGGGCCAGGCTCGTATCAGGGGCCACGCCCCAGACGTCGTTGAGCAGGTCCGCGCCGGCATCGAGGGCGGCCTCGGCCACCTCGGACTTGGTCGTATCGATGCTCAAGGGGACGTCGGGCAGGGCCGCGCGTACGGCCCGCAGCACGGGCACGACCCGTCCGATCTCCTCATCAGCCTCCACGATGGCATGGCCCGGCCGGGTGGATTCGCCACCGATGTCGAGCAGGTCGGCGCCCTCGTTGACCATCGCCCGGGCCTGCGCGACGGCCCGAGACGCCGGGTCGCGGCCGGTCCCCTCCGGGTCGATCCCGGCGAGTCCGTCGCCCGAGAAGGAATCGGGCGTGACATTCAGGATCCCGACCACGAACGTGCGCTCGCCCCAGGCAAACGTCCGCGAGCCGATCCGGGTGGGCGCCGGATGCCCGTCCGGGCCGGCTGCCAGGCCGCTGGCCGAGCCGGTCGGATCCTCGAACGAGGGCGTGGCCAGGCCGGCGCCGCCCTGGCCGGCCACGGCCCCGCGCTCCGGATCGAGGCGGCGCTCGCTCATGGACGAGATCCTGACAGGTCGCTCAAGGTCGGGTCGTCGACGAGTAGCGCCCGGATCTCGCCGACCAGGTACAGCGAGCCGGCCACCACGATCGGTCCGGGCGCCCGGGCCAGGGCGAGCTCGCGCGCGGCGGCCGGCGGCCGGACGACCTCGATGCTCGCGCCCGGGGCCCGTCCGGTCCGGAACCCCGCCCACAGCCCGGCCAGGTCCTCGGCCGGCATGGCTCTTGGCTGCTCGATCTGGGTGCAGATGATCCGGGCATCGGCCATCGCCCGGGCCGTGGCCAGGGCGCGCACGACGCCGGCCACGTCCTTGTCGGCCATGGCCCCGATGAGCAGCGTGATCGGCGGCCGGCCCGGTTGGTCGCCACCGGCCAGGAACGGCCGGTAGTCGTCGAGGGCCTGGGCCAGGACGGCGGCGCCGGCCGGGTTGTGGGCGCCGTCGAGCAGCAGCTCGTGGCCTTCGGCCTGGATCAGCTCGAGCCGGCCCGCCCAGCGCGCTTCGGCGTAGCCCCGCCGGCGGTCAGCCGGACGGACCCGGGCGATGCCGGCCTCGGCCAGGGCATCGAGGACCGCTTCGGCCACGGCCACGTTGGCGGCCTGGTGCCGGCCGCGCAGCCCGACCCGGGTCTCGCCCAGGCCCGTCAGCTGGACCCGGATCCCGTCCCGGTCGAGCCCGGTCACCGAGGCCGGTGGGGCGATCCGGAGAGGTGCGCCGACCCGGGCCGCACGCCGCCGAATGACGGCCAGGCCATCACCGTCAGCACCGGTCACGGCCAGGTCGCCGCGCATGATGATCGCGGCCTTCTCATGGGCGATCGCCCGCACCGTCGAGCCGAGCCGATCCATGTGGTCGAGGTCGACGTTGGTGATCGCCGCCACCCCGCCATCCCAGGCATGGGTGGCATCG
This sequence comes from Candidatus Limnocylindrales bacterium, assembly GCA_038239115.1. Lineage (GTDB taxonomy): Bacteria > Chloroflexota > Limnocylindria > Limnocylindrales > CSP1-4 > Palsa-1033. The sequence continues at coordinate 37,598 of JBBSFD010000003.1, read as the reverse complement.
AGCCGGCCGCCCAGGCCGACTTCGACCACGGCCAGGTCCACCTGCTCGTCGGCGAACCAGCGAAAGGCAACGGCCGTCAGGAGCTCGAACTCGGTCGGCTCGCCGTGGCGCCGGGCGACCCGGTCGGCCGCCGCGATCGCCCCCGCGACGAGCGCGGCAAAGGTCTGCGGGTCGACCAGCCGGCCGGCGATCTGGAGCCGTTCGCGATAGGTCACGAGGTGGGGCTTGGGCGTCTCTCCGGCCCGCAGCCCGGCGGCCCGCAGGACGCTGCTGACCAGCGCCAGCACGCTGCCCTTGCCGTTGGTTCCGGCGATCAGCGCTCCGCGGAACGTCGCCTGGGGATCGTCCATCTCGCGCAGGAGCGCCCGTGTCCGACGCAGTCCCAGGCGGATCCCGAACCGGCCCCGGGCCTGCAGCGCCGCCAGGGCGGCCTCGTAGGTCAGGCCGGCCACGTCACTCGCGGGACAGCTCGTCCTCGTAGAAGACGCACTGGTTGAAGCGCGGGGTCAGGCACACGTCGTTGATGTAGCCCTGCTCCAGGTGGACGCCGCCGCGGAGCTGGCAGCGCGACACGTTCTGGTCCTGGCGGATCAGCGCCTTGAGCAGGTGGGGTGCCTGGATGGGGATCGCCCCACGCACGCCGGTCATGTAGAAGTGGGGGCAGACATTGCGGCGCAGGTTGGGCAGCCCGAAACCGGACCGATTCATCTGGGGCAGGGCGTAACCGGGCGGTTCCGGCGGAGCGGTCGGTGCGACCCTGGCGATCGGGGGCATACCAAAGGCCGGGCGTCCGGTCGCGCGGGGCTGTTTGGGACCTCGAGCCTGCACCCTCACCCTCGATTTCGGCGCAGAGCACAAGACGTGCGCGCACCACGCCAGAGTACAACGGCCCAGCCCCGGACCATCGCCGGATGTCGCCGGCCGGTCCGCCCCGGTCGATCTGCCACAATGGCCGACGATGACGACCCGGCGCGGACGAACGTCCCAGGTGCGGCCCCGGCCACCCAGCACCGGCCGCCTCCAGCCGGCCCGGCCTCGGCCTTCCCAACCCGCCCGGCCAGGCAGCCGCCGGACCAGCTCCTCGTCGGGCTCGCTGCCGCTCGTGGCCAAGGCAGCCCTGGCCGCGGCGGTAGTCGTCCTGGGCGGGGTGATCCTGCTCAACGCCCCGGGCGTGATCGGCTCGATCTTCGGTGGCTTCGGACAGGCCGTCTCGGGCGTGGTCGGCAAGCTGAGCCAGACGGCAGCCCCGAGCGCCACCGACACGGTCCTGCCGCCGGCGCCGTTGCTGACGATCCCAAACCAGCCGTACACCAACCAGCCCACCCTGGACCTGACCGGGACCGTGCCCAACTCGATCGTGGGCCAGGCAGGCTACTCCGTGCGGGTCTACCGCAAGGCAGGCACCGGGCCGAACACCCGGGTGGCCGAGGTACCGATCGGCGACAGTCCGACGTTCATCGTGCCGGCGGTAGCCCTGATGACCGGTAGCAATGCCTTCAGCGCCACCCTCGTCTTCGACGGTGCCGAGAGTCCGCCGTCGACCCTGGTCACCTACATCCTCGACCAGTCCAAGCCGAAGATCACGATCTCGTCGCCGACCAAGAATGCAGTGATCAACGGGGCAACGGTCACAATCACCGGACAGACCCAGGCCGGCAGCTCGATCTCGGCCCGCAACGAGGCCAACACCCAGACCGCGGTGGCCACGGCGGACAATACCGGCGCCTTCAGCGTGATCGTGCCGATCGCCGGGGGGGTCAACGGGATCAACGTGACGGCCACCGATCCGGCCGGCAACACGGCCTCGGCGGTGATCTCGATCAAGCGCGGCACCGGCCAGCTGACGGTCAAGCTGAGCGCCTCGTCCTACCACTTCAGCGCAGCCAAGAGCAACCCGATCACGATGTCGATGCTGATCCTCGATCCGAACGGCTCAGCCCTGGCCGGGGCGACGGTGACCTTCAGCCTGTCGGTGCCGGGCAGCTCACCGGTGATCACCAAGACCCTGACCACCGACAGCAGCGGCCGGGTGAGCTGGAAGACCACGATTCCCAAGACCGTCGCCGGCAAGGGCGAGATCGCCGCCCTGGTCGAGACCACCAGCTATGGCCAGGTCAACGCCCAGCTGCCGCTGACCTTCAACTAACCTCGGTCGGAAATCGACCACCTGTTCCGTGTCAGAGGCAAGGACGCCCTCGCCACGCTCGGCCGGGTGGACGGCTGCGATCGGGCCAGCTACCATCGGCCCATGCCGATGTGGCGATGCCCGCACTGTGGGACCCCCCAGGCCGAAGCGGCCCGGTGCTGGGTCTGCCACCGGTCCACCAGCAGCTGCGCCTCGTGCCGCAACTTCCGCCGTTCGGTCACCGCCGGCGTGGGCTACTGCTCCCGCGACCGCGGCCGAGCCGCCCTCGACGGCCAGGAGATCCGGCCGTGCTGGGTGCCGGTCGTCGGACTCCAGGATTCGCGTCGGGCCGCACCCGAGCTGATCGGGCTGGACAACCTGGCCGGATCCGACCAGGACCCCGGCCGCTTCTGGCGCGACGCCGAAAGCTGAGGCCTACCGTCAGGTAGGTGTCGGGGTCGGCTCGGGCGTCGGAGTTGGGGTGGGTGTCGGCTTGGGCGTCGGCGTCGGCGTGGGTGTTGGGGTCGGAGTCGGCGTGGGTGTCGGCGTCGGGGTCGGTGTCGGAGTGGGACTGGGCGTCGGGATCGGCGTCGGCGAGGCGGCCGGGCCGGTCGAGACGACATAGTCGATCGAGGTCAGGGTTGGCACCTGGATCCCGGCCGCGGGCGAGGTCGAGATGATCGAACCCAGCGGGATCAAGGGATCCGGCGCCGAGGTCCGGGTGCCCGGCGTCAGTTGCGCGGTAACCAATGCCTGGATCCCGTCGGCCTCGGTCAGCCCGGTGATTGCCGGGATGGCCACGAGCGCCTTGCCGGTCGACACGGTGACATTGATCGTGGAACCCGAGTCGACCGAGGTCGCGGCCGGCGGGTCCTGGGAAACGATCGTGCCGTCCGGCTGATCGTTGCTCTTGACGAACTGGGTGGGCACGAGCGTCAGGTGATTGTTGGTGGCGGTGGTCTGGGCATCGGTCAGGAGTGACCCGACGAAGTTGGGCACGATGACCTGGTTGGCCGGGGTGTTCGTGCCGGTCAGCAGCTTGAAGATCAGGAATCCGGCCACGACCAGGATCGCCAGGCCGAGCAGGCCGGCGATCCACGCCCAGGGGCTCGTCCCGCCTGGGCCGGGCTCGTCATCGACCGAGTCATAGCGGCTGACCGGCGGTCCCGGCGGGACCCGGGAAGGGGGCACCGAGCTGGCATAGGCATCGGCTGGATAGGGCCCACCGGTGCCCGGATTGGAGCGAGCCACGCCAGCCGCCACGGTGCCCGCGGCCAGGCCGCTGGCCGGCGCAGCAGAGCCGGCTGCAGAGCCCGCGGCACCGCCGGCGCCGGACGCGATCGCCGCGCCGGCGGCCAGACCCGCTCCGGCGGCGAGCCCGGCGGCACCCAGGCCGGAGGACGTAGCCGCGGTGGAGCGGCCGGCCAGCCATGCCTCGAGCGTGTCGGCCATAGCCCCGGCACTGGCGAAGCGATCGCCCGGATTCAGGGCGAGCGCCTTCCGATCGATGGCCTCGAGCTCGGGCGGGATGCCCGCCTGGAGCGACGACGGCATGGGCACCGGACCGCTCAGGCGGGCCATGGCGATCGCCGCGGCCGAATCGCCCTCGAAGGGGCGGCGACCGGTGAGCAGCTCGAACAGGACGATGCCCAGCGAATAGATGTCGGAGCGCTCGGTGGCCGGCTCGCCGCGGGCCTGCTCGGGCGAGAAGTAGTGAACCGAGCCGAGGGTCGTCCCAGGCAGGGTCATCTGGGCCTCGCTGATCGCCCGGGCGATGCCGAAGTCGGTGACCTCGACCCGGCCGTCATGGGCGAGCAGGATGTTGCCCGGCTTCACGTCGCGATGGATGATCCCGCGGGCGTGGGCCGCGGCCAGGGCGCTGGCCGCCTCGGCCACGATCCGGGCCGCCTGGCGCGGTTGGAGCGGACCGGTCCGCTTGATCAGGGTCGCCAGGTCCTCGCCGTCGACGTACTCCATGACGATGTACGGGCCGACCGGATCCATCCCGAAGTCATGGACCTGGACGATGTTGGGGTCGCTCAGCGAGGCGACGGCCTGGGCCTCGGCCCGGAAGCGAGCCACGAAATCGGGGTCGCGGCCGTACTCCGGCCGGAGGATCTTGACGGCGACATCGCGTCCGAGCTGGGCGTCCGTGGCCCGATAGATCGTGGCCATTCCGCCCTGTCCGAGCAGCTCGACCAGCCGATACCGGCCACCTAGAACGCTTCCGATCTCCGCCAAGAGACTCCCTTTCGTGTTGCGCCACGATGATTCTGGGCACGCCGACGCCCGGCGGGCATCGTACCCCACGGAAGGACGCCCGCCGGGGAGGTGTCGTGACGTTCGGCGGGCGTGGCGCGGGGTCGCAGTGCCTCCGCGACGTTCCTTGGCCCGGGCTTGTTGGCGCGCTCGTCGCCTTGTGTACTCAGAACATCAAACGATCAGATCCGCAGCCTATTCCAGCGATTTGTGCACATCCGGCGAGATCGGGATGGCCAGGTCCCGGGCCAAGGGCCGTGCTCTTCGCCGGACGCTCGAACCGGCTCCTAGAGCGGCACGCTCCGCAGGTAGTCGCGGAACTCGGCCGAGAGGTCCGGGCGCTGGAGGGCCAGCTCGACCGAGGCCTTCAGCCAGCCCATCGTCGTGCCCGCGTCGTAGCGCGTGCCTTCGAAGGCGTAGGCGTAGACCTCCTGCTCCTGCATCAGCGCCTCGATCGCATCGGTCAGCTGGATCTCGCCGCCGGCGCCGCGCTGGGTCTGTTCGAGCTTGTCGAAGATCTTGGGGGTCAGGACGTAGCGGCCGATGATCGCCAGGTCGGACGGGGCGTCATCGGGATCGGGCTTCTCGACCAGGCCCTTCACCCGATACAGGCGGCCGTGGTCGAGCTCATTGCCGGCGGGTTCAGAATCGATCACGCCATACCGGCTGGTGTCCTGGTGGGGCACCTCCATCACCGCCACGACCGACGAGTGGGTCTCGTTGTAGGCATGGATCAGCTGGCCGATGCAGGGCCGCTCGCCGACTACGACGTCGTCCGACAGGATCACCGCGAAGGGCTCGTGCCCGACCAGCTCCTTGGCCATCAATACCGCGTGGCCCAGGCCGAGCTGCTCCTTCTGGCGGACGTAGGCGACCTGGGCGAGGTCGCTGATGTGGCGGATCCGGCGGAGCATCTCCACGTCGCCCCGCTCTTCGAGCAGGTGCTCCAGCTCGTAGCTGACGTCGAAGTGGTCCTCGATCGCCCGCTTCTGGCTGGAGGTGACGATGATCACCTGCTCGATGCCGGCCGCGACAGCCTCTTCGACCGCGTACTGGATCACGGGCTTGTCGACGAGCGGCAGCATTTCCTTCGGCTGAGCCTTCGTTGCCGGCAGGAAACGGGTTCCCCAACCGGCGGCGGGCAGGACCGCCTTTCGGACTCGCATCGAACCTCGCAGGACGTGGGTTGGTCGGCCCGGCCAGTATACCGCCGGCCCCGTTTCAGCCTGGGGCCGGGACCTGGATTGGATGGGTCGGAGGGCCGTCGGCCCGGCTCGGCGCCGCCTGCAGGAAGACCCCGGCAACGATCACCAGGGCGCCTCCGAAGATCTGGATCGGACCGAGCGTCTCGCCCAGGATGATCGCGGCGAGGACGGTCCCGGTGACCGGCTCGAGCATCGCCAGGATCCCTGTTCGGACCGGGCCGATGAGCCGGATCGCGACCAGGAACAGCAGCGACGGGAAGCCGGCCCCGAGCAGGCCGGCCACCAGAAGGTACGGCCAGGCGGCCGGATTGCGGAACGGCTCGGCCAGGTCGCTCAGCGATCCGGTCAGCAGGGCGATCACGACGAAGGCCAGCCCGGCGATCCAGAGCAGGACGGTCGCGGCCTGTTCGGTCGGCACGACCGCGTAGCCCCGGCTGGAGGTGATGTAGACGGTCTGGGCAACGGCCGCCAGCAGGGCCAGGGCCAGGCCCAGGCCATCGACCACCAGGCCGGCTGCGGGGTCGAGCTGGCCGGCCACGACCAGGACCATCCCGGCCAGGGCAAGGGCCAGGGCGAGCAGCTCGATCCGCTCCGGCCGGCGGTGCTCCAGGATGATGGCCACGGCCGCCACGAAGGCCGGGTAGGTGTAGAACGCCAGCAGGGCCAGGGCGACCGTGATCCGGCCGAAGGCGATGAACACGCCCAGGTTGAGGATGATCCCGGCGGCCGCTGCCACCGCCAGCGACAGCCGGGCCCGGTTCGGCACATCGCGCGGGTGGATGAGGGGCTGCCAGCGACGGGTCATCGCGAGCACGACCACGGTCAGCAGGCTCGCCCCGAAGACGGCCCGCCAGGTAGCGAAGCCGAGCGGGGTCATGCCCGCGTCGTAGGCCAGTCGGGACAGGGGTCCGAGCGTGCCGAAGCAGATCGCGGCGACGACGATCGCGAGCGTGCCGAACAGGGCGCTCCGAGCCGGGGCCGGCGGCGTCCCGGTCAGTCGGCCGGCCGCTCGACCCGCTCGACCCGCGGGCCACCGATCCGTTTCCGGGTGAACGGGATCCGGATCTCCGAGAAGACCTCGATCGAGACGAGGAAGCCGATGAACAGGAAGACCACGCCCAGGAACTTGCCGAATTCGAAGAACTCGGTCGAACCGAACCGGTTCAGGCCGTCGGTGATCGATGGGATGAACGCGCCCAGGGCGATCAGCGCGGTGGCCGGGGCCCGGGAGTGGATCCGGCCGTGGGCCAGGGCCTGGATCGCGCCGGGCAGGGAGGCCCCGAAGTTGACCGCGATCGCGACCGGGGCGATGAGCAGGTTGAACAGGAACTCGTCCCCCGGCTGATTCGGATCGAGCGAGTAGCTCAGCACGCGCTTCTTGGGCATGAACATGTAGGTCGAGAAGACCGCGCCGAGGATCAGGGCTAAGGCCCCCGTGATGTTGAGGAACGGGGTGAGCAAGCGGAGGGTGCCCGGGAAGAGGTCGCCGACCGGGACATTGGTGGCGGGGTCGAGCTGGTAGCCGGGCGCCGGCAGGGTGGTCGTGGCCATCAGCACAATGGACAGCACGGTTGCCCCGACCACGGCGTGGGCCGCCATGTACGGCCAGCGATCATTCTGGAAATAGGTCTCGATCCCGATCGCCACGGCCAGCACGATCGCGCTGATCAGGTACAGGATCGGGGCGATGCTTGCCCCCGGGTATTGGTACTTCGCCTCGGTCAGGAACGTGAACAGGCCGGCCAGGAAGAGGCAGGCCGCAAAGGTGTAGCCGAAGCGCGTCCGGCCGAGCAGGAAGGCATTGCCCAGGCCCAGCCAGCCGGCCGTCCAGACCGCCCCGGTGAGGTACCAGGTCCGGTACAGGGCTTCATTCCAGCCGGAGGCCGCGGCCAGGGCCTCGCAGCCGGAGGCGATTCCGAAGAAGAGCATGCCGATCGCCCAGATCAGCTGATAGGCGCGCCGGCGGGTCCGCCACTGGTCGAATACGGCGATGCCGAACAGGAACGCCAGGATCGAGGTGGCGGCCGGCAGCGCGACGCTCATCGGGGCGCCGGGTCAGGCAGGCACGAACTCGTGGGCCTCGCGATGGATCCCATCGCACAGGCCCCAACGCGGCTCCTCGCCCGGGATCGGAACCGGTCGCATGATCTCGCGAACCGTGCCGAGCCGGCAGAACAGGTGGCCGCGGGCGGCCATCCAGCGCCGGACATGGGCCGGGTCACCATGGAACTGGAACGGGCCGGGGTTGAGCGCCGGCCGGTCCGACCAGTTGGCCGGCACCTCGGTGGCCACGATGTCCAGCAGGTTGATCCGCCAGGGCGTGCCCTCGATCACTTCGAGGCAGCCGTCACACCGAGTCGCGATGTTGTCCTTGACGATCGTCGTGATCCGGACGCCCATGATCTCCATCGCCGCGATCGTAGCGCGGTTTGATCGGCATCGTGGCGCCGCATCCATCGCCCCCTCGCCCCACGTCACCTGCTGCCTGGGTGGGCACCCACAACCGCAAACGCGCTGTTGCGGTCCTGGGTGCACACTCGGCAACCAGCCGCCGAAGCGGCACACTACTGCCCATGTCGATCATTCAGCGCCAGCGAAGGTGGGCTTACGTGCCCAGTCCCGCGATGTCACTGTCTGGACGCCGCTCGAAGACCGCGCGAATCGGCGCGCTGCTGGCGGTCGCTGTCCTGCTGGCGGCCTGCGGCAGCACGACTCCGACCGCGACGCCGGCCAGCAGCCCGGTCGCCGCCAGGCCCACGACGAGCGCTCCGTCGGAGGCCAGCCCATCCGCCAACCCGTCCGCATCTCCCGGTCCCCTGGCATCGGCGAGCGGCGGACCAACCGCCAGCCCGATCTCGACCAGCGGCTGGATTCGGGCTACGGGGATCGAGGAGCCGGACGGCTTCATGACGGCCCAGACCGGTGTCGTGATCACCCGCGGCTGCGCGCCCTGTCACCCCGCCATCGACACCCTGATGACCGGCGTCGCCAACGGCCCGGCCGGGCTGGTCACGGTCGGCTGGATCCTGCAGGACTTCAGCGGCGCCAGCTGGCTCTCGACCGACGGCTCGAACTGGAAGTTCACCGGTGGATTCCCGGCCCAGACCCTGCTCAGCGCGGTCGCTGCCAACAGCCAGCGCTATGAGGCAGTCGGTCGCGACGGCAACGGCGCGACCGCCTGGACGTCCACCAACGGCAGCACCTGGCAGAAGCTCGCCAGCCCGGCCTTTTCGGCCAGCCCGCTGCGCCTGACCTCGATCACCGCCTGGCAGGGCGGCTTCGTGGCCGGCGGCTACCGGGGCAACGAGTTCTTCTCGGCCGATGCCGACATGTGGTACTCGCCGGACGGCCTGACCTGGCACCTGGCGACCGACTCACCCTCGTTCAAGAATGCGCGGGTGTGGGGCGTCGCCGCCGGTGGGCCTGGTCTCGTGGCTGTAGGCCAGACCGGACCAGCCGACGCACCCGGGCCGGCGGTGATCTGGACTTCGAGTGACGGCAAGACCTGGACCCGCGTACCCGACAGCCCCACGTTCGAGGGTGGTCGACTGCGGGCGATCGCGGCCGTGCCCTCGATCGGGCTGGTCGCGGTGGGCGAGGACATCGCCGGCGACACGGCCCGGATCTGGACCTCGAAGGACGGCCGTAACTGGGCGCTCGTGCCGGCCAATCCGATCTTCGGGCGGCCAGGCATCCAGGTCCGGATGTATGCCGTGACCGCGGGCCCGGCCGGCGTGGTCGCCGCCGGCACGATCGACACCGGGGTGCAATACGGCGAGGCGGCCATCTGGACCTCAGCCGATGGCATCACCTGGTCACGCACCCCGGACGGGCCCGAGTTCCTCGACAACGAGGTGATCGCGGCCACCCATTGGAAGGACCTCGTGGTGGCCGTCGGCGATCGAGGCGCGCCCGATGCCTACCAGGCCACGGCCTGGCTGAGTCCGGCCAACGTCGGCCAGTGAGCGCTTAGCGGGTCTGGGGGATCACGCAGGCGTCGTCGCCCAGGAGGCGACTGATCCGGTGCCGATTGGCGGCCACCAGGGCGTAGGCCGGCTCGACCAGGGTTCGCAGTCCGGGCAGCCTGGCCAGGAACGCCAGCGGTCGCAGCAGCGGGATCTCGCTGGCGATCCGCACCCACGCCGCCCCGCCGACGCTCCAGCGACCGGCCCGGTCCCGGACATGCATCGACGCCAGCAACGCCCGGATTTCAGGCGCGTCCGGAACGACCTCGGCAGCCCGTTGGAGGGGCACAAGCGAGAGCCGATGCTTCCGATCGAGTCGGCGCAGCACGCTGGCCGAGTGTGCGCAGAACCCGCAATCGGCGTCGAAGAAGACCTGAAGATATGTGCTACTCATCGCTAGCATATTGTGCCTGCGTCGTCGGGGCGTCAAGCGACCGCCAAGAGTCGCGGAGCGCAACCCGCTCGGCCGGCCATTTCGACGACTTACGATGGGCCGATCAGCCGATGGAGCAGCGATGACCGACCTTGGACTGCACGGTTTCCCGGCCCAGCCCGATGGGGTCGACTGGATCAGCCACGCGCACACCGTCCTCGACGGCTTGCCCGATGTGTTCTCGACGGCCTGGCTGTCGGACCACCTCCAGGTCGACGGCGATCCCGCCTCGGAATGCTGGACCCAGCTCACCTGGCTGGCCGCGACGTTCCCGAAGCTCCGGGTGGGCAGCCTGGTCATGAGCCAGAGCTATCGCAATCCCGGCCTGCTCGGGGTGATGGCCCAGACCCTCCAGAAGCTGTCCGGGGGCCGTCTGATCGTGGGCCTCGGTGCCGGCTGGCTGGAGGAGGAGTATCGGGCGTTCGACTTCGACTACCCGAGCGGCGGGACCCGCGTCGCCCAGCTCGCCGAAGCGATCGAGCTGCTCAAGGCGCTCTGGTCAAGCTCACCCGCGAGCTACGCGGGCGAGTGGTATCACCTTGACCAGGCGTACTGCGAACGGCCCGATCCGCCGATCCCGATCCTGGTCGGGACCAATGGGCCGAAAGCCCTCAAGGTCGTCGCCCGGCTGGCCGATTGGTGGATCTGGGACGGTCCCTGGGATGCCACCTATCGGGCGCCCTTCGAACGGCTGCGAGCCGAGTGCGCGGCCATTGGCCGCCCGTTCGAGGAGATCCACCTGGCCTGTGAGCTGACCGTCTCACTGCCGGCGGATCCGACCGGCTTCCGGGCCTCCTACGAGCATGACTTCTACCCCGGCCAGGTGTTCGGGGTCGCCGGCCCGACTCCCTCCGACGTCATTCGCGAGATTGAGCTCCTGGTCGACGTCGGGGTGAAGCACATCGCCCTGAACTTCGAGACGGTCGAGGAGCTCGATCGTTTCGTGAACGAGGTGCTGCCCAGCGTGCGCGTCCAGAAGGACCCCGGTCGGTCCCCTACCTTGGCCACCTAGGAGCGGCCCGTCAGCCTGGCCTCGTCGATCGTCGGCTCGAACAGCTCGACCGGGTTGCCCGACGGGTCCTCCATCACGAGCTGCTTGCCACCGACGCCGACGATGATGTCCGTGCGGAACGCGACCCCGTCGGCTCGAAGCGTGGCGGCAAAGGCGTCGAGGTCGGTCAGCTCGAGCGAGAAGCGGTTCCAGCCGCCAGGCTCAGGGAGCCGGCCATCGGGCGCCGCCTGGCCGCCGCCGGCCCCACCACCGGGCCGGCTGAGGACGAGCCGCAGGTCGTCCCGGGCCAGCATCGCGAAGAACGCGTTGGGATGCATCTCTTCATGAAAGCCCAGGCGATCGCAATAGAAGGAGATCGCTGCGTCGATGTCGTTGACGATGTAGCGAACACTCACGGTCGGCATGTCCAAGGCCTCCAGCCATCAAGTTGCTGGCCCAATCATGCCCCGGTCGTCGAACGCTTGGCCGGTCCCTGATCAGGCCTGGCCAGGGCTCTTGCGATCCGTCGCCTCACGACCGCAGGCACCCTCGTTGGCTCGAGCACCTTGCGGAGTGCCCCCAAGGGGATTTGGGGACCGGCCTTGCGTCTTATGACCCGCTCGCGTGGTACGTCGCATGAAGGAGGGCTCCCGGCCGTCGATAGCGGCGAGGTTACCAGTCGCGACGCCGCGTCAGCGCGAGACCCTTGCTGCCTATCTGACCGCTGGTGGCTCCGTTCCTGGTGCCGCAGCTCTGCTCGCTGTCAGCCCAAGCACCGCAAAGCGCCACCTCGCAGACCTCCGGGCCCGATTCGGACTATCGACCGAGGAGCTGATCTACCTCGGCCGCGCCGCCGGCTGGCTGTCCGTGCCCGCCCTGGAGCCTTTGACTGTCGCGGCTTGAACGACACGCTCATCGGACTACGTGGGTCTCAGCGGGTAGTCGGCATCCGGCGGTAACGCGATCGGGATTGACATCGCCGCTCGCGGTGGTCATTGTGCTATCTGTGAATAGCACGTTTCGGCCACCCGCGTTGGATCGAGTCCGGCGAGTCGTCGTTCTGCCATTTCTCGTGCCACCGGTCGCAGCGTTCGCAGCCGTCACGCAACTCTCGTCCGCGATCTGAGCGCTTTGCGGTCGTCGATGGGCACGACTTGGCTCCTCGGGACAGCCCTCGGGGTCTTCATTGGCGCGTTCAGCCTCGAGGCGGGCGTACTGGCGATCCTTCTCGTCCTACCGGCTGGCTTGTGGGCTCTCCGCTCTGGTTCGAAGAGGGTCGCGACGAGTGGTCTGCTCGTGGGAGTCGGAGCGGGCCAGGCGGGCCTCCTTCTGGTGGCGAACTTGCGCTGCACCACGGTCAGCGGGCCGGGATATTTCGAGACGTGCAGTTCACTGGACTTGGCTCCGTTTGTGCTCGTCGCGGGAGGATTCGCTGCAGCTGGCGTCCTGCTCGGAGTGCTCGTCTTCGCCCGTCGGTTAGCAGGATCGCAATGAGCAGGCGGCTCCTCTGGATCTCCACGGCAGTCTTGGGCGTGGCTGCGGTCCTCTTGACCAGCTTCGGCTTGATTGGTGCTTTGGGGACCCTGGTGCTGGGGTTTGTGGTAATCCTTCGCGCCGACCATCGCCTCGTAGCACTGTCTGGCCTACTCACGGGCTTCGGTGCGTTCTGGTCCTTCCTGATGGCGGGGCAGTTCGGTTCCGAGGGGGCGACCGACAACCTCGGCTTCTGGCTCGCCGTGGGCATCGTGCCACTCGTCCTTGGGTGCGCCTTGATCGTGCCGATCCTGGCTCGCACGATCCGCTCACGGCCAACGCCCGAGGGCGGCACTTGAGGCTGCTACCGTCGTCGGGTGATCGGCACGCGGACTCGTCGTCAAGTGCGTGGAAGCGGGCCTGGAATCCTCCTGCTCGGGGCGATCTTGTGCCTTCTGACGGCGGCCTGCGTGGGATCAGGCTTGCGGCCGATTGGATCGGCGGCCGCTTCGAGCACCGCAATCGTCCAAGCCACGGCTACCGAGGGTCCCTTCGAGCTTCAATTGACCCTGCCGCGGACGACCTGGAGCACGAGCGAGGCGATCGACGGCACCGCGAGCTTGAACGTCTCGAAGCCAACCGAGGTCGGCGGCTCGGGTGAGGGTCTGCTCGGCTTCAGCATCATCGAGATCGGTGGCTTGGGTCGGCACATCGATGGCGGCTGGAGGCTCGACTGCCAGCCCTATCAACTCGACCCAACGAAGCCCGTGACCTCGCCCATCAGAAAGAGCGGCGGCTACAGCCCGGGGGCATCCGGCGCGGACTTCTACGCGTCGTTCTTTGCCGATCCCCTTCTCCATCTGCCCACGGGCGATTGGACCATCACCGCGATCGCCTCGTTCGTCAGCATCGACCCGGGCCAAAGCTGCCACCTCCCGAGCTACGAGCTCACCGCCCCGATCACGATCCACGTTCAGCCGTGAGGCGCTCGGTGCTGCTCGGGCCGGTCTTGATCCTGGTCATCGCGGGCTGTGTCTCCCCCGCAGCCGTTGCCAGCTCCGGGCCCGTGACGGCAGATCCACGCTTCGCCGCCTGCGACGGCAACGGCGGTCCCGTCCTCGCAGCCTTCTCGATGGCCGCGGCAAGCGACTACCACAAACACCTGCCCCAGATGGGCCTGTCGCCCGAACTCGATGTCACGGCGCCCGCCTTCGTCGTGGTCTTCGTGGGTTCCTGGCCGGGGCCTGTCTCAGGTGCCGCACCGCCACCGGGCACGACCTGGCCGCCAGCGTCGTTAGCTCCCGGCAGCCACGACCTGTGTATCTGGGTCGGAGATGCCACGACGGGCACCCCAAACGTCTACGGCAACGTGGACACGACCGGGATGGCACCCTAACGCGTCGGAGTGGTCTGGCCCTCTGGATGTAGCACCGGCGGCGGATAGGAATCCGCGCTCGGGTTTGCCACGCTTGGCGGGTGCCGCCGTCCGCTCCGACCACAGCTGAACCGTCCGCGCCGGTCATCGAGCAGGTCGCGCTCGACGAGCTCCACGCCGACCCGGCCAACCCACGCCGGATCAGCGATGACGAGCTGGAGAGCCTGACCCGGAGCCTCCGGCAGTTCGGCTTCGTCCAGCCCGTCCTCGCCCGACGAGAAGATGGCGTTGTGATTGGCGGCCACCAGCGGCTCGTGGCAGCTCGCCGGCTGGGCTGGGAGACGGTCCCGGTGACCTGGCTCGACATCAGCGTCGAGCAGGCCCGGTTGCTAGGGCTCGCGCTGAACAAGATCTCAGGCTCTTGGGACGACCAGCTCCTCGCCCGGTTGCTGGCGGATCTCCAGGCGAGCTCGGAGCTCGACCTCTCGCTTGCCGGCTTCGGGGACGACGAAGTCAAGGAACTCCTGCTGTCGCTCGCCGCCAAGGAGAGGGCCGACCGGATCGAGAGCTTCGACTACGAAGCCGCGCTGGAGCAGGCAGCGAAGGAGCCCCGCTCGAAGCTTGGTGAGCTGTGGATTCTTGGTGGACATCGGCTCCTGTGCGGCGATGCGACGAGCCCCGTCGATGTCGAGCGACTCCTGGGCGGCGAGGAACCGTGTCTCCTGTCGACCGATCCGCCCTACGGGGTGTCCCTCGACCCCACCTGGCGGGACGGCATCTACAACGGCCTCGGGGCGGCAGAAGCGCCGTATATGCGGATCGATGGCCAGATGGATGAGGAGAACGTGACTCGGGCGAACGGGAGCGCCCGTGGGCGATCGAAAGGCCACCGGAACACGACGATCTCGGGCGATACCCGGGTCGATTGGTCGGAGGCATATGCGTTGGTCCCGTCGCTCAACGTCGGTTACGTCTGGCACGCGGGCGTCCATGCCGCCGAAGTCGCTCAAGGGCTGACCGGGATCGGCTTCGAGATTGTCAGCCAGATCATCTGGGACAAGGGCCTCTTCGCGATGGGTCGCTCCTGGTATCCTGGGCGATCCGGCGCAAAGGGGCCAAGGTCCCCTTCTATGGCGAGCGCAACCAGGCGACGATCTGGCGGGTGCCCAGCCCGAAGATGATCATGGGTGGCTCGCGGGAGGCGAAGCAGGACCACCCGGCGCAGAAGCCGGCGCTCCTCTCGGAGATCCCGATCCGGAACCACCTGAAGGTCGGCGAGGCGGTCTACGACCCGTTCTGCGGCTCCGGCACCACGCTCATCGCGGCGGATCGCCTTGGCCGACGCTGCCTCGCGATGGAGATCGAGCCGCGCTATGTCGATGTGATCCTGGCCCGCTGGGAGGCGTTCACGGGCCAGACGGCGGTTCGGGCCGATGGCTGAGGTTGCCACGAGACGGCGCCGGATCTGGCTCGCGCTCCCAGGTCAGGCTCGGATCGCGGGCGCAGTGTTCGAGGTAGTGCTCGGCAGCGCGGAGCGCCTCAGCTTGGCCAACCCAGTGTTGCTCGGGAGCCGTGACCACCTGCCCACCCGAGAATGCCGTCCGTGGGCCGTCGCCCAGTTCAGGCTGGGCGAGGTTCCAGATCTCGTACGGGTTGCCGCTGAGCGACGAAACCAGGTAACGAGCGTGGCTGCCGCCGCCGATGGCCAGCCCCTTGGAACCGTCCCAAAGATCCGTCTGGGTCAAACCCTCGGCCTCGTCCCGCTCGCCTTGAGGCGCCTGCAGCCAGAGCGCACTGTAGCGGGAGCCGTCGAGACGCCTGATGGCGGATGCCAAGTGGATCTCGTCGACGTCGCGGATCAGCTCGGGTCGGTTGTTCTCGATACGGCACTCGAGAGTCATCGAAGATTCCATCCGACGACGATACGCCCACACGATGGCCAGATCGTGGCTGACTACCTTCGTCGGCTCGACTACCAGAGCTAGTCGATGGTAGGCAGGGCGTGCACGTTCGAGATGGCTGAAGGTAGGCCGTGTCGGGCTGCTCCCCTGCGGACTGAGCCGTTCTGTTTCTGGCATTCGCCCGATACCGCGGAAGAACAGGCCGAGGCCCGCCGCCTCGGTGGCCTGCACCGGCGCAAGAAGCGCACCTTGGCCACGATCTACGGCTTCAACGGCCTGCGCAGCGTCGAGGACCACCAGGCCCTCCTGGAGACACTGACGATCGAGACGATGGGCCTCGAAAACTCGATCGCAAGGAACCGGACCGTGGCAGGCTTCCTCGGCATCGGCGCGAAGCTCCTCGAAGTCGGCGACCTCGCCACCCGGGTCGAGCAGCTCGAGGCCATTCGAGCTCGCGAGAAGCCGGCGCCAGACTTCGGGGAGCTCGAGTGACGCTTGCCCGCCGACTGGCCAAAGTGGAAGAGTCGCTCACCCCGACCGAACTCGCCGTCCGCTGGCTCGATGAGGCTCATGCCCACGGCGGGATCGAGGCCCACGCCAGGGCGAACCTTGAAGACGAGTCCGCTGAGCCACCACTCAACGTCCTCGCCCGAGCGGCCTCGTCCGGTGTTCGATCGCGGTTGCGCGGCAAACCATTGGCCGATGTCGCGAAGGCGGCCGATGCAGCCGTCTTCCAGGTCGTCTTCCGCTATGAGCTCTTCGTGCGAATCCTGCACCTGAGTCACGATCTGATCGATCGGGAGACGCTCCTTGGGATGGTCCTCGCGGGTCGGCTTGCCTTGCTGTGCAGCTCCATCGAGGGGAGGCCCCGTGATCCGACAGACGCTGAGCGGTTCCATGAGCTCCTGGAGCTGATGCTTGGGCGGATTGTCGAGCTGCGGGCCTTCGCACGGGCGCGAGAGCGGGTAGAGGAGCTGTACCTCGCCGGGCACCCCGCGTTGTACCCCGAGGACCAAGCGGCCTGGGCCGAGCGCGTGAAAGAAACGAGCGAACTCGGCTTCACGGCGATCGGGCTCGCCGAACTCCATGGCCTAGCGGGCTCGGCCTCCGCACCCGACCCGGAGCCCTCGGACGAGCGCATCGCGACATTCATGACCGACTTCGTCGAGCCGGCCAAGGTCGAGACCTTCGAGCTGCTCGACGATGGGAGCCGTGCCTTTCGGACGGCCCGGAGCTGGTTACGGGGCAAGCTGGCACCGGTGAGCCGAGCACCTACATCGGCGGATGAGCTGGCGACACCAGGAGCGAGGGAATGAGTCCTGCAGGTTTGACGTCTGAGGTGTCACTAGATGAGCGGAGGCTCTTGTTCAGCGCGACTGTGGGACTTTGGGCCGATGGAGGAGCGTCTATGCTCCCGCCATCATCGGGCCAGACCGAGGGAGATCTTCGATGACTGCCGTCCCGAGAATTACCGAGCCGGAACGCGATGAGCTCGAGGCGAACCGCCTCCGCATCGTCCTGGACCTGGCAGTTCGGCTGCGCGGGTACGAGGTCAGCTTCGGATTCGCCAGTTCAGACCTCGAGGCGGCGCTTGACGCTGGCCGGGTGGCGGAAACAGCGGAGGTCTCAGACTGGCTTTTCGGTTTCAGGACCCTGAGCGCAGTCCTTGGCACGCGATCAGCACCGGGCGACTAGCTGGGACTCCTATCTCGGAGCCCATCTGGGCAAGCTCAGGGACTTCGAGGACCATTTTCTCGTCGTCAACGATCTGGCGTTCGACCTACTGCCTGATCATGTTTACTGGCATGGCGTCCTCCATTGCCTCGACGGATTCGAGATCCACGTCAAGCGGCTGCAACGCAGCTTCTTCAAGAAGGGCCTTCGCTGGGTGGAGACGGCCGAATACAGGTACGAGGTCATTCAGCGAAGTCCCGGACGGGTTCGCGAGTTCGTGCGGTACGACAACCTTCACGTGCAACCGGACCACCCGGACGCACACCATCGGCATCGATTTGATGAGGACGGGGTCGAGATCGAACCGCCCGAGCACCTGGGTCGCGGAGGTTGGCCGAACCTAGGCAGGGTCCTCGACGAGGCGTATGAATGCTGGCGACGTCAGGACGCGAATCACCACCCACGATGAGCGGATCGTGGTGGGTGAGCTGTTCAATGTCCGACTGGTGGTGAAGGCCTTACGCCCCCGATGTATGGTCCGGGTATGGCGGGGAACGGCCGAATCAGGGCAATCATCGAGCTATTTCCGAGCGAGTCTGGAGGACTCAGCCGACCGCTCGATTCCCCGACTCAGTCACTCATGGTGGCGATGGCGGACTACGGTAGCGATCCAGGCGGTAGCACCTTCTTCGCCTCTGCCGCTGGCCCATGCCATAGCAACATCGTCTCGTCCCAGGCGTTCGTGGAGCGCGGTCCCAGGAGTGCTCGCACATCGACAAGTCGCACCCGCCCGCCCGACCGAAGGCAGGCGTTCTGTAGATCCTCGATGAGCCCTTCGACGAGGAGCGTGCGAAGGTACTCGTCAGGATCGCTCGCGAGCGTCCCCTCGAGGACTCCGAGCGCGGACACCACCTGGTCTAGATCGCCCGCCTCGACGAGTCTTTCGAGGTGCCGGGCGAGTGCCGCCACACGGATGTAGCCGAGGGGATGTGGTTCGCCTGCCCAATCGGGCTTCGCCGCGTCGTCGATCGCGCTGAATGACGGGCAAGCTGCCCGGAACGCCTCGAACAAGGCGTCGAATTGGGGCGAGAAGGCCGGAGGAAACGGCCCGTTAGCTTGTGCGTCTTCTGCGGAGCCCATCAAGCCAATCCTATGTCAGGCTCTTTGCCCAAGGTGAGCGGCCGGTCTGCCATGCTGGGTCGATGAGCGGACCCGGCAAGTCCCCGATCCGTCTAAAACCGCGAATGCATTAGTCGGGCGCGATGATCATTAAAACCTTGCGGGACTGATTGCGGCGTCGGCCTTCGTGGCCTGGGCGCAGCGACCCCGCAGACACTCCGCTGGTTTGCGCTCACTGCTGCCCCCCTCATCGTGGCGAGCGGCCTTCTCGCGCTCGATGGCGGGCTGATCGAGTTCAGGCCTCCCACAGCTGTCGATGTCGTTTTCCCGCTGGTCCTGGCGGGGCTTATGGTCTGGACGACTCTGCAATGGACTGTCTTGCGCGGTTGGCTGCAGCCCTCTCGGCGTAGACAACTCGCTTTTGATCGGCAGGTCTACGGAGCCCTCACACCGTTGAGTCGATTCCCCGAGCACGTCCCTGGTGTCATCAACCAGGAGCAACTCCAACGACTAAGGCTGACTCGGCAACAGGCAATTGACGAGCTGGCCAACCTGAAGGCCCCGACAGCGGAGTGGGCCGCGGTGCGCGATGCCTACGTTGAGCTCATCCAGGACGAACTCGGGCTGATGCCTCGAGACCCGTCGCCATCCGAGGTCGAAGCATTCCGGATGAGGGCGGCCGAGATCCAGCGCCGCGCCAGCCAGCTGCGAGCGGTGAACCAAGGCGGGGCGGCTCGCTAGGGTCCCAAATGCGAATGGTCGGAGGTCAGCGACACTGCACGGGTAGTGAGCACCCGGCGTCGGAGGATGTCATCGACTTGCTTGCTGGCGCGATGCGGTCGCAGGCGGCCGCCGGGCAAATCCGCGCAGCGGCCATCTGCTACGACACGCGTTACACACCGGAGGGGGGCGAGAAGACGGACGCCATCGCAATGTCTCTCGAACACCGGGACGGAGACGCGGCTCTAGTAATCCAGCCGTACTCCAAAGGTCGGTTCACCGGCTTCAAGTTCGGCAAACTCGTCGCGACCTCACCAAAGCGGAGGGTCTTCACACAGACCACCTAACTGTCGGAGAAAGCAGTTGAGTGAGAGCCCTCGTGCTCGGTGTGGGGTTATCGACGCTCCATTCCGACGGAGGGCTCTCATGCTCCATCGTACGGCCAAGCTCACGCCGTTCGGCCGACGGCTGCTGGTTGATCGGATCCTGATCGAGGGCTGGCCGCCGGCAACGGCGGCCGAGATGCTCGGGGTCAGCCGGGCGACGGCGTACAAGTGGCTCCGGCGCTACCGAGCGGAAGGCCCGGCCGGTCTCGAGGATCGCTCGGCCCGGCCACTGCACCGTCCGGCTGCGTTGTCTGAGCGGTCGGTCCGCCGGATCCTGCTCGCCCGCCGCCGCCGGACTACACGGAGCTCGACACGCTCCTTCCGCACCCCACCTATCCGGCCCAGCTCTTTGTCTCGATTCTGAACCCGTCAGCGACAACGTTCCGCGAGGTCGTGATCCCGCTGATCGCCGAAGCCTATGATCGCTTGGCCGCGCAACGGAGCGACACGCCAAGGCCTGAAGTCAGGCCTTGGAGCCAGAGTCGGCTCCCGGAAAGAGGCTGTCCTGGCCGCAACCGCCTGCTCGTACCGTTCGCTGTCGCCCAGAAGACCCGGAGGTCGTCGTCGATCTCCCGCTGGGCAGCGGCCAGACAGCCGTACGCCATCGGACACGTCCCAGTTATGTTGCCCGATCGGCAGGGGCGCTATTTGTGAGTCACGGCTTCGGGTACCCAGGCTCCCAGAACCACGAGCAGGAACCGTTTCCTCGCGGCACGCAGGTCGCGCCGGGCTCCTCGGGCCCTGGGAGCCCGACGCATCTGCCATCGGATGAGTACGTGCCACCGCAGGTTGACAGAGCGGGAGGGATCTTCGGGGCGGTCAAGGCAAATGCAAGGACCATCGTCATGATGACGACGGCCGCCACAACCCCGACGACCCGGCGCTTGGTCTTAGCTAATGACTTCACTCGACCCATCTCCGGTTAACCAGATGCGGCGGCGGAGGCGCGACTACTCGGACATTCTGCCGCGAAACATCCGGCGTCAATAGGCCATTCTGCGTCAGGAGGATCGACGGCACGATTGGCAAGCTGGTGGACGATTGAGGCCTACCGGATCCCTGTGTCGTATTCCAAATTGAGCCGCTGCCACTCGCGCTGATCGACGAAGGAGACCGCGACAGTGGCCGGCGGCCGGAGCAAACCGGGCACCGGCAGCGCCAGGATCTCGACAGTACCTTTCGTGCCAATCGGGAGCGTGTATGAGCCGTCGGCGAGGCTCGTCGTACGGCCGAGTTCGTCGCCAGTCGCATCCTTCGCGATGACGACGGCCCCGGCGACGGGCCGCGGAGCACATTTCGGGTCCGGTGGCGACTGTTCGACGGGGCAAACTGGACCGGCCGTGATCATGCCCGTCAACCCACCGGGCCCACCGGCGAGCGACACGATTGGGGTCGCCTGCGGGTCCGCGCCAGGGCTGCCTTCCGCGGACGGCAAATGGGCTCCGTTTGCCCAGGTAGCTGCCAACGCCACGATGACGAGGAAGGTCACGAGCCCAGCTCCGAAGAGGACGAACGGGTGAGCCTTGCCCATCCTCACTTCGCTGCCGCCGCGACCATGTCCATGAGCTTCGCCTCGTTCCCGGCAAGGTCGGGCCTGCGGAGGCACGCCTCGAGCGTCGTCCGTCCGGTCCAGTCGGCGATCGATGGGATGACGAGGGTCACCGTTTCGTCAGCGCCAAGCGCCGCACATGCTCCTGGCGCATCGCGGACGAGCTTCGTCCGGAAGCCGTTGAGCGTGACCACGTCGCCGGCGCCGGTCGGCTCGGGAAACGGGACCCCGAGCACTCGCGCTGGTACTCGAACCCGACGATGACGCCGCCCGGTTGGAGCAGGACCAGCGGCGGAGACGACTGGCAGGTGATGGCATCTTGGGTTGAGCCCGCGCAGGGATCCGGGAACTGCTGGTTAGCCAGGAAGATCGGTGCACCATACGGGATCGCCAAGTCCAGCCTCGTCTGGTATGTCTCCCAGCCCGCGGGAGCATGAGCTGCAACATCAGCCGGTAGGAAGAAGCGCTCCTGGTGGAGCGGGATCGGCGTTGGCGTAATCGAACTGCAGGCGGAGACCAGCGCCATGGTCGCGAGGGTGAGGGCGACCCGTCGCCAGAGCTGGTGCCATGCCTTCGGAGCCATCCGTGGCCACCCCCGGCTGCGTCAGGCGGATCTTCGGCGCTATTTCGGCGGTTGGCAATGGGCACGACCCGACTTTGCGCGAGGACCCGGCTTGTCGCGGCCTTACGGCGCACAGTCACCTGGCGAGCCCGGTCCAGGAGCTGGTCCGAGCAGCGGGGGGCCGGACCAGATGTCGAGCCGCCCACAGGACAGATCGACCCGGTTGGCGTCACCCTTCCAGCTGTTCGCGGTCTGGATCACGTCGCCCTCGTGGACGGGCATCGACACGAGGACGCGGCCCGAAGGCGAGCGAGCCTCCACGTTCCAGGGTAGGGCAGGGAGCTTGATCGCCGGCACGCTCGGGTCTTGCTCCGTACAGCCGAGGCAAGCTCCCGGCTGGAGGGTCGCTACCGGGACATCGTTGACGACCAGGGTCACGACCAGCGTGGTCCCGTTCTGGATCGAGACGCTCATGGCCTCAGCTGCACTGGGGCTCGGTGCGGAGCTGGCCGGGACTGGGCTTGGGCTCGTGGTCCCAGCCGGCGCTCCGCATCCGGCAAGCAGAGTCATCATCAGCGCCAGGAAGGCCTTCATCTCATTCAGGACGATGAACTCGTATCGTCGGTTCCGCAAGGGCCTGGCACACCCGTCTCCGTCACCACGATCCGCAAGCTCCTATCTTGTCAAGCGGTCATTTCAAGCTGGACGGAGCCCTCGAGCAGGAGCCGATAGACCGGCCGGATGAGCCGTCGCTTGAGTGCTCGGATGGCCTCGCGCCAGGTCTTCCCGTCGACCTCGATCCGTCGAGTCATATACGCCTTGGCCTCGGGATGAAAGCGGGCCTGCGAGACGGCGATGACGTGGAATGCGCGGTTGAGCTGGCGGTTGCCACCCCGGTTCAGGCGCATCCGCTGGATCTGCCCTGAGCTCGCCGGGATCGGGGCAACGCCGGCCAGGGACGCCAGCGCGTCGGCGCCCGGCTCCCGTCCGGCGCGTAGGACGGCGTGTCGTAGGAGCCCAATAGTGAAGTCATTGCGCCGGCCGCTAGAGTCGTGGTATGAAGCGGGGGTGGATCGCAGCTCTGGCGATCGCTGTGGTCTCCGCGGGTTGCTCGACGGCGACTCCGTCGTCCCCGCCTGTTCCATCGGGGTTCGTCGACCTGGCGGTGACTAGCTCAGCGAGCCTGCCTCCGGCGCCTCCCGGAGCCGTGTCCGCCTGTGGCCTCGTCGGATCGACGGATTCAGTCCTGCGAGGGTCTTCAGCTGCGAGCGACCCAGTGTGGCTCGAGCCAATCGACCGGCCCGGCGTCAGGACCGCCGTGCGCTGGCCGGCCGGTTTCCGGGCCCGGTTCTCGCCTCAGCTCGAGCTCCTCGACCCAGATGGAATCGTAGTCGCCCGCGACGGGGACGTGCTCACCCAGATCTGCGGCTACCCAGAAGCCGATGGGCGCTTCGTGATCGGTGCGTTCAACGGGATCGCGTATCCGCCGTGCTCCTGAGTCTCAGGAAGAATGTCTCCGAGGTCCGAGGGATCGGCATCGTCCTCGTGGCCTTGCTTCTCCTGGTCGCCGGTGGGTGCGCCTCTGTCGAGCCGTCCCCTAAGCCCGCGTCCGCAACGCCGTGCGACGACAGGATCGAGGCGGGCCTCGCTGGCTCGCCGCCAGCCGGGGCCAATCTGCCAGACGCAGTCTTCATCGGGTCGGGTGACACGTTCTTCCTCGGTCTGCCAGGCAGGCGGTGGGGTGACAACGTTCAATATCGGGATGGCGTGTTCGACATGAAGGTCGGGATCTACACGCTGGCCACGCAGCCACCCCGGATGTCCGTGACGCGGCTGGATGGCCCTGGAACGGGCAGCGTCACCTTCGCTCCAACGGGCGGCGGCCTTCCCGGGCCGATCCCCCTCGGCGTTACCTTCCCGAACCCCGGGTGTTGGCAGCTCGATGCGGAGGGCGCACGAGGCCTCGCGCGAATCCGGGTGAGCGTCGCATCGCCGGCTCCCTCTCCCGGTGGGTAGGAGCGCTGAGGGCGTCGCGGACTTTCGACGGGGGCTAGGGCGCGGCACGATGACTTCATCGTCACCCGTTCCTACCGAATGCCAGTGTCATATTCCAGGTTCACCTGCATGGCTCCCGGGCCAGCCACCACCTCCACCATGACCGGGGCCGGCGGGGATAGCCCGGCAACGGGGCGTCCCGAGACGATCACGGGCCCCTCCGACAGCCCGATGCTGAAGATGTAGGAACCATCGACGCCGGTGGTCGCTCGAGTGATCTCGGTCCCATCGGGATCCGAGAGGATCAGGACAGCTCCGCTGAGCGGCCGGGGCGCACAGTCGGAAGGTTCAGGCGACTGAACGACCGGGCAGGTTGGCCCAGCGGTGACGATGCCCGATACGGTCGGCGCTGGGCCGATCGTTGGCACCGGGTTGGTGCAGGCGCCGACAACAAGACTCAAGATGAACCCGGCGCTCAGGATGCCTCTGAGGTTCATCCGCATTCCCCTATGGGACCGCCTTGATCGGCTCAACCAGCTCGACGTAGGAGCTCCGGCCGCAGCTGTCGGCTGTGCCTATGTTAGGTCCGTCGCCGCCGGCCCTGATCGTCTCGCCGGCACGAATCACTCCCCGATCGGAGCTCGTGCGACGCCAGGCGATGAACTCCCAGCCGATGATCCCGCCGATGATGGCCGGCACAACCGCGTAGACACCGTCGGATGGTTCGGCGACGGTGCCGAACACCACGGCCAGGATGCCGACCACCGCTCCGAGGACGCCGATGCCTTGGGCGAATGCCATCAGGACGATCGCCAGGGCCCGACTCGCCTCTGGCACCGCCGCGCCAGGCGAGGGTGGCGACGTTCGAGAGGAGAGCAGCCCTACAGCGATCGCCGCACCGAGACAGGCCAGACCGGTGAAGAGCATCGGGCCCATGGTTCCCCTCTCGGCTTGTACCTACCTAGGTGTCGCTTGATCTCGATCAACCAGGTCCCGTGCTTCCTCGATCAGCGCCCCGACCATGGGCCGGGCGAGCTCTCGGTCAACCAAGGAGCGGGCTCTTGGATCATGGCGCATCGCCAGACCGAGGATTGCCTCGCAGCGGGTGTCGTAGTGCGGGTCGTCCGTCCTGGCGAACAGCGCCTCGATCGTGGCGCTGTCGGTCGCGTCGCTCTGACCGAGGCCGAACGTCGCCCAGTCGCGGACGTCCTCGTCGGGATCGCGGCTCAGCTCGCACAAGGCAGCGATGGCAGCGTCATCGAGCCCGAGGGATGGGAGGGCCCAGGCGACTGCCAGGCGAACCTCAACGTCGTTGAATGATGCGCGGTCGATGACAGCCGACCGCGCTCGCTCGTCGCCAGCGTGGCCGAGCGCGGTGATCGCCGCTTGCAAAGCGCTCGGCTCGGTCTCGGCCGGCACTCGAGGGATCAGGACGTCGCCGACGGGAGTTGCGAGCGAGGCGTCGCGATCCACCAGCGGGCCCAGGAGGTCGGCCCCAAGCGTCCGGCGGTGAGACTCTCCCGAGGCAATCAGGCGTTCTGCCTCCGCCAGCGCCGATGCTGGGTCTGCCGCCACGAACTGGAGGATCAGAACCTGGCGACGTTCTTCGTCTTCGGTCGCCAGGATCTCGGCAATGGCGTCCGACCCGCCACGTTGACCCGTGGTCATCCGGCGTTTCTCCGTGGCGAGGGTTGCTCTCTCGGGGACAGGGCAGCCAGCAGATTCTCGAGGGAGGCGTCTTCGACGACCAAGCTGGAGGGCAGCGTCGCTGCAATCCGAGGGTGTCGGGCGTATCGAACGAGGATGCCGCGCAGGCGCTCCGGGTCGGCGGCGGAGCCGAGCGAATAAGTAACGGGCGACCGATCCGATGCTGCTGCCAGCAGGATCGGGCGATCCGCGGCGTCGAACGCTTCGAAAATGCCGTCCCGGACGTCTATCGCTTCGACATATCCGACCAGGTCCCGGATCGAACGGAAAACGTAGGTGTCCCCGCGCTCGTCGAGGACAACAGGCCCTACTGGCTCGGAAAGCTTTGGGGTCACCACTCGAGGTTGAGCTTTCCGTCCTGCCACGCCTTGAGGGTCAGTTCCGCCTCGAGGCCTCCCATGCCGCCGGCAGCCGCCATCTCGCCCAGGAGCCCAGCTGCCTCATCGGAGTGCCAGGGAAGCGAGTGGACGACGGCCGAGCGACGAACTGCTGGATTGGGATCGAGCCTCATGGCCCAGATACCTTCGCGGCCGGCATCGGTCTCGCGGAGGTATCCGTACAGCTTGCCGTTTCGCTTGAACAATCCGTTGCCTCGAGCGACTTCGCGCCCTACTCCGAGGCCATCCCGCTCGATGGCGTTGGTCCGATACTCGGCGAGCATGTCAGGAACGCCTCGCGGCAGGCGGAGTCGGCGGGCGGGTGCGGCGTAACGGGCGATTTGCTCGCCAACGAGCGAGTCCGTGACGAGCTCCATATACCGATTGCCGAGGTCCTCGAGTTGAGTCGCCGCTTCGACGGAGAGTCCCTCGACCAATCCCGCACGAGTGCGTTGATTCGCGGTTCCGCTTCCTGGAACCACGCCAACCCCCGCTGACACCAGCCGACCAGCATCGGAGAGATGGAGCAGGGTGAACGCCTCGACGACACGGTCCAAGGTCGTCGGCATTGCGGCGAATGCTCCGGGGAATCCGCCATTCAAAGCCAGGCCGTGGAACCCGAGTGCGACCTCGGCCAGTCCCTGCTTGCTCTTGGCGTCCATGCCTAGGAGTCTTGCTCGGCTGACTCGAAAACGCTAGACCGCAATCTCCACGACGTTCTCATCATGTTGACGCGACGGGGCATAGCCGGTCGCCTCAGCGTGCCGAACGTCCGGCCGGCGGCTCGACCAACGTAGCGACATGACCGATGCAACGATTCGGCTCGCTGACGACGTCTTATAGCTGAACGATCGAAACGGGAGGAGCGAGCGCTTGCCGGATCCGTCCAGTGTCGAGGCACTGGTCGTCGCCGCCAGAAAGGGCGATCGCGCTGCCTTTAGGAGTCTTCTTGAGGCCGACTCGGCGCCGAGCTATCGGATCGCATTGGCCATCCTGGGTTCGCCGAATGACGCTCAGGATGCACTCCAAGACGCCGCGTTGCAGGCTTGGCTGCATCTGGGGGATCTTCGACGAGCTGCTGCGTGGCCAGCATGGTTTCGACAGATCGTCGTCCGATCGGCGTTGACTCGCGCCCGATCCAGGCGGCGGCTCCAGGAGGTACCAATGACACCGAGTCCTTCGGGTCTCGTCACCCCGGACATCGCGCCGACCGAGATGGATCGGATGGCGACTCTCGCCGCGTTGGCGACCCTCTCTCCAGACGACCGGGCCGTCATCGGCCTTCGCTACGGGCTGGACCTGTCGGTTCCCGAAGTCTCAGCGACCCTGGGCATTCGGCTTGGGACGGCCAAGGCTCGGATCCATCGTGCCCTTCGGCGGCTCGAGGCAGAGATGAGAGAAAGCGATGGTTAGCCCGTCGCCAGGTGAGCGGATCGGCCCTGCGATCGATCAACTCGCGATCGAGCATCAACTGCCGGACACGTTCTGGGAGGCAACGGTGAGGGACCTGCCTGATGCTCCGGCCCGACGCCTGAACCGCGCCTGGCTCCCGGCGGCCGGAGCCGCTGCGCTCGTCCTGGTCGGCGCCTTCCTAGTCGCCCGAAGTTCACATGACGGCGCCAGCGGACTGGCGGCATCGCCAGCAGCTTCGGGAACGGCCTCATCGACACCGACCGTCCACTACAGCACCGGGCCACTCTCGTTCGACTATCCCGCAGATTGGAAGGTCCTGGGACAGACGGTCGATGAGCACTACATCCAGCTTGGGCCGGCCTTTGGCGTCGGCGCCTGGGAGGTCCCGTGCTCGTTCACGTCTACCTCTGTGGCCTGCCGCCCTCCGGTGAGCACGGTGCCCGCGGGCGGCGTGGTCGTCCAGCTCCGGGAGTTCTCGCCGCCCACCGCCCTTCCCCCAACTGCGCCGCCCGGAGGGGCCTTGCGATCCGACGGGATGATTGCCTTGGATTCAGAGACGCCGACGACGAGCACCTGGGACCTCTACCCGCCTCGCATCACTTCGGCGAACGTGACGATCTACGCTCCGATGATCACCTTCTCGGCCACGTACCGTGCCCCTGATGTCGAAATTCACCGCGCCGAGGTGCGGGCAATGGTGGCTAGCATCGTATGGACCGCGTCACCTTAGCTGTCGGCAACCAGGCGTCGATATGGACCTTCGACATCCCTCGTGATTGCCGTCTCCAAGCCGTCGCGCCATGATCGAGGTGGAGCGCGAGCTCATGACTGAGCGGATCGACCCAGAAGACAGCCCAGCGGATCAGCCTCTCCTAGCGCTCTCAGTCAGCCGGGATCGCCTGCCACAGGACGACCAGGTCACTGCGCCACCACCTCCGTCTGGGTGCCCCTGATCGCGTCCGGCTGGTACAGATGGGCGATCTCGTGGACGTGTCGAAGCGATTCATCTCAGGGCTCATAGGACCAGCATCGCAGATGAACCCGTCAGGTCAAGATCTCAGAGGGCGCCCGTCTCGAGTGGGACGGGCTAGTTCTTGGTGTACCGCGGATGCCCAGCGTCGGGACCTTCCGAGCCGGTGGAGAGCGTTGGAGCACACTGACCCCTTCGAGTACGTTCATGGTTCAGAGGTCTCGCGATGAAGCCGATGCTGCTCAACTACGACGGGACGACCTATGAGTTGCGCCCTGATGTGGCGAGCGAGCTCGTGGCTCGCGGCGTGATCGTCGTCAACGCGCCCGAAGGCGCCTACGAGCTCTCGCTCGACCACCTGATCGAGGAGGTCGAGCCGCTCGCAACCGTGGTCGAGCGAAGCGACGCTCCAAAGCCGTCTCGACTCGGACGACTTCGAGTTCGAGGGTTCAGTCTGTCCGGCGGGATCGAGCAGGAGGGATTCTTTCCGCCCACGACGAGTGACCTCGCGCCCACGAAGGACGAGCCGCGCAACGATTGATCATCTGGGGAGCGCTCAGTCCCCGCATGATGAGTGAATGGTGACGAGTCGGCTAGAGAACGTGGAGATCGAGAACTTGCGGATCGTACGAACCAGTTATTGACGGATCGAGGTGTAGTTCTAGGGTCAGATCCGATCTGCCCTCCTGCACGGTCCAGAGCGGTGCGGCAACGTGGAATGAGCGAGGGGCGGCGGCAATCGCGGTGACGATAACGAGCCTCGACCAGTCGGCCGGCGGCTCCCTGATGACCCGGCCGTACTCGCTGACGGCCCGATGGAGGTCAGCCGCGGACAGGCGCCTGCCGCGGGTCATGGTCTCAATCGCGTCGTAGTTGCGACCGATCAAGAAGTGCACGACGGCGAGGACGACACGCTCGAGCTCCGAGCTCCCGATGATCAGCAGCGACGGATCCTCCCAGACATCTTCGTAGTCAGGCGCGATGAGGAAGCGGGACCCAGCTGGAAGATCCAGATAGGGAACGACGCCTGGCAGCCGCTCGGCGAGGTGCTCGACGTGAAGGGGCTGGAAGAAGTCGTCGGCCTGCGAGAACTCTCCGATCCAGATGTACCAGCCACACGTGCCGTTCTCAGGCAGGTGACGGAGTCCGTGGACCGGCCAGATGCCAGCCATAGCGCGTCGTGAGATCCCGACCGTGGTGCCTGGTGCCGGAGGATCGGGCGTCAACCCGAATCTCGAGCAAACGTCGCTTACGCCCATGGCGGGCATACTAGTCGGTTCCCCGGGCGCTACACCGTGAGTTGTTCGTGGATCTCTAAGCCCGCGACGCTGACGCCTGACTAATACTCGGCGCACCAAAGACTGAACCTTTCGGGGGCGGAGCGGTCCTTGTCAGTAGTGCCCGAAGACCACAGTCAGCGCGGTCTCGTCGAGCGAGCGCAGCAGGGTGACGCAGAAGCGTTCGCCCAGCTCGTATCTGGCCGACTTGAGCGCTCCTGGCGGTTCGTTCGGGCGATCGGTGGCGATCGGGTCGATGCCGACGAGGTCGTCCAGGAGGCGTTCGTGCTCGTCTGGCGGGATCTGCCGAAGCTCCATGACGCGACTGCGTTTGAGCCTTGGCTCCGAGCGATCCTCGTCCATGCCACCCGTCACGCAGTTCGGCGAACTGGGCAGGTGCGGCTGATCCCGATTACGACGAACGGCGGCCCGAACCCCGGCGACCGCGGGCCAACGATTCGCGCCGACGCCTTGGTCGATCTGCGCCCCGATCCAGGCACGGCCCTCGCAGACAAGGACACGCTCGCTCGCGCCTTCTCGCGGCTATCGATCGACCAGCGCACGATCTTGGTCCTCCACTACTTCGAGGGCTATCCGCTCGAGTTCATCGCGGACGTAATCCGCCGCCCCCTCGGCACGGCCAAATCGCGTCTCCATGGCGCTCGAGCAGCCCTCCGAGCCGCATTAGCCGCCGAGCGTCGGTGACGTGGCTCCGGTGACCCAGGATCCGGCTCCGGGCGACGAGTCCAGGGTCGAGGACGCCCTACGGGAGCTCCGCCTCGCCCACTCCGCCGGTGCGCCTGACGGAAGTCTCGAAGACCGGGTCCTCGCACAGGTGGAAACCACCCGTCAGCGGCGCCGCCCGGCTTTCGTCCTTGGCGGGTGGCCAAGCCCATGGCCCACGGACGACCGCATTCCGGTGGCGGCGATCATCGGAGCGGCTGGGTTCGCCGCCGTGCTTTTGGCTGCCTCGCTCGGGATGGGGCTCTTCGTGGCCCACCCATCTTCGTCGAGCCCACTCCCGTTGGGTGCCTCAGCCATACCGTCGGCGCAGGCGACGGACGCGCCCGCGGTCAACGCTCCACATGTGGCGGGAACCTGCCCGGTCACGCCGATCACGCGCATCGCGGGCGGGGCGGCGCCGGAGGTCGACGTGAGCGGCTTGCGCTGGCGCTGGGGCGGCCAACCGTGGGTCGCGAAAGCGCCCCAGAAGGTTGTTTGGCTGGCCGATGTCGACGACGCCCCAGCACTTTCGGTCTTCGCGACCCAGCTCGATCGTCCGATCATCCTCGCCGGCCAGACGGTGGGCGTCGCGATCGACCCGAGTCACCCGGTGTATCCATTGGCGAGCGATGTCTTCGTCGATCTCGTCCTCGTTCCCGATCCCGGTTGCTGGCTCCTGACCGCGGTCTGGCCTGGCGGTGCGAGCAGCGTCGTAGTCGCGGTCGCGCCGCCGGCGAGCCCGCCGAGTCCAGCTCCCGGTCCGAGTAGCGTGGCGGCGCCTGGAGGGCCGCTTCGAGGTTGTCCGGCCACACCGGCATCGACCACGGCTCCGCCAGCCGGCTGGCCCGGGCTGGCCTACGACGACGGCCCGTTACGCTGGCTCCTGCCTCCAACGAGCACCTGGCGGATCGGCGGGACCGGCGACAAGCTCGTCGTCGCTTCGGTCGGCGACTGGGGCGCCAAGGAGGGCGAGGTCGTCGCCCTGCCCGTCGCGGAGGGGGCCGACGTCGGACGGATCTACGGGTCGTCAGTAGCGGGCGATCTGCCCAAGCTCGGGAGCGGCACGCTCGGGGTTGGCCTCACCCTCCCGACCCGGGACTGCTGGGCGATCGTCTATCTCGACGCGACGACCACCTCGACGGTCGTCACCGACCTCAGTCAGATCGCCTTGCCGCTCGGGAGCGGCCAGACCGTTGCCCGGCTCCGGGTCAACCTCGTCGTCAAGCCCATACCGGAGCCCAGTGGGATTGTATGCACCTGTCCCGACAACTCGACCTACGTCGCCCGGGTGTTTACCGCTGCCGGCAAGGAGGTCGCGACCTGGAACCTCCGCGACCCGGCCGGATTGGAGCACAGTCTCGAGCCGGGAACGTATTCACTCGTTGTCTCACGGGTCTTCGTCACCGACAACGTCGACACTGGAGCCCGGACGTCAAGCACGCCCTTCTCGGAGTGCTCAACGGACCTGACCATCGCACCAAGTACGACCGCCAGCCTGACGGCAATCTTCGCTCTCGGATCTAGCGCATGTGAGCTTGATGGCCCGCGGGTGATGAGCCCGCACGCGATGAACCCATCGTCGGGGAGTCGATGGGTGTTGGCTACTCGCTGATTTCGACCCCGCCCACCCTGGTCCCGGGCGCCAGCTGATCCGTCTTGGCCATCAGCTGACCGTGAAGCGAAAGGTACACGCTGATCGAGATGGGCTCGAGGTTCGACGCGACCTCGGCTCCCCCGAGAAACGGCGGGATTCGGAATCCGGCGCATTCGGCGGGCCCGATGTCGCGCCCACCGTGCGAGCGCCAATCCTCGAAGAACTCCGTCCCGAGCACATCGTCCCGTTTGGTGACAAGGAGATCGACGAAGTCAGCGAATGGCATCTCGGTGATCTGGACGCTTCCGAGACCCGGGTCAAGACGGCTGATCCCTGGGCCGGCCGTGGTCATCGTCGTCCGATCGAAGCCATACATGCGGCCGAGCCAGTCGTACGCGAAGACCCAGAGACGGCCGCGAGCCTTCGCCCACTCCGCGAGCCAGCCGGCGGGACCATTGGCATCCTCCGCGCTCGGAACTCCGCGGGCGTGAACAAATCGCAGGAGCCCGTGGTCGAACGACCCGTACGCGACCGAGGACATGAAACGCTCAAACTCGTGGGCGTCACCAATCCAGTCGGGAGACTGTCCTGGCACGGCTGGTGCGGACGCTCCGGGATCTGGACGGTATGCAGCCGCAAATCGCTCGTACACCGAGGCTCCCTCCGACCTGCGGAACTGTCCCAAGGAGGGTCAGCGCCTCGGGATTGTAGCCACGGCTCTACCGACACCATGAACGGATCGTGCCCGAGCTTTGCATTGGGCCACGGGGATCGACGAGCCGCGCGTTCTTGGGTGATCCACTCCCAGGCCGGCCGCCAGGATCCGGTCGGCGGGACATCGGTCAAAGCGTAGAGCCACGACTGAGACAGGCCGCCTGGCATCGATCTTGACCCAGTACGAATAGGCACTACCTCGCGCTCGGTCGGCGACAGGGTCGGCTGAAACCTCAGAGGCACGCAGGGCCTCCAGCTCGTCGCGGGCGAATTGGCGGGCGGTATCGGCAGCTCGTCCCTCGCCGTAGCCGAAATGGGCGACACGGCGGTCGACTTCCAGCAGTCGCTCTGCCCAATCGACCTCGTCGGCGTGCCTGAGATTGGCGGCAATCGCCTTGAGCCTATCGGAGAATTCACCGCCGTCACCAGGTCTAGCAGGCATGCTCCCTGACGGTCTCCTTATTGGTAGCCAAGAGCATATCGGGCCGCATCGGTTGGCATGCACGCCTACCCGACGCCCGGGTCAGCCGATGCGCTGGGCCAGTGCCACGATGATCCCTTCCGGCCCGCGCACGTACGCCATGCGCCAGATGTCCTCGTAGAGACCGATACCGCCCACCAGGCCGTAGCCGTCCGCTGCTAGGCGGTCGAGATCCCCCTGGAGGTCGTCCACTTCGAACATGACGTTGCGCAGGCCCAGCTCGGTGGACATGGCGTCTGGCGATCCCGGTTCGTGGTTGGGTCGGATGACAGCGAGCTCCGGTTCATGTTTCCGTTTCTCGATGTAGGACTCTGGTTCGCCGCCGGCTGGGTATCGCGCGGGCTCGGCGGCGGTCAGGTCCCACCGACGCCAGTCCAGGCGAACGACACGGACCTTATCGACGGGTTGAAAAGCAAACCCATGGAGGCCCGAGGTCAGCAGGAGCTCACGGAAGGTGTCCGTCGCGACGGCATGGACACCGGAGACGATGGTGATGGGAGGCACCCATGGTCCCGTACGCATGATCCGGAGCCGACCGAACTCATCTCTTCCAGCGGACATCCCGCTGACGAGGATCGCGCCGTAGTCGCCCCACGGAGCCTCGGCGTTGCGGAGCCGGTTCCATTTCACCTCGCGACGTTACAACCTCGCCTTGGCCGACTTACTTGGCCGACCGCCATGCGTTGATCGCGTACTCCGGAAGGAAGTTCTTGATGTAGCGCCGATCATTTTCGTTGCCCGACTCCAAAAGTACGCGCTCCGCCACTGCAAACCAGATCGCCGGCACGCTCGACGGTATCCGGACGCCCGTCGTCTGGAGCGTCATCGCGTCATCGTCCGTCGAAAGCCGGACCTGGTCGGCGATCAAGGTCTCGAGGGCCTCGCGCCGACTCAGCTCATCGACCGCCACCACCTCATCGATGAGGTTCGGCTGGGCGAGGAAGGCTCGCTCGAAGGCTGGGACAAGGTCGACCAACTGGGCCGATGAGGCTTCGTCGAAGTTGGTCCACCAGAATCCGTGACCGAGCTCAGGAAGCAAGCCATCGATACGTCGCCAACCCTTGCCCTCTGGATAACCAACCGGGTAGAGGGCAAATGTGAACGAGCGTCCCAGATAGAGCGACAGAGTGACGTGCTCGTCGTAGAAGCGGTGGTATTCGAGGGCGAGCAGGAGCCGCAGATCTCCACACCGCTTCCAGTAGAGGGTCGTCTCGGGAAGGTCGCGCGGGCCGGCGACGGGTTCATAGCCAAGTTCGAGGACGCCAGCCGAGACCGCCTTTTCGAACGCTCGCCGGCGCGGCTTCATCGACGGCGTCCTCCAGTGCAGCTAACGACCTTCATAACGGAAGTATGGTGAGCCGGGACGACACGATGGGTGGATCGTTCCCGAGCTTTGCATTAGGCCACGGGATCGACGAGCCGCGGCGTTCTCCGCAGGCCGGCCGCCAAGATCCGGTCGGCGGGAGATCGGTCAAAGCGCAGAGCCACGACTAAGACAGGCCGCCTGGCATCGATCTTGACCCAGTACGAATAGGCACTACCTCGCGCTCGGTCGGCATGTACGCTCCCGCCAAGAATGCCAATGGGGGAACGTTGTTTACGCGCCGACAGCCCAGTGATCAGATCAATCCCGCGGTGACCGTAGAGCCGGGTTCCGATGGGTGGGCGGCACGGATGAATCGCCGGGGCGTCTTTGCCCTCTACTACGGCCTGGCCGTACTGTGCGGAGCCCTCTACGCGGCCAACCCGCACTTCCTCTCCGCGTCCTTCATCGCGGGCTTTCTGGTCGCATGCGCGGCAATCCAGGTGCGGTCACGGATGCTCGACATTCATGGCTTCACCCGCGAGGAGGCATACTGGATTGGTCTTGCGGTCGGCACGATGCTCGCCGGCATTCTCGCCGGCCGCCTGCTCCTCGGTTCCCCGTCGGCTGCTTCGTCACCGGTCGTGATCGCTCCGTCGGCTGCGCCGATCCCGACTGCGACGTCGTATGCCGGCTGCTACGAGCTCGCCAGCGTGCAGGTCGAGGTTACGGTCGATCTAGGAGAGGCCCCCTGCACAGCCAGCAGCCCGCCGTCGGGGCCGCCCGCAGCTCAGGCCTCGTCCGCGCCGACCGCCTCGTCCGCACCGGCCGCTTCGTCGGCACCAGTTGGGGCGGCCTCGCCCAAGCCCGGCCCGTGCGACCCGAGCGTGGACTACTGCAACTTCAAGGCGCGGGTCATGCTGAACCAATCCTCGTCGGGTAGCCACATCATCGGCTGGACCCTGCGCCCGAGCGAGAACGGGGCCACGGTCGACCTGGCCTATTCGTACCGCTGCCCGAGCGGGAGCGGCCACTTCATCATCGACACCTACCCGAGCGTTGCGCCGGATGAATGGATCATCAGCGAGGTCGACGGCCAAGGGCAGGGGACAGTCGAAAACGTCGGCGAGTCCCCCGGCTCGACCCGGATCCAGGTCAGCGGCGATTGCTCCTGGACGATCAAGGTCACAGCCAAGCCGGATCCGGGTCTCGTCGGGCCCTAGTGACGGCTTTCCCTGGGAGCCGATCGGCCCCAGCACCTAAGGGAGTTACTGCGGCCGGGGTGTCACGGCCGCGAGCCTCCCAACGACGATCGTCATCTTCGGGGGAAACACTGCCGACGCCGCCGCCATCCACCGACCCCTCTAGGCAACGCCTCAAAAGCCTCGTCGCACCGCGTGTCGGCACGATGACTAGATCATGCGTTTGAACGTGGCCCCCGGTGATAGGCGTCAACCCACGGTCAACTCAAATGCAGCCCACCAATGCGGGTTCTCGTAAGGGCGGTCTCCGGGATCCCCGCTGCTTGAGAAATCGACCCCTGGAAATGATTCTGCGCGGTCGCCCCGATCGAGTTCTCGGACCCATCGCTGTGCTTGTCGCAGCGCCTCGGCCAGACCAACGCCGCGCCCTCGCCAGAGCTCGTAGAACTTTGACATCAGGACCATCGTCGCGAGATCGTCCGCGAACCAGAGCGAGGCCATCACTGCGGACGCGCCGGCCTCGATCCAAGCAGTTGGGAAGGCAACGGCCTCGTCTAGGAGTTCGAAGGCCGGCAGACCCGTTTCGCAGGCCGACAGGACGACCAACTTCGCAGGCCCGAGTCGCCGGTGCTCGATGACATCGGCCAATGTTATGGATTCATCGGCCATGATAGAGAACCCTTCAGCGGAGTTATAGGGTCGGCGATTCCATGGCAACTGAGGTGCACGACCTCGTGTCCCGCCAGGGCTGACAGAACGCGGGCTTTCGTCGCGTTCTGACCGACCAAGGTCTGCGTTCGACCCGGAAACCATGCAGCGGCCGCGGCTATCTCAGCTTCCGAGCCTGGAAGTGGTGAGTCGGCCGAGGGATCTGCCACCGCGAAGAGGCGGTCGTGGTCGTCCGCAGACGGGCCTCCACGAGACTGGGTGGATTGCCCGTTCGGGGCATAGGAAATACAGACCGTGTCAGCAATATAGTTTCGCCGACCGAGGTCCACAGGGTCGTAGGTCCACGGCGCGTGGACCGGCACCAATGACAGCATTCCGGTCGGGATGACAACGATATCAGGCACCGCCGCTGCCGCCAGCAGGGAAGCCAGGGGGCGACCAAGCGCGGTGCCCAGGTACCCTGTCAGTTCCTCGATTGCGGCCCGCCAGGCATCGCCCGTCAGGGCAACACCCCACCGGCGCTCGCTGTACGTCGTGAGGTAGCTCACAACGCGCGGCGCCAGGTCCGAGAGAGCCAAGTCCGGGAGTTCAAGACTCTCGACCTCTGCATCCCCGCGGAGGATGAGCCCCATGCCCCCAACCGAGTCTGCGACCAGGTAGACGACCGGGCATCGACGTGCGTTCGCCGCGACGAGCTCGAAGACCTGTTCATCAGAGAGGCGCATCGCAAAGGATTCAAATCCATCCTGGAGACGTATCGCTGCAATCGCCAGGTCGAGGTCCTGGCGAGCTCGTATTCGCCAATCGATCGCTCCGGGCAACGCCGCGGTGAGGGGATCCAATCGCGCCACAGCCGACTCGTACTGAGCGGCGAGTTCTAGGTGACCGGCTGCCCGCAGGGCCTTTAGCGTCGAGTCCGTGCTCATGACCTCCGCATTTAAGACCGCCTTGCCGCGCTCAGCTGCGATGACCGCTCGGCGTCCTTCGCCGGCGCGTGCCCAACCGCACGCTGCTCGAGCCGCCAAACCCTGAACATCCCTGAGCCGCGATTCCTTGCCAGACCGGACCGCCTGAACCCGGACCAATCGATCCATCGCGTCGAGTCCACGGTCACCGGCCTCGCCGACCTCAGCCCAAGCTGCACGAGTGGTGGCCCACCCCAACCACTTCGTGGCTGCATCCTGGACCGTCTCTGGAGAGATAGACATCGCAGCTGAACACACATCGCGAAATGCGGTGGTAGCCGCCTCAAAATCTTCCTTCCGCCCGTCGCGGGCCGAGCGGCACGCGAGATCGTGCGAGTGATAGCGTGAAACGGACCCACCCAGGGGCGGAATGATCGGCTAAAGCAGGACCACCTTGACCCTCCAGCCATCCAGTACGGTGCCGGTGATTGAAGCCGCAGCCGCCCTGGAGGAAAGGTTGATCAAGATGGT
>JBBSFD010000002.1:0-103356 GCA_038239115.1 Candidatus Limnocylindrales bacterium | reverse complement strand
GATGGTCATATAACGCCATCGGTGTGTCGATCTGCTGAACGTGCCCCTTGTTCATCACCACGATGCGGTCGCCCAAAGTCATTGCCTCGACCTGGTCGTGCGTGACGTAGATCATCGTCGTGCCCAGCTCGCGATGCAGGCGCGACAGCTCGATGCGCATGTTCACGCGAAGTGCCGCGTCGAGGTTGGACAGCGGCTCGTCCATCAGGAAGACGGCCGGCTCGCGCACGATTGCCCGGCCCAGGGCTACGCGCTGGCGCTGGCCGCCGGACAGCTCCTTGGGCTTGCGCTCGAGGAGGTTGGACAGCTGGATCGTATCGGCCGCTTCCTTCACCCGCCGTTCGATCTCGGCCTTGGGCACCTTGCGCAACTTGAGGCCGAAGGCCAGGTTGTCGCGTACGGTCATGTGCGGGTACAGGGCGTAGCTCTGGAAGACCATCGCGATGTCGCGATCCTTGGGGGCGACGTCGTTGACCACCTTGTCGCCGATCCGGAGCGTGCCGTCGGTGATCTCCTCGAGGCCGGCGATCATCCGCAGGCTGGTCGTCTTGCCGCAGCCCGACGGACCGACGAGGACCATGAATTCGCCGTCCTCGATCGCGAGATTCAGGTCGTTGACCGCGAGCACGTCGCCGTACTTCTTGGTGACGTGATCGAACGTGACTGTCGCCATGGTCGAATCCTCCGAGCCCTTCGACCCAGCGCGGACCCATGCATCCGGCCACCGAGGTGGACTCGGACGGGTCCCGTACGCGTTCCGACGGGTTGGCGGCATGGTACATCCGCATGGAGCGCGAACAACCGCCAATTTTGGCGAGGCCCCGACCGAAATCTAACGTGAACGTGAAGTTTGTGGCAGGATCCCCTCCATGACCAGAGACACCCACCTGCGCCGGATCCAGGACGTGGCCGACGAGGTCGGCCTGACCAGCCGGGCGATCCGCTACTACGAGGAGATGGGCCTGCTGATCCCGGCGGCCCGCTCGGATGGCAGCCATCGGCTGTATGACGAGTCGGACGTGGAGCGCCTCCGGGCGATCCGCGGCCTGCGCGACGACGCCGGCTTCTCGATCGGCGACATCACCCGCCTGCTCGAGGATTCGGACCAGCTGGCCCGTTCTCGGACTGCCTTCCTCGAAACCGAGAGCCCGGCCGAGCGCCTTCGGATCGCCCGGGACGGGCTCGATCGAGTCGATCGCCAGATCGGGCTGCTGGGCGACAAGATCGAACGGCTCGGGGCGATGCTGGCCGAGACGAGGGCTCGGCGGACCCGAATCGCCGGGCACGTCGAGCAGCTCGAGGCCGAGCTCGGCCACGCCGGTGCCAGCCTCCGGCCGGTGGCCGGGGTGCCCGCATGAGCGCTACCGCGGCTCCGGCTCGCCGCCGGCTGGTCGACCCGAACGCCCCCAGCTACCGCTGGTGGCTGCTGGTCGTGACCAGCCTCGGGGCGCTGCTGGCGTCGCTGACCTCGGGCACCCTGATCATCGCCCTGCCCGACATCCTGCGCGACCTCCAGACCGACCTGTTCGCGCTGCTCTGGATCGTCGTCGGCTACACCCTGGTCGTGACCGTCCTGGTCCTGAACGCCGGCCGCCTCGCGGACATCTTCGGCCGGACCAGGACGTACACCCTGGGCCTGGCCGTGTTCACGGTCGCCTCGGCCTTCTGCGCGATCGCGCCGACGCCGCTCCTGCTGATCCTTGGCCGGGTCCTGCAGGGCGTTGGCGGCGCCTTCATGTTCGCCAACTCGGCCGCCCTGGTGACCGACGCCTTCCCGCGCTCCGAGCTGGGCAAGGCCCTGGGCCTGAACGCGATGGTCGTCGGGGCCGGCCTGATCATGGGTCCGATCCTGGGCGGCTGGCTGACCGGCTTCGGCTGGCGCTTCGTGTTCTGGTTCAACGTGCCGCTGGGCCTGATCGGGATCGTCGCCGCCCTGCTGATCCTGGTCGAGAAGACGCCGGCCCAGCGCTCGATCTCGATCGACTGGCTGGGATCCGGGCTGTACCTGGTGGCCCTCCTGGCGCTGATGACGTCGCTGGCCTTCGGTGGCTTGTACGGCTGGACCACCTGGTGGGTGGTCGGCGGCTTTGTCCTGTTCTTCGTGCTCATGCCCATCTTCATCTTCGTCGAGTCGCGGGTCCGGACGCCGATCCTGGACCTGTCCCTGTTCCGCGACCGCCTGTTCACCATGGGCAACCTCACCGGCCTGCTCAACGGTGTGGCCCGCAACAGCGTCCTGTTCCTGCTGGTGTTCTACCTCCAGGGAGTCAGGGGCTCGGATCCGGTGACCGCCGGAATCCAGCTGGCCCCGCTGGCGATCGGTCTGCTCGTGCTGTCGCCGATCAGCGGCGTGCTGGCCGACCGCTACGGCTCGCGCGAGCTGGCCACCCTGGGCATGCTCGTCACCGCCGCCGGCCTGGCCGGCCTGCTCACCCTCCAGGTGGACACGCCCTACTGGCAGCTGGCCCTCTGGCAGCTGATCATCGGGGCCGGCTCGGGCCTGTTCAACTCGCCCAACACGAGCGCCGTCATGGGCGTCATCCCCCCGGCCAAGCGGGGCATCGGGGCGGGCACCCGGGCGATGCTCACCAACACCGGCTTCGTGCTCAGCATCGCCCTGGCGATTGGGCTGATGACCAGCGCGATGGACCCCAAGGTCCTGGTGGCCGTGTTCTCGGGGACCCAGATCGGCACGTCCGGGATCGACATGGGCCCGTTCATGGACGCCCTCCACATCGCCTTCGCGGCGGGCGTCGTCGCCAGCCTGATCGGGGCCGGGATCTCGATGATGCGCGGGGGCCATCGATCCTGGGAAGAGGAGCCGGCGCTCGAAGGACGTGAGGAGCTGGCCGCCGAGGCCCTGATTGGCGAGGCGGAGGCCGGCGCCTCGATCTGAGGATCAGCCTCGGCGCGGGTCAGCCTTCGACCCTGAGCGAGCGCTCGACCCCGTTCTGGCTCAGGTCGATCAGGTAGCCGCGCAGGATGCCCATCGAGGATTCCGAGCCGGCATTGACGCACAGGGTGTCGCCGATTCGACGCTCGCCGCCCGATTCATGGATATGGCCATGGGCGCCCAGCACCGGGCGGAACTGCTCGATCGCGGCGCGCACGCCGGTCGAGCCCACCGGTCCGCGCAGCAGGTCGCCGGCGCTGGCCGTCGGGCGCAGGTCGGGTGACAGGAGCGGCGCGGTGTCCAGGCCCGAATCGAAGGGCGGCACGTGGGTCATCATCACCGTCTTGCGCGGGTCCCGGACGCCGGCCATCAGGCCGGACAGTCGATCGAGGAACTCCTCCTCGGGCAGCTCCCGCGGGGTCGACCAGGGCGTCGGCGACGACCAACCCATGCTCACCAGCTGGTGCCAGGGCGTGAGATCGACCACCCGCTCGTTGACGTCCTGGAGATAGGTCGAGCCAGCCAGGACCGGGTCGATCTCGAAGTCGTCGTCGTTGCCGGGCATGACGTAGACCGGCACCCCGGAGCCTTCGAGGCGATCGGCGGCAAGGTCGAGCCACTCCTGCAGCCGGGTGTTGATCCGTTCGTGGAAGGCCTGCTTGACCAGGGCCGGGTCGGCCTCCATCGCCGCCCGCTCGGACTCGGTCACCCGCACGGCGTAGTAGCCCACGTCGGCGATCGCGCGCTCGAGGGCCAGCAGCTCGGCCTCATCGCGTGCCTCACGCCGCTGGCCGAGCACGGTGGCCTCCCAGACGTCCCCTCCGCCGCCCTTGACCACCGCGATCAGGGCCTTGCCCGTCAGGTCCCCGGCAATGACCGCGGCGTCGACCTTGTAGACGTTGGCCTTCATCGCATTGAGGAACTTGCGCCAGGTCCGCTCGGAGGCGTGGATGTCGCTGCAAACGTACAGTCGAAACGGTTTGGCCACGGAATCAGGCTCCCTGGATTGTGCTCGGAAGGGTGGGGGATAGGGCATGAATCGGCGGCCGGCGCGACCACCAGGGACGGGCAGCTTCGAGCTGGCCGGCGATCCGGAAGAGGGTCGACTCGTCGCCGAACCGGCCGAAGACCAGCGAGCCGACGGGCAGGCCGCCGGCGGTCCAGTGGAGCGGCACCGACATCGCCGGCTGGCCGGTCAGGTTGGCGATCGGGTTCCACGGATTGAACCGGCAGTCGAAGCGCCACCACTCGACCGCGCCGCCGTAGGACTGGTTGAGGATGCCCAGGCCGAGCGGCGGCTGGGCGAGGGTGGGCGTGACCCAGGCGTCGTAGCGCTCGAAGAATGGGGCGATCCGGCGGCTGGCGGCATTGAGGGTGTCGAGCGCGTCGAGCACCTCTGCCCCATCGAACCGGCGGGCGTACTCGACGAGCTCCCAGGTCGTGACTTCGAGCTCATCACGTTCAGGCTCCCGGCCCAGGAACCGGCGCGCCTCTCGATAGTCGGCCAGGTTGGCCGTCGCCCACAGCCGGACGAACGGCTCGATCAGGGTCT
The DNA here is from genome assembly GCA_038239115.1 of Candidatus Limnocylindrales bacterium. Lineage (GTDB taxonomy): Bacteria > Chloroflexota > Limnocylindria > Limnocylindrales > CSP1-4 > Palsa-1033. The sequence continues at coordinate 98,911 of JBBSFD010000002.1, read as the reverse complement.
CGCCGTCGAATTCCGGCGCCGCCTCCTCCACGTCGTGACCGAGCGACTCGAGCAGCTCGGCCGTGGCCCGGACCGCCACGACGCACTCGGGGTGGACCTCGGCCTCGAACGGCGGCTTGGCCGTCCACGCGATCCGCAGCCGGCCCGGATCGGCTCCGACCTCGGCCAGGAAGGCTCGCCCGGGAACCGGCGCGATCGATGGATCGCCGGGGGCCCAGCCGGCGGTCGCGTCGAGGATCGCCGCACTGTCGCGGACGGTCAGGGTCAGGGCGTGCTCGACGGCCACGCCCGACAGGACGTCGCCGGCCGGCGCCCAGGAGTTCCGGCCGCGGGTCGGCTTCAGCCCGAACAGCCCGCAGCACGACGAAGGAATCCGGATTGAACCCGCGCCGTCGTTGCCATGGGCCGCGGGGACCATGCCCGAAGCGACTGCGGCAGCTGAGCCGCCCGACGAGCCGCCCGTCGTCCGGGAGGGATCCCAGGGATTGCGGGCCGGCCCATAGAGCACCGGCTCCGAGGTGGAGTGGTTGCCGAACTCGGGCGAGCTGGTCTTGCCGAGGACAATCAGGCCGGCGGCCCGCTGGCGCCGGCCAAGCTCGGTGTCGTGATCCGAGAGATGGCCTCGGAATGCGCGCGAACCCTTGCTCTGGGGCGTGCCGGCCAGGCTTGCCCCGAGGTCCTTGAGCAGGAACGGCACGCCCGCCAGGACCGAGTCGGGCTTCTCGAGCGGCCGCGCCGCCGCGCTTCGGGCCCCCTCGAACATCGGGGCGACGACGGCATTCAGGACGGGATTGAGGCGCTCGATCCGGGCGATCGCGGCGTCCACGAGCTCGAGCGGCGTGACCTCGCCCGCGCGCACGAGCTCGGCCTGGCCGATCGCGTCGAGCTCGGCGAAGTCGGTCATGGCCGCTCGAGGGCGGCGTCCTCGTGGACTGCGGCACCTTCGACCAGGGTCAGGAGCACCCGGGTGTCGCCGATCGTACGGACGTCGGCTCGGGTGATGTCGCGGTCGAGCACGACCAGGTCGGCCAGCTTGCCCGGCTCGATCGAGCCGGTCTCGCCATCGAGATGGTTCACCCACGCGCTGCCGTTCGTGAACGCCGCCAGGGCCGTCATCAGGTCGATGGCCTGGGCCGGCAGGAAGGGCGGGGCAGCGCGCCGCTCGGGCGAGATCCGGTTGACGGCGACCTCGATCTCGGCCATCACGTTGGGCGTGCTGACCGACCAATCGGAGCCGCCGACGAGGCGTGCCCCGGCCGCCTGGAGTGAGCGGAACGGGTATTGAAGGTCGCGCCGCTCGGCGGGCAGGAAGGGCAGGGTGAGCTCGACCATCTGGGCATCGTTGCACGCCCAGTAGGGCTGGATGTTGGCGCCGACGCCGAGCTCCCGGAAGCGCGGGTACTCGGCCGGGTCGACGACCTGGAGGTGGGCCAGGTGGTGGCGCCCGTCCGAGGCTCCGTTCGCCGCTCGGGCCGCTTCGATCGCGTCGAGCGCCTCGCGGACCGCGCGATCGCCGAGGGCGTGGAGGTGGACCTGGAAGCCGAGGCTGTCGAGGCGGGTCACGTGCTGCTTGAGCAGCTCGGGGTCGACGAAGCTGAGCCCGCGGTTGCCGGTCGACCCGCCGTCTGCGTCGAGATACGGCTGGAGCATCGCTGCGGTGTAGTTCTCGGCGACCCCGTCGGCCATGATCTTCACGGTCGTCGAGCGCAGCCGGCCGACGTTGCCGGTCCGCCGGCGTTCGACGAAGTCGTCCATCTGCTCGCCGCCCAGCTCCCGATCCCACCAATGGCAGGCGATCGCCCGGCCGGTCAGGGTCCCGCGCTCGGCGATCAAGCGGTAGGCCGCCAGGTCCTCGGCCTCCACCCAGGCGTCCTGCCAGGCCGTGATCCCGAGCCGATGGAGGTACGCCTGGGCCAGCTCGAGACCGGTGGCCCGGTCCTCGATCGTCGTCGGCGGCAGGAGCCGCCGGACGATCTCCATCGCCCCTTCGTGGAGGGTCCCGCTTGGATCGCCCCTGGAATCGCGTTCGATCCGGCCCGAGATCGGGTCGCTCGTGGCGCGACCGATGCCGGCCAGGGCGAGCGCGCGCGAGTTGACCCACGCGCCGTGACCGTCGCGATTGACGAAGAACGCCGGTCGATCGGGCACGACCCGGTCGAGGGCCTGGCGAGTCGGCGTCCCGCCCGGGAAGGCACTCATGTACCAGCCGTCGCCGATCACCCAGGGCCGGTCCGGGTGGGCGGTCGCATAGGCGCGGATCGTTTCGAGGTAGACCGCCGCGTCGGGCGCCAGGTCGTGGAGCGGGCAGCGGGCCAGGCCGACTCCGGCCATCGCCGGGTGGACGTGGGCGTCCTGGAAGCCGGGCACGAGGGAGCGCCCGGCCAGGTCGATCCGGCGGGTCCGCGGGCCGCGCAGCCGGTCGACCTCGGCGCTCGAGCCGACCGCCACGATCCGGCCGGCTCGAACGGCGACCGCCGCCGCGGGGGAGCGGGCGGCGTCCATGGTCAAGACCGCTCCGCCGGTCAGGACGAGATCGGCGGCGGGATCCAGGTCAGGCAAGGCGTTTGTTCCGTTATTGGCTGGCTGGGGTCGCCGGCCGGCCGCGCTGCTGCGGCCGGCCGATCACGGACGTCAGTCGGGAGGCAGCATCTGGTACATCAGGGCCGTCTCGATGCCCTTGCGCCGGTTGCGGATCGCCTGGACCAGGTAGATCACGAGCCCGACGATGATCACGATCCCGACGAAGCTGACGCCTGACGAGTTGAGGTACTGGAGTGGATTCTCCGCGCCGCTGACGGTGTTCAGGATCGGTGAGATCCCGGCGAACCAGTACAGGGTCACGGCAAAGATCAGCCAGACGACCCCGATCAGCGGCAGCCACTTGATCCAGGGCGCGTCCTTGACCAGGTCCGGCCGGGTGAAGCGAGCCAGCACGGCATTGATGCCCGGCAGGATCCAGCTCAGCGAAGAGGCCAGGATCGTGAACCAGGCCGAGGCCACCAGGTTGAGCTTGCCGTCGAGGGCCGGGTCGGCGCTCGGCGCGAGACCCCCCAGCCCGATCGATTTCAGGATCGAGAAGTTCGAGAAGAGCAGGAAGACGACGGCCATCAGCAGGGTCGCGAAGATCGCGTTGGCCGGTGCCCGGAGACGCTCAGAGACGGTGCCCAGCCACTCCGGCACCTGCCGGTCGAGGCTCCAGGCGAGGGCCATCCGGCTGATGAAGATGACGTAGACCGGCATGAGCAGGAACGGGAACAGGGTCGACGCCCCGCCCACGATCGCCCAGATCGGCCACAGGTCCGGCCGAGCGATCGCACCGACCAGCTGGAAGTAGTTGGGCTGGCCCATCGGCAGCGACGGGTTGGTGATGTAGCCCCAGAATGCGGCGGCCCAGCCGGTCTGGCCATCGAGGCCCAGCTTGCGGGCCAGGATGTCCGGATAGAGCGAGTTCATCAGGACGGCCATCGCCAGGGCACCCAGGACGGCGATCAGGATGCCCCGCTTGACGTTGCCCCGGACCTCGCCCGAGATGTAGGCCGAGTACTGGAAGCCGATGAACTGGAAGAGCATCGCGCTGGCCATCAGCATCAGCGGCCAGGACGTGATCGAGGTCGGGCCGAAGCTGAAGCCGCTGGTCAGGCCAGCCTTGTTGGCGGCGTCGCTGAGCTGGGTGACGGTCACCCCGTCGGCGTACACGGGCAGGTTCGTGGCAAACGTGCCGGCGTCGAAGAAGAGCAGCCCGAAGACCGCCATGAGGACCCAGCCGGCGATGCCGAAGACGGTCAGGTAGGTCACGATCTTGTGGAACCGGCGAGTCGGCTGGAGCACGACCAGGGCGATCAGGGCGATGACGACCAGGCCGGCGATCATTCCCGGAACGCCCGTGATGTCGCCCGAGCTGCCCTCGGTGAACCAGCTGTTGGCGCCGGTGAAGAACGTGTTGCCCGTGCCGATCCCGATGATCCGGCCCTCCATCTGGACCCCGCGCAGGGTCAGGGCCGTCTCGAACTGGATCAGAGCAATCGAGGCAAAGGCGAGCATCCAGCTCTCCATCCAGCCCAGGAACGGCCCCACCCGGGGCACGATCCGGCTGGTGAACACGTAGTCACCGCCCGAGCGGGGCATCACGCTGGTCAGCGACGCGAAGATCAGGGCGAGCAGGACGCAGGCCGCGCCGACCAGGAACGCCACCCACGACCAGTTGGTCAGGCCCCCCACGACGACCACCGGGACGCCGGCCAGGACCGCGATCCCGTAGGCACCCCCGAGCGTGCCCCCGATGAATGCCGCGGTGTTGAAGAACAGGGCGTTGACGACACTGACTTCGCGGACCAGACCCGACGACTGCCGTGTGAACAGCGTCCGCCCGGAGTCACTCATCGAGACAGGCACTCCTTCCACAGATCGCCCTTACTGGCTCGTCTGGCCAGCTTCGGCGAATTCCATGCCGTGCCCGTCCCCAGATGCACGGCGCCCTTCCCTGCCATGCTCAGATTCCGCGCCACTATACTGCGCGGATCGTGGTGCAAGACCGTGCTGACAACAGCGGCCCGCAGGCCCCCGCCGGGACCCATCCGGGCGGTCCGACGCTGGCCGATCCGCTGGCCGAGGCGCTCCGCCTGATCGCCCGGGGCAACGCCACCGGGCTCCAGGTCCGGCTCATGGGCGGGCTGTCATTCCATGCTCGCTGCCCCAACTGGACGGCCCGCATCGACCGCGATGGCCGGGACATCGACCTGGCCATCCGGAGCAAGGACCGCAAGGGGGTCATGGCCCTGATGGACGCCGGTGGCTATGCCGCCGATCGCCAGTACAACGCGCTCTATGGCCACAAGCAGATGTACTTCGTCGACCCGGCCCGGCGCCGGCCGGTGGACGTCCTCATCGACCGGATGGAGATGTGCCACAAGTTCGAGTTCGCCGACCGACTCGCACTCGACAGTCCCACCGTGCCCCTGGCCGACATGCTCCTGTCCAAGGTCCAGATCGCCAAGATCAATCGGAAGGACATCCTGGACGGGCTCGCCCTGCTGTCCGAGTATCCCCTCGGCAGCGGCGATGACGGCACGATCAATCTCGATCGCCTGACCTCGATCACCTCGAACGACTGGGGCTGGTGGCGAACGTTCACCGGCAACCTGGACAAGTTCGAGGGTTACTTCACGACCAGCCTTCAGCCGGGTGAGCTCGAGTTTGGCCGGCCGCCCCGGTTCGACGTGCTGGCCCAGATCGCCGACCTGCGCCGGGCGATTGACGCGGCCGGCAAATCGTCGCGCTGGAAGCTCCGGGCACGAGTGGGCGAGCGCGTCCAGTGGTACGAGGAGCCCGAGGAGGTCGGCCACGACCGTTAGGCCGGGTCGGGTGTTTGGGGTGGCCTACGGGAATCGAACCCGTAACCTGCGGAACCACAATCCGCTGCTCTGCCGATTGAGCTAAGGCCACCATGGCCGCCGGTCACGCTGGGTGGTCGGGCGAGCGACCGGGAGTATAGACCGACCGGCACGACGGTCGCGCCGGCTCAGGCGTTGAGCGACTCCATGATCGGGCGCCCGGGGCTTGCCGCACGGGTCCCGGTCACCCGGTTGAAGAGCTGCAGGTAGCGGTGGCCGACCTCGGGCCAGAGCATGTCCCGACTGAAGGCATGGGCTCGGGCGCCGAGGGACGCCCGGCGTCGGTCGTCCTTGAGCAGGGCGATCAGGGCGGCCGCCACGGCCGCCGGATCGGGCTTGGCCAGCACGCCTCGGCCGCCGCCGAGCAATTCGGAGGCATAGGCGAAGGGGGTCGAGACGACGGCTTTGCCCGCGCCCATCGCGTAGGACAGCGTGCCCGAGACCGTCTGGTCCGGGTTGGGATAGGGGGTCACCACGATGTCGGCCGCCTGGAGCCAGCGACCGAGCTCGGTCTTGCCCACGAAGCGGTCGATGAACTCGACGTGGTCGCCCAGCTTGAGCGTCCGGACCTGGTCCTGGAGCGAACGCCGATAGGCCTCGCCTTCGGACCTGAGCAGGTCGGGATGAGTCGGCCCGAGGATGACGTAGCGGACAGTGGGCACGGCCGCGACGACCGCCGGCAGGGCCGCCAGGGCGAGCTCGTAGCCCTTGCCCGGGCCCAGCAGCCCGAAGCTGAGCAGGAGGGGTGCATCGGTCAGTGACAGGCCGGGCTTGGCCACGGCCGGATCGATCAGGGGCAGGTCCGGCACGCCGTGGGGGATCACCTCGACCCGGCCCGGGTCGATCCCGTAGGCCCGGCCGAGCAGCGTTGCGGCGGCCTGGGACATGACCACGGTGGCCGAGGTGGCCTCGATGAGCTCACTCACGATCCGGCGCTGGGCCGTGCTCGGACGGCGACTGATCGCATGGAGGGTGGTCACGGCCGGTCGATTGAGGGCGCGCGCAAAGTCGAGCACGTATTCGCCGTCCGGGCCACCCCAGATCGCGAAATCATGCTGGATCGAGACGACATCTACCCGGCAACCGTCGAGCGCCCGGGCCACCCGGACGTAATCGTCGGGGATATCGCGCCGGATCCGGTGGTGGACCTCGGTCGGATAGGGCGCCTCGTGATCGGGCGGCGTCAGGGCGACGATCTCGCGGTTGCCGCTGGCGCGGCCCAGGTCGCTGGTGTACGTGGCGATGCCGCATCGACGCGGCGGGTAGGTGGACGCGAAGGCGATTCGGATCGGTACGCTCCTGAGTGGCTTCACCACCACGGTGCGCTCGTCTGGCGCGACCTGTCAAACGCGCTGAGGCGTTGGTGCGCCCTCGCACCGCCATCGTGAGCCAAGGTCGCGCCGCTCGCCGACGGCCCTGTTCCGGGCCGAACTTCGGCCTCCTCCGACCGGTACCCCAGTTCGGGCTACCCCGGACCATCGCGCGGGTCCCGATTCGGGCGGCTCGGCCGTAGGGTCAGCAGGTCGCGGACCCCAGCCGTGGCACGTACCGTCGAGGACCCGACTTGCACCCGATTCGATCGACCGCCCGGCTCTCGTTTGCGGCGCTGGCCCTGGCCGTCAGCCTGGCCCTGCTCCTGCCGGTGACCGCCTTCGCCTGGGGCAGCAACGCGTTCAGCTCGAGCTCAGAGCAGCAGCTCTTCCAGCTGACCAACCAGGCCCGCGCGGCGGCCGGCAAGAAGGCCCTCCACTGGGACTCCAAGCTGGCCTCTCTGGCCCGGGCCCGGGCCAAGGACATGATCGTGCGCAACTACTTCTCGCACCAGATCCCACCCGACGGCCACACCGTGTTCGACGTGATGAGCGACGACGGCTACTGCTTCAAGCTGGCTGGCGAGAACATCGGCTGGAACAACTACCCCGACGACCAGGCCACGGCCGAGATCCAGACGATGTTCATGAACTCGCCCGACCATCGCCAGAACATCCTCGGGCCGGCCTGGGACGTCGTCGGCATCGGTGCCTACAAGGGCGCCGATGGCAAGAAAATGTGGGCGGTCGTCTTTGCTGACAAGTGCGGTACGGTCGCCGGGCCGACCCCCAAGCCGGTCAAGCCTAAGCCCAAGCCGACCACCAAGCCGGCCCCGGCCAAGGCCAGGCCAAGTGCGGGGCCCAGCCCGAGTCCAAGCGCCGGCCCGAGCCCCAGTCCAAGCCCGAGCTCGACCGCCAGCCCCAGCGGCCAGCCCAGCCCCGCGCCCTCGGGCGAGGTTGCCGTGGCGGGGGGTGGCTCGCTCCGCATCACCGATCCGCCGGCCTCCCAGGGCTTCTTCGAATCGATCGCAGCGGGCATCGCCGGCCTGTTCTTCGGCAACTGACGGCCGTCCCACAATGGCCCTCCATCAGCCAATCCTTGAAGCGCGCGACCTGACCAAGCGGTACGCCCTGGGCGAGACCAGCGTCGATGCCCTGCGGGGGGTGTCGCTGACCGTCCAGCCTGGCGAGTTCGTGGCCCTGATGGGCGCCAGCGGCTCGGGCAAGAGCACCCTCCTGCACATCCTGGGCGGCCTGGACCAGCCCACGAGTGGCCAGGTGACCTGGAACGGCCAGGCGATCGGCGGCCTCGATGACGACGCCGCGACGCGGCTGCGGCGCGACCAGACCGGCTTCATCTTCCAGTTCTTCAACCTCATTCCCCTCCTGAACGCGGCCGAGAACGTGGGCCTGCCGTTCACGATCGCCGGCCAGGACCCCCGCCGGGGCGCCCCGGCCGATCGCATCCGGGATGTCTTCGAGCTGGTCGACCTCGTCGGCAAGCAGCGCCATCGGCCCGACCAGCTGTCGGCCGGCGAGCAGCAGCGGGTCGCGATCGCCCGGGCGCTGGTCAACCGCCCGGCCATCGTCCTGGCCGACGAGCCGACCGGCAACCTCGACTTCACGACCGGCGGGGAGATCCTCGAGGCCCTCTGGCGATCCTGCAACGAACGCGGCCAGACGATCGTCCTCGTAACCCACGACGCCAAGGCGGCCGCCTACGCCGACCGGGTCGAGGTCATCCAGGACGGCCAGATCCGGGACGAGATCGTGCTCGGCCGGCGAGCCGACCACGCTGCCGGCCCATTGATCGCCAGGCTCGCCCAGCTCGGGCTGTAGATGACCGGCCTCGCGCCGTTCGCCTGGCGCAGCCTCAAGGCGCGGCCCCTCCGGACGTTCCTGTCGATCGTGGGCATCGCCCTCGGCGTCGCCGTCCTGTTCGCCGCCCTGTCCACCAACGCCGGAATCGACGCCGGCGTAAGCCGCACGGTCGATGACGTGATGGGCCGGGCCGACCTACGGGTAGGCGCCTTCGAGGAACACGGCCTGTCCGACGATACGATCGCCGCCATCCGGACCACCCCCGGCGTGGCCGTCGCGGCTCCGCTCCTCGAGCAGCGGACCTACCTCCAGCGCGATCCGCTGGCCACCACGTCGAGCGCGAACGCCGACGCCTACCTGGCCCCGGTCAGCGTGATCGGGCTCGATCCGGCGATCGACCAGGCGGCCGTCGGAGATCCGGGCCCCGGCGTCCACGACCTTGGCCTGAGTGCTGGCGTCGGCCTGCCCCGTGGCGCCGACGGCACGCCCAGCGGGCTGCTGCCGGCGGCGCTCGTGCCGGCCCAGCTGGCCAGCCAGCTGGGGATTCCCCTGGGCGGCTCGGTCACCCTGCTCGGCTCGGGCGGGCCGGTCGAGTTCAAGGTGGTCGGGCTGCTGGCCGGAAGCGGTCCCGATCCGTCGGCGGGCGGCCGGGCGATCGTGATCGGCCTGGCGTCCACGACCAGCCTGTTCGGGTCCCGCGGGGCCAGCTGGGTCGATATCAGCCTCGCCCCTGGGGCCACGGCCGACGGGGTCGCCGCCGCCCTCGACCAGCGCTTGACCTTCGAGCCATACGTCCTGTCCGACCGGGCCGAGCTGGCCGAGTCGCTCCAGGCCTCGACCGCAGGCTTCCAGGCGATGACCGCCCTGATCGCGGCCGTGACCCTGTTCGGTGGGGCGTTCCTCATCTTCAATACCCTGTCGATGACCCTGTCCGAGCGGGTCCGCGAGATCGGCCTGCTCCGGGCCGCCGGCACCACCCGGGGCCAGGTCCACCGGCTCGTCCTGCGCCAGGCGGCGATCCTGGGCAGCGCCGGGTCGGTCCTCGGGTTGATCCTGGGCTATGGCCTGGCGAGCCTGATCGCCCGGACCGTCGGCTCGCTCGGCAACGGCGTCCCGATCGACGGACCACTCGTGCCACCCCTGGCCGTCGTGGTCGCGGCGGTCGTCGGCCTGCTGGTGACCCTGGCCGCGGCCCTCGAGCCGGCCGTCCGGGCCGGGCGCATCTCGCCGATCGAGACGCTCCGTCCATCCGGGGCAACCCGTCAGACGATCTCGAGCCAGCTGCGCTGGATGGCCGCCGTGGTCGTCACCGTCGGGGTCGCCGGGCTTGCCCTCTGGCCGCTTGGCCTGGGACCAGCGGGCGCGGGCGACCCAGGCGCAGCCCAGGTGGCCCGGCCGCTGCTCGTCTACGCCGTCCTGCTGGCGATGACCCTGCTGACGCCCCTGATCCTCGGCCCGCTCGGCCGGCTGGCCGGCATCCCGTTCAGCCTGATCCTGCCCGCCGAAGTCCGACTCTCCCGGGGCTCCCTCGTCCGGGATCGAAAGCGGACGGCCTTGACCGTGGGCGCCCTGACCATCGGCCTGGCCATGATCGTGGCCCTGGGCGGCCTGGCCGGCGACGCCCGGGCGGCCACCGCCGGCTGGCTGACCGACGTCGTGCCGGGCGATGAGGTGGCCACCTCGATCCGGCCGATCGCGCCCGATGAGGGCGTGGCCGAACAGCTCGCCGCCGTCGGCGGCGTGGCCCAGGTCAGCCCGATCGCCCGGTTTGCGGTGGCCTTCCGGAGCGTGCGCCTGGACGCGGCGGCCGTGGCCGGCTCGGACCTGGCGGCCGACGGCCGGCTCACGTTCGTGTCCGGTGATCGGCGCGCCGCGCTGACGGCCCTCGACCAGGGCGGCTCGACCATCGTTCCCCAGGCCGTGGCGGCGGCCTTCGGCCTGCAGGTCGGCGACGCCCTCGACTTCGCCGTCGGCGCCGGCAAGGCCGTGCCCGAGCGGGTCGTCGGGATCGTGGCCCGGGGACTGCCCGGCCAGACAGGCGAGTCCATCCTGTTGGGCTGGTCCGATGCCACCGGCCACTTCGGGGTCGTGGGCGCCGATGCCTTCGCCATCCGCTACGTGGCCGGGCAGGCGGCCCATGCCGGCCCGGCCTTCGCGGCAGTCGCCCGCGGGCTGGCCCTCGAGCCGACCCCGCTGAGCGGGATCGAGGGCGCGATCAGCGACGCCTTCGGCCGGGTCTTCGGGCTATTCGACACGCTCGCCCTGCTGGCCGTCCTGATCGCGGCCCTGGGCATCATCAACACCCTCACGATGAACGTCTACGAGCGGGTTCGCGAGATCGGCATCCTGCGGGCGGCGGGCATGACCCGCGGCCAGGTCTGGCGGATGGTGGTCGTGGAGGCGGGCATCCTGGGCGTGGTCGGTGCCTTTCTGGGCTGCCTGGCCGGGGTCATCCTGGGCGTCGTCCTGAGCGGCGTCGCCGGCCTCGGCGGGCCGACCGCCGGGAGCACGATTCCGTGGTCGACGATCGGCCTGGCCGCCGTCCTGGGCATCGGGATCGCGATGCTGGCCGCCTTCCAGCCGGCCCGGATTGCCAGCCGGATCTCGATCGTCCGGGCGGTCCAGTTCGAATAGCGCCGCGAGGCTGCCTGCTAGACTCGGCTCGACGTTGCCCCTGACGCGGCGACCGGCTGGAGAATATCGACCTTGATCGTGACCCCGCGCCTTAACCGCCTGCCGGCCGCCGAGCGCGGCATCACGATCGGCGACTTCCTCGTGCCGGTCAGCCTGGGCGAGCGAATCAGCACCCGGGCCAGGCACCTCGCCCTGATCGTGGCCGGCGCCCTGTTCATCACCCTGACCGCCCAGTTCGTGATCCTGCGCCAGCCCGTGCCGATCACCGGCCAGACCCTGGGCGTGCTCCTGGTCGGCGGCGCGCTCGGCTCCAAGCGGGGCGCGTCGGCGGCCCTGCTGTACGTCGTCCTGGGCTTCTTCCTGCCGGTCTATGCCGAGCACACCCAGGGCATCCAGCGGATCATCGGCGTGACTGGCGGCCACGTCGTGCTGGGCGCGACCGGTGGCTACCTGGTCGGGTTCATCGTGGCCGCGGCCGTGGTCGGGCGCCTGGCCGAGCTGGGCTGGGATCGCAACGTGCTGGGGGCAATCGCCGCGTTCGGCGTGGGCAACCTGATCATCTACGCCATCGGTGTGCCCTGGCTGATCCAGGCGACCGGCCTGGATCTGGCCGGGGCGATCGCCGCCGGGGTCACCCCGTTCCTGGTCATCGACGCGGCCAAGATCCTGGTCGCCGCGGCCCTGTTCCCGGCCGCCTGGTGGATCGTGGGCAAGCGACCGGCCGAGCGCTAGCCCGGCTTCAGCCCGGCTCGTTCCGGACGGCCCGGCTCAGGCTGCGATAGGACGCTCCGAGCAACCGGGCCACCTCGGGCCAATAGCCATCACCGACCCCCTTTGGCCCGTCCGGATCGTCGGTCGCCCCGCGATCGCGGACCTCGGCCGCCAGGCCGCGCAGGCGGCCGGCCTCGCTGACCGACTTGAGCGGAACGTCATACAGGGCGGCGTACAGCCGGCTGATCGACTCACCGGCGGCAGCACCAGCCGCCAGCCCGATCTCGCGCCGGACGACCCACCAGCGCAGCTCCTCGCGGGCGACGGCCTCGACGTCGACCGAGGCGGGCAGGCCCAGGGCCTGGTAGCCGCGGGCCACGTCCGGCGCGAAGCGCTCGTAGTCGCCGGAGGCCCGCGCGAAGCCCACGGCGGCCCGGGTCAGGAGCGCCGCGGCATACAGCGCCCGCGGCCAGGACACGTCGGCGTGTTCATGGAGGGCCATGACCAGGACCCCGAACAGGCGGGCCGGCTGGCGCCGGTAGTAGGCCTTCCACATCCGGAGCTCGAGCAAGGCCAACCGGTTGGGCTCGAAGTCGGCGCCCCAATGGTCCGTTTCGGGCTGCGAGAGGCCCGGTTCCGTCACGCCTGCTGCCACCATTCCCTCCACGCTCGCTGGGCCGTTACGATGCTGGCGATGTTGCCACGAAATGCGCTTGGCCTGTACGGCCCGGACAGCCGGGCCTGGCGCCTGAATCGCGAGGCGACGCTGTTGCTCGGAGCTGGTCCGCGGGCGCTCCTGATGCAGATCGCCCACCCGCTCGTGGCCGCCGGGGTGGCCCAACACAGCCAGTTCCAGGCGGACCCCTGGCAGCGGCTGCGGGCTACCCTGCGGAGCTACCTGACGATCGTCTACGGCAGCACGGCCCAGGCCCGGGCCGAGATCGGGCGCCTGAATCGATTTCACCAGAGCGTGACCGGGCCGGTCGAGGAGCCTGCCGCGCAGGGTCGCTTCGGGGCCTCCTACTCCGCTCGCGACCCCGAGCTGTCGCTGTGGGTCCACGCCACCCTGATCGACGCGACCCTGGTCGTCCAGGAGCGCTGGATCGGGCCACTGGCCGGGGACGAGCGGGCGATGTTCTACCTCGAGACGCGCCAGATCGGCCGGGCCTTCGGCGTGCCTGAGGCCCTGCTGCCGGCCGACATCGAGGGCTTCGATGCCTACATCGCGGCGATGATCGGGCCGGCCGGCCCGGTCCAGGTCGGGCCGCTGGCCCGCGAGCTGGCGGGATCGATCCTCCGGCCGCCGCTCGGTCCGCTCCATCCGCGCCTGGCCAGGGTGCCGGCCGGCCTGTATTCGTGGACGATGGCCCCGGCCATCGCCCTCCTGCCGGCCCGGATCCGGACGGGCTACGAGCTGCCCTGGGGGATCCGGCAACGGGTCGTGGCCGGCTGGCTCAGCCTGGGCTATCGCGCCTGGCGCCCACTCATCCCGATCCCGATCCGGACGATGCCCTGGGCCCTGGCCGGCGATCGCCGGCTGGCCGGCCGGTGAGCTCGGACGGAAGCGAGCTGCTCCTGGCGATCGATCTCGGCACGAGCGAGGTCAAGGCCGGACTGATCGGCCTCGACGGTCGCCTGGTCGGGCTGGTCCGGGCCGGCTACCCCACCGAGCGGCGGGCGCCCGGGTTGGCCGAGCAGGATCCCGAGGCCTGGTGGGCGGCGATCGTGAGCACGACCCGCCAGCTGCTCGAGCGGGTCGGGGCGCAACTGGACGGCCAACCCGACGGCGCGGCCGGCCGACGGGTCGGCGCAATCTGCTGCGTCGGCCAGGGGCCCACCCTGGTTCCGACGGCTGCCGACGGCCGGGCGACCGGTCGGGCCGTGACCTGGCTCGACCGCCGTTCGGCCGCCGAGGTGGACGAGCTGTCGGCCATGACCGGCCGGTTCAGCTGGGAGCTGGGCGTCCTGCCGGCCGCCCTCCATCTCGAGCGCCACGACCCGGCCGCCCTGGGCGACGTCCGCTGGTACCTCAACGCCTGGGAGGCGATCGCCTGCCGGATGACCGGGGTGGCGGCCGAGACCCGCCTCGTTGGCCAGCTCCGAGCCGACCCCGCCGACGTGGCCCCATCGGCCATTCGGACCGACCGGTTGCCGCCGGTCGTCGCCTCCGGCGCGCTCCTCGGCCGGTTGCAGGACGGACCGGCCGCCGAGCTCGGCCTGCCCGCCGGCTGCCCGGTGGTCGCGGGCATGGTCGATGCCTACGCCAGCTTCTTCGGGGCGGGCCTGCTCGAACCCGGCGATGCCGTCGACACCGGGGGCACGTCGGGCGGCGTGGCCGTGTATGCGGCGCGCCCGCTGGACCTGGCCGGGACGTTCTGCGCGCCGGCCCCCGTGCCTGGGACATGGGTCCTGGGCGGGGCGATGAACTCGACCGGCAAGGCGCTCGACTGGTTCGTCGGCCTGCTCGACCTTCCGTCCTCGAGCGCCGGCCTCGTGCTGGCCGAGGCCGCGGCGATCACGCCCGGTTCGGCCGGGCTGATCTTCCTGCCCTACCTGGCCGGCGAGCGCTCGCCGATCTGGGATCCGCTGGCGCGCGGCGCCTTCGTGGGCCTGACCCTCGGTCACAGCCGGGGGCACATGGCCCGGGCCGTGGTGGAGGCCGCAGCGTTCGCCCTGCGCCAGGTGATCAGCCCGATCGTGGCCGCCGGCGCGCCGATCCGCGAGCTGCGGGTCAGCGGCGGACCGGCCCAGAACCTGGCCTGGAACCAGCTCAAGGCCGACGTCACGGGGCTGACCGTGGCCGTGCCCAGGGTGCCCGAGACGGCCGTCCTGGGCGCCGCAATCGTGGCCGCCGTCGGCGCGGGGGCCCAGCCCGACCTGGCCGGCGCGACCCGCCAGATGGTCGTGATCGAGCGACGGCTCGCGCCGGACCCGGCGAATCAGGCCACCTACGACGCTGCCTACGAGGCGTATGTCGGGCTCTATCCGGCCCTGGCCGGTGCGTTCCATCAGCTGGCGGAGCTGGCCGAGTAGGTCCCGGGCCGCGGCCCACTGCCTCGGCAGGTGCTGCGGTGGCCTGTCTTCGACCGATGTTGCCTGCCCGCGCCCGGCCGATGTTGCCTGCAGTAGGACAAAACGGCCGGTTGGCCTCGGCCGACGGCCAGGCCCACCTAACGTATGGGCAAATTTCACCCAGGACGAGCTGATGGCCGTTCGTGACCGTGATCGGAGCTTCCGCGGTGGGCCGAGCCCGCCGTTCCGTGCTCATGGGCGCGTCCAGCCGCCCGTTCGACGAGCAAACGACCGCGGATCCGACCATAAGCGTGCCGGTGGTGAAATCTGTCCAGAAGCCGCCCGGCTCGGGACCCGTGGCTGGCCTCGCGGCGCCCTCGATTGACAAACCGGTCATTGGTCGCGGCCTCCGCAAGATCGAGCGCCGATTCGTGGACGATCACCGCCGCCAGGAGGCTGCTCGTGCACGAATTCGAGCCCCGACCGCGTCCCTCGCGCGCGCATCCGACTGCGAGCGTGACGAAGGCTGCGTCGAGAAAGGATTTGGCACTAACTGGCACTCCGTCGGCCGGCCGCTCTGGCGCGACGGCATGCCCCGCCACGGCCTCGACCGGGACTCGTGATAGATTTGGCTCGGCCTTCGGGGCAGGGTGCAATTCCCGACCGGTGGTAGTCCTGGGTCGCTGATCCGGGGAGCCCACGAGCGGCCCGCCTCCCGGCGGGTGACAGCAGATCCGACGGTCGCCTCCAGCGAGGCGTCCGCGACGGAGCCGACGGTACAGTCCGGATGGAAGAAGGCCGTGCGTGATCGCGTCCTGCCCGGACGTGGTCGGCGCGCAATTGTGCCCCGAAGCCGATGTGAGGTGACGAGGCGCAATGACCGATCCAAGCGTGCACCAGCGGCGCCGCGTCGCCCTGCCGATGGCGGTCCTGCTGATCCTCGTCGCTGCCTGTGCGCCGAACACAACCGCGCCGGCCGGGTCGAGCGCGAGCTCGAGCGGCGGCAGCAGCCCGAGCCCTGCCGGATCGAGCGGGCCGAGCGGGATGCTCGCGGTCGGCCTGTCGGCCGATGCCGAGTCGATGGATCCCTTCCGGGTCTACCAGAATGCCGGCTTCTCGGTCATGTATGCCATCTTCGACACCCTGGTCACGGTCAGCGCGAGCGGCAGCCTGGGTCCCGGCCTGGCCGATTCGTGGACCTCGCCCGATGACAAGACGCTCGAGCTCAAGCTCCATCCCGGGGTCAAGTTCCAGGACGGCGAGCCATTCGACGCGGCCGCCGTCCGCTTCTCCCTCTATCGGATCGCCGACCTCGACCCAGCCACCAGTCAGCCCTATCCGGTCGGCGACAGCCACCGCTTGAACTCGGCCTTCGCCTCGAACTTCGCCTCGCTGGCCAGCGTCGAGGTGGTCGACCCGCTGATCGTCCGGATCCACCTCAGCCGGCCCGACTCGGGCCTGCTCGGCAACCTGGGCACGCTCCAGATGGTCCCGCCCCAGTACTTCGCCCAGGTTGGCAACGCCGGCTTCGCCCTCAAGCCCATCGGGACCGGCCCGTTCAAGTTCGTCGAGTGGGTCAAGGACGACCACATCATCCTGGCCGCCAACCCCGACTACTGGAACAGCCCGCGCGGCAAGCCGCTGGTGAGCCAGGTGATCTTCCGCCCGATCCCCGACGTCTCGACCCGGATCAGCGAGCTGGCCACGGGCGGCGTCCAGATCATGGAGGACCTGCCACCCGACCAGGCGGCCCAGGTCAAGGCGGCCGGTGACCAGGCCGTGTACCTGTCCGATGCGCACTCCCTGGCGATCTGGCTGACCACCGACAAGGGCGGCAACCTGGCCAAGAACCCCGGCGACCAGGCGACCGCCATCGCGGCCCTGGCCAACCCGGCCGTGCGGGTGGCGCTGAACGAGGCGATCGACCGGAAGACCCTGGTCGCGACCATCCTGGATGGCTACGGCGAGCCGATGAACTCGCTCTGGGTGACCGGCGACAAGGGCTTCGATCCGAGCCTGCCGGCGACCCCGTTCGATCCCGCCGGGGCCCGCCAGATCCTGGCCCAGCAGGGCTATGCCAACGGCTTTGCCGTGAACATGGATACGTGCACCTGCGACAACTCGTCGGTCTACGAGGCCGTGGCCGGGATGCTCGCCAACATTGGCGTACAGGTGACCCTCAAGCCGGCCGAGCTGGCCCAGTTCAACGATGCCTGGAGCAAGGGCGACACCAACCCCATGCGGGCGGCCCGGCTGGGCTTCCCGGTCGATCCCAATACCGAGCTGTACCTGTGGCTGTACTCGAAGGGCTATCTCAGCCGCTACGACAACCCCCAGGTCGATGCCCTGATCAATCAGCAGGCGGGCCTGCCGGCCGACGACTACGGCCCGGCCCGCGTCGCCATCCTGCGCCAGATCGCGGTCCTGGCCCAGGCTGACCCGCCGGCCATCTTCCTGGTCGGGGACGGCAGCCTGTACGGCACCGTCGGCAAGGGCCTCTCCTGGCAGCCCAACGTGCAGGGCTACATCCCGGTCGTGAACGTCAGCTACACCCCTTGACCGAAGCCGCCCGGAGGCGGCTCGAGGGCGTCGGCGCACCGCAACCTGCGCCGATGGGCCGCAACCTGATGGCAACCTTCGGACCGACGGTGTAGGCTTCCCCTGACTGCGAAAGCCGACTCCCCGTCGTCGCGCCTGCGACGTCCGAGGTACGCGCGGCCGGTCGACCACCGCCGATTTGGATCGGCCTGGTCGATGCGGGCTGCCGCCGAACGGGAGTAGATCGTGAGTCCCACCCAGTCATCGAGCTCGACCAGCGCCACCATTGGCAGCGTCCTGCGCTCGAACCTGTCCACCGCTGAGCTGTACGAGGACGCGATCCGGGCCGGCGAGGGGCTCGTCGCGGCGGACGGCCCGCTGGTTGTCCGGACGGGCCGCCACACCGGTCGCTCGCCCGAGGACAAGTTCATCGTCCGCGAGGCATTCAGCCAGGACAAGATCTGGTGGGGACCGGTCAACCGGCCAATCTCGGAGGAGCACTACGAGCACCTCCGTTCACGCCTGCTGGCCTACGCCGGCAAGCGCCCGATGTACGCCCAGGACCTGTTCATCGGAGCCGATCCGGACCACCGGCGCTCGCTCCGGGTGTACACCGAGACGGCCTGGGCCAGCATCTTTGCCCGCAACCTGTTCCGCCGCCCTGATCCCGCGGACCTGGCCGGCTTCCTGCCCAACTTCACGATCATCAACGTGCCCTCGTTCAAGGCCGACCCAGCCACTGAAGGCACCCGGACCGAGACCGCGATCCTGCTCCACCTCAAGCGGATGGAGGTGATCATCGTCGGAACCGAGTACGCCGGCGAGATCAAGAAGAGCGCCTTCACGGTCATGAACTACCTGATGCCGGACGAGGGCATCCTGCCCATGCATTCGGCCATCAACCTCGGCCGGGCGGGCGATCCGGCGATCTTCTTCGGCCTCTCGGGGACCGGCAAGACCACCCTGTCGGCCGATCCGGAGCGCAGCCTGATCGGCGACGACGAGCACGGCTGGGGAGCGGCCGGCGTGTTCAACTTCGAGGGCGGCTGCTACGCCAAGACCATCCGCCTGTCGCCGATGTACGAGCCCGACATCTTCCAGACCACCCGCCGCTTCGGCACGATCCTGGAGAACGTCGACCTCGACCCGGTCAGCCGCCAGCTCAACCTGGACTCGGACCGGTTCACCGAGAACACCCGGGGCGCTTACCCGCTCGATTTCATTGGCAACGCCGATCCGACCGGCATGGCCGGCCAGCCGCGCAACGTGATCCTGCTGACGGCCGATGCCTTCGGCGTCCTGCCACCGATCGCCCGGCTGAGCCACGACCAGGCCGCCTATCACTTCATCAGCGGCTATACGGCCAAGCTGGCCGGCACCGAGATCGGGGTCAAGGAGCCCAAGGCGACCTTCTCGACCTGCTTCGGCGCCCCGTTCATGCCCCGCCATCCGGGCGAATACGCGGCCATGCTGACCGCCCGCCTGGCGGCCGGCAACGTGCCCGTCTGGCTGGTCAACACGGGTTGGACCGGCGGCCCCTACGGCACCGGCGAGCGGATGAACATCAACCACACCCGGGCCATGGTCCGGGCCGCCCTCAACGGCTGCCTCGACGGCGTGCCGACGGTGGTCGACCCACGCTTTGGGCTGGCCGTCCCGACCGAGTGCCCGGACGTCCCGGCCGAGTTCCTCCAGCCGCGCAACACGTGGCAGGATCGGGACGCCTACGATCAGGCCGCCGCCCGGCTGGCCCGGATGTTCGCGGCCAACTTCGAGGCCTTCGCCGACGGCGTGTCCGAGAGCGTTCGAGAGGCTGGTCCCCGGGTCGACTAGAGGGAAGGAGCTACAGCGGATGGGCCGCCACAAGGTGACCGTCGTCGGTGCCGGCAACGTCGGAGCCACGACCGCCCAGCGGATCGCCGAGGCCGGCCTGGCCGACGTCGTCCTGATCGACATCGTGGAGGGGCTGCCCCAGGGCAAGGCTCTCGACCTGGCCGAGGCCGCTCCTGTGGTCGGCCACGACGCGCGGGTCACGGGCACCAACGACTACACCGACACGGCCGGCTCGGACATCGTGGTGGTCACCTCGGGCCTCGCCCGCCAGCCCGGCATGAGCCGCGACGACCTGCTGGCCAAGAACGCGGGAATCGTCCGATCCGTGGTCCAGCAGGCGGCGGTCCAGTCGCCCGACGGGATCCTGATCATCGTCACGAATCCGCTCGACGCGATGTGCCACGTGGCCATGGAGGCGTCGGGCTTTCCGCGCGAGCGCGTCCTGGGCATGGCCGGCGTGCTGGACTCCGCCCGGTTCCGCTCGTTCATCGCCGAGGAGCTGGGCGTCTCGGTCGAGGACACCCATGCCTTCGTGCTGGGCGGCCACGGGGACACGATGGTGCCCCTGGCTCGCTATTCGACGGTCGCTGGGGTGCCGATCACCGAGCTGATGAGCGCCGAGCGGGTGGCCGCCCTGTGCGCCCGGACCGCCAATGGCGGCGCCGAGGTCGTGGCCCTGCTCAAGACCGGGTCGGCCTATTACGCGCCGGCGGCCTCGACCTTCGAGATGGTCGATGCGATCCTGCGCGATCGCCATCGGGTCCTGCCCTGCGCGATCCTGCTCAAGGGCGAGTTCCATACGACCGGCCTGTTCGTGGGCGTCCCTGCGATCCTGGGCGCGGGTGGCCTGGAACGGGTCCTCGAGATCGAGCTGCGTCCGGACGAGCAGGCCGCCTTCGACCATTCGGCCGCGGCCGTACGCGAGCTCGTGGACGCGCTGGCCAAGCTGTAACAGGCAACTTGCTGGCGACAGATTGCCTCACTACACTGCGGCGATGTTCGGACGCTTCGTTCGCCGGACGGCGATCACGTTCGCAGCGGGGGCCCTCCTGGCGGCCTGCTCGGCGACCGTCGCGCCCACGACCAGCCCGCCGAGTGGCCAGGCCACGGCGATTCCGAGCTCCGGGCCTTCCACGGGATCGTCCGCGGGGCCGATCCCGAGCCCCGTGCAATCATCGTCGCCGGCAGCCAGCGCCGGCAGCTCCGGTCCGGCGGGCAGCCCCGGCGACATCGACCCGTGCACCCTGCTCAGCGTGACTGACCTGGCCACGATCAATGGCGGGACATACGGCCCCGGAATCTCCCACACGACCTCATCGGCTCGACTGTGCGTGTGGCAGAACACGTCGCCGGGCGAGAGCGTGACGGTTGGCCTGGCCGGCGGCGGGGCCGCCCGCTACGCCGCGGTCAAGGCCTCGCTCCAGGGCTTCTCGGAGAACGACATCACCACGGTCGCCGATGCGGCGTTCATCGCCCGCCATGCCGGCGCTCACCCGACCGGTGGGATCTACGTCCAGGACGGCGACACGTTCATGACCATCGTTTACCTCGACGGAACCGTGCCGACGGACGCCCAGCTGGTGGGCGTGGTCCTGGAGGTCGTGGGCCAGCTGCCCTGATCCCGGCGCGGCCGGCGGCGATCCCTTTGGTACGCTGAGCCCGCTGTGCCGCCTGCGATCATCGCCTTCACCTTCGATCCCTATCTCCGGCTGGCCGGCCTGGCCGTCCGCTGGGAGACGCTCGCCCTGGCCGGGGTCATCCTGCTGGCGATCGTGCTGACCGGCCTGATCGCCGGCCGCGCCCGGGCCGATGATCCCGAGCACGGCCTGCGCCGCGATGACCTGCTGTTCATCATCCTGGGGATCGTGCCAGGGGCCGTGATCGGCGGGCGGCTGACGTACGTCCTGATCCACCTGGACTACTACCACGCCAATCCCGGCCTGGTCTTCGAACCGTCGAGCGGCAGCCTGGCCCTGACCGGGGCGGTCGTGCTCGGGACCCTGACCGGAAGCTACGTGGCTCGCCTGCTCGATGCCCCGGTCGGTCGCTGGCTGGACGTCGCGGCCATCGGCCTGATCGTCAGCCTGGCCCTGGGCAAGCTGGCCAACGTCCTGGGCGGCAACGGCCAGGGCCTCGTGTCGAGCGTGAGCTGGGCGACGGCCTACCTCGGCCCGGGACCCTGGGGCGTGCTGGGGCCGGAGCTGCCGGCCCACCCGGCCCAGGTCTACGAAGCCGTGGGCGACGCGGGGGTGATCGTCGGGCTGCTGATCGCGGCCTGGTTCAGCCCATTCCGGGCAGGTCGTGGTCGGCGCTTCCTGCTGGTCCTGGCCGGCTGGGCGATCGTGCGCTTCGTGGTCGCCTTCACCTGGCGCGATACCGCTGTGCTGGGCTCGCTGCGGGTGGAGCAGCTGCTCGACCTGGGCCTGCTCATCGCCGCCCTGGCCGGGCTGGCCGCCAGCCGCCGAAGCCCTGCTACCATCGAGACGGCGACGCCGAGCAGCCCCCTGCCCGCCGCTCCGGCCGGAGCACCCGTCTGGCCAGGCTCACGAGAGGACGCGTCATGACCCAGGTTGCCGAGCCGCCCGCCCCCGCCACGTCCGACCGCGCCGGACTCGTCAGCCACTGGATCAACGGCGCGCGGGTCGCCGGCACGTCCGGCCGGTCTGGGCCCGTCTTCGATCCGGCTACCGGCGAGATCGCCCGGCGGGTCGACTTCGCCTCGGTCGAGGAGGTCGACCGGGCGGTCGCCGCGGCGTCCGCCGCGTTCCCGGCCTGGCGGGCGACGTCGCTCTCGAAGCGGTCCGAGATCATGTTCCGGATCCGCAACCTGATCGATGCCCATCGCTCCGACCTGGCCGCCCTGCTCACCTCCGAGCACGGCAAGGTCCCGTCCGACGCCCTCGGCGAGATCGCCCGCGGGCTCGAGAACATCGAGTTCGCCTGTGGCGTGCCGCAGCTGCTCAAGGGCGGCTTCAGCGAGCAGGTCTCGACCGGCGTCGACGTCTACCAGATCCGCCAGCCGCTGGGCGTCGTGGCCGGGATCACCCCGTTCAACTTCCCGGCCATGGTCCCGATGTGGATGTTCGGCAACGCCCTGGCCACCGGTAACACGTTCGTGCTCAAGCCGTCCGAGAAGGACCCCTCGGCAGGGCTGTACCTGGCCGAGCTGCTGGCCGAGGCCGGCGTGCCGGCCGGCGTGTTCAACGTCGTCCAGGGCGACAAGGTGGCGGTCGACCGGTTGCTCGAACATCCCGCCGTGGCCGCCCTGAGCTTCGTTGGCTCGACCCCGATCGCCCGCTACATCTACGAGACGGGGACGCGCAACGGCAAGCGGGTGCAGGCCCTGGGCGGGGCCAAGAACCACATGGTTGTGCTGCCCGACGCGGACGTGGACATGGCCGCCGACGCTGCCGTCTCGGCCGGCTATGGCTCGGCCGGCGAGCGCTGCATGGCCATCTCGGTCGTGGTCGCCGTGGGCGACGTGGCCGACCCGCTCGTCGCGGCCATCTCGGCGCGGCTGCCCAAGATCAAGGTCGGGCCCGGCTCCGATTCGGCGTCCGAGATGGGTCCCCTGATCACCCGCGAGCATCGCGACCGGGTGGCCGGCTACCTCGACAGCGGAGCGGCCCAAGGGGCCACCGTCGTGGTCGACGGGCGCAAGGACTCCGCATTCAGCGGAGCCGGGTTCTTCCTGGGCGCGTCGTTGATCGATGACGTCACGCCGGACATGGACTGTTACCGGGACGAGATCTTCGGGCCCGTCCTGGGGGTCGTCCGAGTGGGCACCTATGCCGAGGCGCTGGCTCTGGTCAACGACAATCCCTACGGCAACGGCACGGCGATCTTCACCCGCGATGGGGGCGCGGCCCGCGAGTTCCAGTTCGACTGCAACGTGGGCATGGTCGGCATCAACGTGCCGGTGCCCGTGCCGGTGGCCTTCTACTCGTTCGGCGGCTGGAAGGCCTCGCTCTTCGGCGACAGCCACATGTATGGACCGGACGGGATCACCTTCTACACCCGGGCCAAGGTGGTCACCGCGCGCTGGCCCGATCCGGGCACCTCGAGCGTGGACCTGGGCTTCCCCCGCACCCGCTAGCTCGCGGCGCGGCGGAGGCGGCGCTGCCTGTTCCTTGCCGATGCTTCCTTGCCGATGCCGCGCCACGGGAGTGCCTCGCCTCGCGGCCTCACCAGGCTGACCTCCCTCAGCCGCCTTGACTCTTGGCGTTCCGGATGCATGGACGTCGCACGGTCAGCGGGACTGGCAACGCCCGGATTGCTCCCGGCAGTAAAGAAGTCGCGGGCCGCCTCACGCTCGACGGTCGATCCGCAGGACGCGCCGGCCAGGCTGAACCGCGGGTGAGGCAAGGTTAAGGCCCCGGCTAGTGCTCACCGCGACCATGGACCCGGAATGACCAAGCTCAAGCGCCTGGTCCTGGCCGCGGAAGCCACCCGAATCAACCTCGAGCAGCTGGCCAGGCTGGGGGGCGAGCTCCGGGCCGCCCGACATCGAAGACGAATGACTCAAACGCAGCTTGGCCTGCGAGTCGGGCTTGCGCGGTCGACCGTAAGCGACCTGGAACGTGGCCGCGGTGGGAGCCACACCTCGATACCTGGCAGCGACTCGCCCTGGCCGTCGATCGACCGATGCGAATCGAGCTCCGACGCGATGCCCGTGAGGAACCGGCCGACGCGGGCCACCTCGGGATCCAGGAGCTCGTGCTGCGACTCGGCCGCCAAGCTGGCAACCGCGGTACATTCGAGCTTCCGACTCGCTCGTCCGATCCGAGCCGCTCAACGGATGTCGGCCTGCGCGACGACCGTGCCGGCTGCTCATCCTGGTCGAATGCTGGAACAGCTTCGGCGACCTGGGCGCGGCGATCCGGAGCACTAATCGTAAACTCGCCGAAGCCGCCGAGCTCGCGATCGCGGTCGGAGGCGACCGCCCTTACCGGGTCGCGTCTTGCTGGGTCGTTCGCGACGTTGAGCGGAATCGCCAGCTCCTGGCCCGGTATCCGGAGCTCTTCGCTTCCAAGTTCCCGGGCTCATCGGCACTCTGGGCTCGAGCCCTCGGCGGGTCGGCAGGCGGAAACACGATCCGGCACTCAGTGCCGCCGGCCGACCTGGGCCTCGTCTGGTGCGATGCTCGAGCGACGCGCCTATTCGCCTGGCGTGCCCGATCGAGGATGAATGCGGCGAGGACGACCGGGATACCGACTGACGCTATGAACAACCAGTAGTCCTCGGGCACATCGCCAGAGCTCAACTGCGCGGGGATCTTCCACCACTGGGAAATCGCGACCGCAAGGACCCCCACAAGAAGCAGGTGCGATGCAACCGCCAGCCGGCGAGTGGCCATTCCAAGTCTTGGTGTCACAGCTCATTCATGACGCCTTCGTGCAAGACCTGGTGACGTTTCGTGAGACCGACTCGAGGACTTGTCACATGGGTCGCGCTCGTCCCGTGGACCCACGGACGACGCCGGCTACTCATCGCGACTGACCTGGTCGTGACGTTGGCCGCTTGGCCCGTGTTGATTTTCATCGTCGTGGCCGGTGACCTGCCCCTGGCGCTCCTCCTAGTTGCGCCGCTCAGCCTCGTCCTCGCTGTGGTCCCACCGACGGATCCCGCGATCGTCAAGGCCGGCACCCCGGAGCAGAGGGCGACGTCCTAGGCCGAACGGAACGGGTCGAACGGGACGATTGTCCCGGTGCGGGGGCGCACAACTGAAAGCTAGGGTTCGGGGCGCGAGGGGGCTTGCATCGCTACAGGTGTATTCCCCCGTGCTTCGATCTCGACTCGCCTCTGCCTTTACCCAGGCCCTGGCCGCAGCCCGGCTTCCGGTTGGTGCCGCGGCGCTGGCCGCCCTGCTCCTGCTGCCCCTGGCCAGCGCGCCGGCCCTGGCCGGCTCGCCCTCCGCCGAGTGCGGCCAGCTCACGAACTACACGGCGCCCGATCCGGTCGCGCCCGCCGACGGCTCGCTCCAGCTGGGCACCTCGCCGGCCTGGGACGTCCTGGCCGCCGCGACCATTCCCGCCAATGTTGCCTCGGCCCTGTCCAGCGGTGGCGGCTCGGGGCCGACCTGCCTGGCTCTGGGCTTCGACGGCACGGGCAAGATCAGCTCGATCGATTTTGCCGCCCAGGGTACCCTGAATGGCCCGGTGACCTTCGACAGCGGCAGCGGCTACTACCTGCTGGCCGACCGCCTGCTCCTGCCCAAGACGATCGCCGACAGCAATCCGGTCCTGAGCGCCCTGTTCGAGGGGAGCAACCAGGCCGGCACGCCCCTCAAGATCACGTTCCACGTCAACACCACGACCGGGGCCTTCGAGTCGTTCGTCGGCAGCGCGGCCTTCTGTGGTCCGGCCAGCCTGGATTCGAAGAACGTCGGCCACGTCGGTAAGGCCAAGCTGCCAGCCGCCGTCCTGGGCACCACGGCCCGCAAGAACCTCAAGGCATTCGCGGGCCGTCGCGTGTGCGCCACGGTCCACGGGACGGGCTCGATCGATCCCGATTCGGGCGACCTGAGCGCCAGCGCAACGACGGCGATCGTCCTGGCCAACCCGGGCCCGGCGGTGACGCCGCCGGCGACCACGACGAGGTCCGAGGCAGCCGCATCGACCAGCCCCGCCTTCAGTGAGCTGGCCTGGGCCGTCGTCCTGGCGATCGCTGCCGGCCTGGCTCTGCTGCTGGGCGTCCCGCGCCGCCGGGTGCGCCGCTAGACGCCGACGACGTAGCCAGACGCCGCTGGACGCCGCTCAGTTCTGGCGGGCGTAGGCGGCGGGGGACCGGCGCAGGAACTGGCCGCGCCCCTTCGCCCCCAGGAACGCGCCGTCGCGGACCACGACCTCGCCCCGGGACAGGACGATGTCGGACCGGCCCGTGACCGATCGCCCTTCGTAGCACGAGTAGTCGACGTCCATGTGGTGGGTCTTGGCGCTGATCGTGTGCTCGGCGGTGGGGTCGTAGATCACCAGGTCGGCGTCGGAGCCCACGGCGACGACGCCCTTGCGCGGATACAGGCCGAACATCCGGGCAGGGGCCGTCGAGATCACCTCCACCCAGCGCTCGCGGCTGATCCGGCCGGCCAGGACGCCCCCGTCGTGGAGCAGGTCGACCCGGTCCTCGACCCCGGGCAGGCCGTTGGGGATCTTCCGGAAGTCGCCCCGGCCGAGCTCCTTCTGGCCGTGGAAGTCGAACGGACAATGGTCGGTGGCGACGAGCTGGAGGTCGTCCTTGACCAGGCCGTTCCACAGCTCGGCCTGGTGGTCGGCCGGCCGGAGCGGCGGCGAGCACACGAACTTGGCCCCGTTGAAGCCGTTGGCCATGTCCTCCAGCGACAGGAACAGGTACTGCGGACACGTCTCGGCGAACACCCGGCTGCCTCGATTGCGGGCCGCTCGGACCTCGTTGAGGGCGTCCCGGGCCGACAGGTGGACGATGTACAGCGGGGCCCCGGCGGCCTCGGCCAGGCGAATCGCCCGGTTCGTTGCCTCACCCTCGAAGATCGGGTAGCGAGCCAGCCCGTGGTAGTAGGGGTCGGTGTGGCCGGCGGCGATCTCGTCCGCGGCCACGACGTCGATGGCCGGCCCGTTCTCTGCGTGGACCATGATCAGGCCGCCGTTCCGGGCACTGCGCTGGAGGGCCCGGAAGATCTGGCCGTCGTCGCTATAGAAGACCCCCGGGTAGGCGGTGAAGACCTTGAAGTCGGGCACGCCCTCGGCCACCAGCCCGTCCATCTCGGCCAGGCTGTCGTCGTTGACGTCGCTCAAGATCATGTGGAAGCCGTAGTCGATCACGGCGTTGCCCTCGGCCTTGGCATGCCAGGCATCGAGGCCGTCGCGGAGCGACTTGCCGCGCGACTGGACGGCGAAGTCGACGACCGTGGTCGTGCCCCCGAAGGCGGCCGCCCGGGTACCCGTCTCGAAGGTGTCCTTGGCAAACGTACCGCCGAAGGGCAGCTCCATATGGGTGTGGACGTCGATCGCGCCGGGCAGCACGTAGCGCCCCGCGGCGTCGATCGTCAGGTCGGCTGACAGTCCCGCCCCGGCCAGGTCGTGGCCGATGGCCGCGATCGTCTCGCCATCGACCAGCACGTCGCCGACCTGCGAGCCATCGGCCCCGACGATCGTGCCGTTGGTGATCAGGGTGCGCATTGGATCCTCCTCACGCCCGGCCCGGCGCGAGGTCGCGCAGGACCGGAATGATCTCCCGGCCGTAGGTCTCGAGCACGGATTCCTCGTCCCCGTTCATCAGGTAGATGTTGAACTGGTCGACCCCGGCCGCCGCCAGCTGGCGGAGCTTGGCGATGTGGTCGTCGACCGAGCCCAGGACGCAGAACCGATCAGTGACCTCGTCGCCGACGAAGGCAGCGTTCGACGAGCCGACCTCGGCATGGTGGTGATAGTCGTAGCCCGTCCGCTCCTGGACGTAGCCGGTGAGGGCCGCCGGCAGGTCCTCGCGCGGGTAGCGGTTGACCAGGTCGACGACGTGGTTGCTGACCAGGGCCGGGAACCAGCGGGTCCGCTCGCGGCAATCGGCCAGCGGCCCGAAGTCGGCTGGCGCAGCCGCCTGGACCTTGACCGCATTCGCCTCACGACCCGAAGCCCGGGACGCCGCCCGGACCTGGCCGACGAACCACGCCACGAGGTCGGGGTCGGCCAGCTGGAGGATGACCCCGTCGGCGATCCGGCCGGTCATCTGGAGGGCTAGCGGGCCATAGCCGGCGATCCACACCGGCAGCTTCCAGCGCCCGGTCCAGGGCAGCTCCAGGTCGGTCCCTTCGTAGCTGACGGAGCGGCCCTCGACCAGGTCCCGGATCACCCCGATCGCCTCCTCCAGGGTGGCCAGAGTGGTCGGGGCCTTGCCCAGCACCCGTCGGGCAGAGTCGCCCCGGCCGATGCCAAGGTCCATCCGGCCGCCACTGATCTCGTCCAGGGTGGCCAGGGCCGAGGCGGTCACCGACGGCTCGCGGGTGGCCGGGTTGGTCACGCATGTCCCCAGCCGGAGGCGCTCCGTGGCCGTCGCCATCAGGGTCAGCAACGGGTACGGCTCCCGCCACAGGACGTGCGAATCGAACAGCCAGCCGTAGTCGAATCCGGCCGCCTCCGCCCGCCGGGTGAGAGCGAGCGTCCGCTCGATCGAGTGATCCGGCTTGAGGGTGAACCCGAACTTCATCCGCCCGTCCGCCCTGAGCGCGCCGCCGCCACGGCGCCGATCCCGGTCCGGCGCAGGAACGCCGCATTCGTCGAGGGGCGACCGAGGAACCGCCCGACCATGTCCTCCGCGTCGCGGGTGGCGCCCGGTTCGAGGAGCTCGCGGCGGTAGGCCGCGCCAACGACCGGGTTGGCGAGGCCCTCGGTTTCGAAGCGGCTCCATAGGTCGTCGCCATAGACAAGCGACCAGAGGTAGCCGTAGTAGCCGGCATCGTAGTCGGCCATGATGTGGCCGAAGGACGCAGGCCAGAACGAGCCCTCGATCCCGGGCAACAAGCGCAGCGCGTCGGCGTCGCGCTTGGCGGCATCCAGGTCGACCGGCACGGGCCCATGGACGCGCAGGTCGAAATCGCCGAAGTAGGCGAACGAGCGCAGGTACTCCGAGCCGAGGTTGACGTTGCGCGAGGCGGCCAGCCGCTGGGCCAGGTCGGCCGGCATCGGCCTGCCCGTCGCGTGATGGCGGGCGAACCGGGCCAGGATCCCGGGCGCCCATGCCCAGTTCTCCATGATCTGCGAGATCGCTTCGGGGAAGTCCTCCTCGACCCCCCACATCGACATGCGGGTCGAGGCGTTCGTTCCCAGCACCTCGTGGAGCACGTGGCCGAACTCGTGGAACAGCATTACGACGTCGTCGTGACGGAGCAGAGCCGGGCCGTCATCAGTCGCCCGGGGGACGTTGGCGACAAT
This sequence comes from Candidatus Limnocylindrales bacterium, assembly GCA_038239115.1. GTDB lineage: Bacteria > Chloroflexota > Limnocylindria > Limnocylindrales > CSP1-4 > Palsa-1033. The sequence goes on along the minus strand of JBBSFD010000002.1, from coordinate 69,763 downwards.
CGCCGAGATCCCGCCCAGCCGGCGGCCCGCGGAGTCGGACGCTGCCAGACGGACCGGCCAGGCCATCGCATGGCCGAACTTGCCCGGTCGCGGATGAAGGTCGAGATAGAACCAGCCAACCCGCTCGCCCGAGGGCCGGTCGCGGACCTCGAACAAGGGTACGTCGGGGTGCCACGATCGAGCCTCGTCGATGGCCAGGTAGTCAAGCCCGAAGACGTCGCCGGTCAGCTCGAGCAGGCCGGCGAGCGTCGCCTGGAGCGGAAGGTATTCCGAGACCTCCTCGGGATCCACCCCGTACTCCTCGGCCCGGATCCGCTGGTCATAGAACAGGATGTCCCACGGCGCGAGATCGGTTTCGCCCGTATCCGCCTCGAGCAGGCTGCGCATCCGGGCGTGCTCCTCGGTGGCGAGGACCTGGAGCGCCGGGAAGATCCCAGCATGGAACGCCGCCACACGGTCGGGCGTACCCGCCATCTTCGGCTCGATCCGGAAGTGGGCCCATGACGGGTAGCCGAGCAGGGCGGCCTTCCGGCGCCGGAGCGTCAGCGCCTCCTCGAGGATCGGCCGGTTGTCGGCAACCGCCCGATTGGCCATCTTCGTGGCCAGGATGCGACGCAGGTCGCGTCGTCGCGAGTTCTCCATGAATGGGAAATAGTCGGGGTAGTCGAGGCTCACCCGGTACGTCCCCGGCTCGCTCCCGGGGCCGAGCCGGTGGATCGTCGCATCGGTCAGGCCGACGAGGTCCTCGCGCCGGAGGTCGATGCCGTCCGACCACTCATCGAGGTTACGCTGGAAGCCCGACTCGAGGACCACGAGCCGGTCGGTGATCGTGCGGATCTCGTCCCGCTCGGCGGTCGACAGACCGTGACCGGCCCGCCGTAGGTCGCGCAGCCAGCGATCGAGCAGGCGCCGCCGTTCGCCATCGATCGCCTTCGCGTCGGCCGACCCGGCGTACTGCCGGATCGCTCGGGCGACGTCGTCGCGCAGAACGAGGTTCTGGCGCCACGCACCCAGCTGCTCCTCGACCGCCTGGCCGGCCGCCCGGACGTCCGGGTCGGGGTGGACCCGGACCATGAAGCCGGTCCGCCCGTTGACGGTCCACAGGTCGCCCTCGGCTCGGTCGATCCGGCCCACGACCGCATCAAACGTAGGATCTGCGGCTGCGGCGGCCTGACCGGCCGCCGCGATCTCCGCCTCGGCGGCGAGCAGGCCCGCCGCAGCGGCGGTCGCAACCTGGCCGGGCGACACGGTCCGGTAGTCGAACGGGCCATCCGGCGGCTCGTCCTTCCTCGTCGTCGGAGTCTCGGCGCTCATGGATCCGCCTCAGCCTGTCGGACTGCGGTCAGGGGGCGACGAGATCGCTGTAGGCATCGGGCCGCCGGTCGCGGAAGAACTGCCACGTCTGGCGGACCTCGGTGATCAGGTCGAGGTCCATGTCGCGCACGATGAGCTCCTCGTCGTGGGCGCTGCCGACCTCGCCGATGAACTGGCCGCGCGGGTTGACGAAGTAGCTCTGGCCGTAGAAGTCGTCGTCACCGAGGTCCTTCTCGATGCCGACCCGGTTGATCGTGCCCACGAAGTAGCCGTTGGCGACGGCATGGCTGACCTGCTCGATCCGCCACAGGTACTCGGACAGGCCCCGGCTCGTGGCACTCGGGATGAGCACGATCTCGGCCCCGTTCAGGCCCAGCGCCCGGGCGCCTTCGGGGAAATGCCGGTCGTAGCAGATGTACACCCCGACCTTGCCCACGGCCGTCTCGAAGACCGGGTAGCCCAGGTTGCCCGGCCGGAAGTAGAACTTCTCCCAGAAGCCCTTGACGTGGGGGATGTGGGTCTTGCGGTACTTGCCCAGGTAGCGGCCGTCGGCGTCGATCACGGCCGCCGTGTTGTAGTAGATGCCCGAGGCCTGCTCGTCCTCCTCGTACATCGGCACGACCAGGACCATCCCCGTCTGCTTGGCCAGGTCCTGCATCCGCTTGGTGGTCGGCCCGTCCGGGATCAGCTCCGTGTAGCTGTAGTACTGGGCGTCCTGGACCTGGCAGAAGTACGGCCCGTAGAACAGCTCCTGGAAGAGCATCACGCCGGCGCCCTGCTTGGACGCCTCGTGGGCGGCCGCTTCGTGCTTCTGGATCATCGATTCCTTGTCGCCGGTCCAGGTCGCCTGGAGCAGGGCGCCGCGCACGATCCGGGGCATCTTCGATCCTCCTGGGTTGATCTGGAGCGGGCTCGTCGGGCAGTCGGCCGACCCGGCCTGATCATACCGAGGTCCGATGCCGAGGTCTCACGCTCGGCACGGCCGGCTCGACCGGTCTGTCCCGCCTCGCCAGGCGATGGCCTGGCTATCATGGGCTCAGAGCAGGATCGTTCGATAGCAGCCCGGATTCGAGGTCAGCACTCATGGGCATCGCCACCGCCCCCGGCATGACGGCCGAGGAGATCGTCCGCCTGAGCCGCCAGCACACCCTGTTTTCCTGGTCGACCCAGGGAGCGCTCGATCCGATTGCGATCGACCGGGCCGAGGGCGTCTACCTGTACACCCCCGACGGCACCCGGATCCTCGACTTCAACAGCCAGCTGATGTCGGTCAACATCGGCCACGGTGATCGCCGGGTGATCGATGCGATCACCGCCCAGGCGCTCAAGCTGCAGTACGTCCAGCCGGCCTTCGCGACCGAGCCCCGCGCCCGGCTGGGCGAAAAGCTGGCCGAGATCCTGCCCGGCGACATGGACAAGGTCTTCTTCACCCTCGGTGGAGCAGAGGCCGTCGAGAACGCCATCAAGATCGCCCGCCACGTTACCGGTCGGACCAAGATCCTGGCCCGCTACCGGAGCTACCACGGGGCGACCCTCGGTGCGATGACCCTGACCGGCGACCCTCGCCGGTGGGCCAACGAGCCCGGGATCGTCGGCGTGGTCCGTTACCCGGACACCCACCGCTGGGGCGAAAAGGAGCCCCGGCCGATCGCCGAGTCGCTCCAGGGCCTTGAGGACGTGATCCGCTACGAGGGCGCCCACACGATCGCGGCGATCTTCCTGGAGACGATCGTGGGCACCAACGGGATCCTGATCCCGCCCGATGGCTACGTCCAGGGCGTCCGCGAGATCTGCACCCGGAACGACATCCTGATGGTCGCCGATGAGGTCATGGCCGGCTTCGGGCGGACCGGGCGCTGGTTCGCCATCGACCACTGGGACACGGTGCCGGACCTGATGACGATGGCCAAGGGCCTCACCAGCAGCTATCTGCCCCTCGGCGCAGTCGCCATGCGCCACGGCATCGCCGAGCACTTCGAGAAGAACTACTACTACGGCGGGCTCACGTACAGCAGCCATCCGGTCAGCCTGGCTGCCGCCCTAGCCACGATCTCGGTCTATGAGGAGGACGGCCTTCTCGAGCGAACGACCAGGGTGGGCGCCGTCATGCGCAAGCATCACGAGGACCTCCAGGCCAGGCATCCCAGCGTCGGCGCGATCCGCAACCTGGGCCTGTTCGGGATCCTCGATCTGGTCCGCAGCCGCGACCCGTATGTGCCGCTGACCCCGTTCAACGGGACCTCGGACGAGATGAAGGCGATCAGCGCCTACCTGCGCGAGCACCACCTGTACACGATGGTGTCCAACAATTCGATCCACACCAACCCGCCGCTGGTGATCACCGAGGAGCAGCTCGACGAGGGCTTTGCCATCATCGACGGGGCCCTCGACATCGCCGACCAGGCGGTCAAGGCGTAGCCCCCGTGGCGGCGGCCGGCCCCCAGGCCGTGGGGTCCGACCGCTCCGTTCCGCCGGTCGTTGAGCTGACCGGGGTAGGCAAGGCCTTCGGGACCGGCGCCGACGCCATCGTCGCCCTGGACCAGGTCGACCTGGTCGTGCCGGCAGGCGCCTTCGTCAGCCTGATCGGGCCGTCCGGCTGCGGCAAGTCGACCCTGCTCCGGATCATTGCCGACCTGAGCGAGCCGAGCTCCGGCCAGGTCCGGGTCAACGGCAAGCCGGCCGGCCAGGCCCGCCGCGATCGGGACTACGGGATCGTGTTCCAGGCGCCCGTCCTGATGGACTGGCGGACGATCAGCGCCAACGTCGAGCTGCCCCTCGAGATCATGGGCCTGAGCCCGTCCCAGCGTGCCGATCGGTCGGCCGCGCTGCTCCAGCTGGTCGAGCTCGACGAGTACGGCCAGCGCCATCCCTGGCAGCTCTCCGGCGGCATGCAGCAGCGGGTGGCGATCGCCCGGGCCCTGGCCTCGGACCCGCGCCTGCTGCTCATGGATGAGCCGTTCGGAGCGCTCGACGAGATGACCAGGGAGCGGCTCAACCTCGAGCTGGCCGGTATCTGGGCGCGAACCGGCACGACCGTGGTCTTCGTCACCCACTCGATTCCAGAGGCCGTCTTCCTGTCGACCCAGGTGGTCGTGATGAGCCCCCGGCCGGGCCGCGTCGCGCAGGCCATTGAGATCGACCTCGACCAGCCCCGGACCGTCGAGACGCGCGAGTCGAAGCGCTACTTCGAGCTGATCACCGAGGTCCGCGAAGGACTCCGCCGAAATGGCTAGCAAGGTGGCTGACGAACATGGCTGACGAGCTGCTCGACCGCTACGCCGAATTCGTGGTCCGGGTGGGCATCAACGTCCAGCCCGGCCAGGACATCCAGATCGATGCCCAGCTCGAGCACGTGCCGCTGGCCCGGGCGCTGGTTGAGCAGGCCTACCTGGCCGGCGCCCGCCGAGTGGTCGTCACGTACGGCGACGCTCACGTCCGGCGCTCGGCGATCGAGCTTGCCCCCGACGCCGGGCTGGGCAGCCATTACCCCTGGGAGCTCGACCGGATCCGGACCTGGCGCGAGCGGGGGACCGGCCTGATCTCACTGACCGGGGATGCCGAGCAGCACCTCTTCGACGGGCTGGATCCGAATCGCATCGCCGCCGCCCAATCGAAGGAGCTGCGAGCCGCCTACGGTGAGATGCTGCCCCACGTGCCCTGGACGATCGTGGCCGCACCGAACGCGGGCTGGGCCAGCCAGGTGTTCGGAGAGCCCGATGTCGAGCGACTGTGGGCGGCCGTGGCCATCGCTGTCCGCCTGGACGAGCCGGATCCGGTCGCGGCCTGGCGGGTCCACCTGGCCCGGCTGGCTGCCCGTTCGGCGGCGCTCAGCGCGGCCGGCCTCGATGCCGTCCGCTATCACGGCGGGGGCAGCGACCTGACGGTCGGCCTGCTGCCCGGCGGCCGGTGGCTGGGTGGCTCCTCTCGAACCGCGGCCGGCGTCGAGTTCGTCCCGAATATCCCGACCGAGGAGGTGTTCACCTCGCCCGACTGGCGCCGGGCCGACGGCGTGATCAGGACCACGGCTCCACTCGTCCTGCCCTCGACGGTCGTGACCGGCCTGCGCCTCCGGCTCGAAGCCGGACGGATCGTGGGGGTCGACGCCGACGAGCACGCCGACGTCGTCCGGGCCCAGATCGACCACGACGAGCGGGCCTCCTACCTGGGCGAGGTTGCCCTGGTCGACGGCACCTCCCGGGTCCGCCGAGCTGGGGTCGTCTTCCACGACACCCTGTTCGACGAGAACAACGCCTGTCACATCGCCTACGGAACGAGCTTTCCAGAAGTCCTGGAGGGGGCGATCGAGCTCGATGCCGAGGAGCGGATCGCGGCCGGCCTGAACGTGTCCGGGGTCCACACCGACATCACCGTGGGCGGTCCCGAGGTGGCCGTCGACGGGATCATGGCCGACGGCCGGGTGATCCCGATCATCCGTGAGGACGCCTGGGTGTTTCCGGGCGCGAGCTAGGCCTGGCGACACCGGCCCGGCGGCCGGATTGACCAGAGCGGCAGCGGACGCCTGCCGGTGGTAAAGTGATCGGGTCGCCCACCTTCGTGTAGATTTGGGTAGGTTTTGGCCCGACGACAAGTCCCTGATCAGGAATGGCTCGGCCTGTCGCAGGCGAGTCGCGTGCTCGGCGTGTCGCCGGCCACCCTGCGCCGCTGGAGTGACGCGGGCCGGCTGCGGGTGTTCACCACGCCCGGCGGCCACCGCCGATTCTCGCGGGCCGTCCTCGAGGGCCTGCTGCCATCGGACCGGGCTCGTCGACCTTCCGTCGGCAGCACCGGCCTGAGCTCGAGCCGGATCGCCCGGACCTATCGGCGGGCGGGCCGCGAGATGGCCAGCGAGCTGCCCTGGGTCCTCAGCCTCAACGACGAACAGCGCCGCCTGTTCCGTGAGCGCGGCCATATCCTGGCCGCGAGCCTCCTGCTCCACCTCGATGCCGCCCAGCCCGAGGGCGCCGCCCACCACCTCAAGGAAGCGTCGGTCAGCGCCGGCGACTACGGCCGGTTGGCCGCCGGGATGGGCCTGTCCCTGAGCCAGACGATCGAAGGCTTCCTGCGCTTCCGGGCACCGTTCCATCACGAGCTGTCGGTGGCGGCCCGGCAGCGGGGCTTCGACGCCAGCGAGACGAGCGACCTGCTCGAGGCGGCGGAGGCGGCCATGGATCGCCTGCTGATCGCCACGATGAGCGGCCATAGCCTGGCCAGCGGGCGCCGCCGGCGCAGCTTGGCTATGGGATCGGGCGGCACGGCCGGATGACCGGGTCGCGCTCCGGCTCGATCGTCGCCCTGACCGTCCATGCCCGCCACGTGCCCGCCCCCGAGCGGCAGGCGTTCGCGAACCGGGTCCAGACCTTGCCGGAGCCGGCGGTCGTGATCGAGACCTGCCATCGGGTCGAGGCCTATTTCATGACCAGCAGCGACCCGGCCGGCCTGGCCGGTTTGCTCGAGCTGCCGCCGGGCGGGGCCGCCTACCTCGACGAGGCCGCGATCCGCCATGCCATGGCCGTCGCCGTTGGCCGCGATTCGGTCGTGGTCGGTGAGGACCAGGTCCTCCACCAGGTCCGCCAGGCCGCCGACGCGGCCCGCCGTGCGGATCGACCGGATCGCGAGCTCGAGCGCCTGTTCGGTCGGGCCCTCCAGGCCGGGCGGCGCGCCCGATCCTGGCAGCAAGGTCCCTCGCGCTCTCTGGCCGACGTTGCGATCGCGGCAATCGAAGGACGGGTCGGATCACTCCGGGACCGCGACGTGCTGGTCGTGGGCGCCGGCCGGATGGGCCAGCTGGCTGCCCGGGCCGGGGTCGCCGCCGGTGCCCGGGTCGTGATTGCCAATCGGACTCCCCAGGCGGGCGCCGCCCTCGCGGGCCTGACCGGCAGCGCCACGCTGCCCTTCGATCCGGGTCCCCGGTTGGCGTCGTTCGGGGGGATCGTGGTGGCCCTGGCCGGTCCGTGGACCCTGGCGCCCGATGCGGTCGCCGCCCTGGGCGCGGGTGACGCGGTGGTCGTGGACCTGTCGGTGCCGGCGGCCGTTCCGGACGCCGCAGTGGCCCTGCTCGGCCGGCGCCTGATCTCAGCCGACGCGCTTGCCAGCGGTGAGGGCCAGGCCAGCTCGAGCGACGCGGCCTGGCTGGCCCGGCTCGACGCGCTGATCGACCAGGCTGCCGAGGACTATCGCGCCTGGCTCGGGGCCCATGCCGGGCGGGCGGCGGCCGAGGCCCTGATCGAGCGGGCGGACAGGGAGCGCGAGGCGGAGCTCGACCTGCTCTGGCGCAAGATGCCCGACCTCGAGCCCGAGGCCCGGGCGGCGATCGACGGGATGACCCGCCACCTAGCCCGGCGCCTCCTGCGCGAGCCGCTCGAGCGCCTCGGGCGGGACGCCGACGGCCGCGATGAGCAGGCGGTCCGGGACCTGTTCGCGCTGTGAGCCGGGACCAGAGCCGGGGCCAGGACGAGATCGCGGTTGGGACCCGGGGCAGCAAGCTCGCCCTGGTCCAGGCCGAGCTGGTCAGGGCCGCCTTTGCCGATGCGGGCTACCCCAGCCGGATCGTGATCGTCGAGACGGACGGGGATCGGCGCCGGCCCGACACGGCCTGGGGCGAAGGGGCCTTCGTCGCCGCGATCGAGGCGGCCCTCCTCGACGGCCGGGTCGACGTGGCCGTCCACAGCGCCAAGGACCTGCCCACCGACCTCGATTCGCGCCTTGAGATCGGGGCCTACCTGGCCCGGGCCGATCCGCGCGACGCGCTCGTCGTCCGGGCCGGTGACCGGGCCGGCCGGCTGGCCGACCTGCCGGCCGGGACCCGGGTCGGCACCGACAGTCCCCGCCGCACGGGGTTCCTGAGGGCTCATCGGCCCGACCTCGACATCCACCCGTTGCACGGCAACGTGGACACCCGCCTGCGCCGGCTCGACGAGGGCGAGACCGGTGCCCTGATCCTGGCCTGTGCCGGGCTCGACCGCCTTGGCCTGGGCGACCGGATCAGTGAGCGCCTGGCCGTCGAGGTCGTTCCGCCTGCCCCCGGCCAGGGCGCGATCGCGGTCCAGGTCCGGCGAGCTGACGAACACCTGGTCGCCCTGACGGCCGCCATCGACGATCGTCCGACGCGCACCGTGGTCGAGTCGGAACGGGCCTTCCTGCATGCCTCGGGCGGCGGTTGCCGGGCTCCGATCGGCGCCCAGGCGACCATCGCCAACGGGCAGCTGGAGCTGCTCGGCGGCTACGCCCGCGACGACGGATCCGGGACCGCCTTCGTCCGCCAGCAGGCCGCCGAGGACGCCGGCGCGGAGCTGGCCATCGCGGTGGCCCGCGCCCTCGAGGCCGAGTTCGGCCGCAGCCCAGGGAGGACCGACGGTCCGACGGATCGTCGGGCGACCGGACGCGTGCTCGTGACCCGGCCGGCCGACCAGTCGGCCGAGCTGGTGGCCGAGCTGGCCGCGGTCGGCCTCGAGGCCGTGCTGGTGCCGGCGATCGCGATCGAGCCCGTGGCGCCGGGCGGTGAGCTCGACCGGGCCGCCCGCGGCCTGGCCGACTACGCCTGGGTCGTCATCACCAGTGCCAACGGTGCGGGCGCGATCGTGTCTGCCGCCGAGCGTGCTTCGAGCCCGCTCGGTGAGCCTCGTTGGGCCGCGATCGGACAGGCGACCGCCAGCGCCCTCCGGTCCGCCGGGGTCACGGTCGATCACGTGCCAAAGGAGGCGAGCACTCGGGCGCTCGCCGCCGAGCTGCCGGTCGTGGCCGGCCAGCGCCTCCTCGTCGTTCGCGGCGACCTGGCCGGGACTGACCTGGCCGAGCGTCTGCGAGCACGTGGCGTCAGCGTCGACGACGTGATCGGCTATCGCACCGGAGAGGCTCCAATCGCCTCCCAACCCCTGCTCCGCCGGGCACTCGATGGCGAGCCGATCGACGCGATCGTGTTCACCAGCGGCTCGGCCGTCCGGGGCCTGATCGCCCTGGCCGCCGCCGAGGCGATCCCAGTCACGATGATCCCGGCGATCTGCGCCGGCCCTGCGACGGCCGGCGCGGCCCGTTCAGCCGGCTTCGTGGTCCTCGCCGAGTCAGCCCGGCCCGAGTCCGCGGCACTCGCCCGGGCGGCCCGCGAAGCGCTCGACCGGAGCGCTGCCCAGCTTTTGGAGATCCGATGACGATTGACCTGGAAGCCCAGCCGGAAGCCCCGCCCCATGCTCTTCCGGCCGGGCCCGCAGCCCCGCTGATCCGCCGACCTCGCCGGCTGCGCCGGACGCCGGCTCTGCGCGCCCTCGTCCGCGAGACGCGCCTCGAGCCATCAATGCTCGTTGCGCCCCTCTTCGTCCGGCCCGGCCGGGGCATCCGCGAACCGATCGGCTCGATGCCCGGCGTTGCCCGCCTGTCGCCCGATGAGGCGGCCGCCGAGGCCGCCCTGCTTGCCGGCCTGGGCGTCGGTGGGGTGATCCTGTTCGGCCTGCCCGAGGCCAAGGACGCCGAAGGCTCGGGCGCGTCGGCCGAGGACGGTGTCGTCCAGCAGGCGTTCCAGCGAATCCGAGCGCTGGAGCTGCCCTTGGTCGCGATCGCCGACACCTGCCTGTGCGAGTACACGAACCACGGCCACTGCGGGCCGATCGGCGCCGACGGCTCGATCGACAACGACCGGGCCGTAGAGCGGCTGGCCGCGACGGCCGTCAGCCAGGCCCGGGCCGGCGCCGATGTCGTCGCTCCCTCGGCGATGATGGACGGCCAGGTGGCCGGCATTCGGGCCGCCCTCGACGCGGCCGGGTTCGGCCAGACCGCGATCATGGCCTACGCCGCCAAGCACGCCTCGGCCTTCTATGGGCCGTTCCGTGAGGCGGCCGACAGCGCCCCGGCCTTCGGGGACCGGCGGACCTACCAGCAGGACCCGGCCAACGGCCGCGAGGCGCTTCTCGAGATGGCCCTGGACGTGGCCGAGGGAGCCGACATCCTGCTGGTCAAGCCGGCCCTGCCCGGGCTGGACCTGATCGCGGCCGCCCGAGGGCGGTTCGACCTGCCGATCGCGGCCTACCAGGTCTCGGGCGAGTACGCGATGCTCATGGCCGCGGCCGAACGGGGCTGGCTCGACGGCCAGCGGGCCATGCTCGAGTCGGTCACCGCGATCGTCCGGGCCGGCGCCGGAATCGTGATCACCTACGCGGCCGCCGACATCGCGACCTGGCTGCGGGCCGGCCGATGAGCGCCGACGAGCAGACCTACATCCAGGCCCTGGCCCTCGGGCTCGACCCTGCCTGGCGGCTCAGGACGGACGCCGAGCGGGCGGCCGACGGGCGCGACTTCGTGGCGGCCGAGGCGGCCGCGTCGGACGACAGCGTGCGCAGCATCGCCTACTCCTCCATCGGGATCGAGCCGGGGGTCGATCTCCTGCTCTGGCGGATGGCCCCCTCGGTCGATGCCCTGGAGGCAGCGGCCGCCCGGCTCCTGCGGACCGGCCTGGGACGCTGGCTGACCGTCCGCCATTCGCTCGTCGGCCGGATCGGGCCATCCCAGTACGTGCGCAAGGCCACCGAGCAGGAGCAGTCGCCCTTCAGCGGCGAGCGCTCGCGCTACCTGGTGGTCTATCCGTTCACCAAGAGCACCGAGTGGTACCTCCAATCGAAGGAGTCCCGTCAGTCGGTGATGAACGAGCACATGAAGGTCGGCCACCAGTACCCCATGGTCCGCCAGGCGCTGGCCTATTCCTTCGGCCTCGACAGCCAGGACTTCGTGGTCGCCTACGAGACCGATGACCTGGTCGCGTTCGGCGACCTCGTCCGGGCCTTGCGCAGCACGGAGAGCCGGCGCTCCACGGTGAGCGACACGCCGATCCTGCTCGGGACGCACCGTCCAATGGCCGAGATCGTCGCCCTCCTGGGCGCGCCATGACGGCCGTCCAGCCGTCCCGGGCCCGGACGGACGCGATCGTCGAGCGGGCCGAGCAGCTCTTCCCGGGCGGCGTGAACAGCCCGGTCCGGGCCTTCCGCGCGGTTGACCGGCCGCCACTCGTGCTCGAACGCGGCGAAGGCCCGTACGTGTGGGACGCCGACGGGCGGCGCTACGTCGACTACATCGGCGCCTGGGGGCCGGCCATCCTCGGTCACGCCGAGCCGGCCGTGATCGTGGCGATCGTGGCCGCGGCTCGTCAGGGCCTGGCCCTGGGCGCCACCAACCCGCTCGAGGTCGAGCTGGGCGAGCTGATCCGGCTGGCCATGCCCTCGATCGAACGGCTCCGCTTCACCTCGTCCGGGACCGAGGCGGTGATGAGCGCGATCCGGCTGGCCCGAGCGGCCACGGGCCGGGACCTGATCGTGAAGTTCGCCGGGGGCTATCACGGCCACGCCGACGGGCTGCTGGTCGAGGCCGGCTCGGGCGTCGCCACCCAGGGAATCCCGGGCAGCGCCGGCGTGCCCGCGGCGACCGCCGCCCTGACCCTGGTCCTGCCCTACAACGACCCGACCTCGGTCACCCTGGCCTTCGCCCGCCACGCCGGTCGGGTCGCGGCCGTGATCGTCGAGCCGGTCGGGGCGAACGTGGGGATCATCCCGCCCCAGCCGGGCTTCCTCGAGCACCTGCGCGAGGCGACCACGGCCGACGGCGCCCTGCTCATCTTCGACGAGGTGATCACCGGCTTCCGGGTCGGCCCGGGCGGGGCCCAGGCCCTCTACGGCGTGCGGCCCGACCTGACCACGCTGGGCAAGATCATCGGGGGCGGGATGCCGATCGGGGCCTACGGCGGCCGGGCGGACCTGTTCGAGCTCGTCGCGCCAAGCGGGCCGGTCTACCAGGCGGGCACCCTGTCGGGCCACCCCCTCTCAATGGCCGCCGGAATTGCCACCCTGACCGCCCTCGATCCCGATCGCTACCTCGTCCTGGACGCCTTCGCGGCGGCGATCGCGGAGGGCCTGGAGGCCGCCGCGGCCGAAGCCGGGCGCGAGGTGGCCGTGGCCCGCGTCGGCTCGCTCCTGACCGCCTTCTTCCGGCCCACGGCGCCGGTTGACGCGAGCGAGGCGCTGGCCTCGGATCGGGCGGCCTATGCCCGCTTCTTCGGCTCGATGCTCGACCAGGGGATCCTCCTGCCGCCTTCCCAGTTCGAGGCCTGGTTCGTGTCGATGGCCCACGGCGAAGAGGACGTCGAGGCGACCATCGCCGCGGCCCGGCAGGCGCTCCGGGCATGAGCGATCGGTTCGTCCGGGCCTGCCGCCACGAGGATGTCGACGCCACCCCCGTCTGGTTCATGCGCCAGGCCGGTCGAAGCTTTGCCGCCTACCGGACGCTGCGCGAGCGCTACGGAATCCTGGAGCTGGCCAAGACGCCCGACCTGTGCGCCGAGGTCACCCTCATGCCGGTCAATGAGCTGGGCGTCGACGCGGCCGTCCTGTTCGCCGACATCATGCTGCCCCTCGAGCCGATGGGGGTCGGCCTGCGGATCGAGCCCGAGCTCGGTCCGATCATCGACCGGCCCATCCGCTCCGCTGCGGACGTCCGGGCCCTCGGCGCATTCGACCCGGCCGGCATCTCGTTCACCCTCGACGCGATCCGGATCGTCCGCCGGGAGCTGGCCGGACGGGCCGGCGTGATCGGCTTCTCGGGCGCGCCATTCACTCTGGCCTGCTACCTGATCGAGGGCCGGCCGTCGCGCGACTACGCCCTGGCCAAGGCGTTCATGTTCGGCGAGCCCGAGGCCTGGCACGACCTGATGGAGCGCCTCTCGACGATGGTCATCGACTACCTCCGGGCGCAGGTCGAGGCCGGGGCCGAGGTCGTCCAGCTGTTCGACAGCTGGGTCGGCGGGCTCGGACCGGACGACTACCAGGCCTACGTCCAACCCCACGTTGCCCGGATCTTCGCCAGCCTGGCCGACGTGCCCACGATCCACTTCGGAACCGGCACATCGGCCCTCCTCGAAGACCTCGCGGCGGCCGGCGGGGACGTGATCGGGATCGATCATCGCCAGTCGCTCGATAGCGCGTGGCGACGGATCGGCTACGACCGGGGCGTCCAGGGCAATCTCGACGCGGCCCGGCTGCTGGCCGGCTGGCCCGCGACCGAAGCCGGCGCCCGCCGGGTGATCGAGGCGGCCGCCGGCCGGCCCGGCCATGTCTTCAACCTGGGCCACGGCGTCCTGCCCGCGACCGACACCGGGCTGCTCCGCCGGCTGGTCGACTTCGTCCACGAGCAGACGGCCCGGGTCGATACGTCGCTGGAGGTCGCTCGATGACCGTCGCAGCCGGGCTCAAGGGTGCCCTGCTCATGACCTACGGCTCCCCGGCAACGCTCGACGCCGCCGGAGTGAACGACTACCTCACCTCGATCCGAGGGGGCCGGGCGCCGGACGAGGAGCTGCTCGTCGAGTTCACCCGGCGCTACCAGGTCATCGGTGGGTCGCCCCTGATCCAGATCACGAAGGCCCAGGCAGCCGCCCTGGCGACGAGCCTGGGCTGGCCGGCCGCCGCCGGGATGCGCTTCTCGGCGCCATCGATCGCCGACTCGATTCGAGACCTGGCGGAGCAGGGCGTGGCCGAGATCGCGGCGATCATCCTGTCGCCCCAGTTCTCGCCCCTGCTGATGGGCGGCTACGCCCGGGCCATCGACGCCGCCCGGGCCGAGATCGGGGACGGGGCACCGCAGGTCGCGATCGCCGGAGCCTGGCACCTCCAGCCGGCCTTCGTGGGAGCGTTGGCCTCACGCCTTCGTGCGGCGATCGAGCGATTGCCGGCCGACGAGGGTGAGACCGCCGGCATCCTGCTGACTGCCCACAGCCTGCCCCGCCGGGTAGCCGACCAGGAGCCCGGCTACCTCGACCAGCTGCGCGACACGGCCAACGCCGTGGCTGCCGCGGCCGGCCTGGCCGCGGCTCGCTGGACGTTCTGCTGGCAGAGCGCCGGGCACGAGCCGGGCGAGTGGATGAAGCCTGACTTTGCCGACCTGATGCCGGGCATTGCCGCCGCCGGCGGCCGCTCGGTCATCGTGGCGCCCGTCCAGTTCCTGGCCGACCATCTCGAGATCCTGTACGACGTCGACATCGGCGCCCGGGAGCAGGCCGAGCGAGCCGGCCTGGCCTTCCACCGGATCGAGTCCCTGAACGTCGACCCGGGCCTGGTCGAGGCGCTGGCGGCCGTGGCCCGGGAGACGCTGCCCGCCTAGCGGCCGCTCCCAGAGCCCTCGTCGGCGAGCCGGCTGGGTGAGGGTTATCCCCGTGTTTTCGGGTGCGCGTGGCGGTGCTAGCGTCCACGGCATGACGTCGATCCGGCTCACCATCCTCGCGCTGGCGATCCTCGCCGCCTCGGCGGTCGCGGGCATCGCAGCCTACGCGACCGGCGTCGTGGATCCCGGATTCACGTACGGGTTCTCGCACGATGACGCCGGCAGGCAGACGCTGGTGATCGCCTCCGTGCGTCCCGGCAGCCTGGCCTGGTACGAGGGCGTGGAGCCCGGGTTCATCGTCCTGAGCCTGGAAGGGGCCCTGAACGGGGGCGGGGTCGGCGAGCAGCTCTACGCCCCGCCCGGCGCGGTGGAGGCGCAGCAGGCCGCCGCCGCGACATTGCCGGGGTTGGTGTTCATGGCGAAGCCGGGCGAGCTCCTGTCCCCGCTCCCGCCGGGCTACCTAGGGACGCAGATCTTCGAGTCCGACTGGGCCGCCAGCCGCCTCGAGAGCAGCGCGTCGGCGCTGATCGCTGGCGCCCTGCTTTGCCTTGCCGGCCTCCTCTGGCTCGGCTTCTGCAGACTGGCCCGACGGCCGGCCCTGGGCGTTGAGGCGCCGCTCCTCGCCGCCGCGGCTTCGCCGCTGTTCCTGCTGCCCGCGTACCTGACGCTGAGCCCGCTCCTCGTGGTGCTGACGAGCGTGCTCGTGGCCGCTGCCGCGCTCACCGCCGCCGCGGCCTTGGCCCAGCTCATCGCCACGCCCCGCGCGCGGCGCCGGGCGATGCTGTGCTCGACGGTCCTTGCCCTGGCCGCCCTCCTCGTCGGCGCGGTCGCGGCCACCGCGGGCATGGAGCGCGGTGTTTTGTCGATCCTGCGCTGGGCCCTCGCCTCGGCGGTGCCGCTCGTGCCTGCGCTCGTCCTCGCGGCGCAGCTCCGGCGCGACGCCGGCCGCCTGGCCGGCTCGAGCCGGCTCGCGACCGTCCTCCGCGCCGGCGACATCGCCGTGCTCGCAACCCTGCCCGCGGTCGCGCTTGCTCCGCTCGCGGCCCTGACGAGCAGGCCGTTCCTCCAACCGCTCGTCGTCTGGTTCGTCGTCGTGGGCATCACCCGCGTCGTCGCCGTCCTGCCTGTCGCCCGCGAGGCCGCCCGGGAAGCGCGCGACCGCAGCCTGGTGGTCGACGAGGGCGAGTCGGAGCGAGCAAGGATCGCCGCGGACATCCACGACGATGTGATCCAGGACCTCTCGATGTTGGTCCACCGGCTCGACCGCGCGGGCGAGGACGACGCCGCCGCCACGCTGCGCGGCGCGATCGACCGGCTGCGGGCGATCTGCGCTGATCTCCGCCTGCCGGTCATCCACGATCTCGGGCTCGCGGCCGCGCTCGAGGCGCTTGTCGGCGATGTGCGGGCCACATCGGGGATCGCCATCGACCTCCGCTACGACCGAGAGGCGCGGCTGCCATATGACGTTGAGCTCGGCCTCTACCGCATCGCGCAGGAAGCCGTCGCCAACGCCATCAAGCACGGCCGTCCGCCGATCACCGTGCGCCTCCGCGCCGAGCCCGGCTCGGCCGAGCTCGAGGTCGAGGACCGCGGCTCTGGCGTGGGCGAGGACGCCCTGGCAAGGCCAGCCAGCCCCGGCCATCTCGGATTCCTCACCATGGCCCAACGTGCAGCGAAGCTCGGGGCCGAGCTGGCGGTGGCCGACCGGCCTGAGGGCGGGACGCGGGTCCGCGTCGTCTGGTCCGGCGCTGCCGCAAGCCAGCCAGCCGAAGGCGCTCGGGCCGCGGCCACATGACCGCCGAGCCTGCCCGCATCCGCGTGGCGATCGTGGATGACCACCCCGTGGTCCGCGACGGCATGGCGGCGCTGCTCCGCGAGTACCCGGGGATCGAGATCGTGGGCGCGGCGGCGACGCTCGACCTGGCCGAGGCGCTCCTCGACCCCGCGCTCGTGGACGTGTTGCTGCTGGACATCCGCCTCGGGGAGGAGACCGGGTTCCAGCTCCTCGAGCGCCATCGCGACGCCACCCGGCGACCGGCCGTCGTGGTGCTCACGGCGTTCGCGCAGGCCGAGTACGCGGCGGCGGCGTACCGCCTCGGAGCCGCCGCGCTCGTGCTCAAGACCGCGCCCATGCCGGAGCTCGTGGCGGCCATCTGGGCGGCTGCGCTCGGCGAGTCCGTCGACGCCGCGCCCGGCCCTCGGGCGACCGACCCAACGCTCACGACCCGTGAGCAGGAGATCGCCCGGCTCGTGGTCGACGGCCGCTCGAACGACGAGATCGGCGCGGCGCTGGCGATCGCGACCAAGACCGTCGAGGGCCACCTGCGGCGCGTGTTCGAGCGCCTCGGCATCGAGTCGCGGGCGGAGTTGTCCGCGAGAGCCGTCGCGGAGGGCTGGCTCGACGTCCCGACCGTCGCCCGGCGCCGACGGCCCTCGGGCTAGCGGCCGGTCCCGAACTGGCGGTCGCCCGCGTCGCCCAGGCCGGGCAGGATGTAGCCCTTCTCGTTGAGCTGGCGGTCGAGCGCGGCGCAGTAGATCTCGACGTCGGGATGGGCCGCGGTGACCGCGGCCACGCCTTCCGGCGCGGCGATCAGGTTGATCATCTTGATTCGGGTCGCGCCCCAGCGCTTGAGCACCTCGATCGCCGCGGTTGACGAGCCACCGGTGGCCAGCATCGGGTCCAGGATCAGGCCCAGGTCGACCGTGGCCGTGTCGGGCAGCTTGTTGTGGTACTCGACCGGCCGGAGGGTGCGCTCGTCGCGGACCAGGCCCAGGTGCCCGACCGCGGCCGTGGGCATCAGCTCGAGCATGGCATCGACCATGCCCAGCCCGGCACGCAGAATTGGCACGAGCCCGATCCGGTCGGCCAGCTCGCTGGCGTTCATCGTTTCGAGCGGCGTCGCGATCTCGAGCGGCCGGACCCGGACATCGGCCAGGGCCTCGTAGCCGAGCAGCCACGACAGCTCGCGGACGACCTCCCGGAACTTCTTGGGCTCGGTCGAGGTGCTACGCAGGATCGCCAGCTTGTGCAGGACGGCCGGGTGGGTCGAGACATGCAGGCTGGGCCAGCTCCGGGCGGGCGTCTCGTCGATCGACACGCTGGGCATCCTAGCATCGCCACGGGTATCCTCGAGACGTGTCGATCAGCCCTGCCCGTGGTTCGAATCCGGCCGTGGCCGCGCCGCGTCCGGGGCGCAGCCCGCGAGCGCGTGGCCCGGCTGCTCGCAACGGGGTGCCGCCGATCCTGGTCCGCCAGGTGCGCAACGGAATCATCGAGTCGAGCCAGCGCGGCGACATCGTCGAGGCGGACAGCGACGGGCACCTGATCCACGCCATCGGCGACCCCGACCGGGTCGTAACCCTGCGCTCGTGCGTCAAGCCGTTCGGCCTGCTCGCCCTGCTCCAGGCCGGTGGCGTCGAGCAGCTCGACCTGGGCCCGGCCGAGATCGCGATCATGGCCTCGTCCCATTCAGGCGAGGACATCCACGTCCGGACCCTCCAGGGCGTCTACCGCCGGGCCAACGTCAGCCAGACGGTCCTGGCCTGCGGCAACGAGGGCATGCCCCTCGACGCGCTGACGGCGGCCCGCCTGGCCCGCGACGGCGAGCGGGCCGGCCCGATCCGGCACATGTGCTCCGGCCAGCACAGCGCGATGATCCTGCTGTCCCGCATCCAGGGCTGGTCGCTCGAGGACTACTGGCAGGCCGAGCATCCCAGCCAGGTCGCCTTCCGGGCCGTCGTGGCCGGCGTCTTCCGGACGACCCCCGAGCGGCTCGTCCGGGCGATCGATGGCTGCGGGATCGAGACCTACGCGTTCAGCCTGGCCGAGGTCGCCCGCGCCTACGCTTTTCTGGCCGACCCGACGGGCGTGCCGGCCGGCGACCCGAGGGCACCCCTGGCGGCCTCGCTCGAGGTCATCCGCGACGCGATGCTGGCCCACCCCGAGATGGTCGCCGGGACCCGCGACCGGATCGACACCTCGGTCATGAAGGCGCTGCCCGGCCGGATCGTGAGCAAGGGCGGCATGGAGGCCTTGCGCGGCATGGCCATCCTCGGCAGCGGCCGTCGGCGAGCCTCGGGTATGGCCGTCAAGATCGAGGACGGCGACGGCTACGAGCGGGCCACCTGGGCCGCCACCGTCGAGGCACTGCGCCAGGCCGGCGTGCTCGAGGGCGCCGCCCTGCGCGCGCTGGCCCGCTATCACCGACCGGTCTCGCTCGATCCCCACGGCCGGGTCGCCGCCGAGGCGATCGCCGACTTCGAGCTGGTGCCGGTCGGCGAGCTGATCGGCTGATTCGGACGAGCACGCCGTCCGCAGTCCGGCCATGACCCCCAGCACCGATCCGTACCGGACGCTCGGCCTCGAGGCGGGCGCGTCCCCGGCCGAGATCAAGCGCGCCTACCGGCGCCTGGCCAAGGCCTATCACCCCGACAACGCCGGCGAGCGGGCGCTGCCCCGCTTCCTGGCGATCCAGGCCGCCTACGAACGCCTGACCGACGCTCCGCTGGGCAGCACCGGACGTGGTCCGCGCAAGGCGGCCGAGCCTCGATCTCCGGCCGATGGGCCCGCCGCGCCGCCGCCGGGTCGCTCCTGGCGGGCCGAGGCGGAGCGCGCCCGGGCGACCCGCGAGGCCTCTCGCCGGCGAACGAACCGAACCTCGGGCCGCTCTCCGGGCGCCGAGCCCGGGCCGAGCGGCGGCCCCCCGGGACCGGGACCAGGCGCGCGACCCGGCCCGCCTCCGGGCGCCCGGCCGGCAGGAACCGGTGGGGCCACGGACCGCCCCGGCCGGAGCGCGGGCCGGCGGGCCAAGCCCAAGGCCACGATCGGCTCGACCTCCTCCGACGGGACCGAGAACGAGCCCTTCGAGCCCGGCTGGAGCGGGGCCACCTGGTACGGCGCCGCCAGCGGCACGTACTGGACAATCAATCCCAAGGAGTACGCGGATCCGCGCAAGCACGGTCCCGAGTACCTCGCCCGGGCCCGTCGCAACCGGGCCGAGGAGGCCGGTGGGGACGAGGCTCCCAGTCAGCCTGCCCGTCCAGCCAAGGCGCCGCCGGCCGAAGCGGAGGCGACCGGGCCGACGCCCGACCCGGCGAGCCCGCCGACCGACGGCAGGCCGGCCCGGCCGGCCCCGGCCTCGACTCGCGGAACGCAGTCGGCCCGGCCGCCGTCAGCGCGGCCGCACCCTGGCCAGCCGCAGCCTGGCCAGCCGCAGCCTGGCCAGCCGCAGCCGGGCCAGCCGCAGCCTGGCCGTTCAGAGGCGGGCCCGGCGTCGCCCGGCGACGTGCCCAGGCCGGCCGCCCGGCCGACGCCGGCACCATCCCCAGCCCGAGAGCCGACGGCCGGATCGGTCGCGGGGCCGCCTGCCCGGCCGAGTCTCGAGCTCAGCTGGGTCAAGCCCGGCCGGGTGCTCGGATCCTGGCGCGGCCGGATCCTGCTGGCCGCGCTGGCCTGGTTCCCGATTGGCCTGGCGATCTTCGGAATCCACGGCCAGCTGACGGGCTGCGCCCAGTTCCTGGCCCAGTGCACCGACGCGGTTGGCTGGAGCGTGTGGATCCCCCAGCTGGTCGTATTCGGGCTGCTCCTCGTGTCGCCGCGCCTGTCCTGGATCGGCGGCTCGGCCAGCCTCGGCCTGCTGATCGTGGCCGTGCCCCTGGCCGGTCTGCTCACGTCGATCAGCGGCGGCCGCCCGCCATCGAGCGGGGCGGCCGAGCTGCTGGTCGGAGCGATGACCGTGGGCTGGCTGGCGGGGGTCGGGCTGGCCCTCTCGGGCCGGATCCCGCTGCCACCGTGGCGCTCGCGTACGATGAGGCAGTGACCCGCCACCACATCGCCAGCGCCATCTCGAGCGCCGCCCAGGAGTACCTCCTGGCCCTGCGGGTCATCGCCGTTGACGGCTCGAAGGTCACCGCTGCCCAGGTCGGGCGGCACCTGGGCGTGACCACCCAGGCCGCCAGCGAGATGTTCCGGCGCCTGGCCGCCGACGGGCTGGTGTCCCAGGCCGGCGGCCGCGAGCTGATCCTGACCGAGGCTGGCCGGGCGGCCGCCGACGCGATCTTCCGCCGGCACGCCCTGCTCGAGTGGCTGCTGACCGCCGTGATCGGCCTGGGCTGGGCCGAATCCGACGAGGAGGCGGCCCGCCTCCAGGGCGCGATCTCGCCTCGCGTCGAGGCCCGCCTGGACGAGATGCTGGGTCACCCCGAAACGTGTCCCCACGGCAATCCGATCGATGCCGCCACCGCTCGCCGGCGACCGGCCGGAATCCCGCTCGACACGGTCGAAGCGGGCGGCCGGGCCACGATCTACCGGATTACCGAGGAGGCCGAGGAGCACGCCGGGCTGCTGTCGTACCTCGAGGCGCGAGCCCTCACGCCGGGTGCCGCGATCAACGTCCTGGCCCGCTCCGAGTCGCTCGATTCGCTGACCCTCGAAGGCCCGCGCGGCCGGGCCACCCTCGGCCTGCGTCCGGCCGCCCTGATCCGGGTGCTGCCCGGCGAGGCCGATCCGGCTCTCTTCCACAAGGTGCCGGAGACGGCCCGCCGGTGAGCCTGGATCAGCGCGTCGAACCGGTCGATCCGGCTGTCCGCGTCCGGATCGCCCCCAGCCCGACCGGACCACTCCATATCGGCACGGCCCGGACGGCCCTGTTCAACTACCTCTTTGCCCGGCGGACCGGCGGAACCTTCGTGCTGCGCCTCGAGGACACCGACGTCGAGCGCTCGACCCCCGAGTTCGAGCAGGACATCCTTGACGGCCTGCACTGGCTGGGGCTCGACTGGGACGAGGGGCCGGGCCGGGGCGCCGAGCCCGATCACGGGCCGTTCGGGCCCTATCGTCAGATGCAGCGGCTGGCCCGCTATCGGGCGATCAGCGACCGGCTCCTGGCCGAGGACCTCGCCTATTACTGCTACTGCACGGCGGCCGAGCTCGATGCCGAGCGCAAGCGGCTCGAGGCCGCCCACCTGCCGCCGCGCTACAGCGGCCGCTGCGCCCACCTGACCGCCGCTGAACGAGCCGCCTTCGAGGCCGAGGGCCGGCGGCCGGCCATCCGCTTCCGGATCGAGCCCGGCATCGTCGCCTTCGACGACCTGGTCCGGGGCCATGTCGAGATCGACGCGTCGGCCCTCGGCGGCGACCTGGTCATCGTCCGGGCCGAGGGCACCCCGCTCTATCACTTCTGCGTGGTCGTGGACGACGCGGCGATGAAGATCAGCCACGTGATCCGGGGCGAGGACCACCTGAGCAACACGCCCAAGCACATCCTCCTCTTCCGGGCCCTGGGCGAGGCCGAGCCGCTCTTCGCCCATCTTCCGCTGATCCTTAACCCGGACCGGACCAAGATGAGCAAGCGCAAGAGCCAGACCGCGCTCGACGACTACATCAACGAAGGCTTCATCCGGGAGGGCCTGCTCAACTACCTGGCCCTGCTCGGCTGGTCAACCGGCAGCGAGGAGGAGATCCTGGGCCTGGACGAGATCGCGGCCAGGTTCAGCCTCGAGCACGTCCAGAAGGCCGGCGCTGTCTTCGACCGCGAGCGTCTCGAATGGCTCAACGGCCAGTGGATCCGGCGCCTGCCGCCGGCCGAGCTGGTGGACCGGCTCCGCCCATTCGTCCAGCGGGAGGCGGATGCCGGCCGGATCGACGGGCTGCCGGCCGATAGCGAGCTCCAAGCCCTCGTGCCGCTGGTCCAGGAGCGGTTGCCGGTCCTGGGCGCGATCGGCGACCTGGTCGACTTCCTGTTCACCGACCGGCTCGTGCTCGACCCGGCCATCCTCGTGCCGAAGCGCTGGGATGGGCCGACCACGCTCGACGGCCTGGGGGCGGCGCGCGAGGCGCTGTTCGCGATCGACCCAGCCGGATTCCAACCCGACCGGCTGGAGGAGGCGCTGCGGGCCCTGGCCGAGGCGCGTGGCTGGAAGGCGGGCGACCTGTTCATGGCGATCCGGGTCGCGGTCACCGGCCGGACCGCGACGCCACCCTTGTTCGAGACGCTGGCGGCTCTCGGCCAGGAGCGGACGATCGAGCGCCTCGATGCCGCGATCGCCGTGCTTGGTGGGCCGTCCCAAGAGAGAGGTGGATCATGAACCACGCCGATGTCCAGGCCTGGCTGGATCGTTATACGGAGGCTTGGCAGACCTACCAGTCCGATGCGATCGGGGACCTGTTCAGCGCCGACGCGAGCTATCGCTACCACGCCTGGGATGAGCCGATCGTGGGTCGCGAGGCGATCGTGGCCGACTGGCTGAATCCTGGCGGGGACCCGGCCGAGCGCGACCAGCCGGGCTCCTTTCGGGCCCACTACGAGCCGTACGTGGTCGAGGGTAGCCGGGCGGTCGCGATCGGCACGAGCGACTACGAGGCGACCCCGGACACGGCAGCCCGCCGCTACCACAACGCCTGGCTGCTCGAGTTCGATGCCGACGGGCGCTGCTCGGCGTTCACCGAGTACTACAACCTGGAGCGCCGAGAGCAGGCCGGCGGTTAACGGCCCGTTCACGGCCTGTTGATGGCGATGGACCATGGTGTGCCCCACATGGCACGCACGATCCTCGTCGTCGATGACGAGCCGACCCAGCGCGAAGTGCTGGCCGAAGCGCTCGAGGCCGAGGGCTTCACGATCGTGACAGCGGCCGATGGCCGGGCGGCATTGCTCAAGTTCCGGGAGGCCCGTCCGGACCTCGTCCTGCTCGACCTGATGCTGCCCGAGCTGTCCGGGATCGAGGTGTGCCGGATCATCCGGGCCGAATCGGACGTCCCGATCCTGATGCTCACGGCCAAGGATTCGGAGCTCGACAAGGTCGTCGGCCTGGAGCTGGGCGCCGACGACTACGTGACCAAGCCGTTCAGCCTGCGCGAGCTCATCGCCCGGGTCCGAGCCCAGTTCCGACGGACCGAGAAGCAGGCCACCTCGACCGGCGGCCCGGCGATGGTCGACCTGGGCCAGGTCCAGGTCGACCTGGCCGGCCATCGCCTGATGCGGGACGGGACGACGATCCCGCTCAAGCCCAAGGCATTCGAGCTGCTGGCCTTCCTCGTCCGCAACCCCGGCCAGGTGTTCACCCGGGACCAGCTCCTGGAGCACGTCTGGGGCTACGACTACGCCGGCGAGACGCGCACGGTCGACGTCCACGTCCACTGGCTGCGGGCCCGGATCGAGGTCGATCCGGGCAATCCCGAGTTCCTGCACACGGTTCGCGGCACCGGCTACGTGTTCCGCCGACCGGGCTGAGCGCTCGCCGGTATCCTTCCGGGATGCGCCTGAGCCAGCTCTTCTTCGCCACCCTGCGCGACGACCCGGCCGATGCCGAGATGCCCTCCCATCGCCTCCTGCTCCGGGCGGGCTACGTCCGGCAGCTGGGCTCGGGCCTGTATTCGCTCCTGCCCCTCGGCTTCCGGGTGACCAAGCGGGTCGAGCAGGTCATTCGCGAGGAGATGAACGCGATCGGCTGCCAGGAGCTCGAGATGCCGGTCATCCACCCGGCCGACCTGTGGCGCGAATCCGGGCGCTATGACCAGATCGGCCCGGAGATGGCCCGCTTCAAGGACCGCGGCGACCGGGACATGGTCATCGCGATGACTCACGAAGAGGTCGTGACCGACCTGCTCCGCGACATCGTCCGCTCCTACCGGCAGCTGCCCGTCCGGCTGTACCATTTCCAGACCAAGTTCCGCGACGAGCCCCGCTCGCGCGGCGGGCTCATCCGGGTGCGCGAGTTCGTGATGAAGGACTCCTACAGCTGCGACCGCGACGACGAGGGCCTGGACGCCAGCTACTGGGCCCACCACGGTGCCTATGTCCGGATCTTCGAGCGGCTCGGCCTCGAGGCGATCCCGGTGGCCTCGGACGTGGGCATGATGGGCGGCAGCCTGGCCCACGAGTTCATGGTCCTGAACCCGGCCGGCGAGGACCTGCTCGTGCTGTGCGAGTCATGCGGCTTCTCGGCCAACCGGCAGGTCGCCGCCATTCGTGCCCCGGCCGTGGCCGATGCGGCCCAGCTGCCGATGGAAGAGGTGGAAACGCCGGGCACGACCACGATCGCGACGCTGGCGGCCTTCCTCGAGATCGATCCGGCCAGCACGGCCAAGGCGGCCTTCTTCAAGGCCGGTGACGGCCGCCTGATCACGGCCATCGTGCGTGGCGATCGCGACGTCAACGAGACCAAGCTGGTCAACGCGGCGGGCGTCTCGGGCGGCCTGCGGCCGGCCACCGTCGAGGAGATCCAGGCGGCGGGGATGGAGCCCGGCTATGGCTCGGCGGTCGGCGCCCACGACACGTTCGTCGTCGTCGATGAGCTGGCCGCCCGATCGCCCAACCTGGTCGCCGGCGCGAATCGGGTGGGCTACCACCTGCGCAACGTCAACCTCGGCCGCGACTTCCAGGCCGACATCGTGGCCGACCTCGACAATGCCCGCGAGGGCGACGCCTGTCCCGTCTGCGGCCATCCCGTGATCCTGCGCAACGGGATCGAGGTCGGCAACATCTTCAAGCTGGGCACGCGTTACTCGACTGCCCTCGGGGCGACCTACCTGGGCGAGGACGGTCAGGCCCATCCGATCGTGATGGGCTCGTACGGGATCGGCCTGGGTCGCAACGTGGCCTGCATCGTGGAGGCCCATCACGACGAGAAAGGGATCGCCTGGCCGGACGAGGTGGCGCCCTATCCCGCCCACCTGGTCTCGATCGGGGCCAACAAGGAGCCCCGGGTGGCCGAGCTGGCCGGCGAGCTCCACGAGGCCGCCCTGGCCGCCGGCCGGGAGATCCTGTGGGACGACCGGGACGAGTCGCCGGGGGTCAAGTTCAACGACGCCGAGCTGCTGGGCATGCCCTGGATCGTGACCGTCAGCCCGCGCTCGCTGGCGGCCGGCGGCGTCGAGGTGACCCGGCGGGCAACCGGCAAGCGCGAGGTCGTGCCGCTCGAGGCCGCCCGAGCCTGGCTGGACGGCACTGGCGCGGCCCCGCCCACCGACTGACCGGCGGCGTGCAGGCTTATCTCCTTTGGGGAGATGAACGAACTCGACTGGGCGGGCTACGGCTCGGCGACGAGCTCCGGGATGGGGTCGTCGGCGGCGGGCCCGCCGCCCAGCAGCGGATCCAGCACGTCGTCGCCGGGCTCATTGCCGTTCAGGGCGGCCCCGGCGTCCGGCCCGGCCGCAGCTGCTGGGCTGGCCTCGTCGTCGAGCGGCGAGTCGACGATCGTCGACGGCGCGATCGCATCCGGGTCCGCCTCGAGGGCCGACGGGTCCTCCTCGAGCACGTCGATCCGGCCGATCGTGAAGGCGACGTCGGGTGGGATGCCGGCCGTGATCGTGATCTCGTTGATCCGGTAGGGCGAGCCCTTCTCGCGCAGGCTCCGGTTGGCCTTCTCCTGGAGGGTGGTGGACTTGATCACGAGGTCGGCCATCAGGCCCGGATCGATCCGGTCGATCATGCCCGACAGGCCCGACTTGGCCTTGCTCAGCCCGGCCCGTGCGGTGACCTTGGCCCGGGCCTGGTTGGCCGGATCGGTTACGGCCGTGGTTGCCGTGCCGACGGCCTCGCTCGTGGCCTTGCCCAGCTGGCCGGCCACGACCTTGGCCTGGTCGGAAGCGACCGAGGCTCGATCGGCGGCCGCCTCCGCAGCTGACCGGGCGCGCACGGCGGCGTGATCCGCCGCCTCCTTGGCCTTGTCCAACAGACCCGTGGCTCGACCCTCCATTCCCTGGTTGGCAGTCCTGGCCTGGTCAGGATCGGCCGCCGGAGGCGGGCCGTCAATGGGTTGTCAGTGGCCCAGCTGTGCGATCCTCTGATCGTGAGGCGACCGAGGATCCGGCCATGATCGAATCGAGCGATGACCTGGCCATCATGGCCGAAGGCTTGACGGTCGGGATCATCCGCCTGGGTGGGGACCTGGTCGTTCGCTATGCCAACCCCGCGGCCCACCTCTTTGCCGGCCGGCAGGCCGGGACCCTGCTCGGACGCAGCCTGATCGAGGCCTTCATCGACCGGCGGATCGAGGAGCTGGCCGAGCAGGCGGTCCGCACCGGCACGGCCAGCGGCGAGCTCACCCTGCGCTCGGCCGACGGGCCCGCGCTCCTGCTCCGAGCCCGCCGTTCGGCCGACGGCCGCGGGCTGTGGCTGACCCTGGAGGACGTCTCGGAGCTGCGCCGCCTGCAGCGGATCCGGACCGAGTTCGTGGACAACCTGTCGCACGAGCTACGTACCCCGCTGGCCAACGTCAGCCTGCTGGCCGAGACCCTCGTCCGCGAATCGGAGGCGGCGGGCGAGACGATCCCGGCCCGGATGCGTGATCGGATCGGCCGGATCGAGGTCGAGACCGGCCACCTCGTCCAGATGGTCAGCGAGCTGCTCGACCTGGCCCGGATCGAATCGGGCCGGCCCATGCTCCTGCTCGATCAGGTCGACCTGGGCCGCCTGGCGGGCGCCTCGGCCGACCGGTTGCGCCTGTTCGCCGAACGGCAGGGCGTCAGCCTGACCGTGGACGTGGCCGCCGAAGGCGTGCCCCCCGTACGCGGCGCCGAGGAACGCCTGGGCCAGGTGATCGTCAACCTGGTCCACAACGCGGTGAAGTTCAGCCCCGACGGCGGCGAGGTCGCGATCCGGGTCCGGTCGCAACCGGCCGAGGGGGTGGGCCCAGCCGTGGTCGTGTCGGTCGAGGACCACGGGATCGGGATCCCGCGCGGATCGCAGGCACGCGTCTTCGAGCGGTTCTACAAGGTGGACCGGGCCCGGGTCCGGGGCGGTGGGACCGGCCTGGGGCTGGCCATCGCCCGGCACGTGATCGAGGGCCACGGCGGCCGGATCTGGGTCGTCTCCGACGACGGTCGCGGCTCCACGTTCTCGTTCGCCCTGCCGGTCGCCGAGGGGCGGGGGAGCGGGGCATGACCCAGCTCCACGTAGCGACTCTGAACATCCGTAACCTGGCCGATCGGTGGACCGAGCGGCTGCCGCTCCTGCTGGCCGATTTCGCGGCCCTCCAGCCGGACCTCCTCGGACTGCAGGAGGTCGTCTTCCCGATGGAGCAGGACCGGATCATCGGCAGCGCCGGCCCGGGCCGGTACCTGCTGGCCCGGGCCTGGGCCGGCCGGCCCGAGTACGGCAACTCGATCCTCGTCAGGGAGCCGCTGGTGCCGGCCGATTCGGCCCGCCTCGAGCTGGGCCACGACCGCTCAGCAGGGCGCGTCCGGGTGCAGATCGAAGGAACCAGCCTGAGCTTCGTGAACCTGCACCTGCATCACGAGGTGCCCGATGCCGCGATCCGGGCCGAGCAGGTTGGCCGGCTCGTCGACTGGCTCGGGGCTGATCCCGGGGCCGGCGGCGGCAGTGGACCCGGCCGGCCGGCGGCTGAGATCGTGGTCGGAGACTTCAACGCCGATCCGGCCGAGCCCGCCTATGCCCGAATGGTCGCTGCCGGCTTCCGCTCGGCCCTGCTCGAGGCAAACGGTGCTGAACCGGCTGTCACCTGGCCGTCCGGGCTGGAGGGTCCGGCGATCGACACTGACGGCGACCCCAGCTGCCTCGACTACATCTGGCTGCGGGGGACGGTCAGTGTCGAGGCCGCCCGGGTCGTGTTCGATCGGCCCGCAGCGGACGATCCTGGACTGTTGCCGAGCGACCACTTCGGCCTGTGCGCCCGTCTGCGGCTCGGCTCGCTGGCGTGACTTCGCCCCCGCGCGAGCGGCGGGCCCTCCGGCTGGCCCATCGCGGCGATCATCGGGCCGAGCCCGAGAACAGCCTGGCGGCCATGCTCGCGGCGATGGCCGCGCCCGGCTGCGACGGCGTGGAGTTCGACGTCCGGCTGTCGCTCGACGGCGTGCCCGTCCTGCTCCACGATGCCTCGCTCCTGCGCGTCCAGGGCGTCGATGCCCTGGTCGGCGAGCTGACCGCCGTCGAGCTGGCCGGCCACGACATCCCGACCCTGGCCGAGGTGCTCGACCAGGTGCCCCGTCGGGCCTTCCTGGACGTCGAGCTCAAGGCCGACCTGGGCCGGGCGGCCGTCGAGGTCCTGGCGGCCGGCCGCGGGGCGGACCTGCTCCGGGCCGTCGTGTCGTCCCTCGAGGTCGATGCGATCGAGCGCGTCCGCAGCCTGGCGCCGGCCTGGCCATGCTGGCTCAACACCGAGCACCTGCGCCAGGGCGACGTGCGCCTGGCCCGCGAGCTGGGCTGTGCAGGCATCTCGGTCGGCTGGCATGCGATCGATTCGGCCGGCCTGGGCCGGGCCTGGGCGGCCGGTCTCGAGGTCGCCGCCTGGACCGTCACCGACCTGCGGGTTGCCCGTCGCCTGGAGGCCGCGGGGGTCCTCGCGATGTGCGTCGAAGGGCGCGCATTTCCGCACTGAACCGGGCCGTGCGACAGGTCCGCCGGGGCCCGGCCGTTGGCCATATCCTCGGTCTGGTCACGACCGCGGCCAGGGGACATTCGAAGGAGGACTGATGGCAGCCCGCGAAACGGCCGACCTCGTGGTCGTTGGCGCCGGCACGATCGGGGGCTGGGCGTCGACCTTCGCCGCGGAGGCCGGCCTGGCTCGGGTGGTCGTGCTTGAGCAGGGGATCGCCGGCGGGGGCGCAAGCAGCCGCGCCGCGGGCATTGTCCGGGCCCAGGGTGGGACACCAATCACGGTTGCCCTGGGCCGCTGGTCGATCGACTTCTACCGCGACCAGCACGCGCGTTACGGGACCGATTCGGGCTTTCGCGAGCTGGGCTACCTGATCCTGGCCGTGTCCGCCCGGGACGAGCGCGAGGGCCGCGCCCGGGTCGCGATGCAGCTCAGGGCCGGCCTCGATGTCAGCTGGCTCGGTCCGGACGAGGCCCGGGCGGTCAACCCGACGCTCGCCCCCGACGGGCACCGCGGGGGCAGCTACGCCACGACCGACGGGGCGATCGATCCGCCGCGCAACGTCCGGGCCTACTCCCTGGCAATGCAGCAGGCCGGGGTCGAGCTGCGTGAACGGACCGCGTTCGAGGGCCTGCGTCTGCAGGGGGGCAAGGTCGTCGGCGTCGAGACCTCGGCCGGTCCGATCGCCACCGAGCGGGTCCTGCTGACCGGCGGGCCCACCCTGCGGGCCGTTGGCCGCACGGCCGGCATCCGGATCGCCGCCGGTGGAGCCCGCCACCAGATCGCGGTCACCGAGCCCCACGCCGCCTTCGAGGTCGAGCGCCAGCCGATGGTCTTCGACCTCGGCCGGGGCCTCTACTGGCGGCTGGAGGAGGGCGGCCTGCTGTTCGGCATGAGCAATCCGGACGAGAAGCCGGGCGTCGCCCGCGAGATCGACTGGCCCTACCTGCGCCGGATGCAGCGACGCCTGGAGCGCCTCGTCCCCGCGGTCCACGGGCTGGGCATCCGCAAAGCCTGGTGCGGCACGATCGACTTCACCCCGGATCACCAGCCGATCCTCGGCCCGGCGATCACGCCCGAGGGCGATGTGATCCAGGGCGTCACGGTCGCCTCGGCTGGTGGCCACGGGATGATGTGGGGCCCAGCCGTGGCCCGGGTGGCGGCAGACCTGGCGGTGGCCGGCCGGACCGACCTGATCGATGTCGCCGAGCTGGGCCTCGATCGCTTCGATGCGGCCGGCCGGAGCCGCCTGGCGGCGGATCCGATCGCCCTGCCCTTCCCGCTCAGCGCCGACGACGACTGACGGTGGCCGGCCCGCGCTGGGGGATCCTCGGGCCCGGCCGGATCTCGACCCGGATCGTGCGCGCGGTGCGGGCCGCCGATCGGGCCGAGCTCGTCGCGGTCGGCAGCCGGGACGCCGATCGAGCGGCCGCGTACGCGGCCCGATTCGGGATCGGCCAGGCCTTTGGCTCGTACGATGCGCTGCTGGCCTCGCCTGACGTCGACGTCGTCTACATCGCCCTGCCCAACCATCTCCACGCCGAGTGGACGATCCGGGCGCTCGAGGCGGGCAAGCATGTCCTGTGCGAGAAGCCGCTGGCCCTGCGGGTCGCCGACGTCGAGGCGATCGAGGCCGCCAGCCGGGAGGCCGGCCGGATCGCGGTCGAAGCCTTCATGTACCTGCACCACCCCCAGATCCTGCGCGTGCTCGAGCTGGTGGAGGGCGGCCAGCTGGGCCAGCTCGAGCTGGTCCGGGGCTCGTTCTCCTTCCTGTTGAGCGCACCGGACGACCCCCGGGTCGATCCCGACATGGGCGGCGGGTCGCTCTGGGACGTGGGCTGCTATCCGGTGAGCTTTGCCCGCCGGGTGACCGGCCAGGAGCCCGACCGGCTGGCCGCCTCCGCCCGCTTCGACGAGCGCGGGGTGGACCGCACCTTCGTCGGCCAGCTCCACTTTCCGAGCGGCGTCCTGGCCCAGTTCGACAGCGGCTTCGTGGCGGCCGACCGGGAGGAGCTCGAGATCGTCGGCCGGGAGGCCCGGATCGTGATCAGCAGCCCGTTCCTGCCCGAGCCCGACGGGCCGCGACCGAGAGTCACTCTATGGCGCGGGCTGGAGCCCGAGCGGATCGACGTTGGCTCGCTCGATCAGTACCATGCCGAAGTGGACAACCTGACCAGCGCGATCCTGGACGGCACCCCGCCGCGGGTCAGCCTCGAGTTCAGCCGGGGCAACATCGCCGCCCTGGCCGAGCTTGACCGGGTGGCCCGGTCGGCTTGACCGCGCCGGCCCAGGCCACGGGCAACGCCCAGCCCGACCCGCCCGTTCGGGCAGAGCTCGACCCACCCGTACGGCCAAAGCTCGCCGGGCCTCCCGCTGGCGGCCGGCGCCGGGTCCTGGTCGCTCTCGGACTCGTGATCGTGGCCCTGCTCGTGGCCGCAGTGGCGGGCGTGGCCGTCCTCGGCGAGGGCCGTGGGTCGGCGGCGCTCGGTGCGCCCCACTTCGTCGATGAGGCGGCGTCGGCCGGGCTGGACTTCTCGTTCCAAGGTGAGGCAGACCTGGCAATCGGCGGGGGCGTGGCCGCCTTCGATTGCAACGGCGACGGCAAGCCGGACCTGTACGTGGCCGGCGGGAGCGGGCCGGCCGCCCTGTTCCGCAACGACAGCCCGATCGGCGGCGCCCTCCGGTTCAGCCGGCTGGCCGATCCGGCAACCGATCTCAGCCAGGTCATGGGCGCCTATCCGATCGACATCGACGGCGACGGCATCGTCGACCTGGCCGTCATGCGGCTGGGCGAGACGACCCTCCTGCGCGGCCTGGGCGACTGCCAATTCGCAGCGGGGGACCAGGCCTGGACGTTCGATCCGGGGCAGGCCTTCAGCACCGCCTTCAGCGCGACCTGGGAGGGAGCGGCGGCCCTGCCCACCCTGGCCATCGGCCACTACCGCGGCGTCGACGGCTCCGGCGCGGTCACCGGCGACTGCGCCACGAACCAGCTCTTCCGGCCAGCCCCGGCCGGCCGGGGTTACGCGCCGCCGGTCAGCCTGAGCCCGGGCTACTGCGCCCTGTCGATGCTGTTCAGCGACTGGTCTCGATCCGGCCAGGCCGGCCTCCGGATCAGCAACGATCGGCAGTACTACATCGGTGGCCAGGAGCAGCTCTGGCAGGTGCCGGCCGGCGGCCCGCCCAGCCTGTACGGCGCGGCCCAGGGCTGGCAGAAGATGGAGATCTTCGGGATGGGCATCGCCAGCTACGACGTGACCGGCGACGGCTACCCGGACGTGTACCTGACCAGCCAGGCCGACAACAAGCTCCAGGCGCTGTCCGCCGGGCCCGGCCAGCCGAGCTATGGCGATATCGCCCTCCAGCGCGGGGTCACCTCGGCCGAGCCATTCACCGGCGGCGATGTCCTGCCCTCGACCGCCTGGCATCCCGAGTTCCAGGACGTGAACAACGATGGATTGATCGACCTGTTCGTGTCCAAGGGCAACGTCAACGCGGAGCTCGGCTTCGCCACGAAGGATCCCAGTGACCTGTTCCTGGGCCAGCCCGACGGCACGTTCAGCCAGGCCGCCGACGCCGCCGGGATCCTCAACTTCGAGCGCGGTCGCGGGGCCGCCCTGGCCGACTTCAACCTGGACGGCCTGCTCGACCTGGTCGAAGTCAACTACGGCGCGCCGGTCCGCCTGTGGCGCAACACCGGCTCGGGCAGCGCCGCCCAGCCCGCCCCGCTGGGCAACTGGCTGGCGCTGCTGCCCCAGCAGGCCGGCCCAAATCGCTCGGCAATCGGGGCCTGGATCGAGCTGAAGACCGGCAGCAGCACGATCCAACGGGAGCTCACGATCGGCGGCGGCCACCTCAGCGGCGAGCTCGGCTGGGTCCATTTCGGGATCGGCTCGGCCAGCCAGGCCCAGGTCCGGATCCACTGGCCGGGCGGCGAGACCGGACCATGGCTGACCCTGGCGGCGAATACATTCGACACGATCGAGCGCGGTGCCACGGCAGCCCAGCCGTGGTTACCGTCCGGCCACTGACGGAGGCACCTGTGAGCAAGGCGCGCCTGGCATCCATCGACCTGCCCGACTTCGGCCCGCCGGGTCCGCGCCCCGAGCTGCCCGCGGCGCTCTATCCAGCCCGGCTGGAGCGGCTCCGGGAGCGGGCCGAGGCGGCCGGCTACGATCGCCTGGTCGTCTACGCCGATCGCGAGCACAGTGCCGGCATCTTGTACCTGTCCGGCTTCGATCCGCGTTTCGAGGAGGCGATCCTGGTCGTCGGTCCGGCCGGTGACCCGCTCGTGCTGACCGGCAACGAGTGCTTCGGGATGGCCGGTGCGGCACCGCTGCCGATGCGCCGCGAGCTGTTCCAGGACCTCAGCCTGCCCAGCCAGCCGCGCGACCGGTCGCGCCCCCTGGGCGAGATCCTGGCCGGGGAGGGGATCCGGCCCGGGACCCGGGTGGGCGTGCTGGGCTGGAAGACGTACGCCCGGCGCGAGGCCATCGACGCCCCTTCGTTCCTGGTCGATGAGCTGCGCGGGCTGGTCGGCTCGACGGGCTCGGTGGCCAACGCCTCCGACCTGCTGATCGATTCGGCCGACGGCCTGCGGGTGATCAACGAGGTCGAGCAGCTGGCCGCCTTCGAGCACGCCTCGTGCGTCACCTCGGACGGCGTCCGCGCGCTTATCGCCGGCCTCCGGCCCGGCGTGGCCGAGGGCCTGACTGAGCGCCAGGCCGTACGCCTGCTGGGCTGGGACGGCTCACCCCTGTCCTGCCACCTGATGCTGACCGCCGGTGAGCGGGCCACGCTGGGCCTGCTCAGCCCGGGCGACCGGCCGATCGAGCGCGGCGACCGGTTCACGACGGCATTCGGGATCTCGGGTGCGCTGACCTGCCGGGCGGGCTTCGTGGTCGAGGACGCGACCGAGCTGCCGGACTCGATCGGCGACTACGTCGAGCACCTGGTCGGCCCCTACTTCGACGCGGTCGCCGAATGGTACGAGGCGCTCCATGTGGGCCAGAGGGGCGGCACCTTGCAGGCGATCATCGATCGCCACCTGGGCGACCCATTCTTCGGCATCTTCCTCAACCCGGGCCATCAGCTCCACCTCGACGAGTGGGTCAACTCGCCGATCGGGCCGGGCTCGGCGATCGAGCTGCGCTCGGGCATGGCCCTCCAGGTGGACATCATCCCGGCCACCGGGAGCGCCTACTTCACGACCAACATCGAGGATGGCGTGGCCCTGGCCGACGAGTCGTTGCGAGCCGCCTTCGCGGCCGGCTATCCGGCGGCCTGGGAACGGGTCCAGGGCCGGCGCCGGTTCATGGCCGGCTCGCTCGGGATCGACCTCCATCCGGACGTCTTGCCGCTCTCGAACTTGGCGGCCTTCCTGCCCCCGTTCCTGCTCCGTCCGGACCGGGCGATGACCCGCGCCTGAGCGGCTCAGGCAGTTTGTGCTCCTCTCCTACAAATCTCCGTGGTACCCTCAGGCCATCGCCGGTGATCGGATCGCACACCCAGGACCCAGCCTCAGGAGGTCGGCAACCGTGAGTGGATTCTTCCCGACCGTGGAGGGCCCGATCCCGTTCGGTGGGCTCGATTCGAACGATCCGCTCGCATTCAAGGTCTACCAGCCCGATCGGCTGGTCCTGGGCAAGCGGATGGCGGACCACCTCCGGATCGGCGTGTGCCTGTGGCACTCGTTCAGCTGGCCCGGCTCGGACGTCTTCGGCAGCGGCACATTCGACCGGCCCTGGCTCGATCCCCGGCTCGACCCGATGCTGGCGGCCCGCGGCCGGCTGGATGCCGCGTTCGAGTTCCTGGCCAAGCTGGGCGTGCCGTTCTTCTGCTTCCACGACCGCGACGTCTCGCCCGAGGGACGGACGTTCGCGGACACCCAGGCCAACCTGGACGCGGTCGTCGACTCGATCGCCGGCCACATGGAGGAGACCGGCCTGAAGCTGCTGTGGGGCACAGCCAACCTGTTCAGCCACCCGCGCTACGCGGCCGGCGCCGCGACCAACCCCGATCCCGAGGTCTTCGCCTTCGCCGCGGCCCAGGTCAAGTCGATGCTCGAGGCGACCCATCGGCTGGGCGGCGCGAACTACGTCCTGTGGGGCGGCCGCGAAGGCTACGAGACCCTGCTCAACACCGACCTGGCCCGCGAAGAAGCCCAGCTGGCCCGCTTCCTGCACCTGGTCGCCGAGCACAAGCACCGGATCGGGTTCAAGGGCACGCTCCTGATCGAGCCCAAGCCCCAGGAGCCGACCAAGCACCAGTACGACTACGACGTCGCCACGGTCCTGGGCTTTCTCGAGCGGCACGACCTGGCCGGCGAGTACCGGCTCAACCTGGAGGTCAACCACGCCACCCTGGCCGGACACAGCTTCCAGCACGAGGTTGCCCTGGCCATCTCGCACGGGGTGCTCGGCAGCATCGACGCCAACCGGGGCGACTATCAGAACGGCTGGGACACCGACCAGTTCCCGAACTCGGTCGACGAGCTCTCGCTGGCCGTGTACGAGATCATCCGGGCCGGCGGCCTGACCACCGGTGGCTTCAACTTCGACACCAAGCTGCGCCGCCAGAGCATGGACCACGACGACCTGTTTCATGCCCACATCGGCGGCATCGACACCCTGGCCCAGTCGCTCCTGGTCGCGGCCGGGATGATCGAGTCGGGCGACCTCGAGCGGCTCCGGGCCGCCCGCTACGCCGGCTGGTCGGGCACCCTGGGCCGGTCGATCCTGAGTGGCGATGCCCTGCTCGAGATGCTGGCCGGCCGGGTCCTGACCGGCGAGATCGACCCGAAGCCCGTGTCCGGCCGACAGGAGCTCCTCGAGAACGTGGTCAACCGGCAGGTCTGGTCGGCCAATCGGCGCTGAGCGGATGGCTTTCGTCCTGGGCATCGACGTCTCGACGACGGCGACCAAGGCCGTCCTGGTCGACGAGGCGGGGGCCGTCCGGGCGATCGGCACAGCAGACTACGACTTCCTGAGCCCGCGCCCGCTCTGGAGCGAGCAGCGGCCCGAGCTGTGGTGGGACGGCACCCAGGTCGCCGTCCGGGCGGCCCTGGCCGGGGCCGGGGCGCGGGCCGAAGACGTGGCGGCGGTCGGCTTGACCGGCCAGATGCACGGCCTCGTCCTGCTCGACCGCAACGAGCAGGTCCTCCGACCGGCGATCCTGTGGAACGACCAGCGGACGGCGGCCGAGTGCGAGCTGATCCGACAGCTGGTCGGTCCCGAGCGACTGATCCAGATCACCGGCAACGACGCCCTGACCGGCTTCACCGCCCCCAAGCTCGTCTGGGTCCGGGATCACGAGCCCGAGGTCTGGGCCCGGGTCGCCCACGTCCTGCTGCCCAAGGATTACGTCCGGCTGAAGCTGACTGGCGTCCACGCCGTGGACGTCGCCGATGGCGCCGGCACGCTCCTGTTCGACCTCGCCCGGCGGACCTGGTCGTCCGAGGTGACTGGCGCCTTGGGGATCGACCCGGCCTGGCTCCCCCCAACCTTCGAGGGGCCGGCCGTGACCGGCGCGCTGTCGGCCGCGGGGGCGGCGGCCACGGGCCTGCTGGCCGGCACGCCGGTCGTGGCCGGCGGCGGTGACCAGGCCACCAACGGGGTCGGCCTCGGCGTGATCGGGCCGGGCACGACGGCCCTCTCGCTGGGCACCTCCGGGGTCGTCTTTGCCCCGACCGACCGGCCGATCTTCGATCCACTCGGCCGGGTCCATGCCTTCTGCCACGCCGTGCCCGGGCGCTGGCACTTCATGTCGGTGATGCTCTCGGCGGCGGGCAGCCTGCGCTGGTTCCGGGACACCCTGGCGCCGGGTGCCGCATTCGGCGAGCTGGCCGCCGCGGCCGGCGAGGTGCCGGCCGGCAGCGACGGGCTGGTCTTCCTGCCCTACCTGTCGGGGGAACGGAGCCCCTACCCCGATCCTGCGGCGCGGGCCGCCTTCGTGGGCCTGACCCTGGGCCATGATCGCCGCCATCTCACCCGGGCGGTCCTCGAGGGCGTCGCCTTCGGCCTGCGCGACGGGCTCGACCTGATGATCGGGGCGGGGATGGCCGCGCCGGCCCAGATCCGGGCGTCGGGCGGCGGCATCGCCAGCCCGCTCTGGCGCCAGATCCTGGCCGACGTGCTGGACGCCGAGATCGCGACCGTCAACACGACCGAGGGCGCGGCCAGCGGGGCGGCCCTGCTCGCCGCCGTCGGCGCGGGCTGGTACCGCGACGTCGATTCAGCCGTGGCCGCCCTCGTCGTGGCGACGCCCTCGGCCGATCCCGGTCCGGACGTCGGGCGCTATGCCCAGCTGCATGCCATCTACCGCGACCTGTACCCGGCCCTGGTCCCGACGTTCCATCGAGCCTCGCCCGAGGGCTCGCCGAGCCGACCTGAGCCGGCGAGTCAGGCTTAAGTCCTCGGTCCGTGTGCCGGACACTGTTTCTGGCGAATATCAGCCCCCGTGGTGTTGGGCGGGATCTGGCCCAGATTCCGGGCTGAATCCAGTCCGAGCGGAGCCGGTCCACGCACGATGATCGATTGAACTGCCGGCTGGCGCCGCCGAGAGCACCCTCATTCCAGACGAAGATTACTGGGGTTGATATTCGCCAGTTTTGGTGCGCGCCCTCGCCAAGCCGAGCCATCTCCGAGGCGCGGGCCCACGATGGTGCGGGCCGGTTGGCGCTCGTTGCGTCAGACGAGCACAACGGACGAATCGCACCCGGAAAACCGTCCGATCTGTTGCGCTCGACGCGAATACGGTCGCACCTGTGCCTCCGGCGCACAGAACGCGCCAATCCGGCCAGAAATGGTGCAGTTGTGCTCGTCCGACGCACGCCGGCCCGCGAGCGAGTCGCGGCCGAGGCGCGGACTCTCGTCGAGTCGAGCCGCGCCCGAGGCCCAGGGCTAGGCCAGGATCTGGGCCATCTCCTCGCTGGTGACCTCGTGGGGCTTCTTGCCCATGATGATCATGGCCAGGATGTCGTCGGTGCTGCTCTTGTCCTTGGTGACGGTGTCGACCACCCGGCCGTGGTACATCACGCTGATCCGGTCGGACAGGTCGTACACGTCGTGGATGTCATGGCTGATCAGGAAGATCCCGATGCCCTCGGCCTTGAGCTGCCGGACCAGGTCCCGCACCTGGGCCGTCTCGGCCGGCCCGAGCGCCGCGGTCGGCTCGTCCATGATCAGGATGCGGGCATTGAAATGGACGGCCCGGGCGATGGCCACGGACTGGCGCTGACCACCCGAGAGCGACTTCACCGGCACCTTGAAGTTCTTGAAGTTGGGATTGAGCCGGAACATGATCTTGCGCGTGGCCGCCTCCATGGCGCCGTCGTCGAGCGAGCCCAGCCGGCTGGTCAGCTCGCGGCCCAGGAACAAGTTGGCCGCCGCGTCGATGTTGTCGGCCAGGGCCAGGGTCTGGTAGATCGTCTCGATCCCGTACGTCTTGGCATCGCGCGGGTTCGAGATCGTGACCGGCTTGCCCTCGATCAGGATCTGGCCTGAATCGGCCGGCGTCGCCCCGGACAGGACGCGCATCAGGGTCGACTTGCCGGCGCCGTTACCTCCAACCAGGCCGACCACCTCGCCGGCGTGCAGATCGATCGTGACGTGGTCGACGGCGTGGACCCCGCCGAACGACACGCGGATGTCGCGCATCTCGACCAGGGGCGGCTGGTCGGCGGCGATGGCGGCTGCGGCGGTGGCCGTGGTCGCGGTGGTAGCGGACGATTCGATGGTCATCGCTTGTTACCCCGTCGAAGGAAGGTGTCGAGCCCGACGGCGGCCACCAG
Source organism: Candidatus Limnocylindrales bacterium (assembly GCA_038239115.1). Lineage (GTDB taxonomy): Bacteria > Chloroflexota > Limnocylindria > Limnocylindrales > CSP1-4 > Palsa-1033. The sequence continues at coordinate 31,197 of JBBSFD010000002.1, read as the reverse complement.
CACGCAGCCGACGACGATGTCCTGGACCGGCGAATCGACCCTCAGGAGGACCATACCGGACCGGAGCGACTGCATGACGACGGCACCCAGGATCGCGCCCGGCACTGTGCCAATTCCGCCCGAGAAGGAGGTTCCGCCGATGACGGCCGCGGCGATCACGTCGAGCTCGTTCTGGACGCCCAGGCTGGTGACCCCCGCGTTCAGGCGGGCGGTGGAGATGGCTGCGCTGATCGAGCACAGGATGCCCATCAGGACGTACGTCGAGACGATCGTCCGGCGGGTGTTGATCCCGCCGAGTTCGGCGGCCTCCGGGTTACCGCCGATCGCGAAGACGTAGCGGCCAAATCGGCGGCGGGTCGCGATGAACGACATCACCAGCCCGACCACGAGCACGATCAGGACCGGAAACGCGATTCCGGTCGGGATCTGGAGGCCGCCCGGCGGCTCGACGATGTTGTGGGTCTGGGCATAGCTCTTGGCCAGCTCCACGGGCCAGAAATAGTTGTTGGCGACCCACACGGCCCCGAGGGCCGCGCCGCAGCCCAGGACCCCGATCGTGACCTCGGCCCAGCGTGGTCGCAGCGGAAAGCCGTAGCCGCGCCGGCGTCGCCGGCCACTGATCAGGCTATAGATGATGCCCAGGCAGGCCAGGATCCCGACGATCCAGCTATACGACTCGCCGAGCGAGCCGGTTGGGCCGCCACCGAGAAGCTGGAACGTGGGATCCATCGGCGCGAGGGTCTGGCCGAGGGCATATTCGAACAGGAGCCCGCGCCAGACGAGGAAGCCGCCCAGGGTGACGATGAAGGCGGGCACTTTGCCATAGGCAATGATGAAGCCCTGGAAGCCGCCGATGATCGCGCCGAGAAAGACCCCGACGACCAGGGCGATCAGCCAGGTCAGCGGGTTCGTCGGGAACCAGACGACCTGGACCATGGCCATCGTGTAGCCAAGGAAACCGAGCAACGAGCCGACCGACAGGTCGATGTTGCGCGAAACGATGATCAGGACCATCCCGGTCGCCATGATCGCGATCGATGAGCTCTGGACCGACAGGTTCCACAGGTTGCGCGAGGTCAGGAACAGGCCGCCGGACATGATGTTGAACCCGACCCAGATGATCGCCAAGGCGAGGATCATGCCCAACAGGCGGGTGTCGACCTCGGTCGACTGGAGCAGCGAGCGGATCGACCGGCGAGGCCGCTCGGCGGTAAGGCCGTCGCCCGGGGAAGCCTGAGTCATCCAACGCCTCCGGGAGGGTGGGGGGAATAGGGAAGCGCCCTGCGCCGCGGTGACCGCGAGCGGAGGGCGCTTCGAGCTACGACGTTAGCGCGTCGGGATTAGCAGCCGGGGACTTTGCCGGCCGTGACGCCCTTGCACAGGACGTCCTTGGTGATCCAACCCGCGCTCAACACGTCGTTGAGGTTGGTCTGGTCAATTGGATCGGCCTTGAGCAGGACCGAGCTGACGGTGTTCCCGCCAGGGGTGGTAAACGGGGAGGCGCCGCTGATCTTGTCCACGGTCGTTCCGTTGCACAGCTGCACGGCGGCCTCGCCGGCGGCCTTGCCGAGCATCCGGGAGTCCTTCCAGACGTCGACCGTCTGGGTGCCCAGCGCTACCCGGTTGAGGGCGGCAGCGTCGCCGTCCTGGCCCGAGACGGCAACCTTGCCCTGCAGGCCCTGGGCCGTCAGAGCGGCAACAACGCCACCGGCCATTCCGTCGTTCTCAGACAGGACAGCGTCGACCTTGTTGTTATTAGCCGTGAGGAACTGCTCCATCTCGGTCTGAGCCTTGGCCGGCGTCCAGGCATCGGTGTTCGTCTCGCCGACGTTGACGATGTCCTTGGAGTCAACCGCGGCCTTGATGATCTCATCCTGGCCGCTCTTCAGGAAGCGCGCGTTGGCGTCGGCCTTGTCGCCCTTGATGAAGACGTAGTTGCCCTTGGGCACCGCCTTGAAGACGGCGCGGGCCTGCATCCGGCCAACTTCGACGTTGTCGAATGAGACGTAGAACGCCTTGGGATCCTCGATCAGCCGGTCGTAGGCGATCACCGGGATGTTGGCCGCGGTGGCGGTGGCCACCGACGACTTGATCGCGGAATCGTCCTGGGCCAGGATGATCAGGACCTTGGCCTTCTGCGAGATCAGGTTCTCGATGTCGGTGGTCTGGGTCGCGGCCGACGACTTGGCGTCGGTCGAGATGTAGGTGGCCCCGGCCGCGGCAAGGGCCGCCTTGATGGCCGGCTCGTCCCACTTTGCCCAACGCTCTTCCTGGTAGTTGTTCCACGAAACGCCCACGATGCAGCCGGCTGCCGAGCCGGCGCCCGTGCCGCCGCCCGACGCCGCGACCGATGCGGCAGGCGCTGGGGTCCCGCTGCTCGAGCAGCCCGCTGCGACGATCGCAACGACTGCCGTGATTGCCGCCATTCGGCGAACGAACATCAGTTTCTCCTCCTACTTCCTTCCAAAAGCCCGGTACGTGTCAGCTGCGGCCTGACGCACCTCCCCTCAGCGCACTGACACAACTGGTGCCGGCTGCGAGGCAATCGCCTCGGCCGGCTCCGGCAACGTGCGCCACAATCCGAGCGAGTGGGCTCGCTCCACTGCGTCTTCGACCCTCCAGCGAAGGACGGTCGTCAGCAGCCTGCGGATTGAAGAGGTACCTGCCCCCCATCGAGGGCGACCAGATGGTACACGGTTCGGCAAGGCGCATTTTCAGGCGCTCGCCAGCGTGTGTGCAGATTCGGTGGAACGCAGCCAGCGGGCCGGATCGGCCAGGAACGGCTCGAAGGCCAGCTCAGCGGCGCCGACCAGGGTCGCATCGATGCCGAGGCTGGCCGGCACGACCCGCACGACCTGGCGCGGCGCGGCCAGCGCATAGCGGTCGAGCTGGGCCGCGATCCGCTCGGCCACAAGGGGCTGGATCGCCGTGAACGAACCGCCCAGGACGATCAGCGACGGATCGAAGATGTTGACCAGCCCGGCCAGACCGTAGCCCAGCCACCGTCCCAGGTCGTCGATCGCGGCCACGGCGGCCGGCTCGCCGGCCTGGGCATCGCGGACGACCGCCTCCGCGGCGGCTCGCCCGCCGCCGGCCTGGCGGCCTGCTCGGACGAGCAATGCGTCGACGCCGATCTCCGTCTCCCAGCAGCCAATCGACCCACAACGGCAGGCAACCCCGGCCGGATTGATCGGCAGGTGGCCGATCTCCCCGGCGTAGCCGGCGACCCCGGTCAGCTGCCGGCCGCCGCTGATGATCCCGCCGCCGACCCCGACCTCGCCCGAGATGTAGACGACATCGCTGGCGCCGAGGGCGGCCCCTCGACGCAGCTCGGCCAGGGCGCCCAGCTCGGCATCGTTGACGACCGTGATCGGCAGGTCGAGCCCGAAGGCCTCGGCCAGGCGCTCGCCCAGGGGCACGTCGGTCCAGCCCAGGTTGGGCGCCATGGACACGAATCCGTCGGTGCGCCGGACGACGCCGGCCACGGCGATGCCCAGGCCCAGGACCACGTCTGGTGTGCTGGCTGCGCCGAGGACCTCGCTGATCAGCCCGGCCAGGGCCGCCGCGGTGGCTTCCACCGAGACGTCGTCACGCTGGCGATCGGACCGGCGCAGGTCCAGGATCTGGCCGCCCAGGCCGACCACCGCGACGGCGATCGTGTCGACCGCGATCTCGACGGCGACCACGCCCACTCGATCGGGGGCCAGGCGGACGAGGGGCGAGGGCCGGCCGGGCGTGCCCTGCGGCGCCGCCCGCTCCTCGGTCACGAAGCCGGCCGCCACGAACTCGCCGATCAGGCTGCCGATGGCGCTCCTGGTCAGGCCGGTTCGGGCGACGAGGGCCGAGCGGGAGGCGGGGCCGTGGAGGTGCAGCTCGCGCATGATCGCGCTGAGATTTGCCCGGCGAACGGTCTCGCTGCGCTGGCCGACGGCCCTCAGACCGGCTCCCACCATGTTTTGTGTTCCTCTCTTCCAAACTCACGCGACAGCCTGTTACACAACGTGCCCGGAGTCAAGCCTCCGGGGCCGGATTCGGCTGGAATCGCCAGGCCTACGGCCGGCGGCTATCCTCGGCCCATGACCCGCTCTGTCCAGCTTCACCTGCTCCGCCACGCCCACGCCGGAGATCCGGCCAAGTGGTCCGGGCCGGACGGCGAGCGGCCCCTGTCGGGCAAGGGCCGCACCCAGGCCGATGCCCTGGGTGCGCACCTCCATCAGCTCCGCCAGTCATTCGACCTGCTCCTCAGCTCACCCCTCGTCCGGGCCCGCCAGACCGCCGAGATCGTCGGTGAGCGGCTCGGCTTGACGGTCGTGATCGACGATCGCCTGGGCGGCTCCGGCGGACCGCTCGGACCGGCCTCGATCGAGGCGATCCTGGCCGACCACGGCGATCCGGCCCGGCCGATCCTGGTCGGCCACGATCCCGATTTCAGCGACGTCCTGGCGCGCCTGTCCGGGGCGGCCGAGATTCCGATGCGCAAGGGTGCCCTGGCTCGAATCGATTCCGATCGGCCGCTCAGGGACGGCGGCGGCGTGCTGGTCTTCCTGCTGCCGCCCGAGGTGGTCGTTCGAGCCTGACCCGCCGGCCGGCTAGGGGTTGAGGTCCTCGATCTCCCCAGTCGCCAGGAAGACCACGTCCTCGGCGATGTTCGTGACCCGGTCGCCAATCCGCTCGAGGTAGTGGGCCGCGAAGAGGATCCGGGCGCCACGGTCCACATTGGCCGGGCTCTCGCGCATCAGGCCCAGCACCGCGTCGAAGGTGTGGTGGTACAGGTCGTCGATCAGGTCGTCGCGGCGCGCGACGACGCGGGCGGCCGACTCGTCGATGTCGACCAGGGCGCGCAGGATGTCGTGGACCTGCTGGGCGGCCTGCTCGCCGATCTCGGGCAGGTCGATGTAGTTGCCCAGGGGCGGCTCCGGGGCCAGCTTGCGGGCCTGCTTGGCGACCGAGCCGGCGTGGTCGCCCATTCGTTCGAGCTCGTATGAGACGTGGTCGAGGGCGATCAGGAAGCGCAGGTCTCGGGCCACCGGGGCCTGGGTGGCGATCGTGGTCGAGACCATCGTGGTCAGCTTGCGCTGCATCTCGTTGATCCGGGCGTCCCCCCGGATGACGGCCCCGGCTGCCTCGGCGTCGTGCTGGACGAGGGCCAGCAGGGTCGCCCGGATCTGGTCCTCGACCATCGCGCCCATGCGCAGGATGCTGTCCTTGATCTCGCGCAGCTCCTGGTCGAGCCCCTCCCGCGACGGATGGGCCACCTGGCTGGTCGGTGAGCCGCCGCCGTCGGTCGAGCGGCGGCCGGTGACCGGCCGGGTCGCCGGCCCGTTCGGATCGGCCCGGTCAGCGGTGCGTCGCTCGATGATCTGGTCGATCTCGCCGGCCATGGCCGCCTCCTCGGGCGTCAACCGAACCGCCCGGACACGTAGTCCTCGGTCAGCTGGTTCTTGGGATTGGTGAACAGGGTCCGGGTGTCGTCGAGCTCGACCACGTAGCCGGCCCGATCCTCGCCCATGTTTAGGAAGGCCGTGCGATCGCTGACCCGGGCGGCCTGCTGCATGTTGTGGGTCACGATGATGATCGTGTAGGCCTCGCGCAGCTCGCGCATGAGCTCCTCGATTCGAAGGGTAGACACGGGGTCGAGGGCCGACGCCGGCTCGTCCATCAGGATGACCTCGGGCTCGGTGGCCAGGACCCGGGCGATGCACAGGCGTTGCTGCTGGCCGCCGGACAGGGCCAGCCCGGACTTCTACCTGAGGTCGACCTTGACCTCGTTCCAGAGGGCCGCCCGGGTGAGGCTGCGCTCGACCAGCTCGTCCAGGACGGCCCGGTTCGAGGTGCCCCGCCGGCGCGGGCCATAAGCCACGTTGTCGTAGATCGACATGGGGAAGGGGTTGGGCCGCTGGAAGACCATGCCCACCCGCCGGCGCAGCTCGACCACGCTGACCTGGGGGTCCATCAGGTCCTCCCCGTCGAGCTGGACCTGGCCACTCACCCGGGCGCCCGGGATGAGGTCATTCATCCGGTTGAAGCAGCGCAGGACCGTGCTCTTGCCGCTGCCCGACGGGCCGATCAGGGCCAGGATCGAGCGCTCCGGCACATCCAGGCTGACATCGCGCACGGCCAGCTTGGTGCCGTAGTGGACGCTGACCCCCTGGGCGGCCACCTTGACCGCGGGCAGGGTCCCGGCCCCAACGTTGGCAGCAGCGGCCCCGGTCGAAGGCGCCTCGAGCGGAGCAGTGGGCACGATCCTGGGCGGGACGATCGCTCGGGGCTCCTGCTCGATCGCCTCGAGCAGTGGTTCGTCCTGCCGGGTGACGGCGGTCATCTCATCTCCGCTGTTCATGCGGCGGTCAGGCGCCGGGAAAGGCTGCGTCCCAGGAACCGGGCCCCGAGGTTGAAGATCAGGACGGAGGCCAACAGGATGGCCGAGGCTCCGTCGCCGATCTGGGGTGCGTACACGCTCAACCCTTCCGAGTTCGTCTTCCAGATGTAGACCGCCAGGGTGGTGGCCGGCCGAAGCGGGCTCCAGGGGGATTGTGGATCGAGCAGGTTGAGATTGCTGAAGACGTAGTGGGTCGGCGTGGACAGGCCGGCCGTGAACAGGAGGGCGGCTGCCTCTCCGAAGACCCGGCCCGAGGTCAGGATGATGCCGGTCACGATGCCCGGGATCGCCAGGGGCAGGACGACGTGCCGGATCGTCTGCCACTTCGTGGCGCCGAGGGCCAGGCTGGCGCTGCGCTCCTCGGCCGGCACGGCCCGCAGGGCCTGCTCGCTGAGGCGGGCCATCAGGGGCAGGTTGAACAGGGTCAGGGCCAGCGCGCCGCCCAGGGCGGTGAAGCCCCAGCCGGTCAGGTTGACGAAGGCGATCAAGCCGAACAGGCCGACCACGATCGAGGGGACCGAGCTGATCGCCTCCTCGGCGAACCGGATCAGGTCGGTGACCCGGTTGTCGCCGGCGTACTCGGCCATGTAGATCCCGGCCAGGATGCCCAACGGCACGGCGATGGCCATGGCCAGGACGAGCATGTAGATCGAGTTCCAGAGGAGCGGGCCGACCCCGCCCAGCTCCGTGTCGCTCGGGTCGCCGAAGATGAACGAGGGCGAGACAACCCCGATCGAGGCAATGATGAAGTGGACGATGATCCCGCCCAGGAGGAGCAGGACGAATCCGCCCAGGCCCCACAGGACCGCCGTAGCGACCTTGTCGGCCAGGATCGTCCGGCCCGAGGTGGCCCGCAGCCGGCTGGCCGGCAGGTTGGTAGGCGCGTTGGCGGCGCTCATCGCCCGGCCGCACTGCGATTGAGGGCCCGGATGAGCAGGACCGCGCCCATCGAGATCAGGAGCAGGATCAAGCCCATCGTCCAGAGCACGTTGTTGTCGGGTGCGCCGAAGACCGTGTTGCCCATGTCCAGGGTGATCTGGCTGGTGAGCGTGGTCAGCGGCTGGGCCACGCTGGTTGGCATCGTGGGTCGGTTGCCGATCACCATCTGGACCGCCAACGCCTCGCCGGCCGCCCGGGTCAGGCCCAGGACGATGGCGGTCAGGGTGCCCGCCCGGGCGGCCGGCAGGAGGATGTGCCGGATCGTCTGCCAGCGGGTCGTGCCCAGGGCCAGTGAGCTCGTCCGCAGGTCCTGGGGAACCGCCCGGAACGCGTCAAAGGTGATCGTCGTGATCGTGGGCAGGATCATGATCGAGAGGACCAGCGAGCCGGCAAACCAGCTGAAGCCCAGGGTGAAGCCGATCCCGGCCAGGTTCTCACGCAGGAGTGGGACCAGGATCGTGAGGCCCAGCCAGCCCCAGACCACGCTGGGGATCCCGACGAAGATCTCGAGGGCCGGCTGGATGACCGTCCGGGCCCAGCCGGGGGCGACCTCGGACAGGAACAGGGCCAGCCCGATCGAGAGCGGCGCCGAGATCATGACGGCCAGCCCGGTCACCCCGAGCGTGCCCGCCACGAAGGGCAGGATGCCGTAGCTGATCGGCTCGTCCTCGGGCGACCAGGTGGTGCTCAGGACCGAGCTCAGGGGCAGGCCGTTGTGGACGAACAGCTGGACGCCCTGCCAGGCGATGAAGCCGAGCAGGATGAACACGATCGCGACCATCGACAGGGCAGCCACGAAGACGACCCTGCGCGGCAGGTCGATCCTGTCGCGCAGGGTGACGGCCGCCCGCAGCCCGCCCAGCTCCGCCGAGCTCGAGCCGAGGGCCATCTCAGATCCGGCTATGCGAGGCGATCCTGGATCTCCGGTCTATGGGCTGACTGGAGCGTAGAACTGGGCCGGGATCAAGCCCTTCTGGACGGCATCGCTGAGCATGTAGTCCAGGAAGGCCTTGGTCAGCCCGGTCGGTTCGCCCTTGGTGTACATGTGACCAATCGCATTGAGGGCATACGTGCCGCTGGCCATGTTGGCCACGCTGGCATCGATCCCGTCAAGCTGGAAGCCGACGAGATTGGCCTTGGCGGTCTGGTAGTAGGCAAAGCCGATGACACTGGTGCTGCCCGGCGTCTTCTGGACGGCCGTCGTGACGGCGCCGTTCGAGTCCTCGGTCAGGGCCTGGCCGCTGGCCTCGCTGGCCCCGCCCAGGACGATGCTCTTGAACGTGGCCCGGGTGCCCGAGCTGGTCGGCCGGAGGATCAGGACGATCGGCAGGTCGGGCCCGCCCACGTCCTTCCAGTCGGTCACGGCGCCGGTCCAGATCGACTTCTCCTGGGCCGTCGTCAGGTTGGTGATCCCGGTCACGCCCTTGTTGGCCACCACGATCCAGCCCTGCTTGGCGACCTTGTGGTCGACCAGGCTGGCGGCGTCAGGCGTGGCCAGCTTCGATTCGGCGGTGACATCGGAGTTGCCGATGTTGGCCGCACCGCTGGCGACCTGGGTCAGGCCGGTCCCGGACCCGCCGCCGTTGACCGTGACCGTCGCGCCGGGGCAGGCCGCCGCATAGGCCTTGCCGGCCGCGTCCACGAGCGGCTGGAGGGCCGTCGAGCCGACCGCGGTGATCGTGCCCGTCGCGCACGTCGGCGGCGCAAACGAGCCGGTCGCTGGAGCGCTGCTCGAGCCCGCGGCCGTGCTCGCGGCCGGTGCGGGCGTGGCGCTGCTGGAGCAGGCGGCCAGGGCGATCGCGGCCACGACCGCGAGGGCTGCAGAACGTCGAATTCCGATCGTCAACGTGGTTTCTCCTCAAACGCGGCGCGGCACGAGCGCCCGGAGCTGGGGCCTCTGTTTGAGAGCATCGCGGCCCGCCGTCAACGCACGGTTGCTGGTCTGTTAACAGTCAGGGGTGTGGCTCGGCACCGGCCGGCGGCCCACCGGCCGTATCATCCGGGCAATGTCCTCCCGGTCAGGCTCCGGCGCGCCGCCGGCGAGGCCGGTCCAACGCCTCGCGTGCCCGCCAACGAGGAGACCTGACCGATGGCCAAGAAATCCGAGCGCAAGTCCGGGACGGTCCGAGCGGATGCGACCAGGCAGGCCGGGACCCGGGCCTTCGAACGTGCCTGGAAGCTCCTTGGCCGGCTGGAACGCGAGCTTGACCGCGCCCGGAAGGACGAGGCCAAGCGGCGTCGTCAGCTCGAGTCGGCCACGGGCGAGGAAGCCGTCCGACGCCAGGCCCAGCTGGACGACGCGGTCGCCCGGGGCGACCAGGCGGCCGCTCTGCTGACCGAGCTGTCTGAGCTGATTGCCGCGAATGTCCATGCCCAGGCCGGCCAGACGGTGCGCGACATGGCCCACGAGGCAGCCCAGGCCGTGCGCTCGGAGGAGCAAGCCCGGCCTCCCGTGAGCCGACGAGCGGCCGCCAAACCCAGGGTGAGCCGGCCAACGGTCAGCCGGGCCGCGACCGCGGCCAAACCGGTCCGACCTCGAGCCCGGAGGTCCCTTCAACCCGGCAACCTCGATCCCGACGGGTCCAGCGGCTGACGCACCGGAACCGAGCCCCGAGCTGATCCTGCCAGCGATCGCGCCAGCCCCGGTGGTTGAGCCGCCGCCGGCGATTGAGCAGCCCGTCGAGCCGGCCGTAGCGCAGGTAACGGAGCCGGCCGAGCCGGCCTTGGAGCCAGTCTTCGAGCCGACGGCGCCGTTGCTTGGGCCGGGCGCACTGGCGGTCGCCGGCGTGGACGTCGGAGCCAACTCGGTCCATCTCCTGGTCGCCGTGGTCACCGGTCATCGGCTCGAGCCCATCGTCGACGAGTCGGTCTTCCTTGGCCTGGGCGATCAGGTCGAGACGCGCGGGACGCTCGGGCCGGCCAAGCGGGCCGAGCTCGTGGCCGCCCTGGTCGGCTACGCCGAGACGGCCCGCCGGCTGGGGGCCGACCGGATCGCCTTCGTCGGGACCGACCCACTCCGCCGGGCGGCGGACGCTGCCACGGCGGTCCACCAGGTGGGCCTGGCAAGCGGAGTTGCCCTGTCGGTCATCGACCCGCGCGAGGAGGCCGAGCTTACCCTGCTGGGCGTGAGCCTCGGCCGGCCGATCGAGCGCGAGCTGGCCATCGTCGATGTCGGCGGCGGCAGCAGCCAGCTCGTCCGGATCGGCCGGGGCCACGCCCAGGTCTCGCTCGGGCTGCGCCTCGGGGGTGCCCGACTGACCGCCGCGTTCGTCAGCCACGACCCGCCCACGCCGGCCGAGATCGAGGCGATGCGCGAGGAGGCGCGCCGAGTCGTGGGCGCCACGCCGGCGGTCGTCCTGTCCGAGCTGGTGGCCGTGGGTGGGACCGCCTCGAACCTGGTCAAGGTCCTGCCTGGAGCGATGCTCGACCGGCGGCTCGACCTGGAGCGGCTGGCGGCGGCCCTGGCCGTGCTGGGCAGCGAGCCGGCCGAGCTGGCCGCCCAGCGTCATGCGATCAATCCCACCCGGGCCCGCTTGCTGCCCGCCGGGGCGGTGATCCTGGAGGCGATCCTGGCCCACTTCGGCCTGGCCGGCCTGAGCGTCTCCGAGGCCGGAGTGCGCGAAGGGCTGGTCCTCGCCCTGGCCCGGGCCGGCGTTGCCTGGCGGGATCGGCTGGCCACCCTGGCCCGCGGCTGGGACGACCCGGCCGACTGACCGGGCCCGCCCGGAGCGGCCCTAGACGGCGCTCGCGCCGGGCTTGTGGATGACCTTGTGGGTCGCCGGCGGCTTATGGGCGGGCGGCGACTTGCGGGGCTTGACGCGGTGCACCGGCGGCGCCTTGTGGACCACCTTGTGCTTGACGGCCGGCTTGTAGACCGTGGCGATCGCCTTCCAGTCCCCGGCCGACCCGTTGTCGTAGCCGAGGGCCCACAGGCCGATTCCGGCCAGGCCTCGGCTCTTGGCCAGCGAGAACTTGGCGATCAGCGACCTGGGCGAGTCGTAGTAGGTTTGGCGCCAGACGTGGGCGACTGGATTCCAGGTCATGACCCAGGCGCTGGCTTCAACGGGGTCGTAGCCGCGCAGAGCATGCCGGCTGAGCTCGACCTTGCTGACCTGGATGGCATAGGCCGGCGCCGCGCTGTAGGCCGCGACGGCCGGTGCCGTGCCGACGCGAGCTGAGCGGGTCGGCCAGCTCATGCCGTAATAGGGCAAGGCCAGGATCAGCTTGTTCATCGGCAGCCGGGCGGCCCGGTACAGATTGAGCGTCCAGGTCAGGCTCATGCCGCCGCCCCGCCTGAGCAGCGGATCGGTGCTGCCGGTGGTGGTCGAGCTGCCGCTGCGGTAGTCGTAGCCCATGATCAGGACCCGGTCGGCGTGGACCTTGAGCACCGCGGCGGCCATGGCCACGCCGGCCTGCGAGGCGCCCAGGGCCACGGTGACCCGGCCGATCGGATTGCGGGCCCGGATCGCTCGCCGCAGCGAAGCGACGAACTGGCCGAGGGCCGGCAGGTCCTTGCGGTAGACCCCTTCGAAGTCGACGGTCACGCCGTCCAGCCCGCGCGCCTTGACCAGGGCGGCCGTCTGGGCTATCGCCCGGCGCTGGGCCGTGCGGTTGCGCAGGAAGGCCCGGTTCTTGGCAAAGCCAAAGCTGGCCAGGGTGACGTCCGCCCGGACGCCGGCCGCGTGGACGGTCCGGATGATCATGGCGCCCGTGCGGCTCTCGATCGCGCCGTAGCCGCCCGCGCTGTGGTTCAGGCTGCCGTTAGGGGTCAGCCACAGGTCAAAGAACGAGACAGTGCTCAGCAGGTCGGTCCGGAGGCCAGCCGCCGTGCTGGGCTTCTCGAGCCAGTACGGGATGAACCCGTAGACCTCACCGGACAGACGGTGGGCAAGCTGCTTGGTGGACAGCGGCCGGAGCCGGCCCGTAGTGGCGGCACTGGCGGCCTGGGCACCCTGGGGCACCATCGCGAACGGCAGCGCAACGGCCAGGGCGAGGGCGGCAAACAGGGGCAGGCGGAGATGGTTCATTTCGGCAGGATCCCCCCAACGACCGCACCAGACTACCCCACGATGGTCCCATCTGCCCCGGATTCCGAGTGGAACCATCCGCCCATGTGAATGATCTCGGGGCCATTCGTTGGGACCTCCGGGTGGTTTTGGCCGCGAGGGGCCGTGCTACGCTTGGCCGTCCCGGCCCGCCGTGCCGGAGCGCGCCATGACCCTACCGGCCAGGAGATAGTTCAAGCCATGACCGCCGTTCGACCCGAGCGGGTCGCCCGGGCACCGCGGGCTCGCCGGTCGCCCAGCGGCCCCGGCCTGCCCTACATCAATCGCGAGCTGTCCTGGCTCGACTTCAACGCGCGCGTCCTGCACGAAGCCCAGGACGAGCGCAATCCGCTCCTGGAACGGGTCAAGTTCCTGGCGATCTTCGCCTCCAACCTGGACGAGTTCTTCCAGGTCCGGGTTGCCGGCCTGCGCCAGCAGCTGGCGGCCTCAGCGGTGCGCGCCTCGCCCGACGGACGCAGCCCCCAGGAGCAGCTGGCCGCGATCCGTCCCCGGGTCCAGGGCCTGGTCGAGGAGCAGGGCGCGCTGTACGCCCGGATCCGAACCAAGCTGGCCGAAGCCGACGTGCGGATCGTCGACTATTCGACCGTGCCCGAGCACCACGCCCGGCTGCGTGAGCGGTTCATCGAGGAGGTCTTCCCCGTCCTGACCCCGCTGGCCGTGGATCCGGGCCACCCGTTCCCCTATATCTCGACCCTCAGCCTGTCGATCGCGGTCGGCCTGCGCGACCCGGAGACGGGCGAGCGGCGCTTCGCCCGGGTCAAGGTGCCGCCGGTCCTGCCCCGGCTGATGAGCATCGACCCGACGACCTTCGTCCTGCTCGACCAGGTCATCGCCAACAACCTCGACACCCTGTTCACCGGCCTCGAGATCGTCGAGGCCCACCTCTTCCGGGTGACCCGCAACGCCGACCTGGCGATCGAGGAGGACGAGGCGGACGACCTGCTCATGGCGATCGAGGAGGAGCTTCGGCGACGACGCTTCGGCGAGGCCGTCCGGCTGGAGGTCGAGCGGAGCATGCCCGCGGCGACCCGCCGCCTGCTGCTCAACGGGATCGGCCTGACCGAGGACGACGCCTACGAGATCAGCGGCATGCTGGACCTGACCGGCCTGTTCCAGATCGCCGAGCTCGACCTGCCCGACCTCCAGCGACCGCCCTGGACCCCGGTCACGCCGGCCCGCCTGGTGCCGGTCGACGAGGACGAGCCGGTCGACGTCTTTGCCGCCATCCGGGCCGGCGACATCCTGGTCCACCACCCGTACGAATCGTTTGCCGCCTCGACCGAGCGATTCATCGCCCAGGCCGCGGCCGACCCAGACGTCCTGACGATCAAGCAGACCCTCTACCGGACCTCGGGCGATTCGCCCATCGTGCGCGACCTGATCCGGGCCGCCGAGCGGGGCAAGCAGGTCGTCGTCCTGGTCGAGATCAAGGCTCGCTTCGATGAGGAGCAGAACATCGAGTGGGCGCGCAAGCTGGAGCGAGCCGGCGCCCACGTGGTCTACGGCCTGGTCGGCCTGAAGACCCACTCCAAGGTGGCCCTGGTGGTCCGCCGCGAGGGCAACCTCCTCCGGCGCTACGTCCACATCGGGACGGGCAACTACAACCCCAAGACGGCCCGCCTGTATGTCGACCTGGGCCTGCTCACCTGCCGGCCCGAGATCGGGGCCGACGTGACCGAGCTGTTCAATGTCCTGACCGGCCTCTCCCGGCAGCGCACGTTCCGGCGGCTGATCGTCGCCCCGCACAGCATGCGCACCCGGGTGATCGAGCTGATCGACCGCGAGATCAGCCACGCCGAAGCCGGCCGGCCCGCCCGGATCGTGCTCAAGATCAACGCCATCGTGGACCCGGCCTGCATCGCCGCCCTGTACCGGGCCAGCCAGGCCGGCGTGGAGATCGACCTGATCGTGCGTGGAATCTGCTCGATCCAGCCGGGCCTGCCGGGCATCTCCGAGCGGATCCATGTCCGCTCGATCGTGGGTGAGTTCCTCGAGCACTCCCGGATCTGGGGCTTCGCCAACGACGGCGCCGACGAGTGGTACATCGGCTCGGCCGACATCATGGAGCGCAACCTCGACCGCCGGATCGAGGCCGTCGTGCCGGTCGAGGACGTCGAGGCCCGCGCCCGGATCGCGGAGGTCATCGCCACCCTGCTGGCCGACGATCGCCGCTCGTGGCAGATGGGCAGCGACGCCGTGTGGCACCGGACCGAGGAGCTCAACGGTACCGCCGGCACGATCGACACGTTCGCGGCCATGAAGGAGCGGACCCTGATCTACTCGGCCGCATTCAATCTGCCCCACCGACCCGGCCAGGGTGGCGGGTCGCTGGATCCGCGCGCGTGACCCCACCCGGACCGGTCGAGATCGAGCTGAAGTACCAGGTGGCCGATCTGGCCATCGGTGAGCGGCTGCTGGCGGCCGATCGGCTCGGCGGATTCGTCCCGGACGGTGAGATTCGGGTAGCCGAGCACGAGGACACCTATCTCGATACGGCCGATGGCCTGCTCGAGGCACAGCGAATCGGCGTCCGCCTCCGGACGGAGGACGGCGCGACTACGCTGACCGTGAAGTCGCCCGGCTCGGTCGATGGCGCCCTGCGCCGGCGGGAGGAGCTCGAGGGACCGGCCGAGGCTGGCAGTCCGCCGGCCAGCTGGCCAGCCTCGGCCGCGCGCGACCGGCTCATCGAGCTGGTCGGCGATCGACCGCTGCACGAGACGGTCACGATCCGCCAGTTTCGCCGCAAACGCGACTTCGCCACCGCCGAGGCGAGCGTCGAGCTGAGCCTGGACGAGGCCCGCATCGTCGTCGACGGCCGCACGGTCGATCGCTTCACCGAGCTCGAGGCCGAGCTGCGGCGGGGTCCCGAGGAGGCGCTTGGTCCTCTCCTTGGCCTGCTCGACGGGCGGCCGGGCCTGTCACCTACGGTCGATTCGAAGCTCGTCCGTGCCCTGGCCGCGGCGGCCCTTGCCCGAGGCGACAGGTCCGAGCCCGGGCCGGCGCCCGAACCGGAGTCCGAGCCCGCGTCTGTGACCGAAGCCAGCGCCGAGCCCGTCCCGATGACGGAGCCCCAGCCCGAGGCCGAGCCGGCTGCCGAGCCCGAGCCCGAGCCTGAGCCCGAGCCTGAGCCCGAGCCGCCTGCCCAGCCCGAACCTGAGCCCGCCGCCGATGCCGAGCTTGACGACGACGAGGCCGACCTTGACATCGATGAGCTTGACGAGCCCGACGAGGGCCCCGATGACGCCCTCCTGGCCATCCTCGACCTCACCCACGCCTCGGACGATCCGCTTGAGCCGCCCGAGGCCGTCGAGGTCCCGGTCGCCCGGACCAAGGGTCGCCGAGCCCCGGCCGAACCCGACGGAACCGCTGCGGTCGCCGAAGAGGTGCGCCTGCCGACGGTCAAGAATCCCGGCGTCACGGCCGAGGACCTCCACGCCGAAGCGGGCCGCAAGGTGCTCCGTTTCCATCTCGCCCGAATGCTGGCCCGCGAGGCCGGCACCCGGGACGGCACCAATCCCGAGGAGCTCCACGGGATGCGCGTCGCCACGCGCCGGATGCGCGCCGCCTGGCGGGTCTTCGGCGACGCCTACCGGCCCGATCGGACGAAGGCCTACCGCTCAAGGCTGCGCGAGCTGGCCGGCCTGCTCGGCGCCGTGCGCGACCTGGACGTGCTGATCGAGGCGACCCAGGTCTACGCCCAGGCCATCGGCGGTCCGGACCGGGCCGAGCTCGAGCCCCTCCTGGCCAGCTGGCGGGCAACTCGCGACGAAGACCGCCAACGGCTCCTGGCCAAGCTCGACTCGAAGGGCTACCGGCGGTTCGTGGACGAATACATCGACTTCGTGTCCAACACGGGCCGGGAATCGATCGCGGTCGAGACCACCCTGCCCCATCGGGTTCGGGACACGGCGGCCTCCAGGATCTGGGCGGCGTACGAGCACGTCCGGGCCTACGAGGGCGTCCTGCGCTGGGCCGATGTCGGCACCCTCCACCAGCTCCGGATCGCCGCCAAGCGACTGCGCTACACGCTCGAGTTCGTGCGCGAGCCGCTCGGACCGGATGCCACCCCGTTGATCGGCCGGATCGTCAGCCTGCAGGACCATCTCGGCTTCATGAACGATGCCGAGGTCGCCGCCACGATGGCCCGGACGTTCCTGGTCGAGCATGGCAACGAGCTGACCGAGGCCCAGGCGCAGGCGATCGGGCGCTACCTCGTGTCACGCGAGCGGGAGGTCGCCCGCCTCAAGCGGACCGTGGGCAGTGCCTGGCGGGGCGTCGCCGGCGTGTCGTTCCGACGCGCGCTGGGCAGGACCGTCGCGATCCTGTAAGCGGTTCCACCCGGAGGTCCCGGGTCAGCCCTGGCCACCGCCGCTGGCGGGGCCGTCGGCCTTGCCCTCGGCCACGTAGCGCCGGGCGCCGCTGGCCGGCTGGCTGTAGACCCGCATGCGCTGGCCCGAAGACGGGTCAACGAAGACCTCGCTGGTCGGCCGGAAGCCGGCCGGTACGATCCCGCCCGGTTCGCCCCCGCCGGGGCCGCTCGGCTCGTTGGCCGCCTCGGCCGGGTCCGACCGGTAGCGGCTCCGTTCGTAGAGCAGGGCCAGCAGGATCAGCGCCCCGCTGACGGTTGCCATGACCCCGAAGATGCCCAGGCCGCCGGCCCGCAGTGTGACCAGGCCGGCCAGCACGAGCAGGGCTCCGAACAGGCCCAGGATCAGCCGGGCCGTGATGAGCATCGAGCTACTCGGACCCGGTGGGTGCGGCGCTATCGCGCACGATCACGACCGCGGTGCCGTAGGCCACGATCTCAGACATCGTCGAGCCGATCTCGGAGCTGTCGAAGCGCATCGACAGGACGGCGTTGGCGCCCATCATCGTGGCGTTCTGGACCATCCGATCGATCGCCTGCCGGCGGGTGTCCTCGAGCAGGCTGGTGTACTCGTGGATCTCGCCCCCGAAGAGCGAGCGCAGGCCGGCCGAGAAGTTGCCGGCCAGTCCCCGGCTGCGCACGACCAGGCCGAAGACATGGCCCTTCGTCTCGGTGACCCGGAAGCCACTGACGGTGGGCGTGGTGGCGATGATCACGTTGGACCTCCTCGATTGGACTCGGAGCGACGAACCGGGGGGCCGCCAACGTGGTCGGCGTGGCTGGGCCCGGCCAGGCTGGGCTGCCCGCCGGCCGTGCGCTCGGCGGTGCAGGCGGGACAGGGACACAGCTCGCGCAGCGTGGTGAACGTGTAGAAGCCGGTGTGGTGGCCATCGCCCCAGGTCGGCGCGACCGCGTATTGGCCTACGAGGGCCAGGTCGACCAGGCGCGTCTGGTCGGGGCTGAGGGTCGGGGCCGAGTCCAGCCAGCCGGGCAGGCCGGCCTCGCCTCGGCAGTACGCGCACGGGCACAGCCAGCGCAGGGTGCTGGCCGGATAGGTCGTGGTGTGGCCGTCGCGCCATTCGATCAGGAGCGTGCCGGCGGCTCGATCGGCGTGGATTCGAGCCGGGTCGGTCGATGGTGCCATGAGCAGATGGTAGCGCGCCGTCTTCAGCGCGCGGCTGGGACCTCCGTACGGGATTGGCTGGAGCGCAGGTGTGCGATCCTCCGGCCATGACCCTCGTGATCGACGGCGTGACGAAGCGCTACGGCCCCGTCGTCGCCCTGGATTCGGTCGGCTTCGAGGTGGAGCAGGGACAGGTCTTCGGCTTCCTGGGCGCCAATGGCGCGGGCAAGACGACCACGATGCGGATCATCCTGGACATCCTCCGACCCGACGCGGGCCAGGTGACGTGGGCCGGCCAGCCAACCGCCCAGCTCGATCGGTCGACCTTCGGCTACCTGCCCGAGGAGCGCGGGCTCTACCCGCGCATGCGGGTCCTGGACCAGCTCGTCTTCTTTGCCAGCCTGTACGGCATCCCGTCCGGCCAGGCCCGCCGCGACGCGCTCGGCTGGCTCGAGCGGTTCCGGGCTCCCGGGCTGGCCGAACGCCGGGCCGACGAGCTGAGCAAGGGCAATCAGCAGAAGGTCCAGTTCATCGCCGCGATCCTGCACGATCCGCAGGTCGTCCTGATGGATGAGCCATTCACCGGGCTGGACCCGCTCAACGTGGCCCTCCTGCGGGAGGCCCTGCTCGAGCTGGCCGGCCGGGGCCGGACGCTGCTCATCTCGACTCACCAGATGGAGCTGGCCGAGACCCTCACCGATTCGATCGCGATCATCGATCGGGGCCGGCTGGTGACCAGCGGACCGACCCGCGAGGTCCGGCGCCGGGCCGGACGCTCGATCGTCCGCCTCGCGGTGGCCGGCGATCGGGAGCTGGCCTGGGCCGCCTCGCTGGCCGGCGTGCGCCAGGCCCGGGCCGGCCTGGACGTGACCGAGCTGACCCTCGAGGTCGGCGTCGATCCCCAGTCGATCCTGCACGCGGTGCTCGATCGGGGCGCGGCGGTGACCTGCTTCGAGGTGGCCGACCCATCGCTCGAGGAGGTGTTCATCGAGCTGGTCGGGCCGGCCGGAGCGGTCGCCCAGGCGGACCGGGGCGCGTCCGATCCCGCGCCCGAGCTGGGGTCCGCGGCGTGATCGGAGCCGGCCGGTCGAATACCCTGCTGGTCGCCCGGCGCGAGTACGCCGAGAAGGTCCACAGCCGCGCATTCGCGGTGGCGACCGCGATCCTGATCGTGGTGGCCATCGGGGCCGCCCTGATCCCGATCGGCCTGCGTGCGCTCGACCGGGGGAGCCTGACCAGGATCGGGGTGGTGTCGGGTGATCCGGCCGTCTCCGAGCGGGTCATCGGCCTCGTGTCGGCCTACCTCAACCCGGTCCCGGCCGGGGTCGACCCGGCCACGGTCCGGCCGCACTATGTGCTGAGCGCCGAAGCCAGCCGCGAGACCGCCCTGGCTGCGGTCCGGACGGGTCACCTCGAGAGCGTCCTCGAAGTGACCATCCGGCCCCAGGGTGGCCTCGACTTCGTGTTCCACGGCAACGACGGTCCGACCAGCGCCACGATCCAGCGCCTGGAGGTCGCCACGTTCGGGGCGGCCGTGGTTGAGTACTCCGACGGCCTGGACCACTCCGCCAGCGGCCCGGCCTTCCACGTGCCGGCGTTCGACGTGGCGCCCACCGGTGGCCTGACGACGGTCGCGATCGACCCGGCCACGAGTGGCAGCCGGACGCTGCTGGCCTCGGTCCTGATCGTATTGATCTTCCTGACCCTGACGATCTACGGGATGTGGGTGGCCAGCAGCGTGGCGGCCGAGAAAGCCAGCCGGGTGATGGAGCTGCTGATCAGTGCGGCCACGCCTCGGCAGCTGCTCATCGGCAAGGTCGTGGGCGTCGGCGGGGCGGGCCTCAGCCAGTACCTGGCGATCCTGATCCCGGCCGCGATCGTGCTCGCCCTGCAGGATCCAATCGCCACCGCCCTGATTGGGCCGGCTGGTCCGGGCGAGGCTCCCCTGGTTGGCCTGACCGGCCAGATCCTGGTCGCGTTCGGCCTGTTCTTCCTGCTCGGCTTCCTGCTCTACGCCTTCGTCTATGCCGCCGCGGGCTCGCTGGTCAGCCGGCCGGAGGACATCCAGCAGCTCGCCCTGCCGCTCAGCTTCGTGTCGATGGCCGGCTACTTTGCCACGATCTTCGCGATGACCGCGATCAACTCGCACTGGGTGGCCGTGCTCTCGTTCGTGCCCTTCTTCAGCCCGTACGTGATGCTGGCCCGGGTGATGCTCGGCCATGTCGAGCCGTGGGAGGTGGGCTTGTCCCTGGGGCTGCTGATCGTGGCGATCGCCGGCTCGGCCTGGCTGGCGGCCCGGATCTACGGCGCAGGGGTGCTCCTCTATGGCCAGCGCCCAGGCGTCCGGACGTTCGTGCGGGTGGCCCTCCGGCCGAACGGCGGCTGAGGGCTACGGCGCGGGGTCGTCGAGGGGCAGGCGCCGGATCAGGGCCAGGATCGGGTTGGCATCCGTGATCGGCAGGGACGGCAGCCCCGGTGGCCCTCCGGCCTCATCGGGCTTGACCGCGATCAGCCGCCACAGGCTGCTGGTCACGCCGGCCAGGTACGGGCTGCGCCGATCACGGGCGAGCACCCAGCCAACGCCCTGGGCAGCGGCGGCCGCGCACAATGCCCGGCCTTCGCCCGCGATCATCGGCACGAGCACGATCGAGGGTGTGGGCTGGAGCAGCCGGCGGAGCCGGGCGCGGCGCCGTTCGAGGGGCTCGCCGACGACCGACCGGCCATCGAGCGCGAGCAGGTCGTACACCAGGTAGGCCAGGCCCGGACCCGGCCGGCCCTCGAGCCGGGCGGCCAGGCCCGTCTCGTCCAGGCGGCCGGCCGGGTCGACTGCCACGAGGGTCCCGTCGAGGATCGCCGAGCGACGCCCGATTCGCTCGGGCAGGTCGGCGATCTCGGGCAGCAGCTGGGTCAGGATCTCGCCGTCGAGGCTGAGGACGCGCAGGTCGAGCGACTCCGAGCCGGCCTTGGCATCGGGATCCCGGCCGGTATAGGCCAGGGCACGCTCGCCACCCCACCACGGTTCGAAGAGCGTGTCGGGATCGTCGTACGGCGCGTCGGCCGGCTGGGCGCCCATCGCCTGGACCGTGGCCGGCCAGCCGATCGGGGCGGGTTCGAGGCTGAGCGAAAGCTGATCGGCCATCGGTCCGATGGTAGCGGTAGACTCGCCCGATGGCTCGTATTCCTCGACCCGACGACTACTACCGCTTCCGGATTCCAACCGATCCGCAGCTCGCCCCGGACGGCGGACGGATCGCCTTCACCGTCCAGTCAGTGGCTCCGACCCGCGACGGCTACCGCCACTCCATCTGGGCGGTCCCGTTCGACGGCTCATCGCCGGCCCGGCAGCTGACTCTCGGGGCGAAGCACGATTCGAGCCCCCGCTTTCGTCCGGATGGCCGGGCACTGGCCTTCCTGTCCGATCGCCGCCTGGCGGTGGAGGAGGAGCCGGCGGCCGCCAAGGACCGCGAGGATTCGGTCCAGATCCACCTGCTGCCCCTGGACGAGCCTGGTGAGGCCCGGCGCCTGACGAACCTGCCTCGCGGGGTCACCGAATTCGCCTGGTCGCCCGACGGCGGCCGGCTGGCGCTGGTCAGCTCCTCCCATGGCGCCAGCCTCGAGGAGGACCTCCGCCTCCGGGGCCGGCCGGCCAAGCCGCCCGGCCCGGGCGAAGCGCCCCGCTCGGACATCCATTACGTCGACCGGCTGCGGTCCATGGCCAACGGCCCGGGCTGGGTCTACCACCAGGTCGGCCGGCTGTGGGTCATCGACCTGGCCACGGGCGAAGCGAGCCAGGTCCATGCCGGCCCGACCCCGGTGTCCGAGCTGGCCTGGTCACCGGATGGGAGCAGGATCGCGTTCAGTGCCGACTGGGGCCGGGACGACGACCTGGGTTTTAACAGCGACGTCTGGGTCGTGGCCGCGACGGGTGGCCGGGCCGCCCGGATCACCGGCGGGCGAAAGCGGCCAGCCGGCCGCTCGGCGTTCACCTCGCCCGCCTGGCTGCCCGGCGGCGAACGCCTGGCCGTGCTGGGTCATCGCTACGGCGGCGGCAACGGCAGCCGGGCCGACGTGTGGCTGTTCGCGGCCGATGGCTCGGAAGCCGGCCCGGCCGAGGGCCGCAACCTGACCGGCCCGGCCGACCTGGTCATCGATTCGGGCATGGGCAGCGATGTCACGGTCGGCGAAGGCAATCGGATCCACGTGGCGCCCGACGGCTCGGCGGTCTGGTTCAGTGCGCCGGTCGAGGGCTCGTTCGAGCTGTGGCGGGTGCCGGTCAAGGGCGGCCCGGTCGAGCGGCTGACGGACGGCCAGCACTACTACTCGTCCTTCGTGATCGGCCCTGGTCCAGGGAGCGCGGTCAGGGTGGCCGCGGTGCGCTCGGCGCCGACGGTCCTGCCCGAAGTGACGGCCCTCGAGCTGCGCTCCGGCCGGGCCCGGCCGGTTGCGGCCCGGGCCGTCGGCCGCCTGAACGAGGAGCTCGCCGCCGAGCTCAGCCTGGTCGAGCCGACCAGCCGCTGGAGCGAGGTGGACGGGCGACAGATCCAGGGTTGGTACTACCCGCCGAACCCGTTGGCCAAGGCAGGCAGACCCGCTCCGCTCGTGGTCGAGATCCATGGCGGGCCGCACACCCTGTACGGCTGGAGCCCGGAATGGGAGTGGCAGCTCCTGGCGGCTGCGGGCATGGCCGTGTGGGCGGCCAACCCGCGCGGCTCGCAGGGCTACGGCGAGGCCTTCAACGGCGCCAACTATCGCGATTGGGGACCGGGCCCGATGCGCGACGTGCTGGCTGGGGTCGACGGCCTGATTGCCGATGGCCTGGCCGATCCGGACCGGCTGGGGGTGACCGGCGGATCGTACGGCGGCTACCTCACCAGCTGGATCGTCGGACATACCGACCGGTTCCAGGCCGCGATCACCTGTCGCTCGGTCAATGACCTGACCAGCCAGATGTCGACCGGCGATATTGCCGGCCCGGCCTTTGGCCGACTCGAGTTCGGGGCGGCGCCCTGGGAAGACCCCGAGCTGTATCGGCTCCACTCGCCGCTGACCTACGCCGACCAGATCCGGACGCCGCTCCTGATCCAGCACTCGGAGCGCGACCTGCGCACGCCGATCGGCCAGGCCGAGGAGCTGTTCACGGTCCTGCGTTCGCTGGGCCGGCCGGTCCGCCTCATGCGCGTGCCCGACGAGACCCACGAGCTGACCCGCTCCGGCACGCCCTACCGGCGGATCGAGACCGCGGCCCAGATCTGTGCCTGGTTCGAGCACTTCCTGGTCGAGGGCAAGCGCCGCCTGCCGCCCCTGCCGCGCGTCCGGGCAGGCCTCTAGGCCGCGCCCATGACGACCGTCCAGGGAGCTCCCGACAGCGCCGCCCGGGAGCGGGCCAACGAGCTGATCCGCTCCTACGACGGTCGGGCCGGCTCACTGGGCAGCCTGCTCGGCCGGGTCAGCCCGGTCGACCAGGTCGGAGTGGAGGAGCGGGTCGACTCGCTCAAGCGCAGGTCGATCAAGGCCGCCTCCAAGCTGTGGGCATTCGACCTGGCGATCCGGATGATGGACCTGACCACCCTCGAGGGTAAGGACACGCCGGGCAAGATCCGGGCGATGTGCGCCAAGGCGATGCGGCCCCAGGCGGGCGACCCGACGACCCCCCATGTCGCGGCCGTGTGCGTCTATCCGGCCCTCGTGGCCGAGGCGAAGGAGTCCCTGGGGACGTCGGGCGTGCTCGTGGCCAGCGTCGCCACGGGCTTCCCGTCGGGCCAGACCTTCCTCGACCTCAAGCTGGCCGAGACCCGCCAGGCGATCGAGGCCGGAGCCGACGAGGTCGACATGGTCATCGACCGGGGCGCGTTCCTGGCCGGCGATTATGCCCGCGTGTTCGACGAGATCGTGGCCATCAAGGACGCCTGTGGGTCGACCCACCTCAAGGTGATCCTGGAGACCGGCGAGCTGGAGACCTACGACAACGTCCGCCGGGCGAGCGTCCTGGCCATGGCCGCCGGCGCCGACTTCATCAAGACCTCGACGGGCAAGGTGACCCCGGCCGCAACCCTGCCGGTGACCCTGGTCATGCTCGAGGCCATCCGCGATTTCGAACGGGCGACCGGGCGGGCCGTCGGGATGAAGCCGGCCGGCGGGATCCGCACGGCCAAGGAAGCGGTCCAATACCTGGTCGTGCTGTATGAGACCCTCGGCCCGCGCTGGATGACACCCGATCGGTTCCGCTTCGGCGCCTCGAGCCTGCTCAACGACGTCCTCATGCAGATCGAGAAGCAGCGCACCGGCCGCTACCAGGGCCCCGACCACTTCAGCCTGGACTGACGCTCGCTGTTCCGGGGCCTGCGGTTCCGGCACGTCGCGCGGACCGGGACCCTCCATCCGTCGGTCCCGCTGGAGGATCCCTCGTTCGCCTGGGACGAACAAATCGGCCTGATCCGATGCGTTTGGCCCCGCAAATCGAGTCGACTCTCGTGAATCGTTCGTGCCCGGCGAACGATTCGTCGAAAGCAGCGTCCCATGCCCCGGCTCGATCCTGGATTAAGGCGATCTGTTCGCCGCGGGCGAACGCACCCGCGCCCTTCGGCAGATATCTCCCGAGGAGATCAAAGCGGCCGAATCAACGAGGCCGGAGGCTCTGGCTGCGACCGCTTCCCGTGATTTGATCGCCCCCGGAGATCGAATCTGCCGAACTCGCTCGAGCCGGACGCGCCAACCACCGCCATTCCGGCGTTTTGATCTCCCCAGGAGATAGGTCCCGACGCCGCGCCGCCCCGCTCTCTTTCGGGGAGGATATCCCCAGGATATACGTGGGCGCGGGCCCGATCGCCCGTCGGGTTAGGCGCGCTCCCGGCGAGACTCGCGGTACCACGGGATCGTCCAGCGCTCGATCAGGCCGACCAGCAGCCACAGGGCCAGGGTCAGGATCGCCGTGACCAGGATCGCCCCGAAGACCAGGTCGGTCCGGCCCAGGTTCTTGGTCAGGATGATCCAGATCCCCAGGCCGTTCACGGCCCCGACCTGCTCGCCGAAGATGGCCCCGATCATGGCGTAGGTCACGGCGATCCGCAGGCCGGTGAAGAGCGAGGGCAAGGCGCCCGGCAGGCGCAGCTTGAGCAGGACCTGGCGGCGTGAGGCGCCCATCGCCTGGAGCAGGAGGGTCGCATCCCGGCTGGTGCCGGCCAGGCCATCGAGCAGGGCCACGGTCACCGGGAAGAAGGTAACCAGCACGACAACCACGATCTTGGGGGTCAGGCCGAACCCGAACCAGATGATCAGGAGAGGCGCGACGGCCACGATCGGGATCGTCTGGCTGGCCACGAGGAGCGGGTAGATCGCCCGGCGAACCCAGCCGATCGAGTCCATCAGCAGGGCCGTGCCGATGGCGAAGACGACCGAGATGCTGAAGCCGGCGAGCGTCTCGGTCAGGGTGGTCAAGGCGTGGCCGGTCGCGGCTCCGCGCGCGTCCCACAGCGCGCTCAGGATCCGGCTCGGTGCCGGCAGGACGACCGGATCGATCGCCAGCAGCCGCGCCGCGGCCTCCCACGCAACGACGAGCAGGCCGAGCACGACCAGGCTGGGCAGGGCCCGCCGCAGGACGGTCATGCGCCGAGCAGGCTCACGGCAGGTACTGGTTCGTGAAGTAGGTCGAGAAGTCGGGCTGGGCGGGCAGGGGCTTGCCATCCGGGCCGGCCAGCACGCCCAGGCTGTAGAGGTAGCCCGAGTAGGCGTTCCAGGTCGCGAGGGCCTGCGGCCCAACCGCGCCCGTCGGGTCCAGGTACAGCTTCTGGGCGGCCAGGTAATTGGCGCTGTCCTTGGGCAAGGCCGGGTTGCCGTCGAATACGCCCGGATTGGCTGTGATCAGCTCCTGGGCCGCGGTGGCCGGATCGGTCGCCGCCAGCTCGAAGCCGCGGACCGTGGCCGCCAGGAACCGACGCGCGACATCGCCGTTGGCGGCCAGCCAGGCGTTGTTGCAGACCAGCACGACGGCGTACTCGTCGGGCAGGCTGTAGTCGGGGAACGAGAATGTCCGGAGGGCGATGCCGCGCTCCCTGGCCTCGATCGCCTCCCAGGCGCTGAACGTGATCGCCATGTCGGCCTTGCCCGCGTAGAGCGCCTCGTACGCCGCCGTATCGAGGGTGACCGTGGTGAACACGCCCTTGCCACCGTCGGCCTTGATCACGGCCGTCAACAGGGGACCCTCCTGGGGCGAGCCGAAACCGGCGTAGACCTTGCCATCCATGTCCCGCGGCCGGGTGATCGGTCCGCTGGCCAGGACCGCGACCTCGGTGGCCGTGTGCTGCAGGATGGCCATGACCGACTGCTCCTTCTCGCCCGCCGCGATGGCGAACGTGGCGCCCTCTTCGGTGCTGATCCCGCAATCGGCCTGGCCGGCCCCGACCAGCGTCTCGGGGTTGGCGCTGGCATACGGGATGAAGGTCAGGTTGATCGCCCGCTGGGCGTACCAGCCGCTCCTCTGGGCGACGTAGAAGCCCGTGTGGTTGGTATTGGGCGTCCAGTCCAGGGCGAGGGTCACGTCGGCGGCGGGGGGCAGCGGCGTGGCCGAAGGACTGGCCGCCGCGGTGGTGGCCGAGGACGGCGTGGCGGTCCGAACCGGACCAATCGTCGGCAGCGGGCTCGCGCCGAGGGAGCAGGCGCCGGTGAGCAGGCCGACGATCGCCACCAGGCTGCCAATTCGGCGGATTGAAGCTGACATGCTGACCGGGACTCCTCACCTGAACGATGAACGCCGCCTCCGGGCTTGCCGGGGACGGCGTCGAGTCGACGGTTGGCCTGCTCCCTACGCCGGTGTCAGCCGGATCAGGTTCGGCGGGTCTGTGGTCGGACCACACTCTCAGCGCGTTCGCGCTCCCCGGAGGCGTATTCGGTTGTGCCCCGATCTTACACGGATCCCGCGCCGACCTCGGTTATCTCCCCAGGAGATCAAAACGAGGGAGTGGCCCATCCAGCCGCCGGATCCCGACTTGGATCTGCCCGAATCGATCTTCGGTGGAGATCGATCCCCGGAAACTGGCCGCCGACCGGTCAGCTAAACGGTCCAATTCGGCCCGTTTGATCTTCCTGGGAGATAGCCACGAACGCTGGGCCGGCGGCGAGCGGATGCCATAATGACCACGATGGCCACCGAGACGAAGCCGAGCACGAGCGAGCCGAGCCGGTCGATCCCTGCCCGGGCCGGCAAGGCCGCCCCGAACAGCTGGGGCCTGGGCGACGGCCAGGCCATCCCCTGGGAATACGCGCCGGCCCCCGAGTCGCGCGAGATCGTCACGATCCGCGAGCGCTACGGCCTGATGATCGGTGGCAAGGAGGTCGCCGCGTCGGACGGCGCGACGTTCACGACGATCAACCCGGCGACCGAGGAGCCCCTGGCCGAAGTCGCCCGGGCCACCGGGGCCGATGTCGACGTGGCGGTCAGGGCGGCCCGCCAGGCCCAGTCGAAGAGCTGGGGCAAGCTTCCCGGCCGCGAGCGGGCCAAGTACCTGTTCCGGATCGCCCGCCTGCTGCAGGAGCGCTCGCGCGAGTTTGCCGTGCTCGAATCGATGGACTCGGGCAAGCCGATCAAGGAGTCGCGCGACGTCGACGTGCCCCTGGCCGCGGCCCACTTCTGGTACTACGCGGGCTGGGCCGACAAGCTCGACTACGCCTTCCCCGGGCGGATCGCCCGGCCGCTCGGGGTGGCGGCCCAGGTCATCCCCTGGAACTTCCCGCTGCTGATGCTGGCCTGGAAGATCGCCCCGGCCCTGGCCGCCGGCAACACCGTCGTGCTCAAGCCGGCCAGCACCACCCCGCTCACCGCTCTCCTGTTTGCCGAGCTGTGCCGCCAGGCCGACCTGCCCCCGGGCGTGGTCAACATCATCACCGGACCGGGCGAGATCGGGATGGCCCTGGTCACCCATTCCGACGTCGACAAGGTGGCCTTCACCGGCTCGACCTCGGTCGGCCGAAGGATCGCGCAGGGCATTGCCGGGCAGGGCAAGGCGCTGACCCTGGAGCTGGGCGGTAAGGCCGCCAACATCGTCTTTGACGACGCGCCCCTCGACCAGGCGGTGGAGGGGATCATCAACGGGATCTACTTCAACCAGGGCGAGGTGTGCTGCGCGGGCAGCCGCCTGATCGTCCAGGAGTCGATCGCCGAGCTGCTCATCGCCAAGCTCAAGGACCGCCTGTCCACGATCCGGGTCGGCGATCCGCTCGACAAGAACACCGACGTCGGGGCGATCAACAGCCGGGCCCAGCTGGACAAGATCACCGAGCTCGTGGCCTCTGGAGTGGCCGAGGGCGCCGAGCTGTACCAGCCCGCCTGCGACCTGCCCGAGCGCGGCTTCTTCTTCCGCCCGACCCTGTTCACGAACGTCGCCCAGAGCCATCGGATCGCCCGCGAGGAGATCTTCGGGCCGGTCCTGTCGACCCTGACCTTCCGGACGCCCGAGGAGGCGATCGAGAAGGCCAATAACACGCCCTACGGGCTGTCGGCCGGGATCTGGACCGACAAGGGCTCGCGCATCCTGATGATGGTCAGCCGGATGCGGGCGGGCGTCGTGTGGGCCAACACGTTCAACAAGTTCGACCCCACCTCGCCCTTCGGGGGCTACAAAGAGTCGGGCTACGGTCGCGAGGGCGGTCTGCCCGGGCTGCAGGCCTACCTGCGCCTCGAGGACCGCTGATGCCCGGTGTGCGCCGCCGAGCGCCGGATCGGATCGATGTCCGGAAGACCTACAAGCAGTACATCGGCGGCGCGTTCCCGCGCTCGGAGTCGGGCCGGACCTACCTCGTAAGCACGCCCCGTGGCGAGGAGCTGGCGAATGCCAGTCGAGCCTCGCGCAAGGACGTCCGCGACGCGGTCAGGGCCGCCCGCAAGGCATTCCAGCCGTGGGCCGCCCGAACGGCGATGAACCGGGGCCAGGTCCTGTACCGGGTGGCCGAGCTGCTGGAGGGCCGGCGTGACCAGTTCGTGGCCGAGGTCGCGGCCGCCGAAGGGCTGTCGGCCCGGCGAGCGGGCACGAGCGTCGACCACGCGATCGATCGCTGGGTCTGGTATGCCGGCTGGGCCGACAAGATCAGCCAGGTCCTCGGCTCGTCCAACCCGGTGGCCGCGCCGTATTTCAATTTCACGATTCCCGAGGCGACCGGTGTGGTCGGCCTGATCGCGCCCGAATCGAGCTCACTGCTGGGCCTGGTCAGCCGCCTGGCCCCGGCCCTCGTGACCGGCAACGCGGTCGTCGTCCTGGCGTCCGAGACGCGGCCGCTACCGGCCGTGACCCTGGGCGAGGTCCTGGCCACGAGCGACGTGCCGGGCGGCGTCATCAACCTCCTGACCGGCCTGAAGAAGGAGCTGGTGCCGGTCATCGCGGCCCATGTCGACGTCGATGCGATCGACACCTGGGGGGTGGCTCCAGACGACCAGGTGGCGGTCGAGGTCTCGGCTGCCGAATCGATCAAGCGCATCGCCCGCCGGCCCCGCGGGGTGAGCGACGCCGCCTTCGACTGGACGGACGACCGGGCCGCCCAGCGACCGGAGTGGATCGCCGCCTTCCTCGAGATGAAGACGGTCTGGCACCCGATCGGCGCCTGACCGGTCCCGAGCTGCCGCTCCGACCCCGTCCGAGCCGCGTCGCCCGCCACCTGCCCTGATGCCCGGCCCTCGTCCACTCCCTCCGCCCGGCGGGCTCGCGCGGCTGACCTACATCCAGGTCCCGCCCCGCCAGGTCTGGCTGACCCTCCACGACCCGGCCGCCCAGGACGCGCTCTTTCCGGAGCTCCGGCTTGGGCCGCCGGTACCCAGCTGGCCGGCCGCCGGGGCGACCCGCTCGGCCCGCCTGCGGCTGGGCCTGCTGGCCACCAACGTCCGGCTCGAGAGCCTCGAGGCCCGACCGGCCACCCGCTTCCGGATGGTCCTGGTGGGCGACGGGATCCGCCTCGAGCGGGGCTGGTCCCTCGATGAGGTCGCCGGCGGGACGAGGGTCGCGGCCACGGCCGAGCTGGCCACGACCGGTCGCTGGGCGACCCGGCTGGTGAGCCTCGGACGCGGCTCGGCGGCCAGCGTGATCGAGACCCACCTGCGGATCCTGAAGGAGATGGCCGAAGGCGGGCTGGCGGAAGGCGGCCCGGCGGAAGGCGGCCGGCCGGCTCCCGACGGCCCGGGCGACGCCACGGCCGGGCAGGACTGATTGCCGCCCGGAATCATCCTCCTCCTGCTCTTCGCGGCCATCCTCCACGCGATCTGGAACGTCCTGCTCAAGACGGCCAGCGATCCACTCCGGACCGCCGGCCGGGGAATGCTCGTCGGGGCGGCCTTCCTGGTCCCGGTCGGCGTGCTCGGCTGGCTGGTCTCCGGCCAGCCCGCGATCCCGATCGAGGCCTGGCAGCTGGCCCTCATCTCGGGCGTCCTCGAAGCGGCCTATTTCGCGTTCCTGTCGGCCGCCTACAAGCGGGGCGACCTGTCCCTGGTTTATCCCATCGCCCGGGGCACGGCGCCAGTCCTGTCGGTCGCGGTGGGCGTGATCGTCCTGAACGAGACCCTCGAGCCACAGGGCTGGCTGGGAGTTGGCCTGCTCCTCTTCGGGATCCTGTCGCTCCAGCGTCCCTGGGCGATCCTGCGCGGACGCAGCGCGATGCCCCGCCACCTGCAGGAGGCCGCCCTCTTCGCCCTGCTGACCGGGGTCACGATCACGTCCTACTCGGCCGTGGATACCGAAGGCGCCCGGCTGATCGATCCGTTGTTCTACGCGGCGATGCTCTGGACGTTCACCACGATCTTCCTGCTCGGCTGGATCGGCCTGCTGGTCCGGCGCGATCGGGGCCGGGCTGCTGCCGTGTCGGCCGTCAGCCAGCCGGCCGCCAGCCAACCCGGCGAACAAGCTGGACCAGATGGGGAGGGCCTGTCCGGCGTCCTGAGCCGGTCCTGGAGCCGACCCTGGGTCAGATCCGGGATCGGCGGCCTGATCACCGTCGGGGCCTACCTGTTCGTGCTGATCGCGTATCGCTACGCGCCGCTCACCGCCGTCGCGCCACTGCGCGAATCGGCGATCGTGATCATCAGCGGCTGGGGCTCATTCCGGCTCAAGGAGGCGGCCAGCCGGCGGGACGCCCTGAACCGGGTGGCGATTGCCGTGGTCATCGTGGCCGGCGCGGTCCTGCTGGCCACCCAACCCTGAGCTGACCACGCTCTTCACCTGAAATAGCCGCTCAGGTCGAGGATCAGCTGGACCTTGCCCGAGCCGGTCTTGTACACGAAGCTGGCATCACCAGACCCGTTGAGCGGTCCGAACAGGCCATTGGCCCGGACATCGGCCCGCGGGAAGTTGAG
>JBBSFD010000001.1:0-163471 GCA_038239115.1 Candidatus Limnocylindrales bacterium | reverse complement strand
GCGTCCCGACCTGATCTCGGTCGGTCTCATCGTGCTCGCCAGCTCCCGTCAGGCCGTCGTCGTCTGGACCGCAATACGGATTGGTTCACAGCCTCTAAGGTGGCCGACATGCTGTGACCAACCGCGTCTCAGGTTCGCAGACGATGAGTGATTCGTGCCACGGCAAGCGCAGGCTATGCCGTCAAAGGCATTGACTCGATGCTCTGGTGACAAAGCCTGCCGTTCGGGTTCAGACGCAAGACGCCGCGCCCGGCCGAGTCAGGCGGTGGCCGGGTGCATCGGGCTTCGGTGCAAGGAGGTACAGTCGATGGCCCCTGACCTGCTGCAGCGCATCGTCACGGGACTGGCCTTCGGGCTCGTCGTTGGTGCCTGCTCGCCAGCTCCCCCGCCGTCGCCAACACCGTCGCCTGCCCCGACGCCCCTCGCCCTCGACCCGTGCACCCTCCTCACCGCGGGCGACCTCACGAGTACGCTCACGCGCCCCGCGACGACCGGCACGCGGACCACGGAAGGCGTCGTGGCCCTGTGCACTTGGGAGATCCCACCGGCGATTGTCGTCGTCACCATTGGCCCGCTCGATTCGGCTACCTTCGCGACGGGCTTGGCCCAAGGCGGAAATGTAGATGGCATCGGGGACCGAGCATATTTCGCTGCCGGGACCAACCAGCTGCACGTCGCGCAAGGTGACATCGCTGTCGCGATCTCCGTCTCAGGCGTCGGCTCGGTCAACGCCGAAACCGATGAACTGGGACTCGCGTCAGCGGTGCTCGGACACTTGTAACGCCCGCGCCATCCGGCAGGGTTGGCGGAGGGACGGCGCACCACTCGAGTTCCGGGCGTTGTCGCTGTAGGGCTCATGACGCCCGCTACCGCCAGCTCGTTCCTTCCGATAGCGTAATCGTGAATGTCCGGCTCCATGACGAACATCGACCCCGAGCCGATGAGCTTGGCCTGGCTCGGATCGTCAGGGACCGTGAGGAGGCGGGTCGGAAGCTCACCCTGACCCGCGACGTGCCCGCCTGGCAGGCCGCGATGGCGCGGCTCGATGCAACCGAGGCTCTGGCTCGTGAACCGCTCGCGGGACCCCGGCTGACAGCGGCGGAGATCATTGCCTACCTGCGCTCGCTACCGACGCTGTGGGCCGAGTCCGGGCCGGAAGCTCGTCAGGCCTTGGTTGCCGCGATCTTCGCGAGGACCGACGTCCTGGGCTTCCAACGCCCGGAATACGAGCTCACGAGCGATGCGATCGCGCTCGGTCTCGATGTCGCCCTGCCGGCCGTGCTCGAGCTCGGAACCAAAGTTGGTGGGTTTGGTCGGGGCGAGAGGATTTGAACCTCCGACCTCATCGTCCCGAACGATGCGCGCTACCAAGCTGCGCCACGCCCCGACCGAAAAGCGCCCGTTGAACAGGGCTCGCGGATGATACCCCACAGGCCCTCGAGGCACGAATCCGAGCGCTTGTCGCCGTGCCGGCCCCTGGATATGACGGCCATTGCTAACTGCTGCGGTTCGGACTGGTCAATGCCTCGCGCGGGGCTCGGGATGCGCTTCCCGACCTGCGAAACGGCCCCTGTAGTACCACCATTAGTGAAACCAGCCTCAGACCCGCCGATTCCTGGCGCGGTCGCGGATTCGCGCTCGGTTGGCGCATCGCTTAAGCATGCGAGTGATATCGGAGGCCGAGCGGCCTCTCGGTCCCAGCCGCAAAGCCCTATTCGCCTCCGAGCGAGGCCTCGTGGGCCGCGTTCGCTCGGGCCCGCTCGTCGGCCTTGATCGGGACCGTGGCGATTGCCGCCAGGAAGAACGTCACGGCCATCAGCACGAACACGATCTGGACGCCGGTGGTGTTCCCGGCCTGCTGGATGATCACCCCGTAGACCGCGGTCCACAGCGAGCCGACGCCGAACGCCAGCGTGAAATACACCGCGTACGTGGCGTCGCGCAACTTCGGCGCCGCGATGTCGGCGAGGAGCGCCTGGAGCTGCGGGCTCTCGGCGAAGCTGAACAGGCCCATCAGGGCGATCCCGGCCCACAGCCCAACCAGGTTCGAGCCCGACGCCAGGAAGACGAGGAACCCGATCGCCCCACCGATGTACACGCCAATGATCACAGGCTTGCGCCCGATCCGATCCGAGAGCCAGCCCGAGATGAGGGGCATCGGGACGGCGAACACGATCAGGACGCCGTACATCAGGCCCGTCAGCGAGTCCGACAGGTGAAGGACGGTCGTTAGGTACAGCAGCGCGAACAGGTTGACCACGCCCAGGCCCCGCCCGCCGCCGCCGAGGATCGAGGTGAGGTAGAGCCAGCGCAGGTCGCGGTCGCGAATGATCTGCCCGAACGCCTGCCGAACGGTCCCGCCGGCCCGCGCGGCTGCCCGGTCCGACCCGGTTTCGCGGATCAGGATCAGGATCGCCACGGCGATCACCACGGCCGGGATGCCGAAGATGATCGACGCCCCACGCCAGCCCCACAACGCGATGATCGGCGCGCCGCTGATCGCGACGATCACGGTCCCGACATTGCCGCCGGCGATGTGTGCGCTGATCGCGAAGCCGCGTCGCTCGGGCACGAATTGCTCGGCGAGCAGGCCGTTGCCGACGGGATGCTGGGGCGAGCCGCCGATCCGCGACAGGACGTTGGGGATCGCGAATGTCGGAAAGCTGAACGCGAACGCCTGGGCCGCGAATCCACCGCCGAACAGGATTCCGCCGATACCGAGCAGGCGCCGGCGCGACATGACCCGGGTCAGCTGTGCGTAGCTCAGCTGGACGAGGCCCGACGACGCCGCACCGAAGGAGGCCAGGAAGGCGATGGTCTCCACGCTGACGTGGAACTCGTCGATGATCTTCAGGAAGATCAGCGGCAGCAGGAACGCCTGGGCATGGTTGACCGCGTGGGCGATCGCCAGCAACCAGAGCGACTGCATCGGCCGGATCTTCGGGCCGGCGACTTGGGCTGGCGCCGGTCTCGGGATTGCCGAGGTCTCGGCGAGCTCGGCGGTCTCGGTCGGCTCGTCGTCGGTCATGGCGGCCCATTCTCGCGCTTTTGGACCAGCCGGTTGGGCCATTCCCGCGCCCCGGGCCGGCGCCGCCCCGCCACCCTCAGCCTCGGAGCCGGCTCGCCTTCAGCGCCGTGCCCGTTCGATCGCTCCACAACAATCCGTCGCCATCGGGCAGCCGCTGGGTCGGGTCGGTGAGAGCCCGAAGCCAGGCTCGCGCGCTGCCCGGAAAGCGCGCCGCGAACATCGGCCCGATCTCGGTCGTGAGCTGCCGGTTTCGCCGCGTGTCGCGCACGACAAACAACGCCCGGACCGTCCACTCGACGCGCGGGTCGAGCTGATCGCGCAGCGCGGCGACCTTGCCGTCGAGCCCACGCAGCGCTCCGCCCACGTCCTCGAACCAGTTCCAGATCTCGACAACAACCGCCTCGGCAGTCGCCTGACGCACCAGGGCGACATCGATCGAACGAGACCACCGTGCGTCCCGGTCCAGCCTGAGCTCGGGCAGCCCCGACCATCCGCCGGCTGCCGCGATCCGGATGAGCGCGCTCTGCCGCCGAAGGTGCTGGATATCGCGCGGCTGGCTTGCGCCGGGAGCGTGCTCGAGGAATCCGACGAGCTGTTCTCCGACCGCCGCCGCGACCATGGCCCACGTCTCGATCGACGCTCCTTGCCCATGGCCGATCTCCAGGTCGCTGATCAGCGTTTGGGACAACGCAGCCCGATCCGCGACCTGCGCCTGGGTCAGACCGACGCTCGACCGCGCCTCGCGAAGGGCGACTCCGAGGCGAACCGCAATGCTTCTCCCGCGGATTCGACCGGCCCGAGCCTGGGCGCCCGCGCGCTGAGCCCGATTGAAGCGTCCCATACCGCCACTACTCTTAGGGAACGGCCTTCGCCGGCACTTATCTCGCTCGTACGTCGGTTTTCGGCCGCCGGAGGCGCGGCGTACCGATAGTGGCGGTGAAATGAGGCGCCGAGGCGGCGACCGGGCCTGGGAACCCGCTGCCTAAGCTTGTGGCGGTAGCGGAGGCTGAGGGCGTGGGGCGAACCCGGAACGCCGGCACGGCACGCGACGGCACTCCCCTAGAACTGCTCCAGGTAGCGCTCCACTTCCCAGTCCGAGACCTGGGTGCGGTAGTCGTCCCATTCGGCGCGCTTGGCGTCGAGGAAGTGGTTCAGGACGTGGTCGCCCAGGGCGTCCCGGATCACCTCGTCGCGTTCGAGCTCGTCGAGGGCCTCGCCCAGAGAGCCCGGCAGCTCGCGGATGCCCAGCTCGGCGATCCGGGCCGCGTCCATCTCGAAGAGTGACTCTTCGACCGGCTCGCTCAGCTTCAGGCCGCGCTCCACCCCGTCGAGCCCCGCCGCGATCATCGCCGTGAAGGCCAGGTACGTATTGGACGACGGATCCGGGCAGCGGACCTCGGCCCGGGTGCCCTCGATCGACTTGCCTGGCGAGACCATCGGCACCCGGATCAGGGCCGAGCGGTTCGTCCGGCCCCAGGTCAGATACGTCGGTGCCTCATAGCCCGGGACGAGCCGCTTGTACGAGTTCACCAGCGGGGCCAGGACCGCGATCATCCCCCGGGCATGAGCCAGCACGCCGGCCATGTACGACCGGGCCACATCCGACAACCCATAAGGATTGGACGCATCGGCGAACGCGTTTCGCTTGTCGGCGATCGAATACAGGCTCTGGTGGGTGTGCATCCCCGATCCGTTGATGCCGCGGATCGGCTTGGGCATGAACGTCGCATACAGCCCGTGCTGCTGGGCAATCGCCTTCAGGGTGAACTTGAAGGTCACCGCGTTGTCGGCCGTACGCAGCGCGTGGCTGTACTCGAAGTCGATCTCGTGCTGGCCTACCGCGACCTCGTGGTGGGCGGCCTCGACCCGGATCCCGAACGCCTCGAGCGCGTCGACCATGTCCTGGCGGATCTCCTGGGCCAGGTCGGTCGAGAAGTCGAAGTAGCCGGCCTGGTCGTGGGGCAGCGGCTCGATCTCGCCGTCCTCGCCCCGCCGGAACAGGAAGAACTCGAGCTCGGGTCCCGTGTTCACCACGTAGCCCAACTTGGCCGCCCGCTCGACCTGGCGGCGCAGCACGTAGCGCGGATCGCCCACGAACGGCTGCCCGTTGGGCGTGTAGACGTCGCAGATGACCCGGGCCGTGCCCCGCGGACCGCTGCCCTTCTGCCAGGGAATCTCGGCGAACGTCGACATGTCGGGCATCAGGTACTGGTCCGACTCGGCGATCCGAGTGAAGCCCTCGATCGAGGAGCCGTCGAACCACGTGCCGTGCTTGACCGAGCCCTTGAGCTGATGGATCGGGATCGTGACGGCCTTGACCAGGCCCATGATGTCGGTGAACTGGAGCTGGATGAACCGGATCCCGCTCGCGGCGGCCGCGTCGATCGTGTCGGAGGTCGATGCTGCGTGGTCCTTGTCGGCCAAGGCAAACTCCTTTGTCAGTTCGCTGTCGGCACCAAGACTACCGGTGCCTGGCGGGCGGCGACGAGATCGTCGAGCAGGCGCCCGAACTCGCGCCGGAAGTCGACGTAGCGCTCCGAGCGGCCCACAATTCGCAGCTCGCCGCTCGGCTCCAACCTGGCCCAGATCCGCCGGCGGGGCAGGTAGAACGTGATCAGCAAGCCGGTGATCAGGCTCAGGAACGCGAACCACACGATGGGCTGGCCGGGGTCCTCCTTGGCCACCAGGATCGTGGCGTTCTGGACATCGAGCAGCTGCACGTAGAAGCTCGTGTCGGGCGAGCCGCCCACCCCGCCGATCGGAACGAAGAACGGGGTCAGGGACTGGGTGATCGGCGTGCCGTCCGGGTTCAGGCCGGTCGACCGGTAGGGCAGGAAGAGGACCCCCTCGGTCCCGTCCGAGGCCTTGGTCAGGAGCATCTCGAGGCCGATGTTGCCCTCGCCGGGCACGCTCATCGTGCCGTGCGGCGAGCCGGCCGCGCTGTCGTCGAGGGCCACCGGCCCGGTCCATAGGGGCTGGCCCTTGCTGTCCCGGATGACGATGTCGGGTGCCGGACGGAAGCCGTTCTGGTGGAACGTGAAG
The DNA here is from genome assembly GCA_038239115.1 of Candidatus Limnocylindrales bacterium. Classification (GTDB taxonomy): domain Bacteria; phylum Chloroflexota; class Limnocylindria; order Limnocylindrales; family CSP1-4; genus Palsa-1033. Next base: position 157,401 of record JBBSFD010000001.1, on the reverse strand, counting down.
CCGCCCACGGACAGCGGGTCGTTGACCCGGATGACCTTGCGGGCGAGGAGCTGGCCGTCCTGGTAGACCCCCAGGTCGGTGGTGTAGTCGAGGACCGTGCCGTCGGCCGCGGTCGGGTCGGAGAAACCGAAGCTCTTGATCACGAGCAGGCCGGGCGTGCCGATCGCCTGGACCGGCTGGCTCTCGCCGGTGGTCAGTTCGATGCCGCTCTCGAAGCCGAGCCGGCTGGTGACCGCCGCCGCGACCAGGAACAGGATCAGGCCGAGGTGGCTGATCAGGGTGGCCATCTTCGTCCAGCGATGGCGATCGCCGTAGAAGTACTGGATGCCGTTCACCTCGGCCTCGCGGATGTGGAAGTGCGAGCGACGCAGGGCCGCCCGCACCGAGCCGGCGTCCATGCCGCTTACAGCCGCCCGGTCGGGCAGGATTGGGTTGTAGAAGGGGTCGGGCTGGACCACCCGGATCTCGGCCGAAGTCCGCCACAGCTTGGGCGTCCGGTTGAGCGTGCACACGATGATCGAGATGACCAGCAGGACGAGCAGAGCACTGAACCACCAAGCCGTGAAGATGTTGAAGACCTGCAGGCGCTCCAGGATCGACACCGCGCCCGCCCCGATCGCGGGGTCGTACTTGGCGTGGATGATCTCCATCTGGGCGATGTAGTCGGCCGTCGTGCGGAAGGCGAAGTCGGGCAGCTGGGTGACGGTCATGCCGATCACCCCGACGATCACGAGGATGATGATCTGGAGCACGGCGAAGTTGACGGCGGTGAACAGGTGCCACAGGCCGAGCCCGAGGCGGGCCGGTGGGCTCAGATGCTGGCCTCGGGATGCGACGGCTCGATCCGCCGCCAGAATCGCGATCGGGATCTCCTACGCGCCGAGTGAGACGGCAGCGGGTTCGGCGGCGTCGTCGGGAGCGGTCGAGCCGGCCGCTTCAGGAGCGGCTTCGGCAGCGGCCTGGGCGGCGGCCAGGCCGGCCGCGAAGTCGGCCCGCAGGTCAGCCAGGTCCTCGAGGCCGACCGAGCAGCGCAACAGGCCGGGGGCGATCCCGGCCTCGACCAGCTCGGCGTCAGCCAGCTGCCGGTGGGTGGTGGTCGGCGGGTGGGCCACGATCGTGTGGATGCTGCCCAGCGAGGCCGTCAGCTCGGGAATCGTCAGGGCATTGATGAACGCCCCGCCGCCGGCCCGGCCGCCGACGACCTCGAAAGCGAGCATGCCGCCGCCGATCGGGAACTGGCGCTGGGCCAGCTCGCGCTGGGGGTGGCTGGCCAGGCCGGGATAGAGAACACGCAGGATCGCGGGCTCGGATTCGAGCCAGGTGGCCAGGGCGCTGGCGGTCGCCGCATGACGCTCCATCCGAAGGGCCAGCGTGGTCAGGCCACGCAGGACCAGGAAGGCGGACAGCGGCGAAAGCGTCCCTCCGGTGTCGATCTCGACCAGGCGGACGGCGGCGATCCGCTCGCGCGAGCCGGCCACGACCCCGGCCATGACGTCCGAGTGACCGCCAATGAACTTCGTGGCCGACTCGGCCACGAGGTCGGCGCCGAGCTCGATCGGGCGACACAGATAGGGCGAGGCGAACGTGTTGTCGACGATGAGCAGCGCGCCGTGGGCATGGGCCAGTGTGGCGAGCGCGGCCAGGTCGACGACCACGATCGTCGGATTGGAGATCGTCTCGACGTACAACAGCCGGGTCGGTGCCGCCGCCAGGGCTGCTTTGACGGCAGCCAGGTCCGTGGCGTCGACGAACTCGGTCGTGACCCCCAATCGACCGAACTGGTTGAGCAGGAGCGAGCGGGTCGAGCCGTAGATCGCGCTCGTAGCCAGGACCCGGTCGCCGGCACGCAGGACAGAGGCCAAGGCGGCGTGGATCGCGGCCATGCCGCTGGCGAAGACCCGGGCGGCCTCCGCCCCTTCCATCTCGGCCAGGGCATCGGCCAGGGCCGTCCCGGTCGGGTTGTCGATCCGGGCGTAGGCGTAGCCCGGCTGCGACCCGGTCAGGACGGCGCCGAGCTCGTCGGCGTCGCCGGCCGAGAACGTGGCCGACAGGTAGAGCGGTACGGCGTTGGGACGCTGGTCAACGACGGGGGCGGTCGTGGCAGCCCGGATCGCCCGGGTCGAGAAGCCGCGCGCCGATCGCTCCTGCGCCATGACCGGGATGCTACACCGGGTGCCCGATCGGGAGCCCTGTCGCTGCGACTAGCCCTGCTGGCTGCCCGACCTGCGCCGCCGGTCCTGGCGGGCGGAGCCAACTAGGGCTCCAACCAGGACCAGGTTGATCATGACCAGGCCAGCCAGGACCAGGCCGGCCACGAGCAGGGATGCGACCTCGACCGACATCTCAGCGGGTCCCCCACTGGTAGGTCTGCTTGACCATCCGCAGGTAGACGAACGTCTCCGTGTCGCGCACGCCGTCGATCGCCCGCAGCTTCTTGGCCAGGAAGTCGAGCAGCGCGCCGTTGTCCTCGCACACGACCTCGATCAGGACGTCGTACGTGCCGGCCGTGATCACCACGTAGTCGACCTCGGGGAAGGCGCTGACCGCCTCGGCCACCTGGACCAGCCGGTCGCGCTCGCAGCGGATGCCGACCATGGCCATCTGCTGGAAGCCGAGCTTGAGCGGGTCGGTCACGCCCACGATCTGGAGGATGCCCCGATCGACCATCCGGTTGGTCCGCGCCCGGACCGCCGCCTCGGACACGCCCAGGTCGTGGGCGATCTGGGTGAACGCCCGGCGGCCATCCTCCTGGAGGTGCTCGATGATCCGCTTGTCGAGGGCGGACACGTCATCAGGCCCGCGGCCGTTGCGCGGGCGGGCCTTGTCGACGGTCACGACCCGCTCCCGGCGGCGGCCGCCGCTGTGAGCGCCGTGTTCATCGCCGCGAGGTGGTCCGGCGTGCTGCCGCAGCAGGCACCCACGATCAGGGCCCCGGCCGTGTGCATCTCGACCGCCGCGGCGGCCAGCGATTCGGGCGAGGCGCGGTAGACGGCCCGCATGTCGACCAGCTCGGGCATGCCCGCATTCGACTTGGCCACCAGGATGGCGTCCGGCGCCACGGCCCGCATCTTGTTGATCACCGGCAGGATCTCGTCCGGGCCGTTGCCGCAGTTGCCCCCGATCGCATCGGCGCCCCAGGCCACCAGCGCCTCGACTGCCTGCTCGGGAGTCACCCCCATCATCGTCCGGCCGCGGGTGTCGAAGGTCATCGTGGTGATGACCGGGATGCCGGGTGCTACCCGGCGGACACCCTCGACGGCTGCCTTGATCTCGGTCAGGTCGGACATCGTCTCGATCCAGATCAGGTCTACGCCGCCGGCCACCAGGGCGGCGGCCTGCTCGGCGAACACGTCGACAGCCTCGTCGTAGTCGAGCGTGCCGACCGGAGCCATGATCGCTCCGCTCGGTCCGATGTCGCCGGCCACGAACGCCTGCCGGCCGCTGCTCCCGGCGGCTGCCTCGACCTCCGAGCGGAGCAGGATCGCGGCGGTCTGGTTGAGCTCGGCCACCCGTCCCTCGAGCTGGTGCAGTCCCAGGCGCACCCGGTTGCCGCCGAACGTGTTGGTCAGCAGGATCTGCGAGCCGGCCTCGAGATAGCCGCGATGGATCCGTCGGACCTGCTCGGGCTGGGTGAGGTTCCAGACCTCGGGCGGGTCGCCGAACTGGAGCCCGGCCAGGAACAGCATCGTGCCCATCGCCCCGTCGGCCAGGATCGGGGCACCGCTGTCGATCAGCTCCTGCCACCGTTCCCGGGCAGCACCGCCGCTCCGCCGGCGCTCGGCCAGGCCGGGAAAGCGAGCCGGGTCGACCGCCTCGAGGACGCCCGGTCCGGCGTCGACCCGGGCGCGCCGCTGCCCGGTCATTCGGCGGTCCTCGCTCATCGGCGGGCCACGCAGTTCGGGCGCAATCGCGGGCACCGGCACATCTCGGCCAAACCATAGCGAACCCGAGGGCGGGTCGCGCGACTTGCCGGAACCGCCGCTCAGGGCTTGGCGGTGGGCTTCGGCTTGGGTTTGGCAGTGGGCTTGGCCGTCGGCTTCGCCGTTGGCTTGCTCGTCGGCTTTGCGCTGCTGGCGGGCGAGGCGGCCGGCGAGGTCGTCGGGCCGGGTGTTGGCGCGGGCAGCTGGACCGGCGTGACCGACTGCTGGCGGAGCGGTCCGATCAGCGGATAGACGACCAGGACGAGCTTTTCGAAGGCCGTCGCGTACTGCGCCTCGGGCACCGAGGGTGAGCCGTTCTGGGTGTTCGAGCCGAACTCGATCAGGATGTTCAGGCCGGCCAACGCGAAGGGCGGATCGCCGACGGCCGGTCGGGCCTTGGGGTTGAAGCCCGACTCGGACGCCAGGGTGCGGGCGCTGGAATAGGCCGTGATCGTGAGTGGCCAGCCGATGTACGTCAGGTGCAGCCGCTCGGTCATGTTGCCGCTGCGGGCGTCGGCCGAGTTCGCGGTCAGGGCCAGGCCAGCCTTCTGGAGGGCGCCCAGCACATCGTTGACCGAAGCCGGGTCGTGGAGCTGGGGATTCGGTGTCGGGGTGGGGATCGGCGCCGTCGAGGCCGCCGTCGTCGGCAACGGCGTGGCGGGCGTGGAGCCACAGGCGCTCGCCAGGACGGCAGCGCCGATCATCAATGCGATGAGTCGACTCGTGCGCATCCGTCCGATCCTACCCCGCCTGATCGGCGCGTCGAACGGCCCGATGGTACCGACGGTCCGGGTGCCGTCAGATGCGGCGGCGAAGTCGCGGGGAGGTGGCAGGGGGTGGCCGGGGGTGCTAAAGCGTCGATTCACGCGGCGGAGCCCGAGCTGCATCCTGCGCTCGCGGCGCGGGAGCCGTCGATATAACCCGCATGAATAAGAGACCGGTTCGCCCGGCGTTTTCTCCGTCGATCCGCCCGAATCAGCGATCCCAAGGCACATTTCATCAGTCGGGGCAATGAGTCGACAGGAAGTAGGGCATCGTCCCGGCCGAACCGCGTCGGCTAGCAATAGTCGTTATATCGGGACGCTGACGAGTCGAGGTCCAGCCCCGGCCGGCGGCCGCCCGGGGTAAACGCGATTGACAGCGCCAATCCGGATCGGGCACCCTGCCCAGCCTGCACGGAGGTGCTCATGGACCCGGCCTGGCTTGCCCGGGGATTCGTGCTCGGATTCACGATCGCCGCGGCCGTGGGGCCAATCTCGCTGCTCGTGATTCGACGAACGCTGGCTGAGGGCCGGGTCGTCGGCCTGGCGTCCGGCCTGGGCGTGGCCACGGCCGATGCGACGTATGGCGGGATCGCCGCGTTCGGCCTGACCGCGATCACCAACGTGCTGGTCGGCGGTGGCCGCCTGCTGGGCATCGTCGGCGGGATCTTCCTGCTGTGGCTGGCCTGGCAGACGACCCATAGCGCACCGGGCACCGCCGCGGTCGCCGAGCGCCGGAGCGGGCTGCGCGGCGCCTACCTGTCGATCCTGGGCCTCACCCTGACGAATCCGCTCACGATCCTGTCGTTTGGGGCCCTCTTCGCCGGACTCGGGGTGAGCGGCCGGACGCCGCTCGACGCGGCCCTGCTGACCCTCGGCGTGCTGGCCGGCTCGGCCACCTGGTGGCTGGTCCTGACCAGCGCCGTGGCGGCCCTTCGGACGCGAATCACGCCGGCCTGGCTGCGCGCGATCAACCACGTGTCGGGCGTTCTGATCGGGATCTTCGGCCTCGTTGCGATCGGGCTCGCCGTCCGTGGCTGAGGCGCCGGTACGAATGCGCTATGGGCCGGGCCGCCTCGGCGGTTAGGCTGAGGTTCATGCGCTATCGGCCTGAGCTCGATGGACTGCGCGGGATCGCGATCCTGATCGTCCTGTGCGCCCACACCGGCGTGCCCGGCTTTGCCGGTGGCGGTGGCGGGGTCGGGGTCACCCTGTTCTTCGTCCTGTCGGGCTACCTGATCACGTCGCTCCTGCTGGCGGAGCGGGAGCGCGCTGGCCGGGCGGACCTGGGCCGGTTCTACGTCCGACGAGGCCTGCGGTTGTTCCCCGCCCTGATCGCCGTCCTGGTCGTGGTCGCCGCCCTGGCGATCCTGGGCCTGCTGCCGGCCGCGGCGACCGACAACGTGAACTACCCCCTGATGGAGCTCGGCGTCATGGCCTACGTAGTCAACTGGCTGTTCGTGGCCGGCCAGAACTCGGGCGTCCTCGGTCATACCTGGTCGCTGGCCGTGGAGGAGCAGTTCTACCTGCTCTGGCCGGTGATCCTGCTGGCTGGCCTGCGGTTCGCCCGGATCGGCCGAACCGGCCTGGTCCTGGCGATCCTGGTGCTCGTCCTCCTCGACGTCCCCTACCGCTTGTGGCTCGACCTGGGCGGCGGCCTCATGCACGTCTTCGTTGGCACCGACAGCCGGGGCGACGCCCTGCTGCTCGGCTGTGCCCTGTCGCTCCTCCAGAGTCGCTGGAGCCCGCGAGCAGGCTGGCTGGGCCTGGCAGGTATCGCCGTGGTCGCCGCAACCTGGCCGGGTGATCCGGGCCTGGGCAGCCAGATCCTGTTCATCCCGGCAGCCGCACTCGTGTGCACCCTGGCGGTTGCCGGCTGTCCGGCCGGGCTGTCGTGGCGACCGCTGGCGTTCGTGGGCAAGATCAGCTACGGGCTCTATCTGTGGCACGGCGTCCTGATCTGGTACCACCTGCCCTGGCCGGTGGCGGTGCCGCTCTCGATCGCGATCGCGATTGCCTCGTATTACGTCATCGAGCGGCCGTTCCTGCGCCTGAAGGATCGGATTGGCCGGAGCCGGCCTGTTCCGGGACCTCTGCCCGAGGCCCTGCCCAAGGCGCCGCCGGAATCGGTGGTCGCCCCGGCCTGAGGGCGGACCGGTACCAATGCGCTATGGGCCGATCCGGTCCTGAGCGTCAGGCTCGGGCTGGATGCATGCCCCAGGTCCCGGCCCCCTTCGCTTCCGAGCTCGCCCGCGCTCGCGTACGTGGCTGATCGGCCTGCTCCTGGCGACGTCTGCCGCCGTCGCAATGGTCGGCCTGCTGCCCGCGCTGGCCAATGCCGACAGCCAGATCGTGGTCCTGATGGTCGGCAGTCGGACGCCGGCCCCGCCATTCCGGGCGCCGGCGAAGTGCGCCTACAAGGACGTCCCGACCGCGCTCACTTCCTACGACGATTCCCTGATGACCCTGGTCGACACGACCTACATGGTCCCCCGTTCGTACGCACCAAGGGACCTGACCGCGACCGGGGTGGCCGGCGGCGGCACGATCCGGCGTTTCGTCACGAGCGACCTTCGGGCCATGGCGCTCGCCGCGGTGAGGGCCGGCGCGCCGCTCCAGATCGTGAGCGCGTACCGGAGCTACTCGACCCAGATCGCCACGTTCAATCACTGGGTGGCGGTATCGGGCCGGCCCGAGGCCCTGCTCGCGTCGGCTCGACCGGGCCATTCGGAGCACCAGCTGGGCACGGCGATCGACTTCACCAGTCGCTACGGCACGGATCCCTGGTACTACTCGGACTGGGGCACCACGCCGGCCGGCCGCTGGCTGGCGAGCAATGCCTGGAAGTACGGCTTCGTGATGAGCTACCCCAAGGGTAAGAGCCCCTCGAAGACCTGCTACAAGTACGAGCCCTGGCACTTCCGTTACGTGGGCAAGGACGCGGCCGCCGCGATCCACTCGTCGGGGCTGACCCTGCGCGAATACCTCTGGCAGCTCCAGCCCAAGGGCTGATCGCCGGGGGCGCCGTTGCGGCGCAGTGGAGTTGGTCGGGGCGGCGGGATTCGAACCCACGATCTCGTGCTCCCAAAGCACGCGCGATGCCAAGCTTCGCTACGCCCCGCCTGGCCCGACCCCACGATACCCGATGCGACGCCGAGGCTCGGAGCTCGAACTAGGCCTTGGCGTCCGCCTGATCGTCGTGCCAGAACGTGGCCAGCGCGTCGGCCACGGCGCGCAGCTGGCTATCGGTCAGGCGCCCACCGAACTCGCGCTCGATCAACTTGTTGTGGTCGACAAACGCCGCGTCATGCCGTCGACGGCCCTCGGCCGTGAGCACGACCTGCACGCCCCGCCGGTCACCGGGGACCGTTTCGCGACGGACCAGGCCGGCCGCCTCGATCCGATCCACGAGGCGGGTCAATCCGCTCCGAGTGAACAGCGAGCGTCCTTCGAGCTCCTGCATCCGGAGACCGTCGTCCCCGGCGTCATAGAGCTGGGCGAGGACGTCGAGCCAGGTCAGGGGGAATCCGGCTCGGGCGATCAGGTCGGGCTCGGCCACCCGCAGCGTTCGAGACGCCGCGAAGAGCACGCCGCGCCAGGCGTCATTCCACAGTGATGCGGGCCGGCTGGCGTCTTCGTCGGTTGTCATGACCCAAGAATATCGGTGTTTGGCTGTCTTGCAAATTCTTACAGAACAATGATTGATAAGACAGATACTGACGTGGCAGTATCCGAACACGGAACCAGCGCGGCACCAGGGCCCGCGGTCCGTAAGTCGGAGGCATTTCGATGACCACTCTCTTCGTTCGTCACCAGGTCACCGACTACGCCAAGTGGCGCCAGGTCTACGACAAGTTCGGGCCGACGCAGCAGGCACTGGGCGTCCAGGAGCAGGCCGTCTACCAGGCGATTGACAACCCGAACGAGGTCACCGTGCGCCACGAGTTCGCGACCCTCGCCGCGGCCCAGGCCTTCGGCAGTAGCCCCGAGCTGGGTGCCGCCATGCACGATGCCGGCGTCGTGGGCGCGCCATCGGTCTGGTTCACGACTCGCCTGTAGCCGCTTTCGGCCACGCTCAAATGACGGGCGTCGTAAGGCACCCGTCATTTCGATTCGTGGGCGGGCGAGCGGCGGGATCGCCGGTTACCGCCACTATCCTTAGCGGGCGGCCTTGGTTGGCCTCGGGTCGGGCGAACGGCCGTGGTAAAGGGCCCCTTTACCGGTAGTGCTGGTGAAACGAGCCTGATTCGGGGTCGGCGGGCCCCCAGCGGGCTCGGGAGGGGTTTCGTGCCGTCCAAATCACGTCTGCTACCAGTAGTGACGGTATTCGATGAGGAACCCCGAGGCCGATGGACGGAGATGCAGGCACGACCGCCCGGTAGGGCACGGGCACGGGCACGGGCACGGGCACGGGCACGGGCACGGGCACGGGCACGGCAGGACGCGGTAGGCTGCGGGCTCTGCCCTTGAGTCAGGAGCCCGCGTGCCACCGAGCGAAGCCGTCGACGCTGCTCATCCGTCGGGGACCGTCACCCTCGTGTTCACCGATATCGAGGGTTCGACGCGCCTCCTCCAGGCCCTCGGCGATCGCTACCCCGAGGTCCTGGCCGACCACCATCGGCTGATCCGCGAGGCGTTCACCGCCCACGGTGCGCTCGAGCGAGGCTCGGCCGGCGACGGCCTGTACTTCGTCTTCCAGGCCGCCGGCGCCGCCGTCCAGGCCGCGGTCGACGCACAGTTGGCGCTGGCCGCCTGGAGCTGGCCGGACGGCGCCGAGGTTCGGGACCGGATAGGCCTCCATACCGGCGAGCCGGTCCAGGCCACCGAGGGCTACATCGGCCTCGACGTCCATCGCGCCGCGCGAATCTGCGCGGCCGGCCACGGCGGCCAGATCCTGATCTCGCGGACGACCCGCGACCTGGTGGGCGATCAGCTTCGGCCGCCGCTGGGCTTGCGCGACCTCGGCGTGCACCGGCTGCGCTCGCTCGAAGGCCCACCCCAGCGGCTCTACCAGGTGACCGGCCCCGGCCTGGCCACCGATTTCCCGCCACCCCGCACGAGCGACGCGCCGCGCAACAACCTGCGCCTGGAGGTGACCAGCTTCATCGGTCGCGAGCGCGAGATCGAGCAGGCGGTTGGAATGCTCGAGGACTCGGCCCTGCTGACCTTGACCGGACCGGGCGGCGTGGGCAAGACCCGGCTCGGCCTGCGCCTGGCCCGGACGCTGCTCGAGCAGTTCGAGGACGGTGCCTGGATCGTCGACTGCGGAACGCTCAGCGACCCGGCCTTCGTCCTGCCCTCGGTCGCCAGCACGATCGGCCTGACCGAGCCGGCCGGCCGGTCGCTCCTGGCCTCGATCGTGGACTACCTCAGGGGCAAGCGGATGCTTCTCGTGCTCGACGACTGCGATCCGGTCCTGGCAGCTAGCGCGGAGCTCGCTGGCGCGCTCGTGAGCTCGTGTCCGGAGGTCCGGATCGTGGTCACCAGCCGCGAGGCGCTGGGCGTGCCCGGCGAGGCGATCCTGCCGATCTCATCGCTGTCCACGCCCGACCCGACAGCGACGGTCAACCCCGCAGCCCTCGCCGGCGTCGACGCCTGTCGCCTGTCATCGAACGGGCTCGGGCCGTTCAGCCAGCGTTTGGACTGACCGAGAACAACGCCCAGGCCGTGGCCCAGCTGTGCCGCCGACTGGACGGCGTACCGCTCGCGATCGAGCTGGCCGCGGCTCGGGTCCGGACGTTGCCGGTCGAGCAGATCGCGGCCCGCCTGGACGACCGCTTCCGGTTGCTGACCGGTGGCAGCCGCGCGGTCGTGGCCCGCCACCAGACCCTGCGGGCCACGATCGACTGGAGCTTCGATCTCCTGACCGAGCCGGAGAAGGCGATCCTGCGTCGCCTGTCGGTCTTCGCCGGCGGCGCCAGCCTCGAGGCCGTCGAGGCCATCTGCTCCGGCGACCCGGTCGAATCGTTCGAGGTCCTGGACATCCTCGGCCGGCTGGTCGAGAAGTCCCTGGTATTCACCGACCCGACCACGGCCGAGGCCCGCTTCCGGCTGCTGGAGACGGTGCGCGAGTACGCCCGGGGACGCCTGGTCGAGGCGGGCGAAGCCGACCAGACGCTCCGCCGGCATCGCGACTGGTACCTCGGCCTCGTCGATCGGGCCGCCCCATCGTTCTTCCAGGGCCCCGAGCCGGTCGAGCAGCTGCGCCGGCTGGACGTCGAGCACGAGGACATCCGGGCGGCCATGGGCTGGTGCCTGGACCAGCCGGGCGAGGGCCGGGCGGGCTTGCGGATGGCCGCCGGCCTGTGGCGCTACTGGGAGATCCGGGGCTACCTGAGCGAGGGCCGGCGCTGGCTCGAGCGGATGATGGACGCGGTCGGCAACGAGTCGTCGTCGCTCCGGGCCAATGCCCTGACGGGGGCCGGCAACCTGGCCTTCATGCAAGGCGACTTCCGGGCCGCCTCGAGCTTCCACGAAGGCAGCCTGGCGCTGCACCGCCAGTTGGGCGATCGCCAGAGCGTGGCCTACGCGGCAAACAACCTGGCCAACACGGCCCTTCAGCTGGGCGAACACGACCGGGCCCGGGCGCTCTACGAGGAGACGCTCGAGCTGACCCGCGAGCTGGGCGACCGGCGCGGGGTGATCTTCGGCTCGATCAACCTGGCCGCGGTGGCCACCAGCGAAGGTGACTTCGAGGCGGCCCGCCTGCTCCAGGACCAGATCCTGACCACGATCCGGGGCCTGGGCGACCCGTGGATCGAGGCCTTTGCCCTGGACGCGTTCGGCACGTCGGCCAGTCGGGCGGGTGATCGAGCCGGGGCGGCCAAGCTCCACGGCGACGCGCTGCCGATCCTCGAGCAGATGGGCGATCGGCGCGGCGTGGCCCGGGTGCTGACCCACCTGGGTGACATTGCCCTGGCCGACGGTGACGCCCGGCGGTCACGCGAGCTGCTCAGCCGGGCCCTCGAGATCCGCCAGGAGATGGGCGACATGCCCGGCCTGGCCAGCGCGATGGAGCATCTCGCCAACGCAGTCAGCCCGGACGATCCGGAAGCCGCAGCGCGGCTCAATGGCTCGGCTGAATCGCTGCGCGAGGGGCTTCGGGCCAAGGTTCCGCCCCAGGCGGCGGCCAGCCACGATCAGGTCCTGGCCGACCTCGACATGCTCCTGGGCAGCGAGCGCTTCGAGGCCGCCCGCCGGCTGGGTCGCCAGATGACCCCGAATGAAGCCCTGGCTACGCTCCCTCCTTGACCTCGGTGACCGAGTCGGCCAGCAGGCCATGGGCCTCGCGATGGACGGCGATCGCCGCCTCGGCACTAGGTGCCTCGGCCAGGCAGAAGACCTTGCCGGTGGCCTCGTCGTACCAGTAGCGGAAGTAGCTCACGCCGTACTTGCCCTGGACGGCAAGGTCGGCGGCATGAGCCTGGGCGACGGCCTCGGCGGTTAGCCCGGGAATCTTGTTATGAGTGTCGAGATACAGGGGCATGGCTCGGTACTCCTGGTGGGGGGATTGGGCGGCTACGGGCGACCTGGTCCAAAGGATGGTGCGTCCGTCCGTATTGTCAACGACTTGGGCCCAAGTGCCGGTTTTGCCTGAGGACGTCAGCGATGCAGGTCTGCCTCGCGCTGGAGCACGTCGCCGGCAATCCGGGCCCCGACGATCCCCCAGTCAAACTCGCGCACGGCAACCTCACGGGCGGTGGCACCGAGACGGCGGGCCAGGGCCTCGTCGGAGAGCAGCTGGTTGAACGAATCGGCCAGGTCGGCCGGAGCGTCGCCGCGGGTGATCAGGCCCGTGCCCGTGCGTTCCACGATCGCCGCCGTCTCACGCCGGGGGGTGACCACGAGCGGCCGCCCGGCGGCCATCGAATCGAGCAGCTTGACCGGCAGCGCAACGTCCATGTACTCGTTGGCCGGATGGGGAATCGTCAGGATCGTGGCCTTGGCCAGGGCCGGGCCAAGGTGGGCATAGCCGACCGGCCCGATCGCGATCCAGGGATCGTCCCGGAGCTCGGTTCGGAGGCGCTCCACGTAGAGCTCGCCGTCGGGCGAGGTGGCGACCAGCCACAGGTACAGGCGCAGGTCCGGCCAGCTGGAGCGGACCATCCGACTGGCCTCGATCAGGGCCTCGATCCCGCGTCCCGGCGCGGCTCCCGAGACGAACCCGATCGCGGGGACGTCGGGCCAGGGTCCGGGCCGGACATGGTCGGTGATCGTGCCGTTGCCGCCCACGATGACCCGGTCCATGTCGAGGCCGGCCATCTCGGCGAACGACCGGGTGGGCACGACGAGCCACCGAAACGACGACATTGCCAGGCTCCGTCGGCGCTCCATCTCGGCCTCGCGCTCGGTCGTCAGGTCCACCCCCAGGGCCCGGGTCTGGGCGACGGGATCGTCGTAGATCGCGACCACGACCGGATCGGTCTTCTCGACGATCCAGGGCATGTGGTAGGCGTGGGGCTGCTCGGAGGCCGCAAGGTGCCGGCCAAGCCGGTTCGGGCGCATGAACGGCGGGTAGAGCCGGCCGGTGATGTACCGGCGCATCTGGCCCCAGGTGTCGAACTGGCGGGCACGCGTCTGCTCGGCCAGCTCCTTGAAGATCAGCTGGCGCCGGATCTCACCGCCCCAGCGCCGCTTCCGGGCGGCCCGCACGACCAGCCAATTCGCCGCCTGAGAGCCGGAATCGACAGGCGCTTCGGACCCCGGCTCGGTTGGCATCGCCCAGATCGTAGCGGCATCGTGGCGGGCCGGGCGGGCGGCAGGCGGAATGCACGGTGCTCCTGCCGATCGATGCGCCGATGAGGGTGATACGCTGCACCGTCTCGGCGGAGGGAGAGCCAGCCGAGCCAGATTGATTGCATCGAACTTTTGCGATTCGTGGAGGAGATCCTGCATGCGTACCTTGCGCACGGCCGCGGTAACGCTCGCGGTCCTGGCAATCACCGTCTCGGCGTGCTCGTCGGCGGCGACGACAGCCCCAACTCAAGCCCCTGCTACGAGTGCTCCGCCAGCAACGCCGGCTGGCTCGCTCGCGCCGACCACCGCGCCCAGCGCGGCCCCCTCCCCAGTGGCCTCCAGCGCCACCGTCCCGCTGCCATCGAACGCCGTCCTGACTGTGGCGGGCGGACTTGCGATCTGCTCGGACATCCCGTATCCGCCGCTCGAGTACTACGACGCCAACCAGAAGCCGATCGGCTCGGACATCGAGATCGGCCAGGAGATCGCCAAGCGGCTGGGCTTGAATGCCGTGATCAACAACACGGTCTTCGATTCGATCATCCCTGCGCTCGCCGGATTCAAGTGCGACATCATCATCAGCGACCAGAACATCACGGCCGAGCGGGTCAAGCAGGTCGACATGATCCCGTACTTCCAGGCAGGCCAGTCGTTCGTCGTGGCCGTGGGCAACCCGGCCGGGATCAAGACCACCGATGACCTGTGCGGCAAGAAGGTCGGCGCCGAGACGGGCACGACCGAAGTCGACTACATGACCAAGACCCTGACCCCGGCCTGCGTGGCGAAGGGCCTGCCCGCAATCGTGGCCAAGACCTTCGGCAAGGACTCCGATGCGCTCCTGGCGCTTCAGTCCGGCCAAGTCGACTCCTACTTCGCCGATACCCCACCGGCCGCCTACTACACGATCCAGCACCCGGACCAGTTCGTGCTGGCTCCGATCCCGCCGCTGGCGCCGGCCTTTGCCGGGATCAGCGTCCTCAAGAGCAACACCGGCCTGCGCGACGCAGTCCAGCAGGCACTCGTGTCGATGATCAATGACGGCACTTACCTGGCCATCCTCAAGCAGAATGCCGTCGACTCGGGTGCCGTCACGGCAGCCGACGCGATGACCCTCAACAAGATCCAGTAAGCGACCTCCATCGACTCGCTCTGGTCGATGATCCGGTCCGATCGCGGTCGAAAGTCGAGAGCGCCCCGGTCCGCGCTGGCGGTCGGGGTGCTTGTCGTGCTTGCCCTAACCCTCGCCGGCTGCGCCGGCTCGGACCGGGCGCCCTACCCCTACCACTGGAATCTGTTCTTCGACTCGCTCTTCCGGCCCGACCAGGCGATCATCAACGGCCTGATCCTGACGGTCACAATCTCGATCGCCGCGCAGTTCATCGGGGTGATCCTGGGCGTGTTCGCCGCCCTGGGCAAGATGTCCAAGGTCGGCCCGATCCGCTGGATTGCGAACACCTACGTCTGGTTCTTCCGGGGCACGCCGCTGCTCGTCCAGCTCGTGTTCTTCTACTACGGCTTGAGCGTCGCCCGGATCTACCTGTGGCCCGATCTCGTGGTTGGGCCGCTCACGATCGAAGGCGCGGTCCAGGCCGGGATCTTTGCCCTCGGCCTGAACGAAGGGGCCTACATGGCCGAGATCGTCCGGGCGGGTATCCTGGCCGTAGACCCGGGTCAGATGGAGGCGGCGCGCGCCCTCGGCATGACCCCGGGCAAGGCCATGCGCCGGATCGTCCTGCCGCAGGCGGCCCGGGTGATCGTGCCGCCCTTGGGCAACGAGTTCAACAACATGCTCAAGACGACCTCGCTGCTCTTCGTGCTGAGCGTGGTCGAGCTGTACAACGTGTTCAACATCAAGCAGGGCAACTCGTTCACCCCATTCGAGTACTACCTGGCCGCGGCCGTCTGGTACCTGCTCCTGACCACGATCTGGGGCGTGATCCAGTCGTGGATCGAACGCCGCCTGGCCAAGGGCACGCCCGGGGCGCCGATCGCGGGCCCGAGCTTCGGCTCGCGCATGCTCGGCCTGCGCGGAGCGGCCCGGAGCCGATGAGCGGAGCACCGAGATGACGATTCCACCCGTCCACGACCTGCTCGACGCGATCGGCGGCCCCGCCCCCACAGAGACGGTCAACGTGGTCGAGGTCACCGACGTCCACAAGTCGTTCGGCCACAACGAAGTGCTCAAGGGCGTCTCGATGACGGTCAAGCAGCGCGAGGTCGTCGTCGTCTGCGGGCCTTCGGGCTCAGGCAAGACCACCTTCATCCGGTGCATCAACCACCTCGAGAAGATCCAGAGCGGCTCGATCAAGGTGAACGGCCACCTGATCGGCTACCGCGAGCAGAACGGCAAGCTCGTCTCGGACAAGGAGCGCAACATTTCTCGGCAGCGCCAGGAGATCGGGATGGTCTTCCAGCGCTTCAACCTGTTCCCGCACAAGACGGCCCTGGGCAACATCATCGAGGCGCCCATCCAGGTCCGGGGGATCCCCGAGGAGGAGGCGATCGAGATGGGCCGCAAGCTCCTGACCCGGGTCGGCCTGGCCCACAAGGAGGACGCCTATCCGGCCCAGCTCTCGGGCGGCCAGCAGCAGCGCGTGGCGATCGCCCGCGCCCTGGCGATGCGGCCCGCGGTGATGCTCTTCGATGAGCCGACCAGCGCCCTCGACCCCGAGATGATCGGCGAGGTCCTCGAGGTGATGAAGGAGCTCGCCCGCGAGGGGATGACCATGATCGTGGTCAGCCACGAGATGGGCTTCGCCCGCGAAGTGGCCGACCGGGTCGTGATGATGGACGAGGGCCTGATCATCGAGGAGGCCACCCCGGAGCTCTTCTTCACCCACCCCCAGCAGGAACGCACGAAGAGCTTCCTGTCGAAGATCCTCTAGCGGGCATGGGCGCGGCCGCGGGGAGCGGCGCGACGGGGAGTGGCCTGGCCGCGGGAAGTGGCGTGGCGCCGCTGGGAGCGCCGCCCGACTCGTTCTGACAACTTCGGGCTGTGGCGATGCTTATGGCCACTCGTCGGGGCCCCATCGACCCAACCGACGTGAGCAGAGGCATCGCGGCCCGATTTCGTGCTCAGCTCGACTCCCGATCCCGCAGGAAGGCCTGGTCCCGCGGGGTCGACCGACCATAAGATTCGCTCCAGCGCGAGTTTGTCAGACCACGTCGGGTGGGAGGCGGGATCAGGCGCTACATCGAGCCGGGCTCGGGCGTCTGAACTCCTGACGCCGGGCGGTGACTGGCAGGCAACTTGGGACCACCCGGCGTCGCCATTCCCAGCAGGATCGCAGCTGCGCAGAGCCCGGGACGAACGTAAGCCGACCACGAACCTGAACGTTCGTTCGAGCAAAAGCAGGTCGGCCTGCTAGACTCTGCCCCGGCCGACCGTCCGTGGAGCGGCCGCGTCGGAGACCGAAGCCGGAGTCGCGCCCCGCGTGCAGGCCCACCGCATACGTCGAGACCCGCCGGGTCCCCGAGCATCTTCCGTCCGCCCGCTCAACCGGAGCGCCAGGCCAACCGAGCGACCCACCGACGGTCGGGACGCCGCGGGCCGGGACGCGACTGGCCCCGACGCACCGGCCCGCAGCACGGCCGTCGAGCAGCCCCCGCGCCCGAGCGACCGGCGGCGCGTCTTCAGCGCCCTGATCTCGTCGTTCGTGCCGGGCAGCGGACAGCTGGTCAACCTGCGCTGGCGGAGCGCCCTGGTCTTCGGCCTGCCGGTCACGGCCCTGGTCGCCATCGCCTATCTCGTGGCCAAGGTCGTGCCGGGGCCGCAGCTGCTTGCCCTGGCCCTCGCCCCGAGCACGATTGTCGCCCTGCTCGTGCTGAGCGCGATCATCTTCAGCTGGCGCGTGCTGGCCGCCTGCCAGGCGTTCTTCGACCAGCGCTTCGACTGGCGCCCGGGCAAGGCCGCGGTCGGCGGGCTGGCCTTGATCCTGGTCGTGACCGCGATCCCTCACCTGTTCGCGGCGTCGGTCGGGCTGGGTGCGATGAACGCCTTCTCGTCGATCTTCTCGAGCGCCGCGGTCAGCGGTGGCGTGGCCGGCGCGCAAAGCGGGCCTGTGCCGGCGCCGGGCGGCCGGGTCAACATCCTGCTCGTCGGGGTCGATTCGGGGCTGGGCCGCGACCACGCCCTGACCGACTCGATGATGGTCGTGTCGGTCGACCCGGTTGGCCACACCGCCAGCATGGTCTCGCTGCCGCGCGACCTGGTCAACGCGCCGCTGGACGCCGGCCAGACCTACGGCCCCAAGCTCAATTCGCTGATGAGCTACGCCGCGGCCCATCCCAAGGACTTCCCGAGCGGTGGGATGCGCACCCTCGAGGACACGATCGGGCGGATCCTGGCGATCCCGATCCACTACTACGTCTATGCCGACCTGGGCTCATTCGTGAACCTGGTCGATGCCCTGGGTGGGATCGACATCAACATCGCCAAGCCGCTCGACGACCCGACCTATCACGGCTATGGCGTCCACATGGGCTGGTCGGTGACGGCCGGGCCGCACCAGTTCAACGGATCGGACGCGCTGGCCTACGCCCGAATCCGCCACCCGGTCGGCGAGAGCGACTTCACTCGCCAGGCGCGCCAGCAGGCCCTCCTCGTGGCCTTGAAGCGGCAGCTCACCAGCCCAGACCTGGTCTTGCGCCTGCCGGCCCTGATCACAGCGGTCGGGCAGGACGTCGAGACGGACCTGCCGCGCGACCAGCTGCCCAACCTGGCGGCGGTAGCTTCCGAGATGGGCACCAAATCGATCTTCCAGGTCGTCATCAAGATCCCCCTGATCAAGCCGGCCACGATCTCGCCCTACGGCTCGGTCCAGGTTCCCAACCTGGCCCGGATCCAGGCGATGGCCGCCGGACTGTTCAGCTCTCCGGGCACCCGTCCGACCGTCGACCTGACCGGCAGCTCGGCCGCCGGCGCGAGCGCCAACCCCGGCCCGAGCACGGATCCCGGTGCGAGCGCGGACCCCGGCTCGAGCAGCGGTCCGTAGGTCGGGCCTGCACCCGGCTCAGAAGCCCAGGCGAGCCAGTCGCGGACCGAGCCGACGGGCCGCCCGCGAGCGATGCGAGATGCGCGCCTTCTCGGCCGACGTTTGCTGGCCCAGCGTCCGCCCCCCGGGCGCCACGCCTTCCGGCTCGAAGATCGGGTCGTAGCCGAACCCGCCCGCGCCGCGCGGCTCGACGGCGATCCGGCCCCGGAGCGTGCCCCGCGCCTCGGCCGCGATCGGCAGCCCACCGCGCTGACCGGCAGCGCCCGGATCGACGAAGCTCAGGACGCACACGTAGCGCGCCCCGCGCGCCGAAGGCGGCAATCCGGCCAGGGCCGCCAGCAGCTTCGTGTTGTTCTGGACGTCGGTGGCGGTCTCGCCGGCATAGCGCCGGGTGCGCACGCCGGGCGCCCCGCCGAGCGCATCGACCTCGATGCCCGAATCGTCGGCGATCACCGGCAGGCCGGTCAACCGGGCATAGAAGCGAGCCTTGAGCCGGGCATTGGCCTCGAAGGTCAGGCCGTCCTCGACCGGATCACCCTCGACCTCCAGCTCGGCCAGGTTGACCAGCTCGGCCCGAGCCACGTGGAGCAGCTCGGCCAGCTCGGCCAGCTTATGCGGCGAGCGGGTCGCGATCACGACCCGCGGGCGGGCCACCCTCAGCGGTGGACCCCGGCGAGGGCCTCGGCCTGGGCGGCGAACAGGCGCTCGAGACCACTGCCGGCCAGGTCGAGCAGGCCCGTCAGCGCCGCCCGATCGAAGGGCTGGCCCTCGGCCGTGCCCTGCAGCTCGACATACGCCCCAGCGTCGGTGCCGACCACGTTGAAGTCCACCTCGGCCCGGGAATCCTCCGAGTAGTCGAGATCGAGATACGTCTGCTCGCCGACGATCCCGACGCTGACCGCGGCTACCTTGCCCCGGATCGTGCGCTCCATGCCGTAGCTGATCAGGGCCGCAGCCAGAGCCACGTAACCGCCGGTGATCGAGGCGGTCCGCGTGCCGCCGACGGCCTGGAGCACGTCGCAGTCGACCGTGATCGTGCGCTCGCCCAGCCGGGCCAGGTCCACCACCCCGCGCAGCGAGCGACCGACCAGGCGCTGGATCTCGTGGGTCCGGCCGCCGATCCGGCCCTTGGCCGACTCGCGCTGGGTGCGCTCGGCCGTGGCCCGGGGCAGCATCGCGTACTCGGCGGTCACCCAGCCGGTGCCCTTGCCGCGCAGGTGGGGCGGCACCCGATCCTCGATCGAGGCGGCGCACAGCACCTCGGTGTCGCCGACCCGGATCCGGCACGATCCCTCGGCCCACTTCAGGACGTCCAGGGTGAGGGTGATCGGGCGCAGGTCGGTCGGCCCGCGGCCATCGGCGCGGACCGTCGCGGGCTCATTGCCGATCGTCATCTGGGCTTCTCCTGCTGCTGGGCTTCGTGCTCTTCCACCTTGGCCTGCTGCCAGAGCGCATCGAGGCCTTCGAAGTCGAGATCGCGCAGGGCGACCCCGCCGTCCCGGGCCTGGCGCTCGACGCTCCCGAAGCGACGCCGGAACTTGTCGTTGGCCGAGCGCAGCGCGGCCTCGGCCTCGATCCCCTGACGCCGGCCGAGGTTGACCGCGACCATCAGCAGGTCCCCCAGCTCCTCTTCGCGGTCCGCCTCGGTATCCGCCGCCAGCAGCTCGCCCAGCTCCTCGTGGAGCTTGGCCAGGATCCCATCGATCGTCGGCCAGTCGTAGCCCAGCGCAGCGGCCCGCTCCTGCATCTCCTGGCTTGCAGCCAGGGCGGGCATCGAGCGGCTGATCCCGTCGAGCGCGCTCTTCGGCGGCTCTGAGCGGGCCTCTTCCGGCGCGGCCTCGGCCGTTGCCCGCTCGTCGGCCTTGATCCGCTCCCACTGGCGGTTGACGTCGGCAGCCGTCCGGGCCTCGGCCGTGCCGAAGACATGGGGGTGGCGCCGGACGATCTTGGTGGTCAGGGCGGCCTGGACATCGGCCAGGTCGAAGACGCCGGCCTCGGCCGCAAGCTCGGCGTGCAGGATCACCTGGAGAAGGAGGTCGCCGAGCTCGCCGGCCAGGGCCGGTGTCGGACCATCGGCCAGGGCGTCGTAGACCTCGTAGGCCTCCTCCAGGAGGTGCTTGCGCAGCGAGGCGTGGGTCTGCTCACGATCCCACGGGCAGCCGTCGGGCTGGCGCAGGCGGCGTCCGATCCAGGGCATCGCCCACGGCCCGGCGGCGGCCAGCTCGGGCGCGACCGGCCGGACGTAGAGCGGGCCGTGGAGCTCGTCGGCGGCC
This sequence comes from Candidatus Limnocylindrales bacterium, assembly GCA_038239115.1. GTDB lineage: Bacteria > Chloroflexota > Limnocylindria > Limnocylindrales > CSP1-4 > Palsa-1033. The sequence continues at coordinate 136,717 of JBBSFD010000001.1, read as the reverse complement.
AGCGCTCCGATCGTGGTCTCGCTGGGCTGGCCGAAGCGACCCACCGGATGATCATCGGGATAGAGCCGTCGAAGCAGGCTCAGCGGATCGCGGCCGAGCGGCCCGTCGCGTCCGGCCAGCGGCTCGACGGCGGACTCGACCGCGGCGTCGGTCGGGCCGGCCGGCAGGCCCAGTGCGGCCGCGGGCACAATGATCAGCGGCCGGCTGGCCTCGATCGGTGTCGCGACCAGGTGCTCGGCGGCGGCGACCTGTAACCCGGCTGAGGGATCGAGTCCCCAGCGGAGCCTGGCTTCGGCCAGCAGCGCATCGAGCATGCCCGGACTTTAGGGCCCGGTCGAGGGCGGCGTGACGTCCGGGCCGGTGATCGTGGCCTTGGCCTTCTCGGCGGCATACCAGTTGGTGAAGGCCGAGTCCTTCAGGATCGTGATCTGGTCCGCGTCGGGCAACCGGCTCTGCTCCTGGTTGACCTTGAAGATGTATAGCCCGTCGGACAGGGTCACCACCTGGCTGGCGCTGCCGACGGGAGCGGCGAAAATCGCCTTCTCGGTGGCGGCGTCGACCTGGTTGGGGGCGATCCAGCCGAGGTCGCCACCCTTGGACGCCTCGGCGCCGTCGGAGTTGGCCTTGGCCAGGGCCGCGAAGTCGGCGCCCGCTGCGGCGGCCTGCTTCTGGAGGGCTGCCGCCCGGTCGGCCGGAGCGGGTCGGATCGAGTCGACCATGATCACGTGCCAGCCGAACTGGCTGCGCACCGGCGGCAGGAGGTCACCGGCCTTGACCGTCGGGGCGAAGATCGCCGCGGCGAAGGCCGAATCGAGGCCTGAGCCGGCGTCGTAGTAGGGCAGCAGGCCGCCGTCCGTGGCCGAGCCGGTGTCCTTGCTGTCCTTGGTGGCGATCGCCGCGAACTGGGTGGCCAGGTCCGGCGTCCCGACCAGCGGCTTGAGCTTGTCGTAGGTGGCCTGGGCCTGGGCCTGGGCGAGGGCCCAGCCGGGATCGTCCGAGGGTGCCGGGGTGGCGGTGCTCGGATCAGCGCCACCGGGCGTATACAGGATGTGGCGGGCCCGAACCTGCTCGCCCGGTCCGGTGTACGAGGTCGTGTCGATCTTGATCTGGCTGACCTCGCGCTGGATCGAGGGCACGGTCGTGGCGTCGGAGGTGATCCTGGCCTTGAGCGCCTCGTCGATCAGGATCGCCCGCGACGACAGGCGGTAGGCATCCAGGCTCACCCCGGCGTCCTTCATCCGCTGGATGTAGTTCGGGTCGGTGCTGGCCGGCGCGATCGCGGTGACGCGGCCGATCTGGTACGAGCCGTCGGTGCCGGTGATGATCGCGGTCGTGCCGTTGTCCGGCAGCTTGAACACGGCTGCGACCAGGTTGGCGTCCTCGCTGGCCGTGGCCTGCCGGATCCAGCCGAGGTCGCCGCCGGTGGAGGCGCTCGGGTCGGTCGAGAATTGCTTGGCCACCGTGGCGAAGTCGGTGCCGGCCTGGACCTGGCCCCAGGCCGCCTGGGCAGTCTGCGAGGCGATCGACTTGTCCCCGGCCGTGGCGTCCGTCCCGCCGGTCGGGCTGACCACGATCAGGAGCACGTGGCGAGCCTCCGGGTTGGTGGCATCGGCGGTGACTGCGGCATCGACCTGGGCGTCGGTCACGGTAATCCCAAGAGGGGCCGCCAGCTGGCGCTGGAGCTCGTCGTCGACCATCGCGTCGACCACGCCGCTCGAGACGTTCTGCTCGGCCTGGGTCAGGCTCGCGTTCTGCGAGTCGAAGTCATCCTGGGTGATCCGGCCGGCGGCCAGCTCATCGTGCACCTGCGACACCTGCTCGGTGATCCGGAACAGGTCGACATTGGCCTGGGCGGCCGCCTGGTCGCGGTTGATCGAGACCCCATTGACATTGGCGACCTCGGCCAGGTGGGCCCCGGCGTACGAGGCGATCGCCGCCCCGATCAGGGTGGCCGCGCCGACGGCGATGATGACGACGAACCCGATGTTCAGGTATTGGGTTCGCCGGCTGGATCGATCGCTGGCCGGTCGGCGCGGTCGAGGCTGGGCCGGCTTGGCACGTTGAGTCATTCGGTTTCGATCGTCCTCTGGAACGCACGTCGGGCCAGATCCTGGGCCACGTCGTGGCGGTGCGACATCGTACCGTACATCCGGCCGGTCGCTTGCCGAGGCCCTGGCTCAGGCGCGATCGCGGGCCAGCCCATCGATCAGGGCCATGAGCCGGTCGGCCTCGTGCTCCCAGGACAGCTCGCCGATCCGGGCCGCGGCCAGGCGGACCCGGCGTTCCCGGGCCGGCGAGTCGTCGACCTGCTCGAGCAGGACATCGGCCAGGCTGCCCGGCTGGCCCGATTCGTACGTCGCCACCGCATCCGGGCCGAATGTCCGGGCCAGGAGCGGCAACCGCGAGGCAACGATCGGCCGGTCCAGGGCACCGTACTCGAAGACCTTGGTCGACAGGCTCATCTCGGTGAAGGCGTTGCGCCGGGTGGGAGCCAGGCCGACATCGGCCGCCGCGATCGCAGCGGGAACCTCGGCGATCGGGATCCGGCCGCCGAAGCGAACGGCGTCGGCCAGGCCGAGCCGCTCCACCTGGGCTCGCAGGGCGGGCTCGGCGTCGCCCCGGCCGTACAGCTCGAGGGCCCAGGCGAGCTCGGGCCGGCGGGCCCGGACGATAGCCAGCGCCTCAAGGACGACGTCCAGCTCGTAGGTCGGCGTGAGCGCCCCGGCATAGACGAGGCGCAGGACGCCGTCAGCCATGAATGGCCGGGCCGGCTGGCGGGCCGGGTCGAAGTGGCGCACCGACGGGCTGTTGAGGATGACCGTGATCTTGTCGCGGGCGATGCCCAGGCTGACCAGCCGATCGGCCAGCGCCTCGTTGACGGTGATCACGGCGCGGGCCAGGCCGATGCTCAGCCGTTCCTGGACGAGCAGCGCCCGGTGGGCAGCCGGGCTGGCCGCCCGGGGAAAGCGCATCCCGAAGAACTCGGGCATGGCCTCGTGCAGGTCGAGCACGATCGGCACGCCGGTCAGGCGCAACGGCAGGCCGCCGAAGGCCAGGAAGTCCGGCAGCGAGTGGACCTGGACCACGGCGTAGTGGCGCCGGCGCTGGCTCCGGCTGACGGCCCAGCCAGCCCGGCCCAGGAATGACAGGTATTCGCGCAGGTAGGTCGCGATCCCGGCGCCCTGGTGGCGCTCCACGCCGAGCCGGATGACCCGCACCCCATCGAGCAGCTCCTCGGCCGGCTGGTCCACTCGGCGGAGCGCGTAGACGTCGACCGGCCGGCCTCGCTCGACCAGCGACTCGGCCTCGCGCCGGACCCGCGGATCCTCCTCGTAGTGCGAGTGGGCGATCATCGCGATCGGTCGCCGAGCCGGGCGCAGGTCCCGTCCGATCGCGTCCGATCCGTTCAGTGCGGCCGACCCCGCCGGCTGACCCGGGCCCGGGTCCGGCGCAGGGCCAGCCGGATCGGCTCGGGCAAGGCGGCCTTGGCCTTCTCGCTGAGCTGGCGCGGATCACCCCGCTCAGCGATCGGCAGGGGCGGCTGGCCGAGCTGGGAACGAAGCCGATTCTGGGCGTGGCGCTCGCGCGCAACCTCCTGCTCGAGCCCGGCAATGCGCGATTCGAGCCGCTCGATCTGGCGCTTGCCGTCCAGGCTGAACCAGTCGGGCAGGGCGCCCGGCCGGACCGGCGGGTAGTCGGCCCGATAGAAGCCGAGGAGCTTCTCGGCGATGACCGGCGCATCGTGGATCCGGGCGACATACGGCCGGCCGCGGGCGGCCAGCTCACGCCGGCCATGGAGATCGGCGATCAGCTCGGCCATCCGGGCCACGAACGTATCGGGGTCGGCGCTGACGACCGGAGCATCGGGGTAGGCCGCCGCGACGCTGGCCTGGAGGTTGGCCAGGGCCACCCGGCTGGAGGCCATCGTCTCCAGCGAGACCACCTCGTAGTCGCCGGTCAGCAGGTTGTCGATCACGATGTCGGCGGCCTGGATCGCCCGGCGTGCCTCGTCATGGGAGACGCCCTCGAGCAGCTTGAAGGTGAACTGGTGGCCCTGCTCGGCGAGCTGCTTCATGCCCGCGATCACGAACTCGGTGCCCTTCGTGCCGCGCCGCGAGGGCACGTGCAGGATGACCGGCTCGGGACGCTGCTCGGGCAGCTGCTCGGGCCAGGTGCTCAGGTCGATGATCCGCTCGACGACCTCGGCCTCGGGCACGAAGTGGCGATAGTCGATCGACTGGATGAACATCCGGTTGGCGTACGTCCGGATCGCCTCGATGACCTTCTCGGTCCGGTCGTCGTCCGAGGCGATATCCGAGTAGCGGTAATAGCTCCACGGGTTGACCTGCTCATGGATCCGGCGGATCCGGATGTCCGAGCCGTGGAACGTGAAGAAGACCTTCTTGCCCAGCATCCGGTAGATCGGCAGGTCCCAGAAGGCGGGCACGCCGCCCCAGGCGTTGGGGAAGAACGTCCGGGCGAAGTGGAAATGGATGACGTCGAAGCGCTCGATCGATTCCAGGAACGTCCGCCAGAAGACGGTCGGGTCGCCCTGCTTCAGGTCGATTCGGCGGTCGGTCGGGTAGTCGAACGGGTTGGGACCGTACTCCCACAGCTCGGCCTCGTGGCCCAGGCGGCGCAGGGCGCGCACCGTGTCGCCCGGCTGGTTGGCGATGTTTCGAGCCGCGTGGAGGATGCGCATCGGATCAGGAGGCCGCCATCGGCGCATTGTCAGGCACAGCGCGATCGCGCGTCGCTGGGCCGGGTCGGCGATCATGGCCAGATGCAGCCATTGCCACCGACCAGCGAGATCGAGATCGAGCCCGAGCCTGGCGCCGAGCCCCCGCCGAGCGCCGAGCCCGGATCCGAGCCGGCGGGGGCCCCGGCGACCTACCGGCCGGTCGAGTTCTGGGACGACCGGCTGCGCCAGCATTTCGACATGGTCGGGGTGGGCTACCGGCGGCTGGGCAAGCCGTTCAACCTGGCCCTGTACCGGCAGCGCCTGGTCGTCCTGCGCCGGGCGCTCGTCCAGTTCCACATCGAGCCGGCCGGGGCGGACCTGGTCGAGCTCGGTCCGGGGACCGGTTTCTACATCGACTACTGGCAGACCCGTGGCCTGCGCTCGCTGCTGGGCCTGGACATCGCGGCGGTGGCCGCCGAGCGGCTGGCCGCCCAATACCCGAACTACGCGTTCGCCCAGGCCGACATCACCCAGAGCTGGCCCGCGCCGGACGCCTCAGCCGACATCGTGACCGCCTTCGATGTCCTGTTCCACATCACCGACGACGAGCGCTTCGGGGCAGCGATCGCCGAGGCCGGCCGGGTGACCCGGCCGGGCGGCGTGCTGTTGATCTCCGACCTGTTCATCCACGGCCAGCCGTTCCGGACCTTCCACCAGGCCAGCCGGTCCCTGGACCAGTACGTCGAGGCACTCGACGAGGCCGGCTTCGCGGTCCTGGGCCGGCTGCCGATCTTCTTCACGATGCATCCGGCGCTCGACCTGCCGCCTGGCCGGCGCAGCCGCCTGGCGGCCCGCTGGTGGACCGGGCTGGAGGAGCGCCTGAGCGCCGAGCCGCGCCGCGGCTACCGCCTTGGCCGGGTCCTGGGCTGGGTCGATCGGGCCCTGACGAAGGTGACCCGGGGCGGTCCGTCGACCGAGCTGCTGGTGGCCCGGCGGCGCCCGGTCCGGCCACCAGCGACGAGTGGGGACGGCCCCGCCGGCTGAGTCGGACGGGCCGGCGGCCAGCCGGGCCCACGCTCGACCCATGCTAGGATACCGGCCGTATGGCAACCACGACCGGGACGGTACGCCGGGTTCAGACGCGCGCCCGCCCGGGTCCCGTTCCACTGGTCGTGGAGGGGATCAGCGAAATCTGGTCGCGTCGCCAGCTCGCCCGTTACCTGGTCCAGGCCGACATGGTCAAGCACGGTGCGAACACGGTGCTGGGCAACATCTGGTGGGTCCTCGACCCCCTCCTCCAGATGGCCGTCTACGTCATCTTCGTGTCGGTGATCCTGGGCCGGGGCGGCAAGGACTACCCCCTCTTCGTGTTCTCGGCGATCCTGCCCTGGAAGTGGTTCTCGGTCAGCATCAACGACTCGATCACCTCGGTCACGACCCGCGAAGGGATCATCAAGCAGGTCAAGTTCCCGACGATCGTGCTGCCGGTGGCGGCCAACGCCAGCGGGGTGGTCAGCTTCGTGTTCGGCCTGGTGCCGCTGCTGGGCATGATCATCCTGTTCTACTCCGACAAGCTCAGCCTGTACCTCCTGTACATCCCGGCCATCGCCTTCGTCCAGTTCTTCTTCACGATGTCGGTGTGCATCGTGGCGGCGGCGGTCAACGTGTTCTTCCGCGACCTGACCAACCTGGCCCGGCACCTGCTCCGGCTGTGGTTCTACCTATCGCCGGCGCTGTACGCCACGAAGGACCTGGATCCGGCCAAGTACGGCATCCTGGCCCAGCTCTACAAGCTCAATCCGTGGGTGCCCCTGTTCGAGTCGTACCACAACGTGATCTACGGGGATCCGACCACCCTCGTCCTGAAGGCGCCCGACTGGGCCGGGCTGGCCGTCCTGCTGGTCGCCTCGATGTTCCTGATCCTGCTGGCCACCCTGATCTTCAAGCGCCTCGAACCGGCCTTCGCCAAGGTCATCTGAGTGGTCTCCCTGCTGCGCAAGTCACGGACCGAGTTCAATCCGGCCAGCCCGACGGTCCGCTCCAAGGCCAAGCCGGTCCTGGCCGACCCCGGCTACATGATCGACGTCCAGGACCTGGGCATCCGCTACGACCTGCGCCTGACCCGCAAGACCACGGTCCGGGGCGCCTTCCGCAACCTGACCCGGATCTCGCGCCAGGACCGCTCGTTCTGGGCCCTGCGCGACGTGAACTTCCGGGTGGCCCACGGCGAGAGCCTGGCCGTGATCGGGCCGAACGGCGCGGGCAAGAGCACCCTGCTCCAGGTCCTGGCCGGCATCCTCATCCCGAGCGAAGGCCGGATCGACGTGGTCGGCAACATCTCGACCCTGCTGACCCTGGGCGCCGGCTTCGACCTCGAGCTGAACGGCCGCGACAACATCCTGCTGGCCGGCGCGTTCATGGGCATCGACCGCCAGGAGATGAAGGAACGCCTGCCCGGGATCATCGAGTTCGCCGACATCGGCCAGTTCATCGACGCCCCGATCCGGACCTATTCCTCGGGCATGCGCGCCCGCTTGGGCTTCTCGATCGCGACCGCGGTCGATCCCGACGTGCTGATCATCGATGAGGTCCTGGGCACCGGCGACGCCGTCTTCCGGGTCAAGAGCCAGCGGCGCGTGCTCGAGCTGGCCAAGGCGGCCAAGGGCATCGTGATGGTCACCCACGACCTGCACTGGGCCGAGGAGTTCTGCAACCGGGCGATGCTCCTCGAAAAGGGCCAGGTGATCGCCGAAGGCAATCCCAAGGACGTCGTTGCGATGCACCGCGAGCGATCCGAGAAGGCACGCCTCGAGCGCGAGGCCGACATCGCCCGCCAGCTCGCGGCTGCATCCCTCTAGCGCGGTGCCGGCTCGCCTGATCGTCCACGTCGGACAACAGAAGTCGGGCACCACCTACCTCCAGGGGATCCTGGCCCGCAGCGCCAGCCAGCTCGAGGCGGCCGGGATCAGCTATCCCCTGCTGTGGACCGAGCGGGGCGCCGAGTTCGAGAACCAGCAGCTGGCCACCTACGGCTTCCTGGCCGACGCTTCGAGCCCGATCACCTCGGACAAGACCCGCCAGACCCGCCGGCGCGAATGGGCCCAGCTGGTCGAGGCGGTCAACGCGGCGGACGGCACGGTCCTCCTGTCGGCCGAGGTCCTGGCCGGCCTGAGCCGGCCTTCGGTCGAGCGCTTGGTGGCCGAGTTCGAGTCTCCCCGGATCGAGATCGTGATCACCAGCCGGCGGCTCGACCAGATCCTGGCCTCGCTCTGGCAGCAGCACGTCCGGAACGGGCGGGTCCGGGGCCTGGAGGGCTTCCTGGGCCGGATCGCCGACGAGCGCCGGCTGCCGGCCGACCGCCTGGAGGGTGACCCGGCGCCGCGGATCTGGCGCGAGCTGGGCCTGGCCGGCCTGGTCCGGCGCTGGGCAGGGGTGGTCGGCCCCGACGCCGTCCGGGTGGTGACCAATCCGGGCGCGCCGCCGGAGCTCCTGTGGACCCGCTTCTGCGAGGCGATCGGAGCGAGCGGGCTGGAGCCCGCGCCGGAGGCGGCCGTCTCGAAGCGGTCGAATACCAGCCTGACCGCGGCCGAGGCTACGGTCCTGGCCGCGATCAACGCCGAGCTCGCCCAATCCGAGCTCGACTCCGACGCCCGGGCCGGCCTCCGCCAGCGGATCATCCGGGACGGCTTCCTGGGCCGCCTCGATCGCGGCCGGCCGATCCGGCTCGGCCCGCCCTACGACGGCATGGTCGCCAGCTGGAGCGGGCAGGACCTGGCCGAGCTAGCCGAGCTGGCCGGGACCGGGATCACGGTCATCGGCAGCCTGGATGACCTGCGGGTCGTGCCCGGATTGGGCGGCGCGGGCCCGCTCAGCTCGAGCGAGATCATTGCCGCCGCGTCCTCGGCCACGGCCGCCGCGATCGGCTACCGCGAGCCGTTGACGAGCCGCCTGCGCCGGTCGCTGCGCCGGGCAACCTCGCGCGGCAGGCGGCCGGCGACCGGGCTCACGCCGCCGGCGGAACCAGGCGTCGAGCCAGGTCCAGATACGGCTGGACGGTGACCTCCCAGTTGTAGCGGTCCTGGCTGATCGCGAGGCAGCGCTCGCGCATCGCCTGGCGCTCCTCCGGAGGCGCGTCGAGGATCGCTCCAAGGGCCCGGGCGAGGTCCTCCGGATCGGCCGCATCGGCCGCGCCGCCGAGCTTGCCGCCAGGGCCGCCGCCAAGCACGATGTCGCGCATCACCTCGAGCTGCCGGCCGACCACGACCGGCGTGCCCGCGGTCAGGCTCTCCCAGAACTTGTTGGGCGAGGACAGGCGCTGGTTGAGGCTGTCGGTCGGCAAGGCGACGATTGACGCGTCGGCCGAGGCGATCCATTCGGGCAGGGCGTCCGGGTGGACCGGCGGCAGGGTGAAATGACGGCCGGCGAAGCGAGGATCATGATCCCGCGCCCGGACCCGCTCGGCCCAGCGGCCGAAGCCGAGTACGACGAGCGCGGCATCGGGCAGGCGCAGGACGGCCTCGGCCGCTTCGTCCAGGCCCCGGTGCTCCGCGAGCTTGCCGACGTACAGGACGATCGCCCGGTCCGCCGCGATGCCGGTGGCCTCGCGCAGGTGGCTCGGCCGGTGAGCCGGTGGGGTCCAGCGAGGCGGGCAGTTGGGCAGCGCCGTGGGCACCTCGGGCAGGGACCAGGCCGCCGCCAGGTGGGCGGCCATCGGGCGGTTGACGGTGACCAGGGCATCCGCTCCCCGGACCCAGGCTTGCTCGCGCCGGCCGTGAACCCGGCCGACCATCCGGGGCAGCCGATCGTAGGCGGGGGTCTCGAGCTGGACGTCGACCACGTCGTAGATCACCCGGCCGGCTCGCCCGGCGGCGCGAGCCACCTTCCCCAGCTCGAGCGCGATCCCGATCGTCCGGTAGCCGATGGCGTGATACAGGTCGGCCGGCTGGAGCTGGCGGCGCAGCGTCCGGTACCAGCCCCGGTCGGCCTCCGGCCAGAGCAGCAGCTGGCGGGCCTGGTGGATCCCGGGCGAGCCGGCGAGCCGGGCCTCACGCTGGGGCACGTAGCGCCGGATGACGACATCGCCGTCGCGCTCCTCGCGCGGCACGCCCGGCTCGTCGACCGCCGCGATCTCCACGTCATAGCCTGCCCCGGACAGGCTCCGGCCCAGACGCAGCGCCCGCGAATAGGGGTTCATCGAGTTCGCGACCAGGACGACCGCGCGCGGCCGGGCGCCTACCACGGCCGCGCGGTCAAGCGCTCGAACTCGCCGAACAGGTGGCCCGACTGGACCTCCCAGTTGTAGGTATCGCGGGCTGCGGCCAGGATTCGCTCACGCCGGGCGAGACGCCCTGCCTCCGGCGTCGCCAGCACGGCCGTCAGGCCGGCCGCGATCGAGCCCGGATCGTCCGCGTCGACCAGGGCGCCGGCGTCGATCGAGCGGACGATCGGGGCCATGCCGGGCAGGTCGGAGGCGACCACGGGGACGCCGACCGAGAGGGCCTCCCACAGCTGGTTGGGCGTGGTCAGGCGATGGTTCAGGGTGGTCGGCAGGATCGGCATGGCCGCGATGTCGGCCGAAGCCACCCAGTCGAGGAGCTCCTCGGGCGGGACGGCCGGCAGGACCCGGACCCGGCCGGCCGTGGCCGGAGCGGCGGCGATGGCCTCGTAGCGGCCGGCCAGCGGGCCGAAGCCGAGCAGAACCAGGACGGCGTCGGGCACGGCCGGGATGGCCGCGATCAGCTCCTCGATCCCGCGCTCGGCCGTGAACCCGCCGTGGTAGAGCACGCCCCGGGTCGCCGGGGCCAGGCCGAGCGCCTCGTGGAAGCGGCGGGGTGGGACCTCCTGCGGATCCCGTCGGGGCGGGCAGTTCAGGACGACGACCGGACGGGGCACGTCGAGCCGCCGGGCCAGCTCGTCGGCATAGCCGTCGTTGGCGGTCACGATCGAATCTGCCCGCTGGGCCGCCGACCGCTCGTAGCGCTCGATGGCGAACCGGGCCAGCCAGGGCAGGGCCTGGATCGCGGTCGAGGCCAGGTAGATGTCACCGGCGTTGTAGACCACCGGGCAGGCGTCGCGCCGGCCGAGGGCCAGGCCGGTGCCGATGCCCAGGTAGTGATAGGCAATGACGAGGTCGGCTGGCGGCATGATCCGGACCGCCTCGAAGCTGTTCGCCCGGATCTCCAGGGCGCGCCCGGCGCCGTGGCCCAGCCGGCCGCCCAAGCGCTTGCCTGGGCCGCCCGTCTGGCCTGGCGATTCTGGCGGCTGGCGCGAGCGGGTGGCCGCCCGGCGCCGGACCTGGTCGCGCATCCCGGACGGCATGAGCAAGCCCTCCCGGGGATCGGACGCGATCCGGATGATCCGGTAGCCGGCCGGGTGGCGCTCCTCGATCGCCAGTCCGGGCGCCCAGCGACCGACCACGGTCACCTCGTGGCCCCGGGCGGTGGCGCTGCTCCCGATCCGGTACGTGCCCGAGTGGAACTGGGCCGTGGTCGGGGTCACGATCGTCAAGCGCTGGGAAACGGCCGTACGGCGGGCGGGCTCGGCGGTGCTGGTCACTGGGGCGGACCCGCCTCGAGCGCCGCGATGATCGCCTGCCCCGCCCCGGCCGGCGCCAGGTCCAGGCTCGCGGCTCGCCGGCGGGCATCGGCCTCGGCGGCGGGCGCCGGCGCGAGGCGAGCCAGGGTGGCCACGGCCAGGTCCCGATCGAGCCCGACCACGACCATCCGGCCGGCCGAGCCGTCGACCGCCTCGAGCCATTCGGTCGTGCCGCGCAGGATGAGGCAGGGAACACCCAGCCAGGCCGCTTCGCGCTGGACGCCACCCGAGTCGGTCAGGACTGCGGCGGCATGGAGCTGGAGGGCCAGCGATGTCCGATAGCCCTGCGGCTCGATCACCCTGACCGCCGGCGCCAGGCTGATCCTCGCCCCGGCCAGCGCCGCGGCCGTGCCCGGATGGAGGGCCAGCAGCACCGGCCGCTCGGCCGTGGCGACGGAATCGAGCAGGGCGGCCCACGCCCGCAGGTTGGCCGGCTCGCGGTTTTCGGCTCGATGGACCGTGGCCAGGAGGTAACCGCCCGGTCGCAGGCCGGGCTCGCCGGAGGCCAGGCGCTCGGAGATCCCGGCCAGGATCTCCGGGTCGCGCACGTCGCGGCTGACCCGGGCCGCCAGGTCCTGCATCAGGTCGCCCACTGGGCAGACGCCCCGCTCGATCCCTTCCGCGGCCAGGTTGGCCACGGCCGTCGGCGTCGGTGCGAACAGCCAGGTCGAGAGGTGATCGGCCACGATCCGGTTGCGCTCTTCGGGCATCCGCCGGTCGAAGCTGCGCAGGCCGGCCTCGATGTGGGCCAGGGGCAGGTTCAGCTGGGCCGCGGCGATCGAGCCGGCCAGGGTGGAGTTGGTGTCGCCGTAGACGACGACCACGTCGGGCCGGGCGGCGATCAGGATCGGCCCGAGGCGCTCGAGCATGGCCGCGGTCTGGGACGTGGCAGTGCCGCCGCCGACGCCCAGGACGTGATCGGGCGGGACCAGGCCGAGCTCGTCAACGAAGGCTCCGGCCAGGGCATCGTCGTAGTGCTGGCCGGTGTCGATGAAGATCTCGTCGTGGTGGGCCCGGATCAGGGGCTGGAGGACTGCGGCCTTGATCAGCTGGGGCCGGGTCCCGACCACGCTGGCGATCCGCATCAGCGGGCGGCGGCCCCGATCGCCTGGCGGCTCGAGGCCGGCACGCCGACACCGTGGTAGGCCACCCGCTCGGGCAGCTCCAGCCCACGCAGGCTGTTCCGTCCGTCGAACAGGATCTCGGCATCGGGAAACAGGCTGAAATCGAGGCCCAGGAAGAGCGGGTCGGCCGTCTGGGTGATGATCGCCCGGGCCGGGCTGGGGGTGCCCCACGCGTACGGGCTGGCCGCACTGCGGTCGATCTCGGCCTCGCTCAGGAGCGGATCGAAGGCCGAGACGACGGCGCCGTGGAAGGCCAGCCGCTCGATCAGGGGCAGGGCCCGCGAATAGGCCAGCTCCTTGACCCCGTCGCGGTAGGTCAGGCCAAGGACCAGGACGGGCACGCCCTCGAGGCCGCCGAGCGCCTTCTGGATCGTCCGGATGGCCAGGCCGATCTGGCCATCGTTGACCCGCCGGCTTAGCTCGACCAGCTCCATCTCGGGGGCCCGGCTGAGCAGGAAGTGGGGATAGACCGGGATGCAGTGGCCGCCGACCCCCAGGCCGGGCTGGTGGATGTGGCTGTAGGGCTGGCTGTTGGCCGCCGCGATCACTTCCTGGATGTCGACCCCGACCCGGTCGGCATAGCGGGCGAACTCGTTGGCCAGGGCAATGTTCACATCGCGGTAGGTGGTGTCGGCCAGCTTGCTGAATTCGGCGGCCTCGGCCGAGCTCATGAGCACGACCTCGGCGTCGAGGACCGAGCTGTAGAACGCTGCCGCCCGGGCGCCCGAGGCCGGACCCAGCCCGCCGACGAGCTTGGGGTAGGTGGCCAGGTTGCGCAGCGCCGCCCCGCTGTACAGGCGCTCGGGCGAGAACGCGACGAAGAAGTCCCGGTCGGTGGTCAGTCCGCTGAGGGCCTCCAGCCGGGGCGCGAAGCGGGTCCGGGTGTCGCCCACCGGCAGGGTGGTCTCGAAGATGATCGTCGAGCCGGCATGCACGCCGGGGGCGATCGACTCGACCGCCGCGTCCATGTAGCGATAGTCGGGCTGCTGCTCGTCATCGAGCATGACCGGCACGATCAGGACCACGACATCGGCGCCCGCCGCGGCGGCCGCGCCGTCGAGGGTGGCCCGCAGGCGGCCGGCGGCGTGGGCCGAGGCCACCCCTTCGGTCAAGCCCGGCTCCTCGGTCACGTGATTGCGACCGGCGTTGATCGAATCGACCACGCTGGCCTGGACGTCGACGGCGGTCACGTCCCAGCCGTGGCCGGAGAACTGGACCGCCAGGGGCAGGCCCATCTTGCCGGCACCCACGATCGTCACTCGGCCGGTCGTCCCGGGAGCCCCCAGCCAGGGCGTGACCCGCTCCTGCCGGCCATGCTGGCAGGAGCGGGTGGGCAGCTCGATCGAGCCGCCGAGCAGGCTCGGGGCGGCACTCGATGAAACGTTGCTGACGGTCATGCGACGGCTAGCCTCGCGGAGAATTCGGACAGCTCAACAGGATGGCCGGCGGCGGCGGCCTCGAGCAGGGACGTGGCCACGGCCACGGCCCACAGGCCATCCTCGACGTCGACGACCGGCCGGCCGCCATTGCGGACCACGGCCAGGAAGGCGTCGAGCTCGGCCGCCAGGGGCTCGGCGTTGGCCACCGGCAGCTCGGCCACGTCGCCGCTGAAGGTCGGGGCGTAGCCCGAGATCAGGCGCGGACCGCCCGATTCGGCCCGGGTGAAGGTCAGCCGCTGGGTCAGGTAGTCGAGCTCGAACATGCCCTCTTCCCCGACCACGGTCAGCTGGCGGCGCTTGGCCGGGGTGAGCCAGTTCACGTCCAGCATCCCGGTCGCGCCGGATGGGAAGCGGAGCAGCCCGAAGAGCAGGTCCTCGTGGCTGGCGTGGATCCGCTGGGCCAGCTCGGCATAGACCCGGTCGGGCCACTCATCCGCGATCCAGGACAGGATGTCGGCGTCGTGGGTGGCCAGGTCGATCGTGACACCGACGTCGCGGATGCGGGCCGGGAAGGGTCCCGCCCGGCGGCTGGCGATGGCAAAGATCGTGCTCAGCCAGCCGGCCTTGAGCAGCCGGCCGAGCTCGAGCACCGCGGGGTTGAAGCGCTCGACGTGGCCGACCTGGACGGGCACCCCGCAACGCCGGGCCGCGACCAGGATCTCGAGGCCCTCGGCCACGCTGACCGCCAGCGGCTTCTCGACCAGGACGGCCAGGCCGCGTTCGATGGCGGCCAGGGCCAGGCTCCGGTGGGTGGTGGTCGGGGTGGCCAGGACGATCGCGTCGAGCTCCGCTTCGGCGATCATCGCAAGCGGCTCGGCATAGCCGGCTGGGCCCGGTTTGCCATCATCGCCGGCGACGGCCGCGGCTAGCATCTCCTCGATCGGGTCGGCCACCGCGACGAGCCGGCAACCGGGCAGCGCGCGGAGGACCCGCAGGTGGTTGCGACCCATCGAGCCCAGCCCGGCGAGGCCGACCCGCAGCTCGCGCTCCGAGCCGACCGGCCGCCAGGCGTCGGTCATCAGGCGACGGTCTCGACAGCGGCTCCGCGCCGGCCGGCCACGCTGCTCCGGACGGCCCCGATCACGGTCGCCTGCTCGGCCTGGGTCAGGCCCGGGAAGATCGGCAGGGCCAGGGTGTGGGCGGCGGCGGCATCGGTCAGGGGCAGGTCGGCGTGCAGGCCGCGCTCCATGATGTAGGACTGGCGATGGACCGGGATGGGGTAGTAGATATCCGCCCCGACCCCCGCCTCGCGCAGGTCGCTCACGATCGCGTCCCGCTCCGGACCGACGTCCAGGGTGTACTGGTGGAAGACGTGGGTCCGGCCGTCGGGCGTGACCGGGGTGCGCACCGGCAGGCCGGCGAAGGCCTGGTCGTAGGCCGCCGCGATCGCCTGCCGGCGGACGGTGTTGCGGTCCAGCTTGGCCAGCTGGACCAGGCCGATCGCCGCGTTCAGGTCAGTCATCCGGTAGTTGTAGCCGAGCATCTCGAACTGGTAGCGGGCGCGCATGCCCTGGTTGCGGTAGAGCCGGAACCAGTCGGCCAGGCGGTCGTCGTCGGTGGTGATGAAGCCGCCCTCGCCCGTGGTCAGGTTCTTGGTGGCGTACAGGCTGAAGGCACTCGGCCCGAAGCTGCCCGCCTTGCGGCCGCGGAACGTGGCGCCGTGAGCCTGGCAGGCGTCCTCGACCACGAGCAGGCCATGGCGGTCGGCAAGCGCCTGGATCATGTCCATGTCGGCCACCAGGCCGAACAGGTGGACCGGCACGATCGCCCGGGTGCGCGGGGTGATCGCGGCCTCGATCCGGGCGGCATCGATCAGGTAGGTGTCCGACTCGATGTCGACGAAGACGGGCATCGCCCCGGTCGACAGGATCGCATTGGCCGTCGCGGCAAACGTGTGCGAGACGGTGATCACCTCGTCGCCGTCACCGATGCCCAGGCCGGCGAAGATGGCCATCAGGGCCAGGGTGCCGTTGCTGGTGGCGATCGCATGCTTGACCCCGCAGTATTCGGCCCACCGGGTCTCGAGCTCGGCCACTCGCTTGCCCTGGGCGATCATCCCCGACCGGAGGACGTCGCTGACGGCGGCAACCTCTTCCTCACCGATGTCGGGACGGGCGATCGGGATCATGGGCGCGCTCCTTGGTGCTGGCCGACGCGCTCGATCAGGGAGTCGGCCTCCGGGCTGTATCGGTAATGACGGCCGCAGGTCGAGCAGGCCAGCTCGGGGTTGGCCGAGTAGGCGGCCGGCTCGGCCGGCGCCTTACGGCCTTCGGCGTCGAGGAGGCGGGCGCCGCACGAGCACACCCAGCCGATGCGATGGGCCGGGCTGCCCGCCATCAGGGCAAAGTCTGCCACGTCACGGGTGACGATCCCACCCGCCCCAATGGTTGCGAAGCGACCGACGGTGGTACCGGCCACGACCACCGCCCCGGCGCCGATCGAGCAGCCGGTCCGGAGCAGGATCGGTGAGACCGTCCAGTCCTCGGCCCGGGCCAGCGCGCCCTCGGGCGTGATCGCCCGCGGGTAGCGGTCGTTGGTCAGGATCGCGTTGGGACCGATGAAGACGCCGTCTTCGACCGTGACCCCGTGGTAGACCAGGGCCAGGTTCTGGACCTTGACCCGGTTGCCCAGGACCACGCCTTCGTCGATGAAGGCATCCCGGCCGATCACGCACTCAGCGCCGATCCTGGCGCCGGTCCGGATCTGGGCTCGGTGCCAGATGCTCGTGCCCGGACCGATTTCGACGTCCGCCTCGAGATCGGCGGACGGATGCACCCGCGCTGTCGGATCGATCACCTGGCGGAAGCTCCTGCTCGGACGCGGCGCCCGACGGTGCTCACCGACCGACTGGTCAACCGACTTGCGAGTATACCGGAGGGCATTCCGGCGCCGGCCCGGCGCGCCGATCGAGAGGTGCCGAACGTCAGCGGCGACGACCGCGCAGGAGCGCGCCAATGGCGCCAGCGGCCAGGCCGAAGGCGAGCGCGGCCCGCCAGTCGAGCAGCGGCCGGACGTCGCCCTCGACCCGGGCGGCGATCACGACCGCGGCGCCCGAGTTCGGGCCGAACGCGACGTGGTTGGCGACCAGGGTCCGCACGCCGGCCTGCTCGAAGGCGGCATCGCGCGCGATCACGGCCCCGACCAGGCCCTGCCGGACAGTGAGCTGGTTGGTCATGGCCGCGCCGATTCCACCCAGCTCGACCGACACGCTCTGGGCCCGGGCGGCGCCGATCCCGCCCTGGGTAACCGACACCTCGCCGGCGGTCACGGCGCCAAGCCCACCCTGCTCGATCGTGAGCTGGCCGGTGGCACCCTGGACGACCGCAGCCGGTCCGGCGCCGTTTGCCTCGGAGGCCTTCGTGGCCGCGGCCGGCGGGTCGCCCACGACCGGCACGGCCACAGCTCGCCGGATGGCGGGCGCTGGCTTGCGGGTCGCCTTGGCGGGCTCGGCAGCTGCGTTGGGCTGTGAGCGTGCGCGCGTCGGTCGCGGTGCTGAATCGTCGGTCATGTCGGGCTCCTCTCGTGCGTGGCGTCCAGCCTACCCGGGTTGGCCCGCAGACGGTTCAGCGTCGAAGTCGTAGCCGCGCCGATGTGTTCTCAGAACATCAAACGGGCACTTTCGAGCCTCATCCGTCGTTCCCTGGCCCAGCCAGCCGCCCGAGACGACGCCGGCCCGCCTCGGATTCATCCCGGCCCACGCTCAGGACGGCACAATTCCTCATCCGAGCCCAACGGATCCGGGGGCTGGCCCGCCCGAATCTGTCCGTTTGCGGTTCCGAGCGCACATGTCGGCAGGCCGCCGACCCCTGGTTCCGCGCGGACCCCGGCTAGGAGCGGCCCGCCGGCCACGGACCCCGAATCGATCCATCGGCTATCCTCCGCGACGTGACCAGACCGGGCCGCCAAGTTCGTCACGGCCGGTTCGCGGTCGCCTGCCTGTTCCTGGTCGCCGCCTGCTCGCCCTCGTCCCCGGCGCCCAGCGGATCACCGGCCACCGGCCTGGCCTCGAGCCCCGCAGCCTCGGCCCCGCCCACCTCCAGCCCCGCGCCCGGCGGGACCCCGACCGCGCCACCCTCGCCCACGCTGACCCCTTCGCCCACACCCGTCCCGACGCCGGCCCTGGTCCAGGATCCGCTCACCGGCAAGCTGGTCACGCCGGGCGCCGCCGCCCTCCATCCCCTCGCGGTGATGATCGACGACCTCGGGCCGGCCCGGCCGCAATCGGGCCTGAGCGAGGCTTCGATCGTGTGGCAGGCGCCGGCCGAAGGCGGCATCCCGCGCTACATGGCGATCTTCTCGTCGACCGTGCCCACCGACGTCGGCCCGGTGCGCAGCTCGCGCTACTACTACATCGCCTGGGCGTCCGAGTACAAGGCGCTGTACGTCCATGCCGGAGGCTCGCCCCAGGCGCTCTCGACCCTGCTGGCCAAGGGCAACGGGCAGCTGGTCTACAACGCTGACGAGTTCCGTTACGGCGGGTCATTCCGGCGGATCAAGACCCGGGTGGCGCCCCACAACCTGTACACGACCGGCGCCCAGCTGCGCAAGCTGGCCAACACCCGTGGGGCCACGGCACCGCCGGCGCCGATCTGGACGTTCAACGACCCGGCACCCCTGGCCGTCCGGCCGACCGGCGGGCGGATCACCTTCGCCTACCCTCAGAACGCGATCCGCTACGACTACAACCGGCTGACCAACACCTACCTTCGAACCGTGACCAAGGAGGGCGCCCAGGTCGACGCCGCCACGAAGCAGCGGATCGCGCCGACCAACGTCGTGATCATGTGGATGAAATTCGGCCCGCTCAACGACGGCGAGGCCTACAAGCACCGCCTCGAGGCGACCGTGGTGGGCAGCGGCCCGGCCTGGGTCGCCTCGAACGGCCGCACCGTCAAGGGCACCTGGAAGAAGACTTCGCTGAGCGGGCCCACGCTCTTCTACGACAGCAAGGGCAACCAGATCAACCTGACCGTCGGCCAGACGTTCGTGAACGTGCTCACCTGGAGCACGGCCGTCTCGGTCCACGACGGCGTAGTCCTGCCGCCGCGGGTGGGTCCGATCGAGAACTAACGGCCCGCGCCCCGTGGCGAGCTCACCGGCTCAGATGCCGGTGACCTGCTCCTCGGGTGCTCGTCGGGCGCCGACGTCCGTGTACACGACGCGGGTTGCCCGGGCAACGTCCGACCAGGTCCGCCGGCCCGGCCCCGACCGGGTCAGGGCCTCGGCCCGCAACCGCGTCCATAGCCCATCGTCGGTCCAGGCGGCACCGATCGCGGCTGCGAGCCGGTCGGGATCGCGCGGTTCGACCAGGATTCCGGCCCCGGCCACGATCTCGGGCAGCGCCCCGACTGCGCTGGCCACGACCGGGGTTCCCGCCGCCAGGGCCTCGATCGCCGACAGCCCGGCCGATTCGCTGATCGAGGGCAGGATCACCGCCCGCGCCCCGGCGATGAGTGCCGCGAAGCGCTCGATCGACAGCGCCGGGGCGTAGGCCAGGAGGTCGCCCACGCCTTCCCGGGCCGAGGCCCGGGCGAGGGCGGCGCGGTCATCGGGCGAGGCACCCATGAGCAGCACCCGGGGCGGCCAGGCCGCGCCCGGCTCGAGGCCTTCGGGGCGGCCAGCGGCGGCCAGCCGGCTGAGCGAGCCGAGAAGCGAGCCGAGATCCTGGCGCGCGTCGTAGCGGCCGGGGTAGACCAGGTAGCGCTGGGGCAGGCCGAGTCGCTCTCGGTCAGAGCGCAGGTCGCTGGCCCGGCCGTCACGTTCGGCCGAGCGCGCCGGGCCGCGCCGGGGACCCTGACCGGAGTCGCCGGTCGGGCCGCGGTCGGGGCGCGCTGGCTGGAAGGCGGCCCGGGCCGCCAGGGGGACGACGACCAGGCGCTCCTCCGGGACGCGCAGCAGGCGGTGGACAGCCCGGGCGGTCGCCTCGGTGCCCACGATCACGGCCGCCGCGTCGCGCAGGATTCGGCCGCGCAGACGCTGGCCGAAGGCGGCCGCGGGACTGCGCTGGTAGACCGCGGGCAGCTCCCACGGCGCGAGGTCGAGCAGGGTCACCACGAGCGGCAGGCGCGAGCCGATGGGAATGGCGCCCGAGGCGCTGTGGAACACCGCCCCGGCCGCGCCGCCCTGCTCGGCCCACCACGATGATCCGATCGCAGCGCCGCGCAAGAGGAACGGATCGAGGGTCAGGGCAGCGGACCCGAGCCGGCGGCTGGGCGGCATGCGCCTGCGGGCGGCCACATCGAGGCCGGTGTAGGCCTCGGTCGGGTCGGGCCGGTGCAGGCCGACCAGGAAGGCAAAGGACTCGCCCTCGACCGGCTCGGCGTCGTAGGTTGCCAGCAGCTCGCCCAGGTAGGTGGCCGTCGTCGGGCTGCGGGCGGGATCCTCGAGCGGCCGGGTGTCCATGACCACCCGCAGGCCGAGCGGATCGGGCGAAGGACCGGCGGGTCCGGGAATCACGCTCCGGGACGGGCCGGCTGCGGGCCCCGGCCGCGGAGCTCGTCCCAGCGCAGCTGCAGGACGACGATCAGGGCCTCGCCGATGATCCGACGGGACATCTTGGACTGGCCGACGCGTCGGTCGCGGAAGGTGATCGGGACCTCCTGGATGCGGGCGCCCAGGCGGCTGGCCCGGAAGGTCATCTCGATCTGGAACACGTACCCGCCGGCATGTACGCCGTCGCCCGGGATGGCGGCCAGCGACTCGGCCCGCCAGACCTTGAATCCTCCGGTCAGGTCGTTCGGCGACAGGCCGAGCACGATTCGGGCGAACTGGCTGCCGCCGCGCGAGATCAGCCGGCGGCCGAGCCCCCAGTCGACCACGCCGCCGCCAGGGCAATAGCGCGATCCGATCACCAGGTCGGCCGCCCCGTTCGAGATCGGCTCGATCAGCGCCGCGAGGCTGGCCGGGTCGTGCGACCAGTCTGCGTCCATCTGGACCACGGTCGCGGCGCCCCCCGCGAGGGCCACCCCGAAGCCGTCCAGGTAGGCCCGCCCCAGGCCCTGCTTCGAGCGGCGGTGGCGGACGCGCACCCGTTCGTCGCCGGCGGCCAGCGAGTCGGCCAGCTGGCCGGTCCCATCGGGCGAGCCGTCATCGACGATCAGGAGGGTCGCCGCGGGCAGCTCGGCCAGGATCGCCGCGACGATGCCCGGCAGGTTCTCGGCCTCGTTGTAGGTCGGCAGGATGACCCAGGTCCCGGGTCGCGGATCGGACACGGGCTCAGTGTAGGGCGATGGCGGCGGGCCACGACCCGCTCGGCGTGCGCGTCAGCGCATGGATCGCTCAGCGGGCGCGGGCGAAACCCAGCCAGGTCGAGCCGAGGGTGGTCCGCGTCGTGGGGCCCGACTGGCCCAAAGTCACCCGCTCGAACGGTGACTGGAACGTGCCCGACAGGACGGCATCGGTAGTCAGCGTCGAGTCGCCGCTCATCGCCCGGTCGTAGTGGTCGTTGCCGGTCTTGTGCGGGTCGGTGTCCAGCTCGACCAGCGACCAGGACGTACGGAGCGAGGGCCAGGTCTGGACGTTGTTGTTGTAGCCGGGCGCGGTCCGCCACAGCTGGGTGATCGTCTGGTGGGTGGTGAAGATGCCCTCGATGTACGAGCCATCGTTGTTCGAGTAGGGCTCCGACACGACCGCCCGGGCGCCAGTCTGGAGCCAGCCCGCGCCCATGTTGTCGACCCGCTGCTTGGCGATGTCCAGCGTGGCCGGCGGCGGGTCCTGCATCTCGGAGTTGCCGGCCGAGTAGCACAGGTGGCCGAGGATCACGACCGCGTTTGGCGCCAGCTTGATGTACTTGGCCAGGTAGGTCGCACCGTAGTAGGTGTGCGCCCCGTTGGTCGGATTGGTGGCGGTGTTCAGGCCGATGCCGTCCTTGGTGTTCTCCTGGAACGGCTTGTACGGGCTCGGCCAGCCGTTGCCGTGGCCGTAGTAGACGACGATCGAGGCTCCCTGGAGAGCGGGCTCGACATTGGCCCAGGTAGCGTTGGGCGAGTAGATCGTGACGACGTTGGAGCTGTACTTGCGGGCCACCCCCGCCGTCACCTCGGCGTCGGTGATGTACGTCTGGGTGGTCCCTTCGACCGGCCCAACGATGATCACGATCTTGGCCGTCGATAGCCCACCGCTCAGCTGACTAGCCGCGGGCCGGGTCGAGGCCGACACGCCGGACACCGAAAGTCCAGCGATGAGGAGCGTGAGAGTCAAGGCACCGACGAACTTGCGCAATGGGAGTCTCCGAGCTTTCCGCGTGCCGGCCCGTGGTTCAACACGAACCGGCGGTGGAGGGCAACCCCAGACTCCCGGATGGGGTGGCCCGACTCAATACCGACATGGTCCCGGGCCCGAATGGCCCCATCGTCCGAAGGGCCGGTCGGTACGGCCCGGTCGGGCGCTGTGCGGTGGACTTGGTGGTGGTCGACGGTGGTGCGCCGTCTCCGGCCACGGTAACGGATTGTGTGGCGCCGGTGCACCGATTCCGGGTGGATTCAGGCCCGCAGGCGCTCCAGCAGGCCGGCCAGCCTTGGATTGGCCTGGTCTCGCTCGGACAGGATCGGCCGTCCGTCGGGCGTGGGACAGGCCGGCCAGGGCACGCCGACGGCCGGATCGTCCCAGGCAAAGCCCAGCTCGTCGGAGCCGTCGTACTCGTTGGTCACCAGGTAGATCAGCTCGAGTGGCTCGAGGGCCAGGAAGCCGTGGGCCACGCCCACCGGGATCGTGACCGTGCTGTCGGCCGCCAGCTCGCGTGTTTCGACCACGGCCGGCCCGGTACCGGCCGCGGCCGGCCGGACATCGACCAGGGCCACGATCGCCCGGCCCGAGGCCACGATCCAGTGGTCCAGCTGGCGGCGATGGTAGTGCAGCCCGCGCAGGACCCCGGCGGCCGAGGCCGACAGGTTGGCCTGGACAAAGCGAGCGTCGGCGGCGCCGGTCCAGCGTGGATCGAGGTCGAAGCCGGCGGAGGCCTGCCACAGCTCCCGGAACGAGCCCCGGACGTCGGCATGCCGGGCAATCGACGACCAGCGCACGCCGGGCAGGGCCGAAGGCGCGCCCAACTCCGGGCTCATCGCAGTCCGCTCGCCGCGGTCGCCGGCCCGCCAGCCAGCTGCCGCCGGAGGGCCGGCAGGTAGTCGGCCAGGGCCGCGGTCCACGGCCGGATCGGCTCACCCGACGGCAGGCGGGTCGGTTCGAGGACCCCCCAGGCCGGCGGCGTGGAGGGCCGCTGCCAGGTCGCTGCCGGGACTTCGTCGATCGGAACGTCGATTCCGAGCCCGGCCAGCACCGCCCGCGCCCACTCGGCCCGGGTTGCCCGGCCGGCGTTGACGAGATGGTGGATTCCGGCCAGCGGCGCACCCGATCCGACCAGCTCCACGATCGCCTCGGCGACATCGGCCGTGTACGAGGGTGAACCTGTCTCGTCGACCACGACCCGGAGGGCCTCGCCGGCCACCCGGGCACGTTCCGCGGCCCGCCCGATCTTCTCGGGGAAGTCGTTGCCCGGCGGGCCGTACAGCCAAGCGGTGCGCACCATCGCCAGGCCCGGGCCGCTGGCGTAGGCAGCGCGTGCCGCGACCTCGCCAGCCAGCTTGCTCGCCCCGTAGGCGTTGATCGGGCTCGGCTTGTCATCCGGCCCATAACCCAGGCCATCGGTCCGCTGACCGTCGAAGACCTCGTTGGTCGAGACGAGGAGCAGGTCGATCCCGGCGGCCACGGCTGCCCGGGCCAGCTCATCGACCGCCTCGCCGTTGCGGCGCAGGGCCAGCTCCGGGTTGCGGGCGCAGCCGTCGACGTCGGTCCAGGCGGCCGTATGGACGATGACCTCGGGCCGGTCGCGCTCGATCAGGCGGGCGGCCGAGGCAGGATCGTCGAGGTCGTAGTCCGGCCGGTGCCAGGCCAGCGGGCCGGCGATCCCGGTGAACGGGGCATCGGCGAAGGCCGCCAGCACCGCCCGGCCCAGGCGCCCGCCGCTGCCCGTGATCGCAACACGCATGTCAGTCGGTCAGCGCTCCCGGCTCGGGGCTGGCCGCGACCGAGCCGGCCAGGCGACGCCCGTACTGGCGCTCGTAGTAGGCATCCCAGTCGCCGGCCTTGATCGCCCGCCACCATCCCTCGTTGGCCTGGAACCAGTCAATCGTGGCCCGCAGCCCGGTGGCGAAGTCGACCCGGTTGTGCCAGCCCAGGGCAGCCAGCTTCGTGCCGTCCAGCGAGTAGCGCCGATCGTGGCCGGGCCGGTCCTCGACCGTCCGGACCAGCGACCAGGGCTTGGCCAGGGCGTCGAGCAGGAGCCGGACCACCTCCCGGTTGGTCAGCTCGGCCGAGCCCGGGATGTTGTAGGTCTCGCCGGCCTGGCCATGGCGGAGAATCCATTCGATCGCCATTGCGTGGTCGGTCACGTACAGCCAGTCGCGCTGCTGGAGGCCATCGCCATAGAGCGGCAGGGGCCGGTCCTCGAGGGCGTTGGTGATGAACAGGGGGATCAGCTTCTCGGGGTGGTGGTATGGGCCGAACGTGTTGGATCCGCGGGTGACGACGGCGTCGAGACCGTGGGTTACGATGTAGCTCCGGACGAGCAGCTCGCCCGAGGCCTTGGCCGCGGCATAGGGCGAGCGCGGGGCGAGCGCGTCGGTCTCGATCGACTGGCCGGTTTCGACCGAGCCATAGACCTCGTCGGTGCTCACCTGGAGATAGCGCGGCGCCGGCCGGGCGGCGCCGGCGGACGTCCGCCGCCGGCCACTGGCCGCCGCGATCGACTCGGCCCGGCAGGCGTCGAGCAGGACGTGGACGCCGATCACGCCGGTCCGCAGGAAGGCCTCCGGATCGAGGATCGAGCGGTCGACGTGCGACTCGGCGGCGAAGTTGACGACCGCGTCGGCCTCGGCCACCAGCGGCCCGACGACGGCCGGGTCGGCGATGTCGCCGCGTACGAAGCGCAGCCGGCCGGCCTGGCCGGGATCGTCCAGGACCGGTCGCAGGTTGGCCTCGTTGCCGGCGTAGGTCAGGGTGTCCAGGACGGTGATCCGGGTGCCGTCGTCGCGGGCCAGGATCTCGCGCACGAACGACGAGCCGATGAAGCCCGCGCCACCGGTCACCAGCAGGTGCGAGCCCGGACCAAGCCGCTCGGTCGTCATGGCGTCCTCAGCGGCCCGGACGCTGCGGGGCCGGGCTCAACCGGCCGTCGCGGTCGTCACCGGCGGCGATCGTGGCCGCCCGCATCAGCGACGGGACCGTGCCGGCGTCGGCCCACTGACCTTCGTACACCTTGGTAAACAGGCCGCCGTTCGGGATGTAGTGGTTGAGCACGTCGGTGATCTCGAACTCGCCCCGCCCGGACGGCGCCAGCTGGTCGATCACGTCGAACGCGGCCGCGCGCAGGAAATAGACCCCGATCGGGATCAGGTCGCTCTTGGGCACGGCCGGCTTCTCCTCGAAGCCGACGACCGCGCCGTCGGGGCCCAGCTCGGCCACCCCGAAGCGCTCCGGATCGGGCACCCGGTAGAGGAGCGTGCCGGCACCGTACGAGCCAGACTCGAACGCCTTGGCCACATCGGCCAGCGGCTCGCCCAGCAGGATGTTGTCGCCGAGGACGCAGCAGAACGCCTCGTCGCCGACGAAGTCGCGGGCGAGCCCGATGGCGTGGGCAATGCCCAGCGCGCCATGCTGGTAGCGATAGGTCAGGTCCAGCCCGAAATGGGAGCCGTCGGCGAGCAGCTCGACTACGTCGCCGACGCTCTTGCCGCCGACGATGACCATCGCCTCGCGAATGCCCATCCCAGCCAGGGTCTCGATCGGGTAGTAGATCATTGGCCGGTCGTAGATCGGCAGCAAGTGCTTGTTGGTCACGATCGTGAGCGGGAACAGGCGGGTCGCCGTTCCACCGGCCAGGACGATGCCTTTCATCGGATAGAGCCTACCTGTCAGGGGCTGGGCGCGAGGGTCGGCGCCGCAGTCACGCACGGCTGCTCGCCGGCCGGCAAGGTCGCGCCGGCCGTGGGGCAGGGCACGGCCTGCTGGTCGACCGGCGGCAGGCCGCCCTGGTAGTTGGTGATGACCAGCACGTATTCGAGCTTGTCCAGGTCGACCGCAGGCTCGATGAAGGCTGTCTGGACGACGGCGTTCGCGTCGCGCTGGTCGTCGACGACGGTCCCGATCAGGAGCCCTTTGGGGAACGGCGAGCGGACCCCGTTGCCCAGGTCGATCCCGGCGGTGACCACTTGGTCATTGATCTGGACCCGTTCGGTCGAATCGATGTTCTCCATGACCAGGACGCCACCGAGCTGGCCGATGACCGAGCCGCTGGCCTGGTTGGTGACCAGCTGGCCGATCACGGTCGAGCTCGTGTCGTTGATCAACAGGACGCTGGCGGTGCCCGAGGTCACGGCCGTGACCCGGCCGGCCAGTGCGCCGCCATCGGCCACGACCACATCGCCGATCAGGATCCCCTGGTCCGTCCCGACGTCGATCGTGACCACCCGCCTGAACTCGGACGTCTCGCGCCCGATCACGCTCGAGGCGACGGTCTTGAAGCCGAGGCCCGACTGGACCTGCAGGAGCCCGGTCAGGATCTGGTTCTCGCGCTGGATCTCGAGAGCCTGGGCGTTTTCGGCTCGCAGGGTGGCGTTCTCAGCGGCCAGCTCGTTGTTCGTCCGGCGCAGGGTGTCGATCTCGCTGATCGTGCCGACCAGCCCGCCGACGCCCCGGGCGACCGAATCGAGCGCCCCCTGGACCGGCTTGAAGGCGAAGGCCACGCCCTTCTGGATCTCCTGGACCGGCGGGCTGGACGAGAAGACCATCAGGACCAGGCAGCTCACCAGCAGGATCACGTAGCTGACCGAGCGGCGGCGCGTCTTGCGATCGTTGAGGAGAGCGGTCACGCCGGCGCTGCCTGGATTCCGGCCGTCAGCGCGGCGCCCGGGCGTAGGTGTCGGCGACCAGGACCCGCTGCATCGCCGGATTGGTGGCGAGCTCCTCGAGGACCACGCCGGTGCCGCGGGCCACGCAGGTCAGCGGGTCGTCGGCGATGTGGACGGGCATCTGGGTCGCCTCGGCAATGCGCTGGTCGAGGCCGGCCAGCAGGGCACCGCCGCCGGCCAGGACGATGCCCTGGTCCATGATGTCCGCGACCAGCTCGGGCGGCGTCTCCTCGATCGTGTCCTTGATCGTGTCGACGATCTGCTGGACCGAGGGCTCGATCGCTTCGCGGATCTGGTCGGCCCCAACCTCGACGCTGCGGGGCAGGCCGGTCAGCAGGTCGCGGCCGCGGAGGACGACCCGCTGGGCGTCCCAGTCGCCGGGATAGGCCGAGGCGATCGCGATCTTGATGTCCTCTGCAGTCCGCTCGCCCAGGAACAGGTTGTACTCGCGCCGGGCGAAGGTGACGATGTCCGCGTCCATCTCGTCGCCGCCGATCCGGATGCTCCGGGCGATGACGATCCCGCCCAGGCTGATCACGGCGACCTCGGTCGTGCCGCCGCCAATATCGACGATCAGGCTGCCCGACGGCTCGCTGACCGGCAAGCCCGCTCCGATCGCGGCGGCCATTGGCTCCTCGATCAGGCGCGCCCAGCGAGCGCCGGCATTGAGGGCGGCGTCGCGGACCGCCCGCTTCTCGACCTCGGTCACGCCCGATGGCACGCCCAGCAGCATGCGCGGCCGGGGGATCAGGCCGACCCGATCGTGAACCCGGTTGACGAAGTACTTGATCATCTGCTCGGTCACGTCGAAGTCGCTGATCACGCCGTCACGCAGGGGGCGGACGGCGATGATCGAGGCGGGCGTCCGGCCGACCATCCGCTTGGCCTCGGCGCCAATCGCGAGCACCTTCTTGGTCTTGGCCTCGATCGCGACCACGCTTGGCTCGCTGATCACGATTCCCCGGTTCCGCACGTGGACGAGCGTGTTGGCGGTCCCCAGGTCGATCCCGATGTCGCGCGAGAAGAGGCCGAGGAGACGATCGAACATGGGCGGGGCGATTTCCTTCGTCGCTTTGGGCCTGGCTAACGGCGCGTCACGAGATGGGCGCGCGCCGCAGCGGATCGCGTGGGCTGGGAGGCGGACGTGGAGTATAGCCGGACCCGCGGCCGAAGCCGAACTTGGTGCCGGAGCCTCCGTGGCCGGATCAGGCCGGCGCGACCAGCTCGATCCGGATGCGCTTGTTGATCCGGCCCTTGGACTCGTAGCCGGTCACCCGGATCGAGCCGACCTCGCTCGTGTTGGCCACATGGGTGCCGCCGTCGGCCTGGAGGTCGAGACCGACGATCTCGATCGTGCGGATCTCGGCGATCCCCGGTGGCAGCAGATTGATCTTGGTCCGGATCAGGTCCGGGATCGCGAAGGCTTCGTCGCGGGGCAGGACGTTGACCTTGATGGGCCGGCCCTGGGCCAGCTCGGCGTTCACGGTCGCCTCGATCGAGCCGACCAGGTCGGCGTTCATCCGCTCGAACTCGAAATCCATCCGGCCGCTGCCGGGCTCCATGTTGCCGCCGGTGACCTGCGCCCCGTAGTCGCGCCAGACCACCCCGCACAGGGCATGGAGGGCGGTATGGGTCCGCATCAGGAGATGGCGGCGGGCCCATTCGAGCCCCACTTCGAGCCGGTCGCCGACCGCGGGCGGTTCGCCGCCGTCCTGCTCCAGATCGTGGACGATGTCAGGGCCATCCTTGCGCGCCGAGGTGACCGTCCAGGTCCGGCCATCGGCCGCTCGCAGGAGCAGGCCCCGATCGGCCGGTTGGCCGCCGCCGCCCGGGTAGAAGACAGTCCGGTCGAGCACGACCTGGGCGCCCTGGCCGTCAGCAACCGCGGTCGACGCGACGACGACCGCCTCGATCCGGTCCGCGTAGGCATCGCGATAGCAGATCGCGTCGGTCATCCTCGTGCCCGCTCGCGGCTCAGCGCTACTTGACCACCATCGTGCCGGTCATGTTCGGGTGGACCGAGCAGTTGAAGGTGTATGAGCCGGCCGGCAGGGCCGGCACGTTGTAGGTGGTCTGGGTCGGGCCGGTCACGATCGCACCCTGGAAGACGGGGTTGCCGGTCGAATCCTTGATCCACACGTCGTGGGGCACGCCCGCGTCCTTGTTGTCGAAGTCAACGTTGAACGGCGTGCCGGCCGGGGCATCGACCGAGGTTTGCTCGAAGGTGATGTTCAAGGCGCTGATCGTCACCGAGGCGCTCGCCCCGCTAGGGGCGGGCGCGCCGGACGGAGCGCTGCTGGCGGGTGCACCGCTGGCTGGTGCGCTGCTGGCTGGTGCACCGCTGGCTGGTGCGCTGCTGGCTGGTGCTCCGCTCGGGCCGGTGGATGGGGCGGCCGTTGCCGACGGGACCGGGGCGAACGTCCAGCCGGCCTGGGCCGAGGCGGTGCAACCGGCCAGCACGATCGCGGCGATCGCCGCGAAGGCCGCCAACCGGGTAGTTCGGGCGAGACGCATCTCGGGTTGTCGTCCTTTCGTTCAGTCGGCCGGCCGACTGGGACGTGGGCGTCGGCGCGCCCGGCGGAGGATCGAAATTGAAGTGTTCGTGCCCACTCTAGCGTGGGCCGCCCGTCGTCGCCGGTGGCCGGTCGTGGCCAGTTGGCCGAGCCACGGAGGTGGCCGGGCCCGACGGTGCCAGGGCGCACTGACCCATAAGTACCAGTACCTTCGTCCGGCTTGGCGAATGGGCCTTTCGGCGGGTAACCTCCGGCTCCCGATCGTGACCGGCACGCGAACGGGCTCGTTTCATGGCCTTGCCGGGCAGCGGAGTTCCTGGAATGTTCGATCGAATCAAGACCAGCGCCTGGCTCCTCGGCTTGTCCGTCGTGCCGGTCGTCCTTGCCTTCGTCGTGGTTCCCCTGGGCCGCCGCTGGGCCTGACTCATTCGTCCCAGCGGACCGGTGCCCCGGCCCGCCGACGTTCCCGGTTGTACGTCAGCGAATCCCTCCTCCCGCTGACTCGCAGCCAAAAGGCTCGAGACCCGGACTTCCTCCGTCCGGGTCTCTTGCTGTCCGGCGTCGGTCTGTGTGCACATTCCTGCCGCCTGGGCCGGCCATCCCGAAATCGGCGTCGGGCGCAAGCACGAGCCTCCCGTACCATGGAGGACATGGTCAAGCAGGTGCCAGCGCCCAGCCGATCGCCCGAGGAGCAGCTTCGGCAGCTGCGCTTCCTGCATCGCGTCGCCCGGCTGGCTACCACCGCCCGGACCTGGGACGAGCTGCTTGAGACGATCGTGGACGAGACCCGCGACGCGCTCCATGCCGACGTCAGCTCGCTGTACCTGCTCGATCGGGACGGCAGCCACCTGACCCTGGCCGCCACGAACGGGCTCGACCGCCACCAGATCGGACGTGCCCGCGTCCCGTTCGGCGAGGGCGTGACCGGGCGGGTGGCCGCCAGCCAGGAAGCGATGATCGTGGCCGACGTCCGGCAGGACCAGCGCTTCCTGTGGGTCCGGGGCATCGACCAGCGCCGCTATGTCGCCTCGATGCTGTCGGTCCCGCTGTCGTGGCATGCCGAGATCGTGGGCGTGCTCAACGTCCAGACCGAGGCCCACCGTGACTTCGACCCCGAGGATGCCGCCCAGCTCAGCGCGATCGCCGACCTGCTGGCAGGAGTCGTCCAGAAGGGCCGCCTCCAGCGCGATGCCGAGGCCCAGGTGATCGCCCTGCAACGCCTCGATGTGGCTCGGACCGAGCTGATCGCGATGGTCACCCACGAGCTGCGGACGCCGCTGGCCGTCGTTCGCGCCTACGCCGACCTGCTGGCCGACGACCCACCCCTGGACGGCCGCCCGAGCCGCGATCCGGAGCGCCGGGCCCAGCGCGAGGAGTGGTACCAGGGCACGCTCAGCCAGATCGACCGGCTGGACCGCCTGGTCGATTCGATCCTGGCCTCGATTCGGCCGAGCACCGAGGGCCCGGTCGAGGTGGTGCCGATCGACGTCGGGGCGCTCCTCGAAGAGCTCGTCGTCGAGCTCAAGCCACTCTTGCGCCAGCACGGGATCGAGCGTCACGTCGAGGTCCGCCGGCACGCCCTTGCCGACCCGCCTCGCCTGCGCCAGATCATCGAGCACCTAGTCGAGAATGCGGTCAAGTACGCCCCGCCCGAGACGACGATCACGGTCGACGTCACGCTGGTCGAGGGCATCGTCCGGCTGGGGGTGGGTGACGAGGGTCCAGGCATCCCACCCGAGTGGCGCGAGCGGATCTTCGAGCCCTACGCCCGGCGCGACACCCACACCGCGCGCGGATCGGGCATCGGCCTGTACGCGGCCCGCCGGCTGGCCGAAGCGATGGGCGCCCGGCTATGGTGTGAGCCTGCTCCGGGCAACGGCGCCCGATTCGTCCTTGCCCTGCCCGCGGCCGTGGCCGTCTGAGGAAGCCCACCAGTGCCCAACGTTCGTCCGCTCCGCATCCTCGTCGTCGACGACGACCCGGCCATGGTCGGCGCGATCACCGCCCTGGTCGGCCAGGACGGCCACCAGGTGATCACGGCCTACGACGGGTTGACGGCCGTCCGGCGCTTCCGCGAGGAGTCGCCCGACCTGGTCCTGCTCGACCTGGCGATGCCCGGCCCGGACGGCTTCAGCGTGTCCGGCCAGATCCGGGCCGCCGGCAACGTGCCCATCCTGATCGTCTCGGGCGAAAGCGGCGAGGGTGCCAAGGTTCGGGCCCTCGAGCTCGGCGCCGACGACTACCTGGTCAAGCCGTTCGGACGCCAGGAGCTGCTCGCCCGGATCGCCGCGGTGATGCGCCGGGTGGACGCGGCGGGCGGTTCTGGTGGTGGCGGTAGCACGCTCCAGGCCGGTCAGCTGACGATCGATCCCGGCCGCCACGAGGCCCGGGTCGGCGACACGCTCCTGCCCCTGACGGCCACCGAGTACCGGCTGCTGGAGGCCCTCGTCCGGGCCGGCGGCGACGTGGTTCCCCACGCCCGGCTGGTCCGAGCCGGCTGGCCATCCGAGCCGAATCCCGACCAGCTCTGGCTCAAGCCGCACCTGGCCCGGCTGCGCTACAAGGTAGTCAGCGCCGGAGGCCCGGCGGTCGTGGCGGTGCGCTCGGTCGGCTACCGGATCGAAGCCGGCGAGGACGCGCGGCCGAAGGCGTAGGTCGAGCCGCTGACCCGCCCGCTGGCGTGGCCAGCCAGGCCGGGCGCCCGAATCCACCGAACAGCACTCCCCGTGCTGTTAGGCGGGTACCGAGACCCGAATTCCGACCTGATCGGAGGTCAGGCGGCCCGGAATGAGCGTGGCGCTTCTGACCCCGCGGCCCTGGGGCCGAAGAATCGGCCTTGGATCGCGCCTACTAGCACGGTGATTGCTAAACGATAGGAACCCGGGCCGAGCAAACCGGAGCCGACCGGATTATCCGGCGGTGTAGCTCATCAGCGCGATGCCGTGGGCATCGTGGGCCAGGGTCACGCACTCGACCCGGCAGCCCCGGGCGTCGCGGCCGGTCGTGCCTTCGAAGTGGCGCCAGGTTTCCTCGAACGCATCAACCTTCAGGCGGCAGCCGCACGTCGCGCAGGTGATCGGACCCGAGGCGAGATCGGCCTGGCGGGTCGGCCAGGGGGATCGGCTGGTTGGTTGGATCATCGGACGCCTCCGCGGGCTGGGATCGAGCGAGTCTGCGCGATACTGGGTCGAGGATGACCCGCGGCCGGCCTAGCCGGCGATAACGGGATGGATGCAGGTCGGTTGCGGTTCGGAACCGCGCCGCCGGAACCGCGCCGCCGGAACTGCGCCGCCGGAACGCGTCGGTCAGGCGGCTTCGGTCAGGCCCAGCCGAATGGCCACGGCGGCGGCCTCCACCCGGCCGGACACGCCGAGCTTGGCCAGGATGTTCCCGACGTGGACGCCGACGGTCTTCTGGCTGATGAACAGGCGCTCGCCGATCTCACGGTTGGTCCGCCCCTGGGACAGGTGGATGAGCACCTCGCGCTCGCGCCGGCTGAGGCCAAACGTATCGCCCGGTGGCGGTTCGGCCGGCCCCACGAAGACCGAGGCCAGGCCGCTCCGTTCCGCCGCTGCCGGAGTCAGGCCGGCCACCGCCCAGCCGGCCCGGCCAGTCGAGCCCCCATCGGCTGGATCGTGGCCGCCGCCCATCGGCACCGCCACCAGCTCGGACTCGGAGCCAGCCGGCGGCTCACCCAGGTCGGTCGTGGCCAGGATCGGCTCGGGCAGCGGGATCAGGGCACGGCCGGCAAGCTCCTGCAGCTCCCGCAGGAGCGGACCGGCTCCGAGCTCACGGGCCAGCCGAACGGCCTCGACCAGGGGGGCCTTGGCCGCGATCCGGCCGGCCCGCCCGTCGCCCGCACCCAGGGCCGCCTCGGCCTGGCGCCAGCGGGCCCGGGCCACCTGGTACGGACGCTCGAGCTGCTCCCAGGTTCGGGCCAGGGAATCCCAGGCCACCGGCTCGTCGCGGCCCTCGATTCGGGCGCGATAGGCCCGGGCCAGGGCGAGATGGGCATCGGCCTCGCGACGCGAGCCGAAGCGAGCGGCCACGCCCGCCTCATGGACGGCCGTTTCGGCCTCGGCCAGGACAATCGAGCTGCGACTCCGGGCCTCGGCCACGGTGGACAGGTCCCGACCGCCCCGGGCGTCGGCGATCGAGACGGCGTCGACCTCGATCACGACTGCGGCCATCCGGGCGACCAGGACCCAGTCCTCGGTCGCGCGGACCCGGCTCCAGCCCCGGGCCACCGCCCGGCGGGCGTCCTCGAGATCGCCCCGCCACAGGGCGAACGAGGCGGCCGCCTGGTAGGTCGGCACGGAATCCTGGGCGTCGGGGACGGTGTCGAGCTCGAGCAACAGGCGACCCAGCAGGCGCCCGGCCACTTCGCCCGCCCGGGTCTCGATCTCGACGATGGCCAGGTTGGACAGGGCGTTGACCAGGTTCACTCCGACCGGGCTCCACTCGAGAGCGGTCTCGACCAGGGCCCGGGAGGCGGCCCAGTCGCCCAGCAGGAATAGCGAATCGGCGCCGTTGCCGCGCAGGTAGTTGCCGAACACTGCTTCCTGGCCGGCCCGCCGGGCCGCTTCGATGCCGGCCCGGGCCACGTCCACGGCCTCGCGCTTGCGGCCGAGCAGGTCCAGGGCCGTGGTCAGGTTGGCGGTGGCCCGGAAGACATCGTCGAAGCGGGCCAGCTCGGTCGCGATCTGGCGGGCCTCGAGCAGGAGGGCCAGGCCGCCCTCGGGATCCTCGCCCCACACCCGGCTAATGCCCAAGGTGCAGGTGGCGTGGCCTTCCTCGCCGCGGGCGGCCGGGCCAACCGCCTGGGCGACCTCGATCGCCTCGACCGCCAGCCGCTCGGCCTCGGTGAACGTGCCTTCGAGCATCCGCACCTGGGCCAGCGCGGCGACGACCAGGGCACGCTCGCGCGACGGCCGGACCGGCACCAGCTCGACCGCCCGGCGATGGGCCAGGATCGAACCGTCCTGGTCGCCGGCCGCCCGGCGGTAGCGTCCGAGTCGCTCGAACAGGAGGCCCATCCGGAGCCGATCGCCCCGCTCATCGAGGCGGGCGATGGCCGATTCGGCGTAGGCCGCGGCGCGGGCCGGCCGGCCGTCGGCGAAGGCCGCCTCACCGGCTCGCTGGAGCAGGCTGGCCGGCGAGGCCTGGTCGGCTTCGCCGGCGGCGGGCTCGGTCCGGTCGTCGAGCTCCAGGGCGAGCTCCAGGTGAGCCAGCGCGTCGGCCAGCGAGTCGACGTTCTCGGCCAGCGAGGCCGCCTCGATGGCGGCGATCCTGGCCCGGCCCAGCTCGTGGGCCGCCAGCCAGTGGCGGGCCTGGGCTCCGGGCCGATCGGCCAGGCCCTCGGCCAGGGCGGCGTGATGGCGGCGGCGCTGGCCGGGCAGCAGGTCGGCCTCGATCGAGCGGGCGATGAGCGGGTGGCGGATCCCGACCACGGCATCGGCGGGCAGGTCGGCCACGGCGCCTTCGTCATCGAAGTCCTCGCCGTCGGGCCCCTCGAGCCGGCCGAAGCCGTGCTCCAGGGCCTCGGCCAGGCCGTGGCCGAGGTCCGCCTCGAGGACCCCGCCGCCGCGCCTGGGCGACGAGCTCGAGCGGGGCGCCGGGCGGTCCGCCTCGCGCTCGAAAGCCACCGAGGCCGCGGCCAGCTGCTCGAGGGTGAGAGGCTCACCGGCCGGCGCGAGCAGGCGCAGCACCCGCCGGCATTCGGGCGAACGCCCGGCCAGGCGGGCAATGACCAGCTCGTCCAGGGAGCTCGTCAGGGACGCACCGGCCAGCTCGCGCCGGGCGGCCAGCAGCTCTTCGGCGATCAGGGCGTTGCCCCGGGAGCGCTCGGTCACGAGCAGGAGGACCGAGGCCGACGGCCGCTCGCCTTCGATCGACTCGATCAGCCGGGCGAGCTCGTCGCGGCGGAACGGCTCGAGGACGAGCCGCTCTGGGGGCCGGGCCGCGTCGGCCATCGCGGCCAGGGTGTCGTGGAGCGGGTGCTGGCGGGTGAGCTCGTCGGGCTGGTAGGTCGCCATGACGCACAGCCGGCCGGGCCGGGAGACGCGGGCCAGGAAAGCCGCCAGGGCTCGCGTGCCGGCGTCGGCGTCATGCAGA
This sequence comes from Candidatus Limnocylindrales bacterium, assembly GCA_038239115.1. Taxonomy (GTDB): domain Bacteria; phylum Chloroflexota; class Limnocylindria; order Limnocylindrales; family CSP1-4; genus Palsa-1033. Next base: position 101,350 of record JBBSFD010000001.1, on the reverse strand, counting down.
TCCTCGAGGGTCAGGACCACCGGCCGGCGCTCACCCAGCCGGGTCAGCAGGCCCAGGATCGCCTCGAGCATCCTGGTCTGGCGGCGCTCCGGATCGATCGTGGTCTGGCGGCTGGGCAGCAGGCCCAGGTCGGCCAGCCGGGGTTGCAGGTCGGGCAGGAGGCGGATGAGCTCGTCGGCGCCGGTCTCGACGAGGGCCGGCAGCTCGTCGTCGGGGATCTGGTCGAGGAGCCGGCCGAAGGCGACCCCGAGCGGGGCATACGGATCGCCGGAGCGACCGGACCGGGCCCGGCAGCGGATGACCTCGAAGGGCTCGGGCAGGGCGGACAGTCGGTGGCGCGTCTCGGTGAGCAGGCGCGAGACGCCGACACCACCGGAGCCGGCGATGAGCAGCGTCGTGGATCGGCCGTCGGCCGTTTGCTCGAGGGCGGTGGCGATCCGGGCGAGCTCTCGCTCACGCCCCACGAATCGCGCGCTCGTGAACCCCTCCGCCATGGTCGAATTCTAGGCGCGCGGCCCCAGGCCAGGTACCTCTCCGGAGTCCACCCCACCAATCCACGGCCGCGGGACCCTCGGCTGGGCGCGGACGTGGTGCGCCGGAGCACCGGCCGGGGTCGGGTCTTGGGCGGTCTGGACGGGCGCCTGGTCAGGCTGGCGGGCCCCGGTTAGCCCGAAGTGGGGATGGCCGTGGCGGGCCGGATGGCCGAGGATCCGGGCATGGAGGTCATCAGCGCCCAGGGTCGTCGACGCCCGACCGCCCGCGCGCTGGCCATCGCCCGCCTGATCGGCGCCCTGTACGTCGCGACCGGCCTGGCGATTGCCTGGCTCACCCTGACCACGCCCTATGTCGATGTCTTTGCTGCCCACGGCCGGGCGTTCGCCGGGGACACGACCGTTCATACCCTGGCCTGGCTGACCGCGCTCGCCCTGCCCGGGTTGTGCCTGATCGTGGGCACCCATCGAATCCTCGACTTCGCCGACCTGCCCAATCCGCTCGGCGCGGGCCGCAATCCGCTGGCCGGCGTCGGCAACCTGGGCGAGGACTACGCCGCGGTCCGCGGCCTGAGCCTGCCCGGCGGACGCACGATTGGTCGCCTGATCGTTGGCCCGCAGGGGATCGTGATCGTGGGGGCGCTGCCCAACCCTCGTTCGAGCCGGCAGGTCGACGGCCACTGGGAGGGGCGAGTCCGGGGGGACGTCTGGACGGCGATCGAGGATCCCCTCGACCGGACGGCCCGGGATGCCGAGGCGGTCCGGCGCTGGCTGGCCGCCGACGAGCACGGCTTCGTGGTCAAGGTCTACGGCCTGGTCGTGGCCGAGGTCGATCCCGCCACCCGCAATCCGGCGATCGCCATCGTCCGACCTGGCCAGGTGCCCGCCTACCTGGCTTCGCTGCCTCCCCACCGGACGTTCAGCCCGGCTCGGCGCAAGCAGGTCCTCGACCGGATCCGGCTGAGCCTGGCCTGACCGGCGCGCTGGTAGGGGAGCCAGGATTCGAACCTGGAACCAGCGGGATATAAGCCCGCCGCTCTAACCGTTGAGCTACTCCCCCGGCGGCATCCTAGCACCGCCCGGGCGGAGCTCCGGGCGACGGCTCAGCGTGGGATCTCGACGATCACGTTGGTCGACTTGACCACGCACACGACCTCCTGGCCAACAGCCAGGCACAGCTCGTCGACCGCCTCCGCGGTCATCAGGCTGACCAGCCGGTGCGGCCCGGCCATGACCTCGACCACGGCCGCGACCCCATCTCGCTCGACCCGGGTCACGATCCCGGCAAAGCGGTTGCGGGCGGACTGGGCCACGATCGGCCGGTCGGGCGTGCCCCGGCGGCGTTCTCCCAGCAGACGGCTCACCTCGAGGATCGGCACGATCCGCTGGCCGCCAGGCGTGCGGATGACCCGCAGCTTCCTGGTGGCTTCCCAGCGGCGCAGAGTGTCGATGCCCACGCCCAGCAGCTCGGCCGCCTGGCCGATCCGGAGGGCGTGTTCAGGATCGAACGGAGTCTCGTCGCTGGCAGGGGCGCTGTGCCGTGGGCGGGCCATGCCCGTCATTGCGCCACGTTCGGGCCGAAATGTCGAGGGGCGAGCTCAGCCAGGGCGAGCTCAGCAGGGCGAGCTGGGCCGGCCAGCCCTATTTCTGATCGCTGCCGAAGATCCGGCCCAGGCTACGCAGCCGGAACGGCCGTCCTTCGAGGCTGGGCTGCTCGTTCGGATCCTCCCGGCCGGCCGGCGCGGCGGCCACGCCGACGGAAACGGCCACGGCCTTCGCCTGGTCGGAGGGGGCCGCATTGCGCGCGGCCCGCCCGAGGCGGACCCGCTTGTGGGCCTTGGGCGTCGGCTCGACCGCGGGCGCCCAGCTATTGCCGGCCAGCTCGGCCAGAGCGAGCGCGTCCTGGTCGGTACGATCCGCCTCGATTGGCAGCTCGTCCGGGTCGAACGGCCGAGCCACCTGCTCGACCACGCGCGGTGGGCGCGAGTAGGCGGGTGCCCCATACAGATGGGGCAGGGCGAGATGCTGTTCTTCGGACACAAAGAACCTCAGCGCGTGGATCCCTGCGAGGCGATCCGCCCCGGATGATATCCAGTGCAGGGTAGCGCGGAAGAGTACGAAAGGACTATGCCAGTTGAGCACGACCACTGCGTTGGTGTTGCCCGAGCGCACCACAGCCTTGAAGCCGGGGCGCTCGGTCAACCCAGCAGGGGCCGCAGGATCTGGCCTTCCACGACCAGGACGAGGTAGGCGATCGGGACCGCCGCAAACAGGCCCAGGGCCGCGCTCCAGCGGCTGCGCCGACGGACGTTGCCCGAACCGGTCGGCTGGGGTACGACGAGGTAGGTCAGCAGGCTGCCCGAGACGAGCACGACCAGGACGAAGACCAGCACAGCCAGCGTCCGCAGGTCGCCGCCGGGCAGGTGGGCGCCCCGGCTGAGCAGGACGTCGTAGACCAGATACACAAGGCCGAGCAGGCTCGCCACGCTGAGCGAGCTCAGGACGGCACGCAGGATCGGCCGGGGTGGATTGCGGAACTGGCGCCAGCGAACCTGGACTTCGGACCGTCGGCGCAGCGGCGGCTGGCTGCTCATCCTCCCTCGAGGACGTTGAGGGTCCGCCGGGCGGGCATCGATTCGGGCGTGTGTCGGGCCAGCTCGGCCACCAGCTCGAGGGTCCGCTCCAGCTCGGCCTCGGTGTTGAACCAGGCGACCGAGAAACGGACCGCGTCGAAGTCCTTGATGGCTCGGCTGATCACGAAGATCCGGGCGCCCAGCTCGTCCACGATCGTCTCGGCCGGCCAGCCGGCCAGGCTGAATACGACCAGCCCGGCCATGGTCGAGGTCGGCGTGATCAGGGTCACGCCCGGGATCGCGGCCAGCCGCTCGGCCGTCTGCCGGGCCAGCCGGGCCGTGCGCTGGTTGGCCCACTCCAGCCCGACGTACATCGACAGCCAGCCACAGCTTCGGGCAAACCCAACCACCAGGCCGTGGTTCACCCCGCTCGTGCCCTCGAAGCGACGAGCGTTCGGCCAGGGCCGGGCCAAGCCCTCGAGGTCGTGCTCCTCGAGCGACCAGAACGAGGCATAGGCCGGCCGGACCCGCTCGAGCGCCGCCGGCGCGACGTACAGGGCGGCCGTGCCCTCGGGTCCCATGAGCCATTTCTGGCCGGCAATCGCATACAGGTCGACCCCCAGGCCGGCGACGTCGACCGGGATCGCGCCGACGGCCTGGGCCCCGTCGACCGCCAAGAGCGCGCCCCGTTCATGGGCCAGCCGGGCGATCTCGGCGATCGGCAGGACGGCCCCGGTGGCGTGCGACACGTGGGACAGGCTGACCAGGCGCGTGCCGGGCCGGATCGCCCGGTCGAACGCCTCGAGGGCGCGGCCCGGATCACCGTCACCGATGTCGACCAGGTCGAGCTCGATCCCGAATCGATCGCGCACGCTGTACAGGGCGGCCAGCCCGCCGGCGTGCTCGAACCGGCGAGCGCTGACCGCCCGGTCACCCGACCGCCAATCGATCCCCCAGGTGGCCACATTCATCGCCTCGGTCGCGGCATGGGTCAGGGCCATGTCCCGGATGTCCGCGCCGACGATCGCCGCGACCGAGGCGCGGGCCTCCTCCATCCGTTGCAGGACGTCGTAGTAGGTGTCGGGCGAGGCCCGGCCGAGGCGCAGCTCCCAGTCGGCCAGCTCGGCCATCGCCGCGGCCGTCTCGGCCGGCAGCGGCCCGCATGTGCCCGTGTTGAGGTAGATCCCGGCCGAGGTGGCGGGCAGGGCCTGGCGCAGGGCGGCGACCTTGTCGGCCTCGCCGGAAAGAGGGCTCACCACGGTCCGTATGATATGGGTGCATGGCTGACTACCCGCGCCCCGAGCTCGTCGCGTCCGCCGAGTGGCTGACCGCCAACCTGGGCCGGCCGGACCTCCGGCTGATCGATGTCCGCTGGCGGCCCGATGGCACCGGCCGGGCGGTCTACGGAGCTGGCCATATCCCCGGCGCCAGCTATCTCGACTGGGTCGTGGAGCTGTCCGATCGGGACGACGAGACGGGCATCCTGACCCTGGCCGACCCCGAACGGGTCGGGGCCGCCCTGGGCCGGGCGGGCGTGGAAGCGGGCAGCACGGTTGTCCTGTACGACGATGTGGCCAGCCTGTACGCGGGCCGGACCTGGTGGAGCCTGCGCGCGTCGGGGGTCGGGTCGGTGGCCATCCTCGACGGCGGCTTCCGGGCCTGGACCGACGGCGCAGGCGAGATCACGGCGGCCGGCCCGGCCACCGCCAGCAGCCGGTTCGAGGCAGTCGCCCGGCCCGAGCTGCGCCTGACCACGACCGACGTCCGGGACCTGCTTGGCTCAGCGGCCGTCCTGCTCGTCGACGCCCGGGCGACGGCCGAGTTCCATGGCTTCGAGGGCAACACCCAGCGGCTGGGTCATATCCCCGGTGCGGTCAACCTGCCGGTCGCCGGCCTCACCCAACCCGGCACCGGCCTGTTCCAGCCGGCCGACCGGCTGCGTGACGTGCTGCTCAAAGCGAACGTCACCCGCAGTCGGCGGATCGTGTGCTACGACGGCTCAGGAGTCGCTGCGGCCAAGCTGGCCTTCATCCTGGCCCTGGCCGGCCACGACGATGTCGCGGTGTACGACGGCGGTTGGGCCGAATGGGGCGATCGACTGGACCTGCCTGTCGAGCGCTAGCCCGCTGACCTGGGCCGGTCGGCGTCAGGTCTTCAGGTCGGCCCACGGGTCGACGATCCGGAACGGCGCGAGGACCTGGGCACGGGCCTGGTTGAAGGCCAGCAGGGGCACCGTCTGGCGGGCCTCGCCCACGGTCTCCGACCAGAACGTCGCCTCGGTCACGGGCAGGAACCTGGCCTCCAGCTCGCCCAACGCCTGGGCCAGGCTGCGGTCGGGCAGCAGGTGGATCCGGCCGCTGATCCGGAACGGTGGGATCGAGATCAGGGCCGCCTCGGGCACCTTGATCGTGCGCAGCTCGGGCGTCGACTCGACCGGCTGGTTCGAGACGGCGAACAGGACCGTGGCCAGGTTGACCTGGGCGTACTGGGTCTTGGTCGCCAGCTCGCGCGAGCCGTATTCGTCGACGGTCGCGTCCGAGAGCACGATGAAGTGGTGCTCGGGGTCGGTCAGCACATCGGTCACCCGCTTGTAGCGAGTCGCGATCGAGCCCCGGATGATGAACGAGTCGGTGTACAGGGTGAGCTCCAGCTGGGCGGGCCCGATGTCCTCATACACGCCTACAGGATACGCCCGGTCCGGACCGTTCTAGCCCGGCGAGTTGTCCCCCGCCGGCCCATCCGAAGGTCCATCCCCGGCCGCGCCAGGAACCTCGCCAGGGACCTTGCGCCAACGGGCCGATGGCGTCCCGCCGCGCACGTGGCCGGCCGTTACCAGCTGCTCTGGCTCGTGCTGGAGGCCGCTCCAGACGGCCTCGACCGAGGCGGTCGTGTCGATCTCGGCGGCGTCCTTGTCGAGGCGCAGCCGGGCGATCCGGGGGAAGCGCAGCGAGAAACCCGAGCTGTGCCGGTTGGAGCGAACGATCACGTCGAAGGCAATCTCGACGACCACGGTCGGCTGGACCGTCCGGTAGCGTCCATAGCGGGCCAGGGTGTGGGCCTCGAACCAGGCGGTCATCTCGGCGATCTCGGCGTCGGTCAGGCCGGTGTAGGCCTTGCCGATCGTGACCAGCCGGTCGCTCGCTTCGTCGCGCACGGCGAAGGTGTAGTCCGAGAGGACCCCGTGGCGCTTGCCGTGGCCGAGCTCGACGCCGACGACCACGCAGTCGAGGGTCGCCAGGGCCTTCTTCATCTTGAGCCAGCCCAGGCCGCGCCGGCCGGGCGAGTATGGGCTGGCCGGGTCCTTGACCATGAGCCCCTCGTTGCGCCGCAGGCGGGCCTGGTCAAAGGCCTCCTCCAGCTGGTCGGCCGAGTCGACCGAGACCAGGTGCGACAGGGCAAACGAGCCGCCGTCGTCGGCGGCCGGCAGGTCGAGCGCCTCGAGGCGGCGGCGGCGCTCCGCCAGGGGCCGATCGAGGAGGGCCTCGGCGGCCGGCTCCGAACCAGTTGCCCGCTCCGTGCCGTTGGGCACGCCCGAGTCGGCCAGGGCCAGCAGGTCGAAGGCCACGTAGACAACGGGTACCTCGGCCCGGATCGCGGCGGACGGCGCCTTCCGGCCGAGGCGCTTCTGGAGGGCCACGAAGGGCATCACCGTGCCCTCCCGATAGGCCAGGATCTCGCCGTCGAGGATGCCCGTCCAGGTCAGGTCGCGAGCCCCGTCCACGACCTCGGGAAACTGGCCGGTGATGTCGTGCAGGTCGCGGCTGTACAGGCGCACGTCGCGGCCGGCCCGGTGGAGCTGAGCCCGGATCCCGTCGTACTTGTCCTCGACCCAGGCCGTCGGGCCCAGCCGGCCGATGATCTCGCTGGCGTCCTCGGCCGGCGAAGCGAGCATGAACTTGAGCGGATGGAACAGGGCGATGGCGGCACTGCCCAGTCGGTCGTCGCGGGCGAGCAGGGCTGTCTGGCCGACGTCGCCGGTGAGCATCCCGGCCCGCTTGACGGCGGCGATCGGCCGCCCGAACGCCTCGGCCAGGGCGGCCTCGAGGAGGCCCTCGCCCAGCCCGATCCGGAGCTCCCCGGTGAGGATCTTGACCACGTAGCGGGCGGTCAGCGGGTCACACCGGGCCAGGAGCTCGGAGAAGCGCTCGGCCTTGGCGGTCGAGCCGCTCGCGGTCTCGATCGCGGCGAACGCACGGGCGACCTCGGCCAGGCTGAGGCCCTCGGTGTCGCGCTCCGGCTGACCCCGCTGGCGGCGCGACTCGATCGCCTGCTCGAGCACGTCGGCCACGGCCAGGCCCAGGTCGGACGATCGATCGTAGGCGTCGCCCAGGGCATCGGCCGGCAGGTCGTCGAGGCCGGCCACGGCACCCGAGATCGTCGCCCAGCCCAGGCCGGTCGTCCGGCTGTCCACCTCGGCGAAGGGCCGTCCGGCGAAGAAGACCGTGGCCACGGGCAGCTGCTCGACGTCGATCGCGCGCAGGTAGTCGGCCAGCAGGTGCGTTTTGACAGAGGTCCGCGTCGTGGCCGAAACCCGCTCGGCGACCTCGCTCCAGCGGCGCATGGCGGGGATGGTATACCGTCCGCCTCGATGCTCCACCGCAGCTGGTTCCCCGACCGTCTGGTGGGCGACCGGGTCGTCCTGAAGCGACACGTGCCCGGCAACCTGGCCGCGTTCATGCGCTGGTACGCCGACCCCGAGGTGTCCCGCCTGACCCGTTACCAGGAAGGGCCGATGGCCCGGCCCGAGATCGAGCGCTTCTTCCATGCCCGGGTCCTGGGCTCCGATTCGCTGGCCATGGCGATCCACGAGCGGACCTCGGATCGGCTGCTCGGGACGTGCGCCTTCAGCCAGCTCGACGGCGAGAACGGCTCGGCCCTGTTCCACATCACGATCGGCGAGAAGGAAGCCTGGGGCAAGGGCTATGGCACCGAAGCCACCCGGCTGATGCTCGAGCACGCGTTCGAGCGGCTGCGGCTGCATCGGATCGGCTTGAGCGTGTTCGCCTTCAACGAGCGGGCGATTCGGGCCTACCTGCGGGCCGGCTTCATCATCGAGGGCCGGTCCCGGGAGGCGATCCGGCGCGACGACCGCTGGTGGGACGAGGTCGAGATGAGCATCCTCGACAGCGACTGGCGGGCGATGCAGGCGGCCATTCCCGCTGGCGTGTCGGGCGCCGTGGCTGATCCCGGCGCGGACGAGTCGCCGCTCACCGACCCGGCGACGGGCCGCCCGGTCGACGCTCCCACGATCCAGCGGATCGGCTGACCGTGGGGATGAGCTGACCGTGGCCAGCAGCGGGCCGGCGGCCGACGCGGCACGCTTGGCGTTTCGCGAGGCGATGGAGGCCAAGGGCCATGCCGTCGACAACGCCCGAACCGCCGCAGCCGGCCTCGAGGCGGCCTTTGCAGCAGGCACCCTGGTCCGCACCCCGACCCTCGACCTGATGCTGGGCGACCTGGGCCGCGCCCTCGAACAGGACGACGGCCAGAAGCTCGGCGGCAAGAGCGCCGAGGCGGCCCGGTTCATCCTGCGGGCGATCTCGCGCGAGCTGGATAACGCCTGACTCTCGTTCCGTGGCGAGGTCCTCGTTCCGCGACGAGGGCGGCTCGGGGTTCGGTGGCGCGACCCTCGGCCTGGGCCTTCGCTCAATCGATTCCGCGTGCATGGACGCGGCGAGCACAAGGCCCAGGCCCCAGACCAGGGTTTGGCGGGGCCGACTGCGGCTTGAGCTCGAGCCATGCGCGAATCGGGGAGCCGAGGCGGGCGTTTCGTAGGCTAAGGGCGTCCCTCACTAGCCAGTGACCATGCACGCGGAATCGCGAGGCCTAGGGTCAGGGGACTCGCCGACGCCCGGGCCCCAATGGGCGAGGCTCCCGGCCCGAGCCCGAGTCCGGCGCCACGATCGGCGATACTGACCGCCCAGCCCGCCCAACGGAGATCGTGTCGAGATGCCCGACCTGAAGCTAGGAATCCTGCCCTGGAGCCAGTCGGTGAGCTGGCCGGAGATGCTCGATACGGCCCGACGCGTCGACGAGCTCGGCTACGACCACCTCTGGGCGTGGGATCACCTCTACGCGATCTTCGGCGACCCGTACCAGCCGATCTTCGAGGGCTGGTCGACGCTGGCGGCCTGGGCGATGGCCACCAAGCGGACCCGGCTGGGCCTGCTCGTCGGGGCGAACACGTTCCGCAACCCGGGCCTCGTAGCCAAGACGGCCGCCACCCTCGATCACATCAGCAACGGCCGGGCGATCCTGGGCATTGGCGGAGCCTGGATGGAGCCGGAGCACCTGGCCCACGGCATCGACTTCGGGTCCGGCTTCGGCCAGCGCCTGGACTGGCTCGACGAATCGGTCGCGGCGATCCGTCCCCTGCTCGATGGCAGGTCGGTCACGTCCGAGGGCGGCCACTACGCCTTCAACGACCTGCGCCATCAGCCGGCGCCGATCCAGGCCCACCTGCCGATCATGATCGGCGGCAGCGGCGAGAAGAAGACGCTCCGGACGGTGGCCCGCTACGCCGACATGTGGAATGCCATGGGTACGCCCGAGTTCATCGCCCACAAGGTCGACGTGCTCAAGGGCCACTGCGACACGGTCGGCCGGGACATCTCCGAGATCGAGTTCACGCTCGGGGTGAAGCTGACGATCCGGGACAGCCAGGCCGATGCCGAACGGGTGATGCACGCAGCGCTCGAGCACAACCGGACGCCCTGGTCGGACGTCGAGGACGACGACACGTTCTGGAATGGCTCGCCCGAGCAAATCGCCGACCGGCTCCGGCCATACGTCGCGCTGGGCTTCGGCACGGTGATCTCGGAGCAGCCGGCCCCCCATGATGTCGAGACGATCGAACGGTTCATCTCCGAGGTGAAACCGCTCCTCGCCTGAGGAGCGGTTCGTCGACCTGATCGGTCAGCCGTGGCCGGGCCTCATCGCGCCGGCGCGGCACAATAGCCCGGCCATGAGCGCCAATGCCCAGCCCGCCCGGATTCCCCCGTCGGTGGTCGACCTGCTCACGACCACGGCCCTGGCCCACCTGACGACAACGGGCGGCGACGGCTCGCTGGTCAGCCACCTGGTCTGGGTCGACTATGACGGCGAGCATGTCCTGACGAGCTCGCCCAAGGGCTCCTACAAGGGCCGCAACATCCGGGCCCGGCCGCAGGTCGCGATCTCGGTCGCCGACCCGGCCAATGCCGGCCGGGTCCTGTCGATCAGCGGCCGGGTCACGGCCATCCGCGACGACGACGGGCTGGCCTTCATCAACAAGCTGTCCCAGCGCTACAACGGCCGGGCCTACTGGCGCTCGACCGGCGAACGGGAGATCTTCGAGATCACGCCCGACCGCGTCCGGGCCCGGGGCTGAGCGCCGGCCAGGCATGACCAAAGAACGCGCCACCGCCGCCACCGTCGAGTTCGAGCACGTCAGCAAGGTCTACGGCCCGGCCCCGGCCCGGCCCCACTCGGGGGCCGGCCAGACGCCGACGCCGGGCGCGGTCAACGACCTGTCGCTGTCGATTCCGGCGGGCAAGATCTGCGTCCTGGTCGGCCCCTCGGGCTGCGGCAAGACGACCTCGCTCAAGATGGTCAACCGGCTGATCGAACCCACCTCGGGCCGGATCCTGCTGGGCGGCGTGGACGCGGCCAGCCGGGACGTGACCGAGCTGCGCCGGGGCATCGGCTACGTGATCCAGCAGACCGGCCTGTTCCCGCACCAGACGATCATCGAGAACGTGGGCACGGTGCCCCGCCTTCTGGGCTGGCCTGCCGCCCGGGTCAAGGAACGCTCCGAGGAGCTGCTCGGGCTGGTCGGCCTCGACCCGGCCCGCTACGCCGGCCGGTTTCCCGGCCAGCTGTCGGGCGGCGAGCGCCAGCGGGTGGGGGTGGCCCGGGCGTTGGCGGCGGATCCCCCGATCATGCTCATGGACGAGCCCTTCGGAGCGGTCGATCCCATCGTTCGGGAACGGCTGCAGCACGAGTTCCTGCGCCTTCAGGAGGAGCTGGCCAAGACGATCCTGTTCGTTACCCACGACATCGATGAGGCGATCCGGATGGGCGACCTCGTGGCCGTCTTCGAGCAGGGCGGCCGGGTCGCCCAGTACGGCACCCCGACCGAGCTGCTGGCCAATCCCGCCTCCGACTTCGTGGCCCGCTTCGTGGGCGCCGATCGCGGCCTGAAGCGGCTGTCGCTCAGCCGGATTAGCGAGGTCGAGCTCCGGCCGGCCGTGGTCGGCCGGATCGGCGAGCCGGCCGGCCCCGCCGGCAAACGGGCGGCGGCCGACCCGTTCCCGTACCTCCTGCTGGTCGATGCCGCCGACCGGCCGGTCGGCTGGGTGCGCGACCTGGACATCCCCGGCGACGGCGTCCTGACTGAGGCAATGGCCATCCCGATGTCGCCCCTCCTGTCGGGCCAGACCACCCTCAAGGACGCTCTCTCGATGATGCTCGACGCGGACGTCCACACCGGCATCGTGGTCGATCGCGACGGCCGCCTGAAGGGCCTGGTCACGACCGACCTGATCGGAGCGTTCCTCCAATCGCACGGCTCCGTCAGCCCCCTGGCAGGTTCACAGGCCGGCTCGTGATCGACTGGGGCTGGATCGGCGACCACCTTGGGGCCATCCTCAGCCGGACGATCCAGCACCTCGAGCTGGCCGCGATCGCCGTGCTCTTCGGCTTCGCCATCTCGTTCGCCCTCGCCGTCCTGGTCCAGTCGCGGCGCTCGACCTATCCCCTGATCAGCGGCTTTGCCGGCCTTCTCTACACGATCCCCAGCCTGGCCGTGTTCGCCGCCCTCGTCTCGGTCACCGGCCTGACGATCTACACGGCCGAGATCCCCCTGATCATGTACACCCTGGTCATCCTGGTCCGGAACATCGTGGCCGGCTTCGACGCGACGCCCGGCGACGTGCTCGACGCAGCCGACGGGATGGGCTACAACCGCCGGGAGCGGTTCCAGCGCATCGTCCTGCCCCTGTCCGTGCCCTTGATGGTGGCCGGCCTGCGCCTGGCCAGCGTCTCGACCATTGGCCTGGTCACGATCACCGCGACCCTGGGCGACTCGTTTGGGGGGCTTGGCTTCTTCATCTTCGAGGGCTACCACCGGTTCTTTCCCACCGAGATCCTGACCGGCGCGGTTCCCTCGATCCTGCTGGCCATCGCCATCGACTTGATCTTGGTCCGGGTCCAGCGCCGGCTCACCCCATGGGCCTCAAGCCAGCCGCCGAGTCGGCCGACCTTCGAGCAGATCGTGGTCGGGCCGGCCGGGGGGCCAACCGGATGATCCAGTGGCTTCTTGACCCAGTGAACTGGTCCGGCCCGAACGGGATCCCGCTCCGACTGGCCGAGCAGGTCGGGATCTCGGCGCTGTCGCTCCTGATCGCCTCCCTGATCGCCCTGCCGATCGGCGTCTGGATCGGGCACACCGGGCGGGCGGCCACCCTGGCCGTGAACCTGGCCAACATCGGTCGGGCGATCCCGTCGGTGGCCGCCATCGGGATCGTGCTCCCGATCACCCAGGCGATCGATCCCGACCTCGGCTTCCGGGTCTACCCGACCTTGATCGCGATGATCATCCTGGCCATCCCGCCGATCCTGGTGAACGCCTATGCCGGGGTCTCGGGGGTCGATCGCGAGCTGGTCGAGGCCGCCCGTGGGATGGGCTTTCGCGAACGCCAGATCCTGGGCCGGGTCGAGGTCCCGATCGCCCTGCCGGTCATCGGCGGGGGCCTCCGCTCGGCGGCCGTCCAGGTGATCGCCACCGCCACCCTGGGGGCGATCTTCGGCTTCGGCGGGCTCGGCCGCTACCTGGTCGATGGCGTGGCCCAGAACGACGACGGCCAGCTGTACGGCGGCGTCCTCCTGGTGGCGGCCCTGGCCCTGGCCGCGGAGGGCGGCTTCGCCCTGCTCCAGCGCGGACTGACTTCGCCCGGCCTGCGACAGGCCCGTTCATCCGCCCGGGGGGAACCCGCGTAGTCGTCTCTGGGAATCGGTTCATGACGGCTCCCGACGAGGTCGCTGCTATAGTCGACCAGCCAGTCGCCGCCCGCCTGGGCGGCGCTTATCAGGAGGAGGCATACCCACATGCGGCTTAACCGCGCGCTAGCCCTCGGGGCGGCGATGATGGTGCTCTTGAGCGCCTGTTCGTCGGGAGGGGGCAGCAGCAAGCCCACGATCAAGATTGGTTCAGACACGTTTTATGAATCCAAGTTGATGGCCGAGATCTACGCTCAGGATCTGGAAGCCAACGGCTACACCGTCGATCGGACGGGTCTCGGCATCGGCGGTCGCAAGGTATTCGAGCCGGCTCTCGTGAGCGGCCAACTCGACATGGTTCCTGAGTACATCGGCAGCGCGCTCGCATTCTACGAATCGGGCAAGCAGACCGGCGATCCGGCGGCCAATGAGACCGAGCTGCAGAACGTCATGAATGGCAAGGGTGGTGGGATCACCGTCCTGAACTTCTCGCCGGCAGCGGACCAGAACACGTTCGTCGTCCGGGCGGACACCGCGGCCCAGTTCCACCTGACCAAGATGAGCGACCTGACCGCGGTCCAGGCCCAGCTCAAGTTCGGCGTTGCGACCGACTGCCCGACCAACCCGGTCTGCGGTGCGGCGCTCAAGGCCGCGTACGGGCTGGACCTGTCCAAGGCAACCCTGCTATCGGCGTGCGACACCCCGATGGCCCAGGCCCTGCTGGGCAAGACGATCGACGTCGGCGAGCTGTGCTCGACTCAGCCGGACATCGCCGTCAATGGCTGGGTCGCCCTCCAGGACGACAAGCAGACGCAGCCGGCCGACAACATCGCGCCGCTCGTCCGCAACGACTACCTCGCCAAGGTCGACAAGACCTCGTTCGAGGCGCTCCTGAACGCCGTCTCGGCCAAGATGGACACTACCACCCTGACCGACCTGGGCAAGCAGGTGTCCGTCGACAAGAAGGACATCGCCGCCGTCGCGAAGTCCTGGCTCCAGACGAACGGCTTCGTGAAGTAAGCGTCGATCGCGCCGCAATTCCAGGAGCCCTCGGCCTCGCGCCGGGGGCTCTTCGATTCCGGGTGCCTCTTGGGGCCGGGCCGGGCCGGGCCGGCTCTGCGGGGCGCGGCGGCTCGGCGGCTCGGCGGCTCGGCGGCTCGGCGGCTCGCGCAACGGTGCGTGCCATAGGCCAAACGGGCCTTTCGAAGCCCGAGACCGGCTCCAGCTGGCTCGAATGGGCCGAGGCTATCCCGAGCCACGCTCAACAGGTGCGGAAGTTCGCCCGCGATGGAGCCCCGAGCAAGCCTGGCGCGGCCGAAACCTCGGTTTTGTCCTACCCCACGCAACATCGCTTCGGGGCCGGCTCTCGGCGGCGGCGCGGCCGCCGGCCCGGGGCGGGGCCCGGGCCTGCCGCGTCGGGATGTGCACTCAGAACCGCAAAACTGCAATCTGAGGGCCTTGGCGAGGCGGCCCTCCCGGCCACGACCTCATCGTGTCGATCGCTGGGCGGACCTGAGCGTGGGCCAGGACGAATACTCGCCCGAAGACCGGGCGCAGAGGCTCCGAATGGCCGGGCCACGCCCGAACGGGTCCCCATATGGACCTTTTGCGGAACTGAGAACACACACTCGGCGACGGGGCACGAACGCAGCCGAGGTCAGGAACGATCGCCGCGGCACGGAACCGCGCGGAAGGAGGCCGCTACGGCGCCGGGTCGGGCCGGCCCGCGATCACGTCCTCGACCTCGTGCACGCTGCTCGTCCAGCCCAGGCGGATGAACGCTCCGGCGCCGGCGACGCTGGTTAGGATGAGGACGGAGGCGTGGGCGAGGAGGGCCAGGGCGAAGGCCTGCTCGGTCGATTGGCCGAGCGCTTCGGCGATCTTCACGGCCGCCAGCTCGTACGTGCCGAGGTAGCCCGGGCCGGACGGGATCGCCGTGGCCAGGGCCACACCGGACGCCAGCAGGGCCGCCTCACCGATGAGCAGGTGCAGGCCGATCGCCTGGCCGATCGCGGCGAACGCCACCACGGTCGCGCTCCAGGCGACGACGGTCAGGATCAGCGCCTCGGCCAGCGTCCGTGGCCGGCCGGCCACGGCCAGGCCATCGCGCAGGCGGCGGGCCGCCTCGGCCACGCTCGGCCAGCGCTCGACCAGCCCTCCGAGGCGGCGGGCGCCGGGCAGGCGATGGGCGGCGATCCCGATCGCCAGGGCCACGACCAGCAGGCCGACGACGGCCAGCCCGACCAGGATCGCGCTGGCCACGACGCCGCGCACGTGCAGGACGAGGATCGCTGCCGCGGCGATGGCGACGACCACGGCCGCATCGACCACCCGTTCGACGACCACCGTGCCCAGCGCCGAGGCCCGGCTGACCTTCTCGCGATCGCCCAGGTAGTGGCAGCGGACGAGCTCGCCCAGGCGGGCCGGCAGGACGTTGTTGGCCAGGTAGCCGACCAGGGTGTACTCGAGGATCGGACCGTAGCGGACGCGCTTGATGGGCAGGACCAGGCGCTGCCAGCGGACGGCCCGGACGAGCACGTCGGCCGACAGGAACAGCAACCCGACGACCAGCCATGCCGGGCTGGCGGTTCGGATCACATCCCAGGCCTCGCCCAAGTTCACCGAGCTCAGGACGAGCCACAGCGAGACGACGGAGATGACCAGGCCGATCGCGACCCGCCCGATCGAGCCTCTTCGGCCGCGCATCGGCTAGCCCGTCGGGCGGTTGCGAGCGGTCAGCTGGGCCGAGCGCCGGATGCGGGTCGCGTGGAGCATGTAGCGGACGACCACCCCGAGGGTCGCCAGGCCGTAGACCACGCTGCGCTTGAAGCCGACCGAGCTGGCCTCCTCGAAGTAGCGGGTGGGCACGCCGATCTCGCCGATCCGGAAGCGCTTGGCCGCCACGACCTGGGCGATGAGCTCCTGGTCGAACACGAAATCGTTGCTGTTGAGCTGGTACGGGATCGCCTCGAGGAGGGCTCGGCTGTAGGCCCGCAGGCCGGTGTGGTACTCGGACAGGTGCAGGCCGAAGACCATGTTCTCGACGCCGGTCAGGAAGCGGTTGCTGACGTACTTCCAGCGGGGCATCCCACCGGCCAGCGGGTTGCCCAGGAAGCGGCTGCCGAGCATCAGGTCGCGCTCGCCCGCGACGATCGGCGCGATCAGCTCGGGGATTCGCGTGGCGTCGTACTGGTAGTCGGGATGGAGCATGACGACCACGTCGGCGCCTTCGGCCAGGGCCGTGTCGTAGCACGTCTTCTGGTTGCCGCCGTAGCCCCGGTTCTGGCGATGGACCACGACCTGCAGGCCGAGATGCTTGGCGATATCGACCGTCTCGTCCTTGGACACATCGTCCACCAGGATGATGTGATCGACCACGTCAAAGGGGATGTCAGCGTAGGTCCGTTCCAGGGTCTGGGCCGCGTTGTAGGCAGGCATGACCACGATCACCCGGGGCGCGGCCGAACTGGTCGAACTGGTCGGACCGTCCGGCGCCGTCGGTTCGGGTGATGGGGGGTTCACGGGGCGGTAGCCTACCGCATCCGGGACATGGTCCCGAATCGATTCTCGCAGTCCGGCTCGGACCGGCCCAGGACGGCTGCGTATACTCCGCCGATGAGGGCGTGGGCGACCGGATTCGTGGGTCGCCGGGCGGTGTACGCCGGCTACGTCCTGCTCTTCGTGGCCGCCAGCGCGACCGCTTTCTACGTGATCCTGCCGGTCCGGGCCGGCCAGGTCGGCTTCGATGCGACGGCGTCCGTGCTGTACTTCGACCGGCTGATCCAGGGCCGCCACCTGGAGGGCTTCGTGGGCACCACGCCCAAGCCCCTGCTGACCGTGGTCTACGGGCTCGTCTACAACGTCTTCCACGACTGGCGGCCGATCTCGTGGCTGGCCATCGCCGTGCTGGGCAGCACGGCCGTCCTGGCCGCCGCGCTCGTCCGCCGATTCGCCGGGATGCCGGGTGCGACGTTCGCGGGTCTGGCCGTGATCGGCCTCGAAGCCCTGCTCAAGGACGCCTCCCTGAGCTACGCGGTCGGCTGGGCCTTCGCCGGCTGCCTGCTGGCCGGGTTGGCGGCCAGCGGGGCGCGGCCGCGCTACGCCTGGGCGGGCGTCGCATTGGCCCTCGCCGGCCTGGCCCGGATCGAAGTGGTCCTGATCCCCGGCCTCGCCCTGGTCGTCCTCGTCGCCACCTGGGCCAGCGCCCGCATCGGCCAGCGGCCCGCGCCGGATCGACGCCCGTGGCTGGTCTTGATCGGGTTGCTGGCCGTGCCGATCCAGTTCGCCCACGACTGGCTGCTCGCGGGCAACGCGCTCTACTCGGAGGCTGTGCCGGGCATCGGCTCGGCCGGCCTGACCCTGACCGGGCCGGGCACCTGGATCGTGCTGATCGCCGAGCACGTGTTGAAGCTCGGGATCTTCGGGGTCCTGGCTGCCCTTGGCGTCCTCGTGTTGTGGCGAGGACGGCACTGGGCCCTGCTCGTTGGCCTGGCGGCCATGGGCCCAGGCGTCGCGGCGTTCCTGGTCCTGCTGGCGGCCCGCCGAATCTATGTCTCGGCGCGCTACCTCGACCCGATCGACATCTCGATCATGGTTGCCGCCGCGATCGGCTTCGGGGCCCTCGCGATTCCGAGCCTGGGGCCGGCGGTCGGGCGGCTGCTGGATCGTCCGCGTGCTCCCGCCTGGGCGCGACCGACCGCGATCGTGGCGCTCACCGCGATCGTCGTCCTCGTCGCCTCGACGCCGTTCGCCCCGACGAATCGGGCCCTCCGCCTCACGATCCGGGGCAACCTCGATATCGAGCGCGACGCGCGCGACGCGCTGCCGACGATCCGCAAGGCCGTGGCTGCGATCCCCGGGGTGTCCGACTGGCCCGGGCCGGCCGCCAACGAACCGGCGGCCCTGCTGGTGCCGACCCTGCTCAAGCCCCAGTTCATGGTCGACCTCGGGCTGCCGGTTGGCCAGGTTGGCTCGGGCCTGCCGGCCAGCCTGCGCACCGACGGCAGCTTCCCGCGGGCGGGCCAGATCGTGTTCCACGACCAGCGTTCGGAGCCGGACCCGGCCTTCGATTTCCTCGAGGTGAGCAGTCCGACGATAATTGGCTCGATCAAGGTGACCCCGCTGCTGGCCAGCCCGGCCAACGGCTACTGGGTGGACCGGATCGATCCGGCGCCGTAGCGGGCCAGTCGGGCCAGTCGGGCGAGTCGGGCGAGTCCAGGGAGCGGATATGTTCGAGCGAGTGTTTGGCGGCAAGACCCAGGATCCGGCGATCGCCGTGCGCATCCCGCCCGGCCAGTATCGGACCGAGAAGTTCCCGGTCCTGCACTACGGCTCGACGCCCAAAACAGACCTGGCGACCTGGGACTTCAAGGTGTTCGGAGAGGTCGACAGCCCGTTCAGCCTGACCTGGACCGAGTTCAAGGCGCTACCGCGCAAGACGGTTCAGACCGACATCCACTGCGTCACCCGCTGGACGAAGCTCGACACGACCTGGGAAGGCGTGCCAATCCAGGAGATCCTCAGCCGGGCGCAGCTGCGACCCGCCGCGAAGTTCGTGCTGGCTCACTCGGAGCAGGGCTACACCGCCAACCTGCCCCTGTCGATCCTGGACGACGAGGACGTCCTGCTGGCCCACACGTTCGGTGGCGAGCCGCTCGAGCTCGAGCACGGCTGGCCGCTCCGGCTGCTCGTCCCCAAGCGCTACTTCTGGAAGAGCGCAAAGTGGATTCGCGGCCTGGAGTTCCTCGACCAGGACATCCTCGGCTTCTGGGAGCGCTACGGCTACAACAACGACGCCGATCCGTGGAAGGAAGAGCGCTTCTCGGAGTAGCCCCGGTCAGTTGCGACGGATCGCCGACAGGCGTGGATCCGCGCTGTACATCCGGAGGCGCCGCTCGAGCAGGCTGACCTCGCGGTCGACCAGGCGCAGCAGGGCATCGATCCGGTCGACCGTCGTCTCCGCCTCCAGCAGGGCCTGGCGCCGCGGCTGGTCGACCTGGATGATCCCGCTCAGGAGGTAGGACAGGACGGTCGGGTCATCGGGGATCGTCACCCGGACCTCCTCGATCCGGCCCTCGCCACGGTCGGCCGAGCGGCTTGCGACGACCTCGCTCTCGGCCGGGTCGTCGTCGTCCACCTCAACCTCGACCTGGACGTCGATATCGGCCGCATCTTCGCCTTCGACCGGCTGGAGCAAGTTGAGATAGCGCACGAAACGCTGGGTCAAATCGGCTGTGAGGCGTTCCGCTCTCTCGCCGTCGCCCAGCGGCTCATCGAGCTCGGTCACCTCGCCCACCAGGTACGGCTCGCGCCCGATCGCGACGTGCTCGATCCGGAACCGGCGGGTGCCGACGACCAGCAGGTCGTAGCGACCATCGCTGTATTTGGACGCCTCGCGGATCTCGGCCACCGTACCGACCGTCGCGATCGAGGCCGCGCCTGAGCCCACCTCCCGGCCGTCGCGGATCAGCACGATCCCGAACGGCTCCTCGCGGTCGAGGCAGCGGCTGGCCATCAGGCGGTAGCGCTCCTCGAAGATCTTGAGGGGCAGGACGACGCCCGGGCAGAGCACGGTGTGAAGTGGGAAGAGGGGTAGCTCCATGGTCAGCCCCAACCGGCAATGAAAACGCCGCCGGGTTTGCTCACCGGCGGCGTCGAGAACGGGCCCGTCAGGCCGGCCAGCTCAGTGAGCGCAACCCCGCGGGGCGCCACCGTCGTCGGCGGTCCGGAAGCTGGAGCCGCACCCACAGGCCGACACCGCGTTCGGGTTGTTGACCGTGAAACCGGCACCCATCAGGGTGTCGACGTAGTCGATCTGGGCGCCCCGCAGCAGGTCGATGCTCTTGCCGTCGACGTAGACCTTGACCCCGTTGGCCTCGAGGGTCTGATCCTCGGGCGTGGGCGCGTCCTCGATCATCATGCCGTACTTGAAGCCCGAGCAGCCGCCGCTGTAGACATACACGCGCAACCCGATTTCCGGGCTCGTCTCGGCAGCCGTGAGCTCGCGCAGCTTGCCGGCGGCGGCGTCGGTGAGGCTCAGGGTCGTGGGCTGGATCTCGAGCATTCGGTGCTTCCTCCTTCGGAGGCGCTGGTAAGTTCTGCGCGGGTTGGGCTCTGTCGGCCCTCATCGTACGCACCGCAACGGGTTTCGACAAGCGTACCGACGAAATCCGTTGGTACCGGCAGCTCAGCCGTCGATCCGTTCGACCACCGTGGCGATGCCCTGGCCGACGCCGATGCACATCGTGGCCAGGCCGTAGCGGCCGCCGGTGCGGACCAGCTCGTGGACCAGCATCGTAATCAGCCGGCCACCGCTCATCCCGAGGGGATGGCCCAGGGCGATCGCCCCGCCGTTGACGTTGACTCGCTGGGGATCGAGGCCGAGCTCGTCGATGCACGCCAGCGACTGGCTTGCGAACGCCTCGTTGAGCTCGACCAGGTCCAGGTCGGCCGCCGAGATCCCGGCCCGCTCGAGGGCCTTGCGGCTGGCTGGCACGGGTCCGATGCCCATGATCGCGGGGTCGACGCCGGCCACGGCCGTGGACACGACCCGGGCCAGCGGACGAAGGCCCAGCGCCCGGGCTCGATCGGCCTCGACCAGGAGCACGGCGCTGGCGCCATCGTTGATCCCGGAGCTGTTGCCGGCCGTGACCGTGCCGCCGGCCCGGAAGGCCGGGCGCAGCTTGGCCAGGGCGGCCAGGCTGGTGTCGGCCCGGGGATGCTCGTCGCGACCGACCACGACCGATTCCGAGCCGGGCCGGCCGGCGACCTCGACCGGCACGATCTGGCTGTCGAACCGGCCCGCCTCGATCGCGGCGATCGCCTTGTGGTGGCTGGCCAGCGCGAACGCATCCTGGCGCTCGCGGCTCACTCCCCAGCGCTCGGCCACGTTCTCACCGGTCTCGCCCATCGCCTCGGGCTTGTGCCGCTCGGCCAGGCGCGGGTTGATGAAGCGCCAGCCCAGGGTGGTGTCCTGCAGCTCGTGGCCGCCGCGCTCCCAGGCGGTCGCCGGCTTGGCCATGACCCACGGCGCCCGGGTCATCGATTCGACACCGCCGCCGATGAATACCTCGCCGTCGCCGACCTGGATCGCGTGGGCGGCCGAATTGATCGCCTGGAGCCCGCTCCCGCACAGGCGGTTCACGGTCAGGCCGCCGATCTCGATCGGCAGGTCGGCCAGGAGGAGGGCCATCCGGGCGACATCGCGATTATCCTCGCCGGCCTGGTTGGCACAGCCGAGGATCACATCCTCGATCAGGCCGGGGTCGATTCCGGCCCGGTCGACCAGTGCCCGCAGGACCAGCGCAGCCAGGTCATCCGGGCGGACCGACGCGAGCGCCCCACCGTAGCGCCCGATCGGGGTTCGGACGGCGTCGATGATCCAGGGCTCGCGCAGGGCGCGCTGCAGGTCTCGGCTCA
Source organism: Candidatus Limnocylindrales bacterium (assembly GCA_038239115.1). Classification (GTDB taxonomy): domain Bacteria; phylum Chloroflexota; class Limnocylindria; order Limnocylindrales; family CSP1-4; genus Palsa-1033. The sequence continues at coordinate 79,890 of JBBSFD010000001.1, read as the reverse complement.
TGGCTCGATTGTAGGGCTGGGCTCGAAACGGCCATGCGTCCGGGCCCATTCAAACGGGCCCTGCGGGTGACCGGCGCCGAGCCGGAGGGCGAGGTCGATCGTGGCCTCGTCGGCCGCGACGCTCTCGGCGAGGGCCAGGGCGGCCTCGTCCGCGATCGCCTGCCGCACACGCTCGACCACGCCCTGCGACCCGTCCTTCGCGCCATCGGGCGGACGCTCGAATTCCTGGGCCGGACCGAGCGGGGTGCCGTCGGCGTTGTAGCGATAGAAGCCCTCGCCGGTCTTGCGGCCGAGCCTGCCCGTAGCGACAAGCGCCTCCTGGATTGGCGATGGCCGGAATCGGGGCGCCCGGTCGAAGCCCTCCCACACACCCTTGGCGGCTGCCAGGTTCACGTCGATCCCGATCAGGTCCATCAGGGCGAAAGGTCCGAGCGGAAAGCCGTCGGCACAGAACGCGGCGTCGATCCGGGCCATCGTAGCCACGCCGCGTTCGAGCTCGCGCAGAGCCTGGATCGTGAACGGGCGGTTGACCCGGTTGACGATGAAGCCGGGGTGATCGGCACAGCGGATCGGCGTCCGGCCCCAGTCAGTGACCAGGCTGGCTGCAGCCTCGACGACCTCGAGCGTGGTCTGCCGTCCGGCCACGACCTCGACCAGGGGCATGACCGGCGCCGGGTTGAAGAAGTGCAGCCCGAGGACGCGTTCGCGATGCTCGCCGGCCGCCCGTGCGATCGCGTCGATCGACAGCGCGCTCGTGTTCGTGGCGAGCAACGCGGCCGGGTCCAGGAGCCGATCGAGACGGCGTACGAGCGCCTGTTTGACCTCGAGTTGCTCGACGACGGCCTCGATTGCGACCGCCGAGCCGACGGCCTCGTCGGGATCCGCGCCCACCGTCAGCTGCTCCAGGATCGTGGCCCGGGCCTCGTCCAGCGCGTGTCCCACCAGGCCTCGTTTGACGAGCCGGCGGCCGAGGCCATCGGCGATCCGCGACCGGGCCCGCTCGGACGCCGCCGGATCGAGGTCGATCAGGAGGACGGGGTGCCCGTGTTCGAGGGCCAGCTGGGCGATCCCGGCGCCCATCGTCCCGGCGCCGACCACGGCGATCTGCGGGGGCAGCTCAGCCGTCCTTGAACTGCTCGAACGGCTGGCGGCAATCGGTGCAGTAATGGATCGAGCGGCAGCGGGTCGGCCCGAAGGCGTTCTCGAGGATGGTCCTGCGCGAGCCGCAATAGGGGCAGGTCGCCCGGGGCGGAAGTGCCTCGGCGGCCGTGAGCTCGGGCGGCGCGAAGCCGCTGGCGCGCAGGGCCGCCCGGCCGGCGGGGCTGATCCGCTCCGCCGTCCACGGCTGGGCATAGCTGGTCGTGACGACGACCTGCTCGATCGCCAGACCGGGGTCGAGCCGGAGCGGCTCGAGCCGCTGGCCGATCGTCGCCTGGACGAGCTCGAGAGCGGGGCAGCCGATGAACGTGGGCAGGAGCTCGATCTCCAGCCAGTTGCCGGCGTAGCGCACGTCGCCGACGATGCCCAGCTCGACGATCGAGATCGCCGGAATCTCGGGATCGACGATGCCGGCCAGGATCCGCCAGGCTCGTCCGACGGCGCCGTCCGAGGCGGCTGCAACGGCCGGCGGGGCCGAGGCTCCGGATCGCAGCTCGGACCGGGCCGGTCCCAGGTCAGTGGTCACCAGGTGGCCAGCGGATCGAGGCGGCGGACCGACGTGAACTCAGACCAGAGGGCGTCGAAATCGGGACCGTGGCCCGACCGGGCCGTGGCCGGCGCGGTGGCGGCCGGAGCGGGTGGCGGAAGGCGCAGCCCGGTGCGCTCCAGGACGGGCCCCAGCCGGGCCAGCCAGCGTGCCTCGAGCTCCGCACCGCCGACCGGCAAGACGCCGGCGGCGAGCAGGGCCGGCTCATCGGCCAGCGGCGCCAGGGCACTCGGCGCGTCCGGCCCGACCAGCTCGAGCGCCTCGATCAGGCGCTGGCGAGGCTCGCCCGGGTGGCCGGCCAGGCGCTCGATCCAGGCCTCGTCGTGGGCCAGGTGGTACGACTCCTCGCGCCGGACCTTGCCCACCAGCTCGGCCAGCGGCCGATCACTCGAATCGGCCAGGGCCTCCAGCCGGACCGCGTTGGCGGTGTCGTACAGCCAACGCCGGGCCATCGTCCGGGCCCAGTCGCCGCGACCATGGTCGACCAGCCGGCAGTGCCGGAACGCGCTGGCCGGCCGATCGTAGGCAAGCTGGTCCGGGTCGCCGTCGATGAGATCCGCCAGCAGGCGGTAGTAGGCCGCAGCGTGACCGAGCTCGTCCTGGGCCATCGAGCTCATCGCCACGTCTTCTTCGAGGTGCGGGGCGATCCCGGTCCACTCGCTGTCGGCGAAACCGAGCACGAAATCGTCATCGGCCAGCGCCCACAGGAGGCTGGCCGTGGCGGCGGCCCGGGACGGGGCCAGGCTGCTCATGGCTGATCCGCGTCCGGACGGGCGCCGGGAGCTCCACCGGAGCTGGCGGTCCGCTTCGGCTGGCCCGTCCGCGCTCGCGCCTGGGCCAGCTTGTCACGCATCACGAAGCCACCCGGCTTCTTATACGAACGGTCGAGCGGCGGATTGAGCAGGTCGGGGTCGTCGAGCTCGACGATGTCGGCTCGGCGGACCACCCACAGCCGGAGGCTCTCGCCACGCCGGGAATAGAGCTCGCGGGCATAGTCCGAGGCGAGCGTGGGGTCGGGTGCGATCACGCTGCCGCCGTGGCGCATCGGATCGCCTTCGCGCTCCTGCCGGAAGACCTCGAACGGCTCGAGCCGGCCGGTCGGGGAGGCAGCGGGGCTGGGAGTGACGCCGGGCTCCCGCGCCGCGGCCGGGCGGATTGGGTCGGGTGGCAGCATCAGGCGACCGCTCCTGCCGGCACCAGAATCGTCTCGCGCACCCAGCGTGACTCGTCGTAGCTGGCCCGGCGGAAGGCGATCCGGGCCTCGGACGCCGGGCCGTGACCAGTGACCACCGAGCGGAGCTCGGCCCAGTCGGGCTCGGTGTAGGTCCAGGCATCCGCCTCCGAATCGAAGCGCAGGGCGGGGTCGGGCAGGGTCAGGCCGAGCTCCCGGACGCGCGGCACGTAGATCGACAGGAATTCCTGGCGGAGCTCCTCGGAGGTCTTGGCCTTGATCCGCCAGTGCAGGTCGCGGTCCTTCTCCCGGGCCGAGCGGGGCCCGTGCATCTGCATGAGCGGCGGCCACCAGCGATCGAGCGCCTCCTGGACCATCGCCCGCTGGTCGGGCGTACCGGCGGCCAGGGTCACAACCACGTCGCGTCCGTGCATGATGTGGACGGATTCCTCCCAGCAGATCTTCTTCATCGTGCGGGCGTAGGGCGCATAGCTCGAGTCGCGCAGGGCCTGCTGGGCGACGATCGCGGCGGCATCGACCAGCCAGGCGATCACCCCGATGTCGGCCCAGGTCCGGGTCGGGTAGTGGAAGACGTTGTGGAACTTGGTCCGGCCGGCCAGCAGGTCGTCGATCATCGCCTCTCGGGTCTTGCCCAGGTCCTCGGCGACCCGGTACAGGAGCTGGGCATGGCCGACTTCGTCCTGGATCTTGGCGGTCAGGGCCAGCTTTCGGCGCAGGGTCGGGGCGCGCAGGATCCAGTCACGCTCGGGGAGGACGCCCATCAGCTCGCTGTTGGCATGCATCTCCACGAAGCGCAGGACGCTCAGGCGGTACTCGTCGGGCATCCAGTCGCCGGCCTCGATCTTGCCGCCGGCCAGGACGTGCTCCTCGAACGCGGCGTAGCGCTCGTCATGGGGCCGATCCTGGTTAAACGGCAGGCGGCTGCGCTCGCGTTCGGGCAGGACCGGATCAAGGGCCAGGGGATCGGTCATCGAGCTGACTCCTTGGTGGTCAGGGCGCGCCCACTGAGGTTGACGTACTCGGCCGCGATCGCCCGGGCGGACAGCGCCCCGTCGGGCCGGTACCAGGTGGCGATCCCGTTGAGGGCCGTCAGCAGGTAGGCCGCGGCCAGGACCGGGTCGACCGGCGCGAACGCGCCGGCCAGGCTGCCGTCGGCGATGAGCGACCGCCAGCGCTGTTCATAGGCATCACGGCGGGCGCTGATCCGGGCCCGGCGATCGCCGGACAGGGAGCGCCATTCCCGGACGAACACGCTGGCCTGGCCGACATCGTCGGTCAGCACGCCGACGTGGCCCCGGACCAGCGCCTCGAGCCGTTCGGCCGGCGGCCGGCCGGCCGTCTCGTGCTCGGCCTCGTCGGCCGCTGCCTCGAAGCGATCGGCGGCCCGGCGGACGATGGCCCACAGGACATCCTCCTTGGACGCAACGTGGGCATACAGGCTGGCGCCCTGGATGGCCAGGCCACGAGCGATGTCGCGCACGCTCGTGCCGGCGTAGCCCTGCTCGCGGAACAGGCCGGATGCCACGTCTTCGATCTGCCGTCGCCGGGTTTCAACCATGCGCGAACTCCAACCAAACGTTTGTTAGGTTGACCTTAGGCCGCCGGTTGGGGGTCGTCAAGACCGGGGACGTGGGCGGCTGCCACGGGCGCGCGGTCCCGGGGCCACGGTCGCGCCGCCGCGCCGCCGCGAACAGCCCCGAATCGGTACCTCGTACGGGGCTTGACAGTACCGCTGGAGGATGGTGGACCGGCCCCGGGGCTCGTACCTTCGCGACACATGGCCAATGACCGCCCCGGCAGCCGGATGGACCCCGAGCGGGAGCGCGGGCTGATGACCCGCGCCCGGACCGATTCGGCCGCCTTTGGCGAGCTGTTTGACTACCAGCTGCCCCGGATCTACGGCTTCGTCGCGCGGCGGGTGGGCGACCGCGCAGCCGTCGAACAGATCACGGCCAGCACGTTCCAGCGCGGTCTCGAGGCGACCCAGGCGGGCACGCTCAAGGACGGCAGCAGCTTCGGCGGCTGGCTGATCCGGATCGCGGCCAGTGCCATCGTCGACCAGGCGACCCGCGTCGGGCGCGACGTGCCCGACGGCGTCCGAGCCGGCGACCTGGACGAACCGGGCACCGAGCGCGAAGAGACCCTCGTCGGCGACGAGGTCGCGACCGCGGCCTTCGCTGCCGCCCTCGACCGGGACGACATGCGTCAGGGCCTGCGTCGGATCACCGAGCCACAGCGCCGGGTGCTCGTCCTCAAGTACTTCGACGGCCTGAGCTCGGCCGAGCTGTGCTCGGCGCTCGGCGTGTCGGCCACCACCCTCGAGAGTCGCCTGCAGCGTGCCCTCCGGGCGCTCGACCAGGCCAGCACCGGCCGGAGCAGCAATGCCGCCTGAGGCCGGCGGCAAGGCCGCCCAGGGGCCGATCCCCTTCAGCACGCCCGGTCAGGACGGTCCGTCCATGGAAGCCCTGTCGGCCAGCCTGGCCGGTGCTGGGCGCCGGGCTCGCGGCCGCAAGGCCCAGGCCGTGGCCAGCCGGCCCGATCCGGCCTTCAGCGAGGACCTGCGCCGGAAGCTGATCGAAGGCGACGAGGCCGCGGCCGAGGGCTCGATGGCCCCAGTCCTGGCGGCCGCCGCGGCGGCCCGTCCCGCCGGGGAATGGCTGGGGCCGCTCAGCCGGCCCCGGATCGGCAGAGGCCCAGCGGTCAGCCCTGCACTCAACTCTTCAGTGGGCCCTGCGGTTTTGCCGGCAGCCGGGGCCGAGGCGGGCCCGATGGCCCGGCCGCGGGCGCGCCGGAAGGGCCTCCTCGGAGTCCTTCTCGTCGCGGTCGTGGTCGTAGCGGTGGTTGCCGCCGGCCTGGCCAGTGGACGGTTGGCCAGCACGCCCTCGAACCGAGCCGGCGATGTCGCCGCAACGACCCTGCTCCACGCCGGCTCGAGCCGAGCGATGACGGCCGGGGCAGCCCTCGCCAACGGCGACGAGGTCAAGGTTGCGGCCGGCGGCCACGCCACCCTCGTCCTGGGCATGAGCCAGGCCCGCCTCGCCGGCGGAACGGATGTCGTGCTCGACCAGCTATCCAGCTCAGCGATCATCCTTGACCTGCGAGCCGGCCGGGCCTATTCGCGGGTCGTCCTGCCGGCCGGCGGCGGCTACACCGTCGTGACCGGGCCCTACCGCTGGAGCGCGACGGGAACGGCCTTCGACCTCGATCGGACCCCCCTGGCCGGCGGGCTCGAGCAGGTCACCTTGCTGGCCCTCGAGCACTCCGTCGGGGCCAACGGCCCGGCGGCCGAGACCGAGGTCGCCGAGGGTGACGCGGCCGTCGGGCGGCTCGGGGGTTCCAGCGCCGCACCGCTGGTCATCGGCCCGATCCCGGCCAGCGCCTTCAGCGACCCCTGGCTAATCGCGAATGCCAAGACCGACGAGCAGCTGGGCGACCCGATCGGGGCCCTGGCCGGCGTGGCCCTGGCGCCCAACGGGACGCCGACGACGAACCCGAGCCCGACGCCCGAACCCAGCGCCGCGCCGACGCTGGTCGCCAGTCCGAGTCCGAGCCTCGCGCCCAGCCCGACGCCCGAACCAAGCCCGACGCCAACGGACCGCCCGACCCCAACCCCTGCGCCAACAGACTCTCCCAGTCCGACGCCGACGGCCACCGCCAAGGCAGGCTTCAACCTGTCGTCCACCTCGTGCCCGGGCGGGGTCGTGCTGTCCTGGTCCAGGTACTCGGGCACCGGCTTCGTGCGCTACGTCACGGTCAGCAGCGGCGGGCCGATCGGCGTGACGTTCCAGTCCTGGATGACCGTGGTCGCCCAAACCACCAATCGATCGATCACCACGGCCGTCGACCAGATCGGGTCGACGACAGCGCACTACCGGACGTTCGCCCTGGGCTCAAACGATAAGACCCTCGCGGCCAGCGCCCTGGGAACGTTCCACGGCCTGTCCACTGCCGGCCTCGGGCCGCTGGACGTTACGACCGACTACAAGCTCCTGGTCTGGCAGGCGCAGGACTTTGCCCCGGGCTGCTTCACCGAGTACGTCATCCATTACTCGAACACGACGGTGCAGGTCTTCGACGTCAGCAACGACCTTCAGGGCAACATCGCAATCCCAGGCTGGACCAGCGGTCAGCAGGCGACGTTCACGGTCGTCGCGATTCGTCATACGCCGCTCGGCGATCTCGTGGTCGGCGACGCCAGCGCCTTCACGACCACGCATCCCTAGCTCGGCGAATCGGGCGCTCCAGGCCAGGGTCCCGTGGCTCGCCGCAGTGGATGGATCCAATCGTCGCCTCGATCGAGCTCGGCCGTGCTCGGCCCACGCCGGAGGCCAGGCAGCCCCCAGCTCGCGGCGACGATCGCTGGGGCGATGAGCCAGGCGGGTCCGAGCGGCGCGGCCATGAGCCCCAGCGCGGCCCAGACCGCCAACGCCCGAAGCTCGAGGAGGGCCGGCAGGGCGACGCTGAAGCCATGGGCGTACAGGGACGGGGAGATCACGACGGTGACGACGCCCAGCCGGGCCAGCAGCGCCCGTCCACGAACGAGGAGGGCGAGCCCAAGCAGGCCGATCCCGATCGCTCCTGTGACAAGCACCGGAAGGTAGCGATCGAGGGCGATCCCGTAGAACGTGGCGGGAACCTCCGGCTGCGAGCGGGCGAACCAGGCCAGGCCGGCCAGCCAGGCTGGCCATGGATCAGTCCCGGTGACGGCCAGGCTGGCCAGGACGAGCACGATCACGATCAGGAGGCCCAACCCGATCTCCCGCCAGCGTCGCTCGGCGACCAGCCACAGCCCGAGGGTCCCGCTCGCCGGCTTGAGCAGCGGCCCGACGACCAGGCCGAGCCCCGTCCGGGGCGCAATCGCGAAGAGCAGGAACAGGAGAATCGCCACGTTGCCGACGTAGATCCCCTCGACGACCGGCGGCCAGGCCAGGAACGCCACGAGCCACCAGCCGCGTAGCCCGATCCGCTGGAGGCCGACCAGGGCGGCCCCGATCGAGCCGACCAGGCAGGCGATCCGGATCGCGTCGGCCGGCAGGATCGAGAGGGCCGCGGCGAGCGGCAGCGCAGGGGGTGGGTAGACGAACGGGTAGTCGGTCGGATCGACCGGCCGGGCGCTGACCAGGTGGTCGAGGTAGACCGGCTGGCCCAGCCGGAAGTGAAGACCGGCCTTGAGGTACAGGTCGAGGTCGCGCAGGGCCCGTCCCTCGAGGAAGGTGAGGTCGACGAGGACCCAGCCGACGATCGCCATGACAGCCAGGACCAGGACCGGCTCGAGCCGGCGGCGCACGATCAGGGCCACGCCGAGAATCAGGCCGACGGCGGCGAGCCAGCTCGGTCCGAACGGCCAGCCCAGCGGCTGGGGCAGGCTCGACGTCCAGCCGGCCAGCACGATCGAGGCGCCGACAGCGGCCGCGGCGGCCCAGCCGGCCAGGAGGATCGAGGCGCCAGCGGCGGGCCGAGGTGCAACGTCCACGGCCGGCCCCTATGAGCCGCTGAATCTCGGTTCGCGCTTCTCCACGAAGGCCGCCAGGCCCTCGGCGTGGTCGGCGGTTCGGCCGGCGATTCCCTGGAGCGAGGCCTCGTAGTCAAGGGCCGCTTCGAAGGTCGACTCCTGGGCGCGGCGCAGGGCCCGTTTGGCCAGGGCCAGGGCGCGCGGCGCACTGGAAGCCAGGGCGGACGCCAGGCGCGCCGTCTCGGCGGCCAGGTCCGGGCCGGGCACGACCCGATTGACCAGCCCGATCCGGAGCGCCTCGGCGGCCGAGATCGGGTCAGGCAGCAGGATCAGCTCGGTTGCCCGACCCAGGCCGACGAGGCGCGGCAGGAGCCAGGTCGCCCCGCTGTCCGGGATCAGGCCGATCCTGCCAAAGGCCAGGACAAAGGTCGCGCTCTCGGCGGCGATGCGCAGGTCGCAGGCGAAGGCCAGCGAGGCGCCTGCCCCGGCCGCCACGCCGTTGATCGAGGCGATGACCGGCTTGTCGAGCGAACGGATGGACTGCACGATCGGGTTGAACCGGGTCCGGACCTCGACGTCGAGCGGGCTCGGATCGGGCGCCAGGCGCTCCTTGAGGTCCTGCCCGGCGCAGAAAGCCCGGCCCGCGCCGGTGAGCACGACTACGCGCACGGCCGGGTCGCGGGCCGCTTCCCGCAAGGCCGCCGGCAGCTCAGCCTTGAGGGTCGCCTCGAGGCTGTTGAGCGCCGCCGGGCGGTCGAGGGTGATCGTGCCCACCCCGTCCTGGACGGCCCACCGGATGGCGCTCAAGGCCGGGGCCATCGGCGTCAGGCGCCGGCCGGGCGGAGCTCGCCGTCGACCAGCACGAACAGGCGCCGATCGATCGGCTCATCGGCGCCGTCGGCATGGTCGGCCACGAAGCCGGCCAGCTGGGCCTCGAACTCGGCGTCGTCAGGTGTCGATGCGCCGGCCACCAGCAGGTGCCGGTCGGGCAGCCCGACGTAGATCGGCCCGCCCACGGCGCCCAGCGTCGCGGCCAGGTGGGCGCGCACCTCGGGCAGCAGGATCCGGGTCGCATCGGGACCCTCACCGGTGTCCGACGAGAGGAGCCGGCGGCCGCCGGACTCCTCGCCGGTCCACTCCGCGCCGGCCGACCAGGCCGCCAGGTTGGCCATCGCCGCGGCATCGACCTCGGCCGGTTCCACGCCCCACGAGACGAGGTGCTCCCCGTTGACCACCACATCGAAGCCGGCTGCCGGGATGGCATAGACCACGGGCAGCTCACACGGGCCCTCGGCCAACAAGGGCAGGGTGTGGCTGGACGTGTTCAGGGCCAGGGCGCTCCGGTTGACGTCGGCCAGGCGCAGCCCGACCGTGCCGACCGGCCGCAGGAGAGGCACGACCAGGCCCCGAGCCGCGTCCCAATCGTGCTCGGGCGCCAGCGACGGCGACGGCGCATCGGCCGGCGGCGGGACGTGGCCGCTGACCGGCGCGTCGGCATCGATCGGCGCGAGGAGGTCGGGAGCGCTGTCCCGGAACGAGGACGGCGGGCCGTCGCTCATGTCCCGGCTCAGGTCGCTGCCGTAGTCGCTGCCGCCCTCGTCCAGGGCCTGACCGGTCTCGTCGATCACGTTCGTCTCCCTCAGCGTCCCTGCCAGCTCGGCGCGCGCTTTTCGGCGAAGGCGGTCATGCCTTCGGTCTGATCCTCGGTTGCGAACAGCTCGAAGAACGCCTGGCGCTCATCGGCCAGTCCCTCGGTCAGGCTCGTTTCAAAGGCCCGGTTGACCATCGCCTTGGCCGCCCGCACCGCGAGCGGGGGCATCGTCGCGATCCGGCCGGCCAGCTCGAGGGCGCGGTCGAGGGTCTCTTCGGCGGGCACGACCAGGCTGACCAGGCCGGCCGCCTCGGCCTCGCGGGCGGGCAGCGATCGACCGGTCAGGATCAGGTCCATCGCCCGGGCCTTGCCGATGGCCCGGGTCAGGCGCTGGGTCCCCCCGGCACCGGGCATGACCCCGATCAGGATCTCCGGCTGGCCGAACTGGGCATCTTCGCCGGCCACGATCAGGTCACAGGCCAGGGCCAGCTCGCAGCCGCCACCCAGGGCGTAGCCACGGACCGCGGCGATGATCGGCAGGCCGATCGCGCGCAACCGGTCCCACGGCCGAAACGCGCCGCCGCCCGCCAGCGACGCCGGGGTCTGGCCGAGCAACTCCTTGATGTCGGCGCCGGCCGCGAACGCCCGCGAGCCCGCTCCAGTCAGGACGATCACCCGGCAGGTCCGCGCAGCGTCGAGTCGCTCGAGCGCCTCGACCAGCTCCGCCAGCAGCCCGAACGACAGGGCGTTGAGGGCGCCCGGTCGATCGATCGTGACCAGGGCCACCCCGGCGGGTGGCTGGCCCGTCCCGAACGGAGCCGGACCGGGGAACGCGACGCGGACCAGCGGGTCGGACGACACCTGCCCAGTATCTACCCCCGCCATGCCTCCGGAACGAGGTCGGGCGCAGCCTCCAGCACGAGCAGCGTGGCCAGGCCGGGCGCGATCGCCCGCAGGTTGCGACCCGCCGCGCGCATCGCATCGGACGCCAGGCCGGCGTCGAGAGCGGCCCGGTCGTCGAAGTCCATCTCGGTGACCACGATCAGGTCGGTCTCGCCGCCCAGGGCCTGGCTCACCCGGTTGACCCGTACCGCGCGCAGGCCGGGCGTCTCGACCGCCAGGGGCAGGTGCGTGTCAGCGTAGGCTCGCTCGAAGGCTTCGGTCGCCGCGGGGCCGCCGTCGGGTTGCCGGAACTGGACCAGCAGGGTCGTCATTGGGGGTCTCCCTCGAAGGTGGCACCTGAGCCACCGGGTTGATTGGCAGCACGCTCCGGGGCCTTGTGCCCGGCGATGGTCTGAGCGATCTTCTCGGTCGAACGATAGAACCCGGCACAGGCTTCGTTGAACAGGCCGGGCCGGCGAACCATCACCTCATGGCCGCAGCCGGGGGCGACGAACAGGCGGGCGTCGGGCAGCTGCCGCATCAAGCCCCACGCATGGTCAACCGGCACGAATGGGTCGTGGTCGCCCACCGCGACCAGGGCGGGCACGCTGATCCGGCGCAGGTCACGTGGCCCGAGGAGCTCCTGGGCCATCACGTCGGCGGCGATCGCGGGCAGGAGCCGTCGCCAGGCACCCGCGCCCTGGACCGGATCGTGGCGCCGGCCGAGGAGAGCGCCCCAGGCCGGGTCCTGCCGATCAACCCGGTCGGGATCCATCAGCCGCCGGACGACGCTTGCCCGGGGCTCGCGCTGGGTGGTGATCCCGACGATCACGAGGGTCCGCAGCCGCGCTGGATGGCGCACCGCGAACTGGAGGGCGGTCATCGCCCCCATCGAGAAGCCGAGCAGGTGAAACGTGTCCAGGCCCAGCGCATCGACGAAGGCCAACGCGTCGTCGACCAGCATCCCGTAGTCGAAGCCGGCCATCACGTCGTAGCGCGTCGAGCCGTGGCCCCGGGCGTCCGGCAGGTACAACCGGAATGCCTTCGAGAACGAGGGCACCTGGGCGGCGAAGTCCTCGCGACCGGTCGACGTCGCGCCGTGGAGCATGACGAGGGGCGGCCCGGCGCCGTGGACGTCGAAGCCGATCTCGAGACCGCCGGCTACGATCGAGTCGCGGGCCACGCAGCGCGCCCCTAGCCTTCCTGCCGGACTTGCTGCTGACCTTGGATGCTCATCGGGCTGAGTCTACGGGAGTCGCCCGAGGGAGCCCCGCCGGGCACCACGCGAAACCGGTCCGAACGGGAGTCGCTACCATCGGGCCATGACCGACGAGGACCGAGCCGGCGATCCGCCCGCTACCCGGCTGGAACGGGACTCAATGGGCGAGATGGCCGTGCCGACCGCCGCCCTGTACGGCGCATCGACCCAGCGCGCCGTGATCAACTTCCCGATCTCGGGCCAGCCCATGCCCGCCGGCTTCATCCACGCCCTGGCCCTGATCAAGGGCGCGGCCGCCGCCACCAATGCCGAGCTGGGCCTGCTCGAGCCGTCGGCCGCGCTGGCCATCGAGGCGGCGGCGACCGAGGTCGCCGAGGGCCGGCACGACCTCGACTTCCCGATCGACATCTACCAGACCGGCTCGGGCACCTCGACCAACACGAACGCGAACGAGGTCATCGCCCACCTCGCAGCGGCTCGTCTCGGCCGGCCCGTCCATCCCAACGACGAGGTCAACGCCGGCCAGTCGTCCAACGACGTCATCCCGACCGCGATGCAGCTGGCCGCTGCGATCGCCATCGATCGGCGCCTGCTGCCCGGCCTCGTCCGGCTCCAGGCCAGCCTGGCGGCCAAGGCGATCGAGTTCGACCCAATCGTCAAGACCGGCCGGACGCACCTCCAGGATGCCACCCCGATCCGGCTCGGCCAGGAGTTCGCCGGCTATGCCGGCCAGGTGGAGGCCTCGATCCGGCGTGCCCGGGCGGCCCTCGACGAGCTCCTCAGCGTGCCCCTCGGGGGGACCGCGGTGGGCACCGGGATCAACGCACCCGAGGGTGCCAGCCAGCAGACCTGCGCCCGACTGGCCCGCTTGACCGGCCTGCCCGTGCGCGAGACGGACAGCCACTTCCACGCTCAGGCAACCCTCGACACGGTCATCGCCGCCCATGGTGCGATCCGGGCGATCGCCCTGAGCCTGTGGAAGATCGGCTCGGACATCCGGCTGATGGGCATGGGCCCGCGGGCCGGCCTGGCCGAGCTGGCCCTGCCCGAGACCCAGCCGGGCTCGAGCATCATGCCGGGCAAGGTAAACCCGGTCATCGTCGAGAGCCTGACCATGGTCGTCGCCCGGGTCGTGGGCAACGACGCCACGATCGGCTTTGGCCAGACCGGCAGCCTGCTCGAGCTGAACGTGATGATCCCGGTCACGGCGGCAGCCCTGCTCGAATCGATCGAGCTGCTCGGGGCCGCCGCGCTCAACCTCGCGGAACGAGCCGTCGAAGGCCTGCGCGCCACCGATCGCGGCCCCCAGCTGGTGGAGCAGGGCCTCATGCTGGCCACCGCGCTGGCCCCGGTCATCGGCTACGACGCCGCGGCCAGGCTGGCCAAGGATGCCCTGGCCAGCGGCCGGACAATCCGGGAGCTGGCCCTGGAGGGCGGCATTCCGGCCGCCGAGCTGGACGTCCTGCTGGACCCCGAGCGGATGACCCGGCCGGGCGTCGGCGGCGGCACGGGCGGTGGCGCTCGCGGCTTTGGAGCCGGCTGAGGCGCTACGATACCGGCCATGCCGAGCCCTGCCTGGACCGCCGCCTCCGTGACCAGCGCGCTGACGGCCGGCGGCCGGCGCCGGGCCGAGCTGGTCGCCCTGCCCGAGGGCGTGCCCAGCCTGGACGAGCTGTTCACCTTCGCCCGCGATGCCGAGCTCCGCTTCGAAACGCTCCGGATGCGAATCGAGGACCACGTCGCGGGCACCCGAGGCGACCACGAGGAGGTCATCGAGGCCACCCTCCGGCACCCAGGCGAGGCCAAGGTCGTGACCACCGACCCGAAGCTGGGCACGGCCGGCAATTACGACCTGTGGATCTCGGACGGCCAGACCGTCCGCACCTGGTCGGCCCAGCATCGCAAGGGGACGCAGCGACCCGTCCGCCGCCGGGTCGTCGGCCTGGACGATCCTGACCTGCCGGGCGGCTCGACCGTCTACCGGCCGCTTACCGCCCTGCCGGCCGAGTCGCTGCCCGACGCCTTCATCCATCCGGCCGGGCTCTGCCAGAACGTCCTGGCCACCGGCCAGGCGTGGGTCTCGGGCACGATCGAGGTCGCCGGACGGGAGGCGCTGGTGGTCACCTCCGACCATCCCCGCTCGATCGGCATCGCGGCCGACCGACCCGACCACCAGCTCCAGGTCTCGTTCGATCGAGAGACGGGGCTGATCGTCCGGCTGGTCGAGACGATCGCCGGCGGCGTGACCCGGGATGCCCGGGTGACCAGCCTGGCGCCCAATGCCCAGCTGACTCCGGCCACGTTCCACTTCGCGTTTCCCAGCGGCGCGACCCTGATCTACTAGGTGTCGAGCCCGGCGGCGCAAGGCCACCGGGCTCGATGATCGCTCCAGGCAGGCCGGCGAACGGCCCGGCCGGCGAGACTCAGATGACTTCGAGCTCGCGCTCGATGGCCGCCAGCTCTTCGGGCGTCCCCTGGACCTTGGGGCCCTTGAACCAGTTCTTGGCCGAGACGGCGTACCAGATCCCGGCGCCGCCGAGGACGATGAGGAAGACGAGCGGGGTGTAGTTGAACGTGTTGATGTTGATCGGCAAGGCCTGCGGCAGCATGAACAGGATGAAGATGAACACGACCCAGATCGTGGCGATGATCCCGATCGGCTTGCTCCACCGACCGAGCGTCCACGGTCCGGCCTTGAAGTTGCTGCCGGCGCGCAGACGCAGGAAGACCGGGGCCACGTAGGCCACGTACAAGCCGATGACCGCGATCGAGGTGACCGCCGCATAGGCCACCGGGCTGTAGAGATAGGGCAGGCCCAGGATGAACGCCCCGACGGCGGCCAGCCAGATCGAGTTGGTGGGAGTCCGGGTGCGCTTGTTGATCCGGTGCCAGAAGCTGCTGGCGGGGATCGCGCCGTCACGCGAGAAGGCGTAGATCATCCGCGAGTTCGCCGTAACTGAGGACATGCCGCAGTAGAACTGAGCGCCAATAACCACCAGCAGGATGATTAGGCCGCCCGTCTGGCCGATCGCATCGATCCAGACCTGCGTCGGGGGCCCGGCGATGCCGTAGGCGGCGGCCGCGTTGAGGACGTGCTGGTAGCCACCGATGGCCGCCCCGGTCGCGTCCTTGAACACGGTGTCAGGGGTGATCCCGACGTTCATCGCCACGAGCAGCACGAAGCCGGCGATGATCGAGATGATCACCGAGTAGACGATCCCCTTCGGCGCGGAGCGCTGGGCATCGTGGGTCTCCTCGGACATGTGGGCCGAGGCGTCGAAGCCGGTCAGCGTGTATTGCGCGTTGAGCAGGCCGATCAGGGCGACGTATAGCGGAATCCCGAAGATCAGGAAGCCCGGAAACGATTGATTCGGATCGGCACTGGTGTTGTTGACGCCGGTACTGAATACCGTCCCGAGATCGGTCCGGGTGTGCTGGTTGAAGACCGTGCAGACGAGCACGATCGCGCCCACGCCCACGAGGTGCCACCAGACCGACACGTTGTTGAGGATTGCCACGATCCGGATCCCGAACGTATTGAGCAGGCCGTGCACGAACAGGACGACTGCGAAGATCAGGATCGTGTGGGGCGGATCCGACGGGAAGCCGAACTGGATCGTCAGGAACGTGTTGATGAAGAAGGCCAGGCCGAAGTCGATGCCGGCCGTGACCGCGATCTGGCCAACGAGGTTGAACCAGCCCACGAACCAGCTCCAGGCCGCGCCATTGCCACCGGCCTCGTCGGCCAGCTTGGCCGACCAGTAATAGAGGCCGCCCGCCGTGGGGTAGCTCGAGGCGACCTCGGCCATGCCCAGGGCGACCATCAGGACGAAGAAGCCGACGAACAACCAGCCCAGGGTCATGACCGCCGGACCGCCCGTGTTCAGGGCGAAGGCGAACAGCGTCAGGCAGCCTGACAGGATCGAGATGATCGTGAACGAGACCGCGAAGTTGGAGAATGTCCTCATTCCCCGCCGGAGCTCCTGGGCATAGCCCAGGCTGTGCAGTTTTTCCTCGTCGGCCGATCTGGTTCCGCCGGGTCTGTCAGCCATCCCTCGAAGCCTCCTGGGGCAGCGTACGATTTGAGATGGGCGGATTAGGCCGGTCCAGCGGGTTCCTGTCAATACGGAATCTCACGAACGGCTCATGAAGGCGGCGTTCTGCCTCCGCGCACCGGTCTCGACCCGTCAGCAGTCCTCGTCAGCGTGAGGGAACCTGGGATGAGCAAAGAAGACCACGGCCACGCCAAGCACGCCCGCCTGCTCCAGCTCGAGGCGATGGTCCGCGACGGCCGGATCGACACGCTGGTCGTGGCGATCACTGACATGCAGGGCCGGCTGATGGGCAAGCGAGTCCAGGCCGAGGCCTTCCTGGCCGGCGTGATCGACCACGGCGCCCATTTCTGCACCTATCTGCTGGGCACGGACATGGAGATGGCCACGCCCGACGGATTCGCCCTGATGAACTGGGAGACCGGGTACGGCGACTGGATCGCCCGGCCCGTCTGGGACACCCTGCGGGTGCTGCCCTGGCTCGAGAAGACGGCCCTGGTCCTGAGCGACGCGACCGACGAGGAGAGCGGCGACGAGATCCCGGTCAGTCCGCGGACCATCCTGAAGCGCCAGGTGGCCCGGGCGGCGGCCCTCGGCTTCTCGGTCAAGGCCGGCTCGGAGTTCGAGTACTACGTCCTCAAGGAGTCGTGGGAGGAGTCGAACCGGCGGGGGTGGGCCATCCCGGAGCGCTTCGGCTACTACAACGAGGACTACCACCTGCTCCAGGCGACCAAGGCCGAGCCGCTCCATCGCCTCCTGCGCAACCAAATGACCGCCGCCCAGATCCCGATCGAGTTCAGTAAGGGCGAGGCCGCGCCGGGCCAGCACGAGGTCAACATCCGCTACGACCATGTCCTCGAATCGGCCGACCGGAGCGTGATCTTCAAGCATGGCGCCAAGGAGATCGCCTACCTCAACGGCTGGGGGATCACCTTCATGGCCAAGCCCGATGCGAGCTGGACGGGCTCGTCGGGCCACCTCCACATGAGCCTGTGGGACAAGGCCGGCGAGCATTCGGTCACCCACGATCCGGCCGCCGGGCTGGCCTACGGCATGTCCCGGACGTTCAGCCACTTCGTGGCCGGGATGATGAAGCTGTCGCGCGAATTGGCCATCTTCATTGCCCCCAACATCAACTCGTACAAGCGCTATGCCTCGCTGTCCTGGGCGCCGGTCAACGTGGTCTGGGGCCGGGACAACCGGACGACCGGCTTCCGGGTCGTCGGCCACGGCAACAACCTGCACGTCGAGAATCGCTTTCCCGGCGGCGACATGAACGCCTACCTGACCTACGCCGCGGCGATCGGGGCGGGCCTCTACGGAATCGAGCACGAGCTGGCGCTCGAGCCCGAGTTCAAGGGCAACGGCTACATTGCCACCGGCTGCGACCGCATGCCGCGCGCCCTATACGAGGCGATCTGGGAGCTGGAGAAGAGCCAGCCGGCCGTCGAGATCTTCGGCCAGGACATCATCGACCACTACCTCAACGCGGCTCGCTACGAGCAGCAGGTCTACGATTCGGTCGTCCACAACTGGGACCGCGAGCGCTACCTCGAGCGCAGCTGAGCCAGCCCCGTCAACCAGGAGGTCAGATCTGTGCGACTCGACAACAAGGTGGCGATCATCACCGGCGGTGGCGGCGGCATGGGCCGGGTCGCGGCCCAGCTCTTCTCCGCCGAGGGCGCCCGGATCGTCGTTGCCGAGTTCAGCGAAGCCGCCGGGAACGAGACCGTCGAGCTCGTCCGCCAGGCCGGTGGCCAGGCCAGCTTCGTCAAGGCCGACGTGAGTCGGGAGGCCGATGCCAAGGCGATGGTCGACCACGCCGTGGCCACCTACGGCCGGCTCGACGTGCTCTACAACAACGCTGGAATCATGCCCGAGGCGGACCATTCGGTCATCGACACCGATGTCGACACGTGGGACAAGGTCATGGCTGTGAACGTCCGAGGCGTGTTCCTGGGTTGCAAGTACGCCATCCCGGCGATGATCGAGGGCGGCTCCGGCTCGATCATCAACATCGCCAGCTTCGTGGCCTTGCTCGGCTGCACGGTTCCCCAGGACGCCTACACGGCCTCGAAGGGCGCCCTGCTAGCCCTGACCCGGAGCCTGGCGGTCCAGTTCGGGCCGAAGGGGATCCGGACCAACGCGATCTGCCCGGGTCCGGTCGAGACTCCGCTCCTCATGGACTGGTTGGTCAAGGATGAGGCGGCCAAGCAGCTCCGCCTCGCGCGCAATCCCACCGGCCGGTTCGGCAAGCCCGAGGAGATCGTGTACATGGCGATGTACCTGGCCTCGGACGAAGCGCGCTGGACGAATGGCGCCCAGATGGTCGTCGATGGCGGAATCAGCGTGAATTACTTCTGATGGCCGACCACCACGAGCTCGCGATCGGCGTCGACGTCGGCGGCACGGGGATCAAGGCCGCCCTCGTCGATGTCAGGACCGGCGAGCTGGCCGGCGAGCGGATCCGGGTGCTCACCCCGATCCCGGCCAAGCCCGGTCCGGTGGTCGCCTCGGCCGGCCGGGTCGTAGCCCGGCTGATCCGTGCCGCTAATGCGGCCGCCACCGCGGCCGGCCGGCCGGCGCCGGTGATCCAGGCGATCGGGGTCGGCTTCCCCTCGGTCATCCTGAATGGGGTCACCAAGACGGCGGCCAACGTCGACCCGGAATGGGTCGGATTCGAGGCCCAGGCGGCCTTCAGCAAGGCGTTCAAGCGGCGCAGTTGGCTGGTCAACGACGCGGACGCCGCGGGCGTGGCCGAGATGCGCTTCGGGGCCGGTCATGGCAAGCGCGGCGTGGTCATCGTGCTCACCCTCGGCACCGGTGTCGGTTCGGGCATCTTCGTCGACGGCAAGCTCGTGCCGAACACCGAGCTGGGCCACATGGAGGTCAACGGCCGGGATGCCGAGAAGCGCTCGGCGGCCAATGCCCGGATCCGGCGCGGCCTGAGCTGGAAGGCCTGGGCCGAGGACCTCGACGATCACCTCAAGGCGATCGACGTCCTGTTCAGCCCGAGCCTGCTCATCCTGGGCGGCGGGATCAGCAAGAAGGCCGACCGATTCCTGCCGTTGCTCAAGGCCCAGGGTCCGATCGTGGCGGCCGAGCTGCACAACGAGGCGGGCATCGTGGGGGCGGCCATGGTCGGCCTCGAACGCGAGACCGAGATGGTCCGCGAGGAGGCCGACGTCGCCGAACGGGCAGCCGAGGACCATGCCTCAGCAGCCGGGCCCGCCACGGCCTTGCCCAGCGCGGCCGGCGCTTGAGCGACGAGTTCTCGGGCAGCGCCCAGCTGTCGACATCGCCCGAGGCGACCTGGGCGGTGATCTCGGACCCGCTGGCCGTGGGCCGAATCCTGCCCGACTGTGAGTCGGTGGCACCCGACGGCAGTGGCGGCCTGAACGTCGTGGTCGCGATCCACCAGCTGTTCATGACCGTCCGGATGGACCTCCACATCACCTGGCACGACGTCGAGCCGACCCACCACCTGCGGCTCGAGCTCGATGGCAAGCCGCGCGGCCTGGGTGGCGCCCTGCGCCTGTCCGTACCGCTCGAGCTCCAGCCGAGCCCGGCCGGCTCACTCGTTTCCTACCAGGCGACGTTGACCCTCGATGGCTCACTCAGCTCGTTCCGGGGACAGGTCAGCAAGGGCCTCCAGGCCCAGGTCGATCGCCTGATTCGGGCGGTCGAGCGCGAGGCCAGGACCGCCCCGGCTTCCTGAGCCGCCCGCCGGTCGGACGTATGATCGACGTCCTGACAGGCCCCACCGCGCGGGCTCCCACTCGAGCCGAGGATCTCCCGACATGACCGACCAGCCCGCGACGATCGCGACGCCCACCCCGACCCAGATGCTGATCGGCGGCAAGCCCGTCGACGCCGCCGATGGCCAGACGTTCGAGGTGATCAACCCGGCGACCGGCCTGGTCATCGCCAACGCACCATTGGGCGGGCGCGAGGACGTCGATCGAGCAGTCGCGGCGGCGCGCAAGGCGTTCGACGATCCCAAGGGCTGGTCGAGCTGGTCGGCCAGCAAGCGCGGCCGGACCCTGGCCAAGCTTTCGAACCTGGTCAAGGCCAACCTCGAGGAGCTGGCCCGGCTCGAGTCGCGCAACGGGGGCAAGCCGATCAGCGGCGCCCGGGGCGAGATCCTAGGGACGAGCCTCGTCTTCGAGTACTACGCCGGGGCGGCCAACAAGGTCTACGGCCAGACGATCCCGGTCAGCAAGCCCGGCCTGGACATCACCGTGCGCGAGCCGATCGGGGTGGTCGGCCTGATCGTGCCCTGGAACTTCCCGCTCCTGATGGCCAGCTGGAAGCTCGGGCCGGCCCTGGCGGCCGGCAACACGTGCATCCTCAAGCCCGCCAGCTACACCCCGCTGACAGCCCTGCGCCTGGCCGAGCTGGCCCTCGAGGCAGGCTTCCCGGCCGGCGTCCTGAACGTGGTGACGGGGCCGGGCGGCACGGCCGGCGCGAGCATCGCGGCCCATCCCGGGATCGGCAAGGTGGCCTTCACCGGCGAGACGACGACCGGCCAGGAGATCATGCGGCTGGCCGCCGGCAACGTGAAGAAGATCAGCCTCGAACTGGGCGGCAAGAGCCCCAACATCGTGTACGCCGACGCCGACCTCGATCGGTTCGCCCGGGAGTCGCCCTACGCCGTGTTCGACAACAGCGGCCAGGACTGCTGCGCCCGCAGCCGGATCTTCGTCGAGCGCTCGGCCCACGACCAGGTCGTCGAGGCGTTCGTCAAGGCGACCAAGAACGTCAAGGTGGGCGATCCCGAGAGCGACGAGACCGAGATGGGCTCGCTGGTCAGCTTCCGCCAGCGGGACCGGGTCGCCGAGTACGTCACGATCGGACAGGACGAAGGAGCGCGCCTGGTCTGCGGCGGCGGGTCGCCGGAGGACCCGGCCCTGGCCGGCGGCGCGTTCCTGATGCCGACGGTCTTCGACGGCGTGACCAACGACATGCGGATCGCCAGCGAGGAGATCTTCGGGCCGGTGGTCTCGATCATTCCGTTCGACACCGAGGAAGAGGCGATCCGGCTGGCCAATGCCACTCCGTACGGGTTGTCCGGCTCGGTCTGGAGCCGCGACATCGGGCGGGCGCTGCGAACGGCCCGGGCCCTACAGGCCGGCGTGCTCAGCGTCAACTCAAACAGCTCGGTCCACACCGAGGCGCCGTTCGGTGGCTACAAGATGTCGGGCATCGGCCGCGAGCTCGGGATGAGCGCGATCGACATGTACACCGAGACCAAGAACATCTTCATCGACCTGACCTGACGCTCGGTTCTGGGGGCCGCGCCGGGCCGGGCCAGGCTGGCCTGGCTCAGGCCTCGGGCGGATCCCAGATCGTGTAGCCGCCGAGTGGCCGGAAGCCTAGCCGGCGATAGACCGGCAGGCCCATGGGTGAGGCCTGCAGGACCACAGCCGGACAGCCCATCTCGAAGCCGCGGTTCGCGGCGGCGGCCGTGACCAGGCCGCCCAGGCCGCGTCGGCGGAACTCCGGCAGCGTCGCCACCCAGGTGATCAGGGCGGCCGGTGCTCGGTCGACGATCGCCGCCGCCACGTCCTGCGCCCCTCCCGGGTCATCCACCCGGGCCAGGTATGTCGCCGTGCCCGCCGAATCGAGCATGCGCGGATCCCCGAAGACGGTCCGGATCATCGCCCGCTCGTCCTCGGACTCGCCAAAGCCCTCGACCTCGACCCGCCGGATCGCTGCGAGGTCGGCGACGGCATCGGCGGCGTAGACCGAAACGCCCGCCGGCAGGGCATTCACCGGGCAAGGGGCGTCGAGGATCATCCCGACCAGCTCGAAGACGGGTTTCCAGCCCGCCCTGGCGGCCGCCGTGGCCAGCTCCATGTCGGCGTGCGCCCTGGCAATCAGGCTGACCCCATGACCGATCGCGGAGTAGACCGCCCGAGCCGAGGCGAGCGCCTCCTCCGGATTGCTGACCGGTCCAGTCCGCAGGATCGTGTTGACGATGACCGGCGATGGATGCGTCCCGATGATCAAGGTGAGGCCGTCCTGGTCGACGACGCGGCCGCCGGATCGGATCGTCGAATCCCGGTAGACGACCAAGTTGGCTTCGTCGAGCAGCTCGAGCTCGACCGAGGGCGTCACGGACGCAGCCTTCAGCCTTCCCAGTGGCGGCGTTCGCCGATCACGTCGCCTGGTCGCAGGTCGGGATGGCGCAGCCTGAGCCAGTCGCTCAGGGCCCAGTAGGTGGTCTTGAACGCGATCTCGGGCCAGGGGATGGCGTCCGGCTCGAAGGCCACGATTTCGGTGGCCTCGGGACTCAGCCGGAACGAACCGCCGACGATCCGGGCCTCGAAGACGAGCACGACCACCGCGGCCTCGAGGCGCGAATAGAGCCCGATCACCTCACCCGGCTCGATCAGCAGGCCGGTCTCCTCGAAGGTCTCGCGGACCACCCCTTCATTGACCGTCTCGTCGATCTCGAGGAATCCGCCGGGCTGCGCCCAGGCCCCGACGGCCGGCTCGATGCCGCGCCGGATGAGCACCACCTGGCCGGTCTCGGTCAGGGGCAGGGCGGTCACGACCAGGCGCGGATTGACGTAGGCGATCCAGCCGCAGGCCGGACAGAGCAGGCGATCACGATGCTCGCCGTCGACCGCCCCGAAGGCGAGGGCCGTCCCGCAGCGGCTGCAGTTGTTGAGCGAGGCGGCCAGCCAGGGCGGCACGCCGCCGCCCGAGGGGATGTCGGTGGAGCGGCCGTCGGGACCGCGCAGATGGCCCAGCTCAGCCCGGGCGTCGTGGTCGGTCATGCCAGGAGCACGAACACGGCGACCGCGATGAGCAGCAGCCACAGGATCGTCGCGACGGCGACCCAGGCGAGCCGGAACAGGCCCCCGGTCCGATCGACCGGCATCCAGGCCCAGGCGGCTCGCCAGATCCGCAGGATCGCGTCGGCGTTGGCGATCGCCAGCAGGGGCGCCCCGATGAGCACGCACAGCTTGATCAACGGGCTATCCAGGGGAGCCCCCAGCTCGAGGGCGGTGATGGCCACGAATCCGGCGATCAGGCCGGGCACGGACAGCAGGACGTACTCCTGCTGGAGCCGGGTGGGCTGGGTCTCCGGGACGCTCCGCGGCGGCAGCCCGGCCAGGCTCGGAGGGAGAGGGCCGGGAACGGGACGGGAGCGCTTCGCCGGCACCGGTCCGCCGTCCGGCACCGGTGCCCCGGCCGGTTTCGGGACCGCCTGGCGGTCAAGGACCGGCATGCCCGGTTCCCAGCGCTCGTCATCCATGCGCGGGACCCCTAGCGCGGCTGGTTCGACTCGTCGTCGAGGACGGTCTGGGTCTGGGCGGCCCGGTGCGCGGCGACCCGATCCCGCACGGCCGGATCGGCCAAGGCCAGGATCTCGGCCGCCAGGATGGCCGCGTTCTCGGCGTTACCGATGGCCACGGTCGCGACCGGGATTCCGCGCGGCATTTGGACGATCGAGAGGAGCGAGTCGAGGCCGCCCAGGTGCTGGGTCGGAATCGGCACGCCGATCACCGGCAGGATCGTCTTGGCGGCGAGCATGCCCGGCAGGTGGGCGGCGCCACCCGCCCCAGCGATGATCACTGCGATCCCCCGGCCTGGTGCCTCCTCGGCGTAGCGATACAGGAGATCGGGCGTCCGGTGGGCCGAGACGACCCGCAGCTCGTGGCCGATGCCCAGCTCGGCCAGCAGCGCCGCCGCTTTCTCGAGGGTCGGAAAGTCGGAGCGGCTGCCGCCCACGATCCCGACCCGGAGGGCCGGCTGCCCGCTCTCGGCCATCGGGCTATTCGCCCTGGGCCTTGGTGAAGCCGTCGGCCCCGTCGAAGACGTGGAGCTTCTCGATGTGGGTCCAGCCCGGTTGCCGGGCGGCGACCTCGGCCTGCAGGGCCAGGAGGGCCGGATCGGCCGCCGATGAGCCGTCGCGGGTCAGGAAGCGGGCTCGGAGCAGGCGGACGCCGTCAGATGACAGGCCCACCGACGGGTAGACCTTCGTCCCTCGGCTCTCGATGAAATGGAGCTCGAACGGCCCGCCGGCGGCCACCCCCTCGAGCTCCGGCCCGAGCTCGGCGGCGTCCGTGTCGGTCTCGATGAAGACGTCCAGGCCAACGGTCCGGCGGTCGATCGCGGCGTAGCGCTCCGGGCCGTAGGACCAGGTCGGCGGATTGGCCGGGACCGAGGCGGCTGGCGCCGGCCGGCGAGCCGCGAGGGTGGCCGGGCCGCGGCCCAGGTTGCCGATGACCGCGTCGGTGAAGCCGGTCGTCGAGGACGCGGTGTCGACATCGCCGCCGGTCTGGCGGACGAGGTCCTGGGTGGTGGCCGTGCCCTCCTCGAGGGTGACCAGGACGGCGGCCTCGACCCGGTCGGCGGCGGCCGCCTCGCCCAGGTGGCGGAGCATCATGACCGAGCTCAGGATCAAGGCGGTGGGATTGATCACGTCCTTGCCGGCGTACTTCGGAGCCGAGCCGTGGACCGCCTCGAAGATCGCGACCGTGTCGCCGTAGTTGCCTGACGAGGCGAAGCCCAGCCCACCAACCAGGCCCGAGGCCAGGTCGCTGATGATGTCGCCGTTCAGGTTGGTCGTGACCACGACGTCGAACTGGGCCGGCTCCTTGGCCAGCTGGTGGGCGACGTTGTCGATGATCAGGTGCTGCGCCTCGATCTCCGGGTACTCGGGCGCCAGCTCCTCGAAGACCGCCTTGAACAGGCCCTCGGTCATCTTCATGATATTGGCCTTGGTCGCAGCGGTGACCTTCCGGCGGCCCTCGCGGCGGGCCAGCTCGAAGGCGTAGCGGATGACCTTCTCGGAGCCCTTCCGGCTGATCACCTTGAGGCACTGGCCCACGTCGGGCGTGACCATGTGCTCGATCCCGGCGTAGAGGTCCTCGACGTTCTCGCGGACGATGATCATGTCCACGCCTTCGCCGGCGTAGCGGGTGGGCACCCCGGGCAGCTCGCGCGCCGGCCGGACGTTTGCGTACGTCTCGAACAGCTTGCGCAGGGTCACGTTGGCGCTCTTCTCGCCGAAGCCGACCGGCGTCTCGAGCGGTCCCTTGAGCACGACTTTGGTCCGTTCGATCGAGTGGCGGGTCTCGGCCGGAACGCCCGAGGTATCACCCGTCTCGAACACGCTGGCACCGGCCGCCGCCTCTTCCCAGTCAATCTGAACGCCGGCGGCCTCGATCACCCGGACCGCTGAGCGCACGACCTCGGGCCCCACGCCATCACCCGGGATGACGGTCACGCGGTGTGGGGCGGAAGGCATCGGCAGGGTCTCCTGGGAAGCTGGTGGGGAGTGCCGCCCATTCTGACCGATGAAGCCAGCGACCGGGTAGCCGGGCCCTAGCCGGTGGTTCGGGGGACTATGCCCAGCTCAGCAGGTCGCGAGCTCGCTCGGCTCGCTCGAGGGCCTCCTCAGGCGTGTCGGCCAGGACGGTCAGGTGGCCCATCTTGCGGCGCTCGAAGACCTGGAGCTTGTCGTAGAGATGGAGGTGGGCGCCTGGATCGTCAAGCGCATCCGCGACGCCGGCGAGCTGGGCCGGGCGGCGCTCGCCGCTGCCCAGCAGGTTGATCATCGCGGCCGCGCCATGGGCGGCAGGATCGCCCAGGGGCAGGCCGCAGATCGCCCGGATGTGCTGCTCGAACTGGCTCGTGGCGGCGCCTTCGATCGTCCAGTGACCGCTGTTGTGGACGCGAGGGGCGAGCTCGTTGACGATCAGCGAGCCGGCATCGACCAGGAACAGCTCGACGGTCAGGGTGCCAACCACTTCGAGGGCATCGGCCAGCCCGACCGCCAGGGCCTGGGCGCGCTGGGCGATGTCGGCGGTCACCGGAGCCGGCGCCGGAACGAGGGTCTCGAACAGGATCCCGGCGTCGTGGCGATTGCGGCCCGCCGGAAAGGGCACGGCCCGCCCATCGACGCCGCGGGCCACGACGACCGACAGCTCGCAGGCGAAGTCGATCTCCCGCTCGAGCAGGAGGCCGGCGACTGCCGCCGAGCGCTCGAGGGCGGACCACGCCGGCGCGAGGTCGTCCGGACCGGCCAGCCGGACCTGGCTCCGGCCGTCGTAGCCGCCGATCGCGGCCTTCAGGCGGAGCGGGAAGCCAAGCGCCGTGGCCGCCGAGCCAAGCGCCGACCGTGTCCGCACCTCGCGAAAGGGGGCGACGGCCGCACCCGCTGCCTCGAGGAAGCGGCGCTCGGCCAGCCGATCCTGGGTCACCTCGAGCGCCCGCAGGCTCGGCCGCAGTGGCCGGATGCCGGCCACCGCCCGGCCCACGGCCGCGGCAACATGCTCCAGCTCGTAGGTCACGACCGCGCTGATCGCGGCCAGCCGGACGGCCGCCGCAACGTCGTCGTAGGCGCCGACGATGACCTCGTCGGCAACCGCGGCCGAGGGACAATCCGGATCCGGATCCATGATCGCGATCCGGTAGCCCATCGCCCGGGCCGCCATCGCCAGCATCCGGCCAAGCTGGCCGCCGCCGATCATCCCGATCGTGGCCGGCGGCAGGATCGGCGCTGGGTCGTCGGGGCGGGCGCTCACGCCCGGAGTGTACGGGCCCACTCGCCGCTATCGTTCGGGCATGGACCTGGACATCCGGCCGCTGACCGGCGAGACCTGGACGGCGCTCACTTCCCTTTTCGAGGAGGGCGGCGATCCGTCCTGGTGCTGGTGCCAGTTCTGGCGGAGCAGCGGATTCAATCCAGATCGCGCCGAGCAGAAGGCCGTCGACCGGGCGAGCCTCGAAGCCCAGGCGCGCGGGCCCCTCCCGCCCGGCCTGGTCGCCCTCGACCCGGAGGGACGAGCCGTGGGCTGGGTGAGCGTCGGCCCACGCGCTGAGTTCGAGCATCTCGAGCGATCGCGCGTGCGACCGCGCCTCGACGACGTGCCCGTCTGGGCGATCCTGTGCTTCGTGGTCTCGCGCCGTGCCCGGCACCAGGGCGTCGCTGGTCAGCTCCTGGACGCGGCGGTGCGCTTCGCGCGGGAGCACGGCGCACCCGCGATCGAGGCCTACCCGGTCGACACATCGCAGGGCAAGCCCACCCCGCCCACGCTCTACACCGGCACCCTGTCGACGTTCGAGCGAGCCGGCTTCCGGGTCATGCGCCAGGTCGAGTCACGCCAGGCGACCGTCGTCCGCGACATCGTCCGGCTGGACCTGGCATGACCGGCCGGCAGCCGATCATCGTCGACTGCGACACCGGCATCGACGACAGCCTGGCCCTGCTCTACCTCCTGGCGTCGGACGAGGCGGAGATCCTCGCGATCACGTGCTGCTCCGGCAACGTCGAGGCCCATCAGGTCGCCGACAACAATCGGGGGCTGCTCGAGCTGGTCGGCCGGAGCGACATCGAGATCGCCCTGGGCCGGACGGTCCCGCTCGTGCGCCCGCTCGAGATCACGCCCGAGACGCACGGCCCGCGCGGGGTCGGCCATGCCGAACTGCCGGCCGGCCGGCGACCGATCTCGGAGCGCCATGCCGCCGACCTGATCGGCCAGGACGCTCGCCGCCGGCCGGGCGAGGTCACCCTCCTGTGCATCGGGCCGCTGACCAACCTGGCCGTGGCCCTCGAGCGGGAGCCGGAGCTGCCCCGGCTGCTCCGCCGCGTCGTGATCATGGGCGGCGCGTTCCGGGTTCCGGGCAACACCACCCCAGTCGCGGAGTGGAACATCCACTGCGACCCGGACGCCGCCCGAGCCGTCCTGCAGGCCTGGTCGGCCGCCATCGAGGCGGACCCGTCGGTGGCCCGCCTGCTCATGCTCGGCCTGGACGTGACCGAGCAAGCGATCATCCGGCCCGACTCGGTGGTCGCCCTGGCCCGTCGAGCAGGCAGCCGGCCCGACGATGCGATCGCGCTGGGCCGGGGCGAGGATCCGATGCGGACCGAGCGCTCGGTGGCCAGCAACCGGGTGGTCCGGTTCGTGGCCGACGCCCTGCGCTTCTACATGGAGTTCCACGCAACGTACGACGGCTTCTACGGCGCGTTCATCCACGATCCACTGGCGGCGGCCGTGGCCCTGGACGAGACATTGGCGCAAACGCAGGCGCTGGCCGTGGATGTCGAGACCGGCGGCGAGCTGGCCGCGGGTCAGACGATCGCCGACTTCCGCGGACTGTGGCACAGGGCGCCCAACACCGACGTCGTGCTGCGGGCCGACGTGGACGAGTTCCTGGGTCGCCTCATCGAGCGGGTGGGCGGCCTGGCCGAACGAGTGGCGGCGGAGCACTCGAACGTGGCACCCTAAGGGCGAGGGAGTCTCAAGGCCCGGCAAACGCCCGGATCAGGTGAGCAGCAGGTTCGGAGGATCTGATCGATGGGCTGGATCTCGCGCCAGTTCACTACCCGGACGATCGTCTTGATCCCGATTGCGATCGCGATCAACATCGGATTGGGCTACACCGTCCAATCGGTGCTCAAGCTGCCCATCTACCTCGATTCGATCGGGACGATCCTGGTCGGCGTGCTGGCCGGGCCAATTGCCGGGGCCCTGACCGGGGTCCTGTCGAACCTGATCTGGCAGCTGATCGCTGGCGGCACGATCGGCCCGTTCGCCGTCACGGCCGGTGTGATCGGATTAATGGCCGGGCTGTGGGGCTACCTCGGCGTGTACCGCTCGCGGCCTGCGTCGCAGAACCAGTTGGTCGTGGCCGCGGTCATCGCGGCCGTGATCATCGCCGCTGTGATATTGCCGATCGTCAACAACCCGGCCTACAGCGATCCGGCCAATGGCTATCCGAGCTGGGTGTTCGGCGCGATCGTGATCATCGGCATCGTCGCGGCGATTATGGTCGCCGGCTTCATCCTCATCCGGCGCGATTTGGCAGGCTTCTGGGTTGCCCTGGCCGGTGTGATCACCGGGATCGTGGCAGCCTTCGTGTCGGCGCCCATTGCCGCCTACGTCTTTGGAGGAGTGACCGGTTCGGGTGTCGACGTGATCGTCGCGGCACTCCGCCAGGGTGGCTCGGACGTGCTCCACGCCTCGCTGGGCCAGGGCCTCTTCAGCGATCCGATCGACAAGACGATCACCAGCTTCGTGGTGTTCATCGTTCTGGCCGGCCTTTCGCGTCGGATCATCGCCCGCTTCCCGAACGGTGAGCGGCTGACCGGCGAGGCCCCGAGCTGATCGTCCCGGAGTTCGTCCTCCGACCGGCAAGCGGCTTCTACCGTGGGCTGAACCCGGCCACCAAGCTGGTCATCGCGCTGTGCACGGCGCTGCTGGCGTTCGTGCTCCGTGGCTGGCTCGCCCCCCTAGTCGCGATCGGCCTCGCCGGCGCGATCGTGATCCAGGCCCGGGTCGGCCGGGCATTCGTTCCGTTCGTGCTGGCCACCCTGCCGATCCTCATCTCGATCGTCCTGATCAACACGTTCCTGTACCCGGGTGCCACCGACACGATCCTCGTCCTCGGCCCGTTCCGGGCGACCGCCAGCGGCCTGACCGTGGCCGGCCAGGCGTCCCTCCGGATCGTGGCCTTCGCCCTGAGCGTCGCGGTCTTTGCCCTGACGACGCCGACCGACGATCTGCTGGCCGATCTGGAGCGGCGCGGCCTCGGACGCCGGGGCTCGTATGTGGTCGGCTCGGCGATTCAGGCGATCCCGCGGCTGGCTGGTCGGGCCCGGGAGGTCAGCGATGCACAGCGGGCGCGCGGGCTCGACACGGAAGGCTCGCCGTGGCGTCGCGTTCGGGGCGTCATTCCCCTGGCGGGGCCGCTGATCACGGGCGCACTGTCCGAGGTGGAGGAGCGCACGATGGCCCTCGAGGCTCGAGGCTTCTCGGCCCCGGCGCGGCGGGCCACGCTCCGGCCGATGCCCGACGACGGGAGCCAACGGCTCGTCCGCTGGCTGCTCGCCCTGGCGACGATCGTCCTCATCGCCGCGACGGTCGCCGGCCGCCTCGCCATGCCATGACGGTTCTGGAGCTCCGCGGCGTTCGCTATCGCTACGCCGGGGCCAGCGGCTGGGCGCTGGACCGGGTCGACCTCGACGTAGGAGCGGGCGAGGTGATCGGCGTATGCGGGGCGAACGACGCCGGCAAGTCCACGCTGTGCCTTGTGGCCGCCGGGCTCGCGCCGGGGGCGATCGGCGGCCGGCTGGAGGGCACCGTCCTGATCAACGGCTCCGAATCGACCGGCCTGGCCCTGCACGAGGTCGCCCAGCGAGCTGGTGTCCTGTTCCAGAACGCGGCAACGCAGCTAACGGGCACGACCGCGACGGTCTGGGAGGAAGTCGCGTTCGGGCCGCGGAACCTGGGTCTGACGGTCGACGAGATCGTCGAGCGGGTCGAGTGGGCGATGCGCCTGGCGCGTGTCGAACACCTCGCCGAGCGGCAGCCCGACCGGCTGTCGGGCGGGCAGGCCCAGCTTGTGGCGCTGGCATCGGTCCTGGCGCTGCGGCCGGCGATCCTGATCCTGGACGAGCCGACCAGCCAACTCGACCCGGCCGTGACGACGCTGGTCGGCGAGACGCTGGCCGGCCTCGCCCGGGACACCGGCACTGCCCTGCTAATCGTGGAGCACAAGACGGATCTGCTGGCCCGGATCGCCGATCAGGTCGTGGTTCTGGCCGAGGGCCGGGTCGCACTGCACGGGGCGGCCGACACGGTGCTGGCCGATCCCGGCCTGGCCGAGCTCGGGGTCGATCCACCGGCGGCCGTCCGCCTCGCCCGGCAGGCCACGGCCGCCGGGGTCGGTCAGGCGTTTGCGGCCGGCCTCGCGGCGGTGACGGCCCTCGAGGCGCTCCGATGATCGAGCTCGACGCAGTCAGCCACGTGTATCCCGGCGGGACCCGGGCCCTCGATGGCGTCAGCCTGGCCATCCCCGACGGCGACAGGTTGGCGATCATCGGCCAGAACGGCAGCGGCAAATCGACCCTGGTCCGTCATCTCAACGGCCTGCTCCGCCCGACCGAGGGCCGAATGTTCCTCGACGGTCAGCCCACGGCCGGCCTCCGGGTCGCGGCCCTGGCCGCCCGGGTCGGGCTGGCCTTCCAGGATCCGGACCGCCAGATCTTTGCCGGCCGCGCGCGGACCGAGGTGGCCTTCGGCCCGCGCAACCTTGGCCGCCGGGGCCCGGACCTCGACGCCGCCGTTGACGCCGCGTTGGCGGCCGCCGGGC
The DNA here is from genome assembly GCA_038239115.1 of Candidatus Limnocylindrales bacterium. Taxonomy (GTDB): domain Bacteria; phylum Chloroflexota; class Limnocylindria; order Limnocylindrales; family CSP1-4; genus Palsa-1033. The sequence goes on along the minus strand of JBBSFD010000001.1, from coordinate 48,683 downwards.
TGAGCGCCGACGGCGACGTCAACCCGTACGACCTCGGCTATTCGAAGCGGAAGCTGCTGGCGCTGGCCTCGATCCTGGCCATGGAGACGCCGGTCGTCGTCCTGGACGAGCCCACGACCGGGCAGGACCGGCGCGGGATCGAGCGCGTCCAGCAGGTCGTGGCCGAGCTCCACGCGGCGGGTCGAAGCGTGATCGCGATCAGTCACGACATGCGCTTTGTGGCCGAGTCGTTCGCCCGGGTCGTGGTCATGGAGGCCGGCCGGGTCACCCTTGATGGCACGCCGGCGGAGGTATTCGCGGAGGCGAACTGGGCGACGCTCGCCCGGACCTACGTGGAGCCGCCCCTGGCTGCCCGGATCGGGGCTCGCCTGGGACTCGGGCCGACGCCGACCGACGGGGCCCTGATCGAGGCGCTGGTCGGTCAATCGGCCTGATCGGAGGGGCCGGCCAGCCTGCCGGTCCCGGCAACCAGCAACAGGAACGACGTCTCGATCACGTCCACGCCGGCAATCACCAGGGCCACGATCAGGGGCAGCGGGTCGGCCAGCAGCCAGCCCGCCCCGGCCGCGAAGGCGGCCACCGCCAGGAATGCCAGGCGAATGCCCCGGACCAGCGTGGGCATGTCCTCACCGGCGCTCATGCCGAGGAGGGCCCGGCGCAGCAGCTCGACGCCCAGCCAGGCCGCGGCACCGACCAGGGCGGCCCGGATGATCGGCGCCGGGCTGACGGCCGAGGCGAGGACACCGCTGTTCCAGCCGAACGCCGTGCCAACCACCAGCGCAGCCAGGCCGAGCAGGAGCGGCAGGTACAGGCGCCCGCAAGGTCGTCCGGTCATCTGTCCAGTCTGACCTCGTAGACCTCACCGGCCACGATCCGCCAGGCCCGGATGCCCGGCTCGCCGGTATCCGGATCCGCCTCGGTCGCCGCCAGCGACACGAGCAGGTACAGGGCCTCCGGGTAGAAGGCCAGGCCGATATCGGTCGGCGACGGCCGGGCCGGCGTGTGGGTATGCGAGTGGACGATGCCCCAGATCTCCTCGTCGTTGGCGTCGGCTTCGAGGGTCGCGGCCAGCAGCTCGCCCGAATCGATCTCGTAGCGATAGGGCGAGGCGGCAGCGTTGCGGGTCGCGACGAAGCGCAATGCCCGCCCGCCGCTGGCGGCCGCAGCCGAGCCGATGATCAGGCCACAGGCCTCATTGGGGTAGCCGGCGCGGGCGTGCTCGATGATCCCCTGCCGGATGTCGCCGGGCAGCGTCGCCGCCGGCGGCCCCGGGGATGTCACCACCAGTTGACGCCGCCCTCGAGGTCGGCTTCCATCTCGTCGAGGTCGCGGTTGAAGGTGCCCGCCGAGAGGTACTTCCAGCCGCCATCGGGCAGCAGCGCCACGATCGTCCCGCTGGTCATCGAGCGAGCCTCGCGGGCCGCCGCGACCAGCACCGCACCGCACGAGGGCCCGGCGAAGATCCCTTCGCGATCGACCAGCTCGCGCAGGGCTGCGATGGCGTCGCGGTTGCTGATCAGGTACTTGGCGTCGAGCAGCTCGGGATCGAGGATCTCGGGCACGAAGCCATCGTCGAGCGAGCGCAGGCCCTGGACGTTCTCGCCGGGCAGCGGTTCGGCGGCCACGATCCGCACGCCGGGCTTGGCCCGGGCCAGGAAGCGGGCCACGCCCATCAGCGTGCCACCCGTGCCCAGGCCGGCAACGAAGACGTCGATCTCGGGGCAGTCGGCCAGGATCTCGGGCCCTGTGGTCGTCTCGTGCGCCCGGGGATTAGCCGGATTGCCGTACTGGTAGGGCATCACGAAACGGGGATCCTTGGCGACCAGGTGCTTGGCCAGCGCGATCGCTCCGTTGCTGCCGAGGCGGCCCGGGGAATCGATGACCTCCGCGCCAAACAGGGCGGCCATCTGGCGGCGCTCCTGGGTGACGTTGTCGGGCATGACCAGGGCCACGCGATAGCCCTTCCGCCGGCCGATCATGGCCAGGGCGATCCCGGTGTTGCCCGAGGTTGGCTCGAGGATGATCGAATCGGCCTTCAACCGGCCCGAATCCTCGAGGTCGGCAATGAGGGCGCGAGCCACCCGGTCCTTGACCGAGCCGGTCGGATTCATCATCTCGAGCTTGGCGAAGATGCGGACGGCAGGATTGGGCGACATCCGCCGGATCTCGACCATCGGCGTATGCCCGATCGCGTCGAGGATGCTGTCGTAGCGACCGCCGTGCGGGCTCAGCGCATCGTGGGCATGGGCGTGCTCGTGGCCGGGCTCGTTCCCTTGCTCGGGGGCTGGCTCGCGGCCTGGAGCGGCTTCCCTCAGCGTGACCATCGGACCGGGGCTGCCATCGACCCGCCGGCCATGGCCGGCAGCAGCCGAACCTCGTCGGTCGGCACGACGGCGGTTGCCTCGCCGCCGAGGTAGCGGATGTCCTGTCCGTTGAGGTACACGTTGATGAACCGGTTCAGGTCGCCGTCGGCGGTCCGGATCTGCGAGGCCAGGGCCGGGTGGGTCGTGATCAGCGTGTCGATCAGCTGCCCGACCGTGTCACCGGCGACCTCGACCTGCTTGTTGCCGCCCGCCGACGCGCGCAGCACCGGCGGGATCCAGACCGTGCTCAACGGACGGCCCCGCCCAGTGCGAACGGCGCGTCCTGGCCAAACGTGGCGACCGACAGCGGCCGGCCTTCGGCCCGGGCCGCGACCGCCGCGTCCGAGCACACCGGGCAGGCCGGATCGCGCCGCAGCTTGAGCTCGGTGAACGCCCCGTCGAGGGCATCGAACAGGAGCAGCCGGCCGGCCAGCGACTCGCCAATCCCGAGCAGGACCTTGATCGCCTCGTTGGTCTGGAGCATGCCCATGATCCCGGGCACCACGCCCAGGACACCCGCCACTGAGCAACCCGGGGCGAGCTCCGGCGGCGGCGGCGTCGGATACAGGCAGCGGTAGCACGGGCCCTCGTACGGCTTGAACACCGTCAGCTGGCCCTCGAACCGGAAGACGCTCGCGTGGACGACCGGGATCCCGGCAATCACCGCGGCGTCGTTGAGCAGGTAGCGGGTCTCGAACGTGTCGGTGCCATCGAGGATCACGTCGTAGCCGGTGATGATCCGTTCGACATTGTCGGCCACCAGCATCTCGTCGTAGGTGACCACGTTGATCTCGGGATTGAGGGCGAGGATCGAGGTTCGGGCCGAGTCGACCTTCTTCTGACCGATCCGATCAGTGGTGTGGATGATCTGGCGCTGCAGGTTGGACAGGTCGACCACGTCGAAGTCGATGAGCCCGATCGTGCCCACCCCAGCCGCCGCGAGATAGAGGGCCGCCGGCGAGCCCAGGCCGCCGGCGCCGACCAGGAGGACCTTCGAATCGAGCAGCCGGGCCTGGCCTTCGCCGCCGATCTCGGGGATGAGCAGGTGGCGGCTGTAGCGGACCTTCTGCTCGGGCGACAGGATCGTGGGCGCCTCCCAGGGCAGGCCCTGGGCCTTCCAGCCCTGGAAGCCGCCGGTCATCGACGCGACGTTGGTGTAGCCCAGCTCGGCCAGCGTCTGCGACGCGAAGACCGAGCGGATGCCCGAGGCGCAATACAGGACGATCGGGCGCGATCGGTCCGGAGCGGCGCCTTCGATCAAGCTCTCGAGATGGCTGCGCGGCACATGCAGCGCACCCGGCAGGTGGCCGGCCTCCCACTCGTGGTTCTCGCGAACGTCGACGAGGAGCGGCGGGGCAGAGGATTCGAGCTGGAGATCGACCTCGGGGATCGACACCTCGCGAATCTGGCTGCGCGCCTCGCGCAGGATGTCGGCATAGGACTTGGTCATGGGGATCGGACGGGCTCCGGAATTCGACGGGCTGACGCGGGCTGCGCGCCAGGGCGATGCTCGGCCGGCGAGGTGCCGGCCGGCAGTGGCGGCCGGCCTCAGGCCGGCGTGAGACACCTGCACGGACCGAAGGACGGGATCACGCGGATGGATCTTCGGTCTTGCCGGCCGGCGCCGAGGTGCCCGCAGCGGCGGCGCCCGGAGCCTCGGCCAAGGCGTGCTCGAGCGTCTCGAGGCTGAGCATGGCGCACTTCAGGCGGGCCGGGCTGATGTCGATTCCGAGCAGCTCGAGCAGGTCATCGGCTCGGAATGCCTCGGCCTTCTCGACCGGCATACCCATGACCTCGTCGGTCAGGAGCGACGCGCTGGCCTGGCTGATCGCGCAACCCCGGCCGGTGAAGGCGATCTCAGCCACGACGCCGTCGCGGATGCCGAGCTGCATCGTGATCCGGTCGCCACACAGGGGGTTGGCGCCCTCGAAGCTGGCGGTGGGCGTCTCGAGCACGCCGAAGTTATGCGGCCGCCGATAGTGCTCAAGAATGTAGTCGCGGTAGAGATCGTCCATCAGGTCCGGGAGTGTAGCGCGTCGTCGCCCGGACTCAATTCCGAGCGATCTTGTCGGGATTGATCGTACCGCGAGGCGCCACTAGGCGTCAACGCTCAGGCGGGACTCTGCGCGGCATCTCCGCAGGAGATCAAAACGGTCGAATCGGGCGATCGGCAACGACCCGCCCTGGGCCACTCCCAGGATTCGATCTCGCCAGGAGATGGATTCGGCGGAACGGGTCGATCCAGCCGCAGATGGACCAGGCTATTCGGCGGATCTGATCTCCTGCGGAGATAAGGCCTGACCCAGGCGGCGCCATGCGGATCCAGAGACCGTTGGCCATTCGGCCGTCGTCACTCCTGGGAATGACCGCCTTTCCCGCTACCCTGACCTGGTGACTCAGGGCAGCGCTGCCGGACATCATTGGCGGAGGATCGCCGCAGCCCTCGGCCTGAGTGCGATCGTCCTGGTGGTCGAGGTCGCCGCCGGAGTTGCCGGCAACTCGCTGGCCCTGCTCGCGGATGCCGGCCACATGCTCGCCGATGTCGTTGCCATGGGCCTCTCGCTCGGGGCTATTGCGATCGCCACCCGTCCGCGGACGGCCAGTCGAACGTTCGGTCTGTACCGCCTGGAAATCGTGGCCGCTTCAGTCAATGCGGTCGTGCTCCTCGGGATCGGTGTCGTGGTCGCGATCGAGGCGCTCAGACGATTGGGCGAGCCCCCGGACGTGTCCGGTGGTCTCGTCGTCGTGGTGGCCACGTTCGCACTTCTCGTGAACTCGCTGTCGCTGTGGCTGCTGGGCCAGGGCCGCCAAACGAGCATCAACGTCCGGGCCGCCTATCTCGAGGTGCTGGGCGACCTACTTGGCGCGGGCGCCGTGCTCATCGCAGGCCTGGTCATCGTCGCGACAGGCTGGACGCAGGCCGACGCCGTGGCCTCGATCGCGATCGCGATCCTCATCGTTCCTCGGACCCTCGCCCTTCTTCGGGATAGCTTTGATGTTCTCCTCGAGGCGACGCCCAAGGGAATCGACATGTCCGAGGTGCGCCGCCACATCCTGGAATCACCGGGCGTCGCCGAGGTTCACGACCTGCACGCCTGGACGATCACCAGCGGCATGAACGTCGTTTCCGCCCATGTCGTCCTTACGGCCGACGGAGTGCCCGGCCAGGTACTGGACGACCTGGGCCGTTGCCTGTCGGACGACTTCGACATCAACCACTCGACCTTCCAGCTTGAAACGCCAGAGCATGTCCGCTGGGAAGCTGAGGCCTCGCAGCCCCAGCACTAGGACCGTGGGCTTGAAGTCCTATTGATGGGGTGGTCTACCGTGACCACGGGCGCTGCAAGAAATGCAACCGCTCTTCGCCGCTCAGGGGGAGGTCCGCCATGCGGACTCTAGTCATCCGAATGACGGCTTTGGTGCTCGTGGCAGTCCTGGCGTTGGCGGTGGCTGTCGTGGCGCTGGGTGATCAGCCCAAGGTGATCCCTACGCACAGTGGGGCCGTGCCCGATGTCCAGTGTCCGCCCGGCGTGTCGCCCGCCAAAACGTTCTGCTACGCGACCTCGGTCCCTGTCCCTGGAGCACCAACGCCGTTCGATATCGGCGTCCCTTCAACCGTGGATGGGGTACCCATTAGCTACGTGTCGGTCTCGGACGGCACACCGCTCGGTGGCGCCCCGGCGGACGACATCCTGATCGCACTGCACAAGACCAGGAGCCAGGCCGTGGTCCGGACAGGGACCTGGAGCCACGGGTCCATCTCGGCGCTCTACGTCTGGACGGTCCCGGTCTCGGCCCTTCTTGCAGCGACCGTGGCCCACTGGGACGCACCGGTAGTCACCGACCGATCGACCGCAACGATCGGCGGACGGAGCGTCGCTGTGCTCGCTCGTCGAGATGGAATCAAGGCCTACATCCTTGCGACCGGGCCGGTCGTGTACGTCGTTGAAACGGGCGACGATGCGGATGCGTCCGAGCTGATCGCCTCAATTCCTTGACCTTGACCCAGACTAGAGTCGGGCATCGCCGCGATATCTCCGCAGGAGATCAAAACCGCCGACTCGGGCGGGCGAGAATGATCCGGTCACGGCGGTTTCCCAGTTTCGATCCCGCCAGGCGATCGAAACGCCCGAACGGGTGGATCGAACGACAGCAGAACCGCCACATTTGGCCAATCTGATCTCCTGCGGAGATAACCCGAGCCCGGGTGCCGGTCTGCGCTCAGACGTCGGCAAGCAGTCGATAGAGCCCGACGGCAAAGGCCGCGCCGACGAACGGGGCCGTCAGGTAGATCCACAGGTGGGCGAGATCGCCCGCAACGAGCGCGGGTCCGAGCGAGCGAGCCGGGTTCATCGACGCTCCGCTGATCGGCCCGCCGACGAGCGAGGCGAGGGCGACTGCCCCGCCGATGGCGATCGCCGCCCCCTGCCCGACCGCCCGGTCATCGGTCGCGACGGCGACGATGACGAGCATCAGGACGAAGGCCAGGACAACCTCCCAGACAAACGACTGGAAGTCAGACCCGGATGGCGTGGTGACGGCGGCCGCGATTGAACCGAGCGACAGCCGCAGCACGCCGGCGGCGGCGACCGCGCCAATGCACTGCGCGAGCCAGTACGCCGGGACCCTTCGAGCGGGAAAGTGGCGGCCGACCGCGAAGGCCAGCGTCACCGCCGGGTTGAAATGGGCGCCGCTCACGTGCCCAAATGCGTAGATCGAGACCATGATCGCGAGGCCAAAGGCCGCCGCGATGCCCGAGGCCGACAGGGTCCCGACGGCGATCGCTCCGCCCCCGGCAAAGACCAGGATGAACGCGCCGAGCGCCTCGGCGAGAAGCGCCGGCCCGAGCCGGAGGTCCTTCAACCAGCGACGACGGGACGGCGCGTCCGGCCGGCCGCCGCCAAGGCGACCTCGACGAACGGCCGGATCCGCTGACCGAGCTCGAGGTACGTCCGCTGAAATGCGCCCAGCTTCTCGGCGTCGGTGCCCTCGACCTCAGCCGGGTCATCGAGGCCCCAGTGGAGCGAGTTGTACTGACCCGGAAAGACCGGACAGGTCTGGCGGGCACGATCGCAGACCGTGATGACGTAGTCGAAAGGCTCACCCAGAAACTCATCGACCGACTTGCTCCGGGCCGCGGACCAATCGATCCCGGCCTCGGCCAGGACGGCCAGCGCGAATGGGTTGACACCGCGAGGAATCGTCCCGGCGGAGTCGACCCCGAAGTCGGCGCCTCCGATTCGCTCGAGCAGCGCTTCCGCCATCTGGCTTCGAGCACTGTTGCCCGTGCACACGAACAGGACACGAATGGGTGCATCAAACACGTGGGCATCCTTTCTGTTCGCCCGGGATGCTGCCGCGAGGGTCAGGCCTAGGTCGGTCAGCTCGCCATCAAGCCGGTCGAGCTCGTCGCGCTGTCGCGCGACCGCGCGGCGCTGCTCGGCCAGGAGGGGCACGAGGTCACGGTCAATCTCGCCATGCTCGATGCACAGCCGAGCAATCCGGCCGGCGTCCTGCGGTCCCAGGCCGAGCCGACGCAGGCTGACCACGAGCTGCAGCCGGACGAGGTCGATCGACTCGTACTCGCGATAGCCATTTCCCTGTCGAGCCGGGGCAGGCAGGGTGCCGACCGACTCGTACCAGCGGACCGCCGATGGAGCGATCCCGGCTCGGGCAGCCAGCTCGGAAACCTTCATAGGCCGACCGTACACCTTCAAGTGACTTGAAGGTCAAGCGTTGAGCGGCATCCCGCTAGGTCGTCGGTTGGACCACCGTCAGGCGCCGAACCGGGGTCGCCCCGCCGGGACTGAAGGCCGCCCCGATCGCCTGGAAGCGGGCCATGGCGTCGGGCTGGATCGAGTACCAGATCCAGGTGCCACGGCGCTCACCCGTAATCCAGCCGGCCTCGCGAAGCACGCGGAGATGGTGGGACACGGTCGGCTGGGCCACCGAATAGCCCGCCCCGATATCGCAGGCACAGACCGGTCCGGCCAGGGACAGCTGACGCAGGATCGCCAGTCGGATCGGATCGGCAGCGGCGGCGAGCAGGAGAACGTCGGGCTCAGTCGACCGTTTCATTTCGCGCAGTGTATTGACAAGTGGCTATTTAGACAAGTATCAATATAAAGTCAACCGAGAACCACCATCGGAGAAGCAACATGACCGTCCCGATCCACGACATGGTCCGCGATCGCTACGCCCGAGCAGCCATCTCGGTGACCGACACGAACGGTTGCGTCGACAGCGGATGCTGCGGGACGCCGAACTATTCCGCCGACGAGCTTGCCAGCCTTCCTGTGACGGCCGCTCTTGCCAGCATGGGCTGCGGCAACCCGATCATGGTCGCCGACCTCCACGAAGGCGAGCGCGTCCTCGACCTGGGCTCGGGTGGCGGCATCGACGTGCTCCTTTCGGCGAGCCGGGTCGGTCCCACGGGTCGAGCCATCGGCCTGGACATGACCGATGAGATGCTGGCCCTCGCCCAGCGCAACGCCGCTGAAGCCGGAGCAACCAACGTCGAGTTCCTCAAGGGCCAGATCGAGGCGATCCCCTTGCCCGCGAACTCCATCGATGTCGTGATCAGCAATTGCGTGATCAACCTGGCGGCCGACAAGCCGGCCGTCTTCCGAGAGATCGCCCGCGTCCTTCGGCCCGGCGGTCGAATGGGCGTCTCGGACATCGTGGCCGACGACGCCCTCAGCCCAGCCGAGCGGGCTGAGCGGGGGTCGTTTGTGGGCTGCATCGCCGGGGCGCTCTCGTTCAGCGAATACGAGGCTGGCCTGCGTGACGCGGGTCTCCTGGACATCTCGATCACCCCGACCCACGAGGAGACCGCCGGCATGACCTCGGCGATCATCCGCGCCCGCAAGTCGGGCCAGGCGGCCACGGCCTAGCCGCGCCGGAGGGTCCGGTGGTCCATCTTTCCGGGCAGCGCAGAACGGCGCTCGTCCTCGTTCTCGCAGCGGCGTGCTGGGGTCTGGGCACGGCGCTGAGCAAGTACGCCCTCGATGAGGTCCAGCCGCTCCCCCTGCTGCCGATCCAGCTTGCTGCGAGCGTCACCGTCCTGGCCCTCCTCGTTCAGCGCAAGGGCGGCCCGGGCCCGGCTGGGCCCAGCTCGCCGATCCTCGGCCGGCTCGGGCTCCTCAACCCGGGGCTCGCCTACGCGTTCACCCTGCTCGGCCTGGCTTCGATCTCGGCCAGCCTCGTGGTCCTGATCGGGGCGATCGAGCCGGTCCTGATCCTGATCCTGGCCACGGCGTTCCTGCGCGAACGGGTCACGCCGACCACGGTCGTGCTCTCAGCCTGCGCTCTCGCCGGGACGCTCGTCGTCGTCTATGACCCCACGAGCTCTGGGCAGACGATCGGGATCGTCCTGGCGATCGCGGGAGTCGCGTGCTGCGCCGTGTACACGATCATTGCTCGGCGCTGGATCGGAGGCGCGGCCTCGACCCTCCGCGTCGTGGCGTTCCAGCAGGGCTATGCGCTGGTACTGGCGATGGTCCTGTGCGGTCTCGTGGCGCTGGTGGGTGGCCGGGCCGTCTTGCCCTCATCGCCTCTGGGCTGGGCGAGCGCGATCGCATCCGGGGTCCTCTACTACGCCGCAGCCTACTGGTTGTACCTGACCGGTCTTCGAGCAGCGCCGGCCTTTGTTGCAGCCGCGTCGTTCTACCTCATCCCGGTGTTCGGGCTGGCGGCGAGCTTCGTCCTGTTGGGCGAACGATTCGACGAGCGGCAATGGCTCGGGGTCGCGGTTGTCATCGTGGCGGTCATCGCACTGGCTCGAGCGCAAGCGAGTGAGCCCGAGCCGACGGCGGCGTCCGTAGCAAGGATGTCGGGCCGCTGACCGAGGCCCTGGGATGACCTCCGAATCTGCCGTCCTTGGCGGCCCCTGACCCGCCGCCATTTTCGATTCCGTTGCGCCCGCGCACCGAGCCGGCAGAGATCGGCACTGCGAGGCGATGCCCGAGGGCGATGAGTGGTAGAACACACGAGCAGATCGCTATGGGCTCCGCCACTCGGGCCGTGCCGGACCTGGATTTGCCGTCCGCTCCTCCAGGAGCGGACCAGTGCGTCGGGAGAGGACGCAGCCGATCGCGCCAATCGGTGCGGAAAGGACGATCGCATGTTCGAGGGGAGCTCCAGGCATCGGACCAGGGCCAGAAGCCTCGGGTCCGCAGCCGCCGCGCTGGCCGCGGCGGGTGCACTCGTGCTGGGCATGGTTGGCAGCGCTGCCGCAGCCAGCCCAGCAGCCTCGGCCGGCGGCCGGACGCTGACGCTGACGCGCGGCGCCACGACCCACATCACGGCATCGCGAGCCCCGGCTTCTCGGATCAGTCCGAACGACGCGGGATCGACCGAGATCTCGCCCAATGACGACGTGACCGAGCGCACGCCCAAGGTTGGCGCTCCGCAGGTCAATCCGCCGAGCACTCCGCCATCCGTTGCCGGCAAGAAGGTCAGCTTCGGTACGTCCGGAGCGACTGGCTTCAACGGCCTGTCCCATGTCGACTCACGAACCGCGTCCGGCGGTAACCAGTTCAGCCTCGAGCCGCCCGACCAGGGCCTGTGCGTTGGCAATGGCTTTGAGATCGAGACGATCAACGACGTCCTCGCCGTGTACCACGGCAACGGGACGCTGGTGGCCGGACCAACGGCCCTCAACGCATTCCTCGGCTACGCGCCGTCGATCAACCGCACCACGGGTGCCTTCGGCCAGTTCGTGACCGACCCCAAGTGCTACTTCGACGCGGATACCCAGCGCTGGTATCACACGGACCTGACCCTCGAGCAGGATCCGACCAGCGGCGCCCTGACCGGCGCGACCCATGTCGATATCGCGGTCAGCCAGACCAACGATCCGACCGGTGCCTGGACGATCTTCCACCTCGACACCACCAACGGTGATGGGTCCCTCGCGAACCATCCCGGCTGCCCCTGCCTTGGTGACCAGCCGTTGCTCGGCTTCGACGCCACGGGCCTGTACATCACGACCAATGAGTTCTCGGTCAACGGGCCGGAGTTCAACGGGGCCCAGGTCTATGCCACCTCCAAGTGGAAGCTGGCCGCGGCGGCCGACAACCTCGGCTCGCCCGGCGTCGTCGTGTCCTTCGACGGGCTGCCGCTGGCTGAAGGCCAGGCCTATTCCGTTCAGCCGGCCGACTCGGTCGGTGGCTATGCAACGGCCAACAACGGCACCGAATACTTCCTCAGCGCCCTCCAGTTTGGTCCGGCACCGCTCGACAATCGGATCGCGATCTGGTCACTGACCGGGACGAAGAGCCTTGGCGGGCTGCACCCGAAGGTCAAGCTCCAGAGCCACGTGATGAAGAGCGAGGTCTACGGCCAGCCAGACCCGGCGGTCCAGCGCAATGGGCTGCTCCAGCTCAATACCTCGTTGACCGTCCTCAACAGCAACGACGACCGAATGAACCAGGTTGTCTTCGCCAACGGGTTGCTGTGGAGCGGCGTGAACACCAAGGTCACGACGAAGGACGGCTCGACCCGGGTCGGCATCGCCTTCTTCGCCGTCCAGCCGGAATGGCACGGCAGCACCCTCGGCGGCCATGTCCATCACCAGGGCTATGTGGCCGTCAACGGCAACAACGTCCTCTTCCCGGCGATCGGCGTCGACAAGTGGGGCAACGCGGTCATGACCTTCACCCTGGTCGGGCCCAAGTACTACCCCAGCGCCGCGTACCTCCGCCTCAATGCCTCCTCGACAGCCGGCACGATCCACGTCATCGGCGACGGGGTTGGCCCGGCCGACGGGTTCACCGGTGATCCCGCCCAGGGAGCTCCGGACAACGTCGAGCGCTGGGGCGACTACAGCGCCGCGGTGGCCGACTCGAGCGGCCACATCTGGCTGGCCACGGAGTACATCCCGAACGGGCCGCGCACGGTCCTGGCCAACTGGGGCACCTTCGTCATGAGAGTGTCGCCATAGCGATCGCAAGCACCGTCTAGCCAGCTGGGGCCGGGTCCACACAGACCCGGCCTCACTGATTCAGGGAACTGGACAGCCGGCGTACCGTCTAAAGGTGATGGACCTCCATCAACGTTCTCTTCGGACCATCCTGGCGTTGATCGCGCTGAGCGCCCTGCTTGTTGCAGCCTGCGTCGCGGGCAGCCCGCTCCAGACGCTCGTTGGCGCGGCCGAATCGGCCCAGGCCAGTCCGCCGGTCGCGAGCGCGCCCGCAGGCCAGCCGCCAGCGGCGACACCATCAAGCCCGGCAAAGCCTCAGACGTTGGGCAAGGTGTCCGGGCGGGTGACCTCTAGCCCAAGCTGCCCTGTTCAGACCGTGCCGCCCAATCCGTCGTGCGCCGACCGAGGGCTGGCGGGCGCGGTGGTCAGTGCGACGAGCAGCAGCGGTGGCGAAGTCGCCCGGACGGTCTCGAAGACGGACGGCTCGTACGTGCTCGACCTGAGTCCGGGGAGGTACACGATCTCAGCCGCGTTGGCCGCCAATGAGATGATGCGGGCGCCCGAACCGGCCTCGATGACCGTGGGGCCGGGCCAGTCAGCCGAGCTCAATTTCGTCTTCGACAGCGGGATCCGCTAGCCGGCGCGATCCGGCCTAGCCGCGCCGGAAGCGCTTGAACCAGCCACCCTCGGTCGACCCGTGGGCTTCCTTGGCCCGGGCGCTGTCGCGCACGATCCGGTCGGTCTCGCGGGCGCGATCCTGGCGGTTGGAGCGATCCAGCTCGACGGTCAGGAGCGAATGACCCTCGGTGTCGTCGGCCGGGACGGCCCCTGGGGCCGCCGAGGCCGTAGAGGCCGCGGCCGGTGAGGCGTCGGCCGCTTCGGTCGGATCCGTGGGCTGGACGCCCTTGTCCGTCTGGCTGGTCATCGGTCATCTCCTTTGGCGGCCATGGAACGGTCGCCCGATGGGCCGAGTATGCACATCGCCGATTCGCCTGTCAGTCGGTACGTCGACGGCAGGGCTGTCGGCAGCACGACAGCCGGCTGGTCGGGTCGGCGCTCAGGACAGGCAGCCAGTAGGCGACAGGGGCGGGATCAGGCCTCTATCGCTCTCGAGGACGTTCGACGATCACCAGACGATTGCCGTCCGGGTCACGGAACGAGAACATCGGCACGGGATACCGCGTGACCTCGGGGTCGGCATCGACTTCGAGCGATCGCAGGTGTGCATGCTCGGCTTGCGCGTCGTCGGTGGTCAGCCGCACTTGCGTGTCGATGCCAGCCGGGGCGCCGTCCCGAGCTCGCATCAAGGCGATCGTCGTCGCGGCCCCGACCGGGGCGACCTCGAGCCAGCGCTGCCCCTGGCCGTAGGCGACGTCCAGTCGCTTTTCGAATCCGAGCTTGTCCACGTAGAAGGCGAGGGATCGGTCCTGGTCTTCGATCGGAATCCCGATCGTGCTGAGCTGGGTGATCCCAGCCGGGGAGTTGCTTGCGGGCATGTTGCGGGCCTCCTTTTCGACGGTTTCCTTGCGGACGACCGGCCCGAAGCGCTCCGGTCTTATCCGTCCTATGCCTGGCCGGCGTACATCAACGAGCCGGGCGTGGTCAGCAGCTCGCCCGTCTCGAGCCAGGTCTTGAGGCCCGACAGGATCATCGGCCAGCCGCCGTAGAGCTGCTCGTTGGCACCTTCGCGAAGCTGGTCGTGGGTCACGATCAGGCGGCACGAATCGCCCACCGGCTCGATCTCCCAGGTGATCCGGCTTGTGCCCTCGCTCTTCACCTCCTCGCCCCACAGGGCAACCATCGTCTGGACGAGCCGGCGAGGTGGATCGAGCTCCACGTTGATGCCCTCGCCCAGGATCCCGGGCGCGCCCGGGTTGCTCTGCTCGTAGTGCGATCCGGGCGTCCAATCGGACGTGATGTGGTTGCCGAAGTTGTATTTGCTCCGGATGTCGCTGTCGGTGATCGCCTGCCACAGGCGCTCCGGCGTGGTCTTGATGTAGATCTCGAACACCTTTTCCATCGAACGCTCCAATTCTTCCTTGAGACCCGTGAGCCCGGCAGCCCACGGCTCGGCGTATTTGCTCACCCAGCGATCGTGGACGAGCCGAATCGGGATCGGGTTGAGGAAGTGGAGCTTCTCGCGGCCACGACGCTTCGTGACCACCAGGCCGGCCTCCTCGAGGATCTTGAGGTGCTTCATCACCCCAAAGCGGGTCATCGAGAACCGCTCCTGGAGCGCCGTCAGGGTCTGGCCGTCCGCCCGGTAGAGCTCGTCGAGCAAGCTTCGCCGGGTGGGATCGGCCAGGGCCTTAAAGGCTTCGTCCATGCCCGCGACTATATGTGACCTTTTAGTCACTTGTCAATGCCCGACTACGCTGGCGGGACGCAGTCGATCCCGCCGGGTCCCGGTCTGGCCATGGCCCTGCGCCATGGCAGTTCTTCTCTGGCCGTGGCCGAAGAGGACGGCGAGCGGGTAGGCTGACGACGATGACGAGCGACGACCTGACCAGCCTTGCCGCCGAGCATGTGGCGTCGTTCAACGCCGCGGTGGCCGCTGGCTCGTTTGGCGCCTTCGTCGAGTGCTTCTCGGATCAGGCGGTGATGCGCTTCGAGAATGTCCCGGGCGCCGGCAGCCTCGAGTTCTCGGGTCGCGCCGCCATCGCCGAGGCTTATCGGACCCAGCCTCCGGACGACCAGATCGAACTGAGCGGACCGGTCGAGCAGACGGATGAGGACGTCGTGATCCCCTTCGTCTGGGCGCGCGACCGGAGCCCGGGCGTCATGCATCTTCGCATCGAGCACGGCCGCATCGAGCAAATGAGGGTGATCTTCGGTTGATCGCGCGGTCGCCGGTACCCTAGCCTCGCAACCACTCACGACCGCAGCCAGGAGGCGGAGCCATGGCCAAGGATGTTCGGGACCTGACGATCGCCTACATCGAGACCGTCGGCAAGCACGAGCTCGAAGGCCTCCGGCCGTTGCTCGATCCAGCGGCGGAGTTCACCCTCGGCGATGCGACCTTCCGTGGCGTCGATGCATTCATCGGGGCCTTTGTCCGGTTGATGCCGATCCTCGAGCGGAACAACATCCGAAAAGTCTTCGTCGACGCTGATGAGGCGTGTGTGATCTATGACTTCGTGACCAGCACGCCCCCTGGCCCGATCCTCAGCGTGGAGTACCTCAAGTTCGTGGACGGCCGGATCAAGTCATCGCTCCTCGTGTTCGAGCGACTGCACTGGCCCGAGGTCATGGCGGTCCTCGTCGAGCGCGAGAAAGCCGCGGCCGGATGACGGTCCACCCGCCCGGGCCTGCTCCCTGGTGATCCCGGCAGGATCTCCACGAAGGACGGCCGATCGGATCGATGCGCGCGGGCGCCTGCCGCCGTTCCTCAAATGGCCGGGCGGCAAGACGCTCGAGCTCGAGGCGATCGCGACGGCGGCCCCCGTCCTGGCTGGACGCTTCATCGATCCGTTCGTCGGCGGTGGCTCCGTCCTGCTGGCCACGCCCGTCGTGGTTCCGGCCCTGGCCAACGACGCCTGCCGCGACCTGGTCGAGCTGTACGTTGCGGCGGCGCGGGGTGACCTTGGATTCCGCCAGGCGGTCGACGGGAGCGCGGCAGCCTGGGACGGCCTGGTCCGGCTCGATCAGCTGTACCTCGAGCTGGCCGACGCCTTCACCCGCGATGCGCCCGACCTGACCGAGCGAGTGCTGGCGGCTCACGCTGGTCGCCTTCGCTCCATCGTCGACCAGGCCGGCCCCGGGCTCGCCAGCGCGGTCGGTCGGCGGGTGGGCCGGGACATTCCAGCAAAGTTCGCCCGAATGGGCCGGCTCCAGGTGCGCCGAGGCCAG
Organism: Candidatus Limnocylindrales bacterium; assembly: GCA_038239115.1. Lineage (GTDB taxonomy): Bacteria > Chloroflexota > Limnocylindria > Limnocylindrales > CSP1-4 > Palsa-1033. The sequence goes on along the minus strand of JBBSFD010000001.1, from coordinate 32,549 downwards.
CTCCTGTCGCGGCCCGACCTCCTGGCCAACGTCGAGGGTGGCGTCCGGGCGGCCGTCTACACGGCGATTCGATCGCGCTACAACGCTGCCCGGCTAACGGGTCGCTGGGATGAGATCCGGAGCGCGGACTTCCTGTTCCTGCGCGAGTTCGCCTATGCCGCCATGTTCCGCTACAACGGCCGCGACGAGTTCAACGTGCCCTACGGCGGGATCAGCTACAACCGCAAGTCGCTGGCCGACAAGGCCAGGGTCCTCTTCGGCCGGCCGATGCTCGATCGCTTGTCCGCGACCGAGTTCCACAGTCAGGATTTCGAGCCCTTCCTGGACGATGCGAGCCCGACGGCGAGCGATTTCGTGTTCGTCGACCCGCCCTACGACAGCGACTTCAGCGCCTACGACAACCGCCCGTTCGGCGGCGCCGATCAGGTCCGGCTCGAACGGGTCCTCGCCGGGCTGCCGGCCCGGGTCATGGTCGTGATCAAGGACGCGCCAGCGATCCGGTCGCTCTACGACGCCGATCGTTGGAATCTGGTCGAGGCGCCCAAGACCTACATGTGGACGATCAAGTCCCGCAACGATCGCCTGGCGACCCACCTGACGATCACGAACTACGAGGTCAATCCGGGCTGACGGGGGCCGAGCTACGATCCGAAGACGCGCTGGACCTCGAGCAGGCCGTCGACCAGGGCGTCGATGTCCTCGGTGGTCGAGTAGACGCTGAAGCTGGCCCGGGCCGTCGCGGCCAGGTCGAGCCGCTCGTGGAGCGGCATCGTGCAGTGGTGGCCGGCCCGAACGGCGATCCCGTAGCGGTCGAGGACCTGGGCGACATCGTGGGGATGGATGCCCGGCAGGTTGAACGGGATGACCCCGCCGCGCAGCTCCGGATCCATCGGCCCGTACAGCTCGATCCCGGGCACCTTGCCGGCGAGCGCATCGAGGGCGTAGGCCACCAGCACCCGCTCGTGCTCGCGGACGGCGGCCATGCCGATCCCAGCCAGGTAGTCGGCCGCCACGCCCAGCCCGATCGCGTCGCCGACGGCCGGCGTGCCCGCCTCGAACTTCCAGGGGATCTCGTTGAAGTCCGAGCGCCGCAGGTGGACCTCCCGGATCATCTCGCCGCCGGCCAGGAAGGGCGGCATGGCCTCGAGCAGCTCGCGCCGGGCCCACAGCGCCCCCGAGCCCATCGGGCCCAGCATCTTGTGGCCACTGAACGCATAGAAGTCGCAGCCCAGCTCCTGGACATCGACCAGCAGGTGGGGCACGGCCTGGGCGCCGTCGACCAGGACCAGGGCTCCAGCGGCGTGGGCCATCTCGGTCATCTGGCGGACCGGGTTGATCGTGCCCAGGGTGTTGCTGACGTGGGTGAAGGCGACCAGCTTCGGCTTCAGCCGGAGCAGGACTTCGAACACGTCGAGCCGGAGAATGCCATCGTCGGTGATCGGGATGAACTCGAGGTCGCCGTCCTTCTCCTGGACGAGGAGCTGCCAGGGCACGAGGTTGGCGTGGTGCTCCATCTCGGTCAGCACGATCGTGTCGCCGGCGCTGATGTTGCGACGGCCCCACGAGTAGGACACCAGGTTGATCGCCTCGGTGGCGTTCCGGGTGAACACGATCTCGTGGCTTTCGGGCGCGTTGATGAACCGGGCGGTCCGTGCCCGCGCCTCTTCATACGCCGCCGTTGCCTGCTCGCCGATCGTGTAGATCCCGCGGTGGACGTTAGCGTTGTACTCGCGGTAGTAGTCGGACAGGGCGTCGATGACCACATCGGGCTTCTGGCTGGTCGAGGCCGAATCGAGGTAGACCAGGGGATGCCCGTTGATCTCGCGCCGGAGGATCGGGAAGTCGGCCCGCAGGACGCGCGGGTCAAGGGCGGGCCGCGTCCGGCCGGGCGTCGCGCCGGCGTTCGAGGCGGCGGCTAGCGTCGCGGCGCGATTCGAGGTGATCGTCATCGCTTAGCGGACGGCCTCGACCGGCTCGGCCACGAGGAGGGCCTCGTCGGGCACGTCGATCTCGAGCCCTTCCTCGCGCAGGATCGGGCCGTAGCCCTCGTCCTCGAGTCGGAGGGCCAGGTCACGCCCACCGGTCTTGACGATCCGGCCGAGGGCCAGGACGTGGACCACGTCGGGCTTGATGTAGTTGAGCAGGCGCTGGTAGTGGGTGATCAGGAGCACGCCCATCGCCGGGTTGAGCATCGCGTTGACACCCTCGGCCACGATCCGCAAGGCGTCGATGTCGAGGCCCGAGTCGGTCTCGTCGAGGATCGCCATCTCGGGCTCCAGGACGGCCATCTGGAGCATCTCCAGGCGCTTCTTCTCGCCCCCGGAGAAGCCCTCGTTGACGTACCGGCTGGCGAACGTCTCGTCCACCTTCAGGAGGGCCATCTTCTCGCGCATCTTGCGCCGGAAGTCGCCCATCGAGATGCCGCCCCTGATCGCGTCCGTGGGATCGATGTTGGGGTCGGGAACCAGGCCCGAGCGCTTGGCGTTGAGGGCCGAGCGGATGAAGCTGGCCACGGACAGTCCGGGGATGGCGGTCGGGTACTGGAAGGCCAGGAACATCCCCAGCCGGGCCCGCTTGTCGGCGCTCAGCTTGAGCACGTTATGGCCCTTCCAGGTCACTTCCCCGCCGGTGACCACGTACGCCGGGTGGCCCATCAAGGCGTAGGCCAGGGTGGTCTTGCCCGAGCCATTGGGGCCCATGATCGCGTGGACCTCGCCCGGACCAACGGTCAGGTCGATGCCCTTGAGGATCTCGTGCTCGGGGGCGCCGAGGGGCGCCACGCGCAGGCCCCGGATCGTCAGCTGGTCGTCGTTGCTCACGGGTGTCGGGACTCCTGGAGTGGGCGGGGTTGGATTGGCGCGACACGCTCGGGCACGAGGTCGGCCAGGGTCATGCCCTCGAGGCTGGTGCTGATGGCGTCGCGGATCCGGATCCACAGGAAATTCACGGTGCAGCGGGCGGTCCGGTCACAGGTGGGCTCGTGGGCCACCTCGAACTCGTCGGTGGCACAGATCATCGGCGCGATCGGGCCCTCGAGCGCGTGCAGGACGGTGATCATGGCGATCTGCTCGGGCGGTCGAGCCAGCTCATAGCCGCCATGCGAACCGCGGGTGCTGACCACGAGACCGGCGTCACGCAGGCTCATCACCAGCTGCTCGAGGTACGGGCGGGGCAGATCCTCGTCGGTGGCGATCTCGGCCAGGCTGGCCGGGCCGACCCCGAAGCGCCGTCCGAGCTGGACCATGAGACGCACGCCGTACTCGCCCTTGGTGCTGAACGCGACGGCGCCGCTGCCGTGGAACTGGGTCCGGCTGCTGGTCAGCGTGGGCTCCTTCGAATTCCGACCGAATCTGTCGGGATTACTGTAGCCGGACGCTCTGTCGACCGTCAACGCCGCTGGTCTTGGGGCGAATTGAGCACGAAACCGGGCTGCTAACCGGGCGTTAATCGAATCGGCCTTGACGTTGTGTTAACGCGGAGGTCAAATGCACCTCGACGAGACGGCGTTGGGCCGTCCGTGGTGGACCGTGACCCCCGCGCTGCTCGATGCCTGGCGATACACCGGAGGAGGCGCCACATCGCAGGACGCTTCGGTCATCTGATGCCCGGCCCACGCCAACATAAAAGCTAGTGGAGACCCGCATTGCGCACTGAGCGATTCCCGTTCCGATTCGTCAGCCTGGGGGCGGCTTCCGTCCTCCTGTTTGCTGCCTGTACGGCTGGCGCCACGACGGCCCCGGCCACGGCCGCCCCAACGGCTGCCCCGGCCTCGGCGGCGACTTCGGCCGGCCCGGCCTCGGCCGCACCGTCGGCCGACGCGATGGCCGGCCTGATCACTGCCGCCAAGGCGGAAGGCAACCTGACCACGATCGCCCTGCCCCACAACTGGTGCGACTACGGCGACATGCTTACCGGCTTCACCGCGAAGTACGGGATCACGATCAACGAGCTCAACCCGGATGGTGGGTCGGGCGACGAGATCGCCGCGATCGAGAAGAACAAGGCCAGCACCGGGCCCCAGGCCCCTGACGTCATCGACGTCGGCCTGTCGTTCGGCCCCCAGGCCAAGACCGCGGGCGACATCCAGCCCTACAAGGTCAGCACCTGGGCCGACATCCCGGATACCGCCAAGGACGCTGACGGGTACTGGTACGGCGACTACTACGGCGTGATGGCGTTCGAAGTGAACACCGCCGTCGTGACCGACGTCCCGAAGGACTGGTCGGACCTGCTCAAGCCGGAGTACAAGGGCAAGGTCGCCCTCGCCGGTGACCCGACCGTTTCGAACCAGGCCATCTCGGCCGTATGGGCCGCGGGCAACGCCTCCGGTGGCTCGCTCGATAACGCCCAGCCGGGCCTCGACTTCTTCAAGCAGCTGAATACGGCCGGCAACCTCGTGCCGAGCATCGGCAAGACCCCGACCGTCGCCTCCGGCGAGACGCCGATCCGGCTGGCCTGGACCTACAACGCGCTGTCCGACAAGGACTCGCTGGCCGGCAACCCGCCGATCACCGTGACCGTCCCGACGTCGGGTCGCTTCGGCGGCATGTACGTCCAGGCGATCAGCGCCTTCGCTCCGCATCCGAACGCCGCCAAGCTTTGGATGGAGTACCTGTACTCCGACGTCGGCCAGAACACCTGGCTCAAGGGCTACTGCAACCCGATTCGCTACGACGCGATGGTCAAGGCGGGCACGGTTGACGCGGCCGCCCAGGCCAAGCTGCCGGACACGTCCGGGACTGTCCTGCCGACCCTCGACCAGATCACGAAGGCCACCGGCGTGATCACCAAGGGCTGGCCGACCGTCGTCGGCGCGACGATCAAGTAGCCAGCTGAGTTGATTGCGGTGGCGCGGTGACACAAGCCGCCCTGCCGCTCGACGCACCGGGCACGCCCACACGGGCGCGCCCGGCGCGTCGACGTATCCCTGGCGGCTGGTTGGGGATCGTCCCCTTCCTGCTGTTCTCGTTCCTGTTCCTGATCGGGCCGACGTTCTACCTGGTGATCGGCAGCCTCCAGGATGCCCACGGCAACTGGACCCTCGACAACTTCGTCCAGCTGTTCACGCCGGCGATCCTGCAGACGTACCTCAACAGCATCGAGATCAGCCTGGCGACCGCCATATTCGGCGGGCTCTTCGGGTTCCTGCTGGCGTACTCGGTCATCGCCGGCGGCCTGCCGCCCATCCTGCGTTCAGCCCTGATGACGTTCTCGGGCGTCGCCTCGAACTTCGCCGGCGTCCCCCTCGCCCTGGCCTTCGTCTTCACCCTCGGTGCGGTCGGCCTGGTCACGACGTTCCTGAAGGGCATCGGGATCGACATCTACGGCGCCGGGTTCTCGCTCTACTCGAAGCTCGGCCTGGGCATCGTCTATCTCTATTTCCAGTTCCCACTGATGGTCCTGATCATCGCCCCGGCGATCGACGGCCTGAAGAAGGACTGGCGCGAGGCGGCCGAGAACATGGGCGCCAGCTCGTTCCAGTACTGGCGCCAGATCGCCCTGCCGATCCTCACCCCATCCTTGCTCGGCACGATGATCCTGCTCTTCGGGAACGCCTTCGGCGCGCAGGCCACGGCCTACCAGCTGACCGGCGGCTTCATTGACATCGTGACGATCGCGATCTCGCGCCAGATGCGCGGGGACGTGCTCTACGACCCGAACCTGGGCTATGCCCTGGCGATGGGCATGGTCGTCATCATGGCCATCTCGATCTTCGGCTATACGGTCCTCCAGCGTCGATCGGAGCGGTGGCTGAAGTGACCTCTTCTCGTTCGGCCAGGGAGTAGCAGGGCACCATGGGTCTCCCGAATCAGTCCATCGCAGCCACCGCGATCGTGCGGGAGATGGAACCCGGTGAACATGGATCGGCCCCTGCCCGGGGCGCCGGACGATCGCGCGGGCGATACCTGACCCGGACTGCCTGGTGGGTCGTCTTCATCATCGGCTTCCTGTACTTCTTCCTGCCGCTCTACGGCACGCTCATCTTCTCGCTGAAGTCGATCCCGTTCGGGTCGGCCTACACCGCGATCCTGAACGACCCGCAGTTCGTGTCGACCCTGACCTACTCGTTCATTGCCGGGATCCTGACGATCGTCATCAGCGTCCTGATCATCGTGCCGACGGCATTCTGGGTCCGGCTCAAGTACCCCTCGCTGCGGCCGATCGTCGAGTTCATCACCCTCCTGCCGTTCGTGATCCCGCCGATCATCCTGGTCTTCGGCCTGGAGAACACCTATGGCGGCCCGCCCCTGGCCCTGACCAACACCACCACCGGGCTCAACCTGCTGCTCGTGGCGGCCTATGTGATCCTGTCGTTCCCATACATGTACCGGGCGGTTGACACCGGCCTCCGGGCGATCGACATCCAAAGCCTGACCGAGGCGTCCCAGAGCCTCGGCGCCGGCTGGATCCGGATCCTGGCCCAGGTGATCCTGCCGAACCTGCGGACGGCCCTCCTGAGCGGCGCTTTCCTGACCCTCGCCATCGTCGTCGGCGAGTTCACGATTGCGACCTTCCTGAGCCGGCCGGCATTTGCGCCCTACCTCAGCATCGTCGGAGACTCGAAGCCTTACGAGCAGGCAGCGCTTGCCCTGGTCAGCTTCGGGATCACCTGGCTGGCCATGATCCTGATCGCGATCATCGGCCGCAATTCGCGCAGCAAGATCAAGGTCAGCGTCGGCTAGGCCCCAAAGGAGAAACAGGCAGTCATGGCCTTCCTCGAACTGAGCGGGATCCAGAAGCGCTTCGGCGAGGTTTCCGCCGTCCACAACTTCGACCTGGCCGCCGAAAAAGGCGAGTTCGTGTCGTTCCTGGGTCCCTCCGGCTGCGGCAAGACCACGACCCTGCGGATGATTGCCGGCTTCGAACGGCCCACCGCCGGCACGATCGTGGTCAACGGCGCCGACATCACCAACAAGGCGCCCAACCAGCGCAACATTGGGATGGTCTTCCAGTCGTACGCCCTGTTCCCGAACATGACCGTTGCCGACAACGTGGGCTTTGGCCTGCGGATCCGCAAGCAGCCCAAGGCCCAGATCAAGAAGCGGGTGGCCGAGCTGCTCGAGCTGATCCACCTGCCCGATAAGGCGGACCGCTTCCCGTGGCAGCTGTCCGGTGGCCAGCAGCAGCGGGTGGCCCTGGCCCGGGCGCTGGCGATCGAGCCCCAGGTCCTGCTGCTGGACGAGCCCCTGTCGGCCCTCGACGCCAAGATCCGGGTCTCCCTGCGCAACGAGATCCGGGCGATCCAGCGCCAGCTGGGGATCACGACCGTGTACGTGACCCACGATCAAGAGGAGGCCCTCTCGCTGTCGGACCGGATCGTGGTCATGAGCGAGGGCCGGGTCGAGCAGATCGGGACGCCCTTCGAGATCTACAACTTCCCGACGACCGGATTCGTGGCGCGCTTCGTGGGCACCCTCAATGTCCTGTCGGGCAAGGTGCTCGACCCGGCTGCGGGCACGATTGAGACGGCCGGCCAAGCGATCAGGACCAATGGTCCGATCCAGGACGGCCATGCCGGCGACCCGATCACGATCGCCATCCGGCCCGAGATGATCTCGATGGGTGCCCAGGAGGGGATGAACCAGATGACCGGGGTCATCGACGACGTGACCTTCCTTGGCGCGGTCGTCCGGATCCGGATCCGGCACACCGACGGCAGCGGCGTGCTCTCGTTCGACACCTTCAACAATCCCAACCTGGCCGTGCCCGACCGGGGGACCTCGATCACGATCTCGTATCCGCCGGCCGCCTGCCTCGTGATCGACAAGGCCCAGGTGGCTGCCGCAGCGGCGGCCGCGACGGAGGAACCGGGCGCCGCTTGAGGCCGGCGTGAGCCCAGCGGCGCCGGAGCGGCCCGGCGCCCCCGTCGAGAGGCTGGTCCCGGTCCTGCTCGAAGGCCTCGACCTGGTCGTCTTCGACAAGGACGGCACCCTGATCGACTTCGACCTGATGTGGGGCGGCTGGGCCGAGGATCTGGCCGACCGCCTGGAGGCGGTCCTCGGCCGGCCGGTCCGGGCTGAGCTCCACCGCCAGATCGGCTACGACACGGCCGGCCGGCGGACGATCCCCGGCTCGCCCCTGGCGGCCACGCCGATGGCCCAGCTGCGGGTCCTGACGACCGAGCTGGTGGTCCGCCTGACGGGCCGGCCGTGGTCGGATTGCGCAGCCCTGGTCGAAGCCGCCTGGACCGCCCCGGATCCGGTCAGCCTGGCCCATCCGCTGGCCGACCTGGCGGCCCTGTTCGGCAGCCTGCGCCAGGCCCGCGTGGCGATCGCAATCGTGACCTCCGATGACCGGGCCCCGACCGAAGCGACCCTGGCCGGGCTGGGCATCGCCGGGCTCGTCGACGCCGTCGTGTGCGCCGATGACGGCTTTCCTTCCAAGCCGTCCCCGGACACGCTCCTGGAGGCGTGCCGGATCAGCGGGGTCGAACCGGACCGGGCGGCCATGATCGGCGACTCGATCGCGGACCTGCAGATGGCCGGCGCCGCGGGAATCGGTCGCCGCATCGGCGTGCTGTCCGGGATCGGCCGGCGATCCGAGCTCGAGCCGCTGGCCGACGTGCTGATCGGCTCGATTGCCGAGCTCCAGCCAGGCTGAGCCCGCGGGTCTAGGGCAGGAGCGAAGCCCCGCCCGAGAACGGGGTCGAGACCGGCGCCGTCACGAATCCGGCAGCCGGCAGGGCCAGCAGCAGGACGAAGGCGATCACGAAGAGCACGACCAGGACCCGGAATGTGGTCGACTCGCGGAACGGCCGGGAGCGTCGGGACATCAGTGTCGAGTCTACCTTCGACTGGTACCTCCGGGCTATTCATGCACACGGGACTGTGCCCTACGGTGGACGGCAAGCGCGGGGTCTTCGACTCGGGGGGCGCGCTCCAGCTCCAACACAGGCGCGCCAGTCGATCGCCCAGGCGCCACAGCAGGCCAGCGAGCACCGGCCCGGACGGGTCGAATGGAGGTCGAGTTTCGAGTGGCGCCCGTCTTCGACCGAACAGCGAACGGCGACCTGATCACGATCGCGGAAGCGGCCCGTCTGGCCGGCGTCCACCGCAACACCGTTCGATCGTGGTGCGCCAGCGGCCGGCTGTCGAGCGTCCGGATCAATCGCCGGGGCGATCGGCGAATCCGGCGGGGTGACATCCAGGGCCTGGTCGCCCGGCGCAGCGGCACTTCCGCCCCGGACCTCCGCCCGCCCGTCGCACCTGCCCCAACCCCGTTCCGCGCGGAGTCCGGGGCCACGACCACGGTCACGGGCGCGCGCGATGCGGCCATTCGGCGGATCGCTGGCGAGGTCTCCCGGGGCACCAATCTCGAGACGATCCTGGCCGACGTCATCGATGCCTCGGTGGCGCTCTTCTCGGCCGATCGGGCGGCCCTCTGGCTGTACGAGCCGGACCTGGCCCAGCCGTTCCGCCTGGCTGCCCAGCGCAACCTCAGCCCGGCCCTGCGCGAAGCCACCAACCGGCTGACCCCGGCCGACGACGAGGCCCTCGTCCGCTGCGTCCGGGATCGGCGGGTCCAGGTCCTGGCCGAGCCCGCCCGCCAGGCCCACAGCCCGGCCCTGCGGGCAGCCTACGAGCGCGACCGGATCGCGGCCGTCTGTTTCGTCCCGATCATCTTCGGCGAAGTCGCCCTGGGCGCGCTGGCCATTGACCACGAGGCCGTCCGGGCCTGGCCGGAGGGCGAGCTCGACCTGGCCCGGACCTTCGCCGACCAGGTGGCCTCGGCCATCGCCAACGCCCAGCTGCGGGACGAGACGCATGACCTCGCCGCCCGGCTCAAGGCGATTCAGGCTCTGGGCGGCCGGCTCAACGGCCTCGATGACGTCGCGGCGATCGGCCAGGCGATCATCGCCGAGGCGCGCAACCTGCTCGACTTCGACAACATCCGGGTCTACCAGGTCGACCACACAGGAGGCATCTGCCAGCCGATCGCCTTCGCGGGCACGTTCATGGGCATCGCCCGGGTCGACCTGGACATGCTCCGCTGCCCGATCGGCCAGGGCCTGACCGGCTGGGTCGCGGCCAACAACCAGGCCCTGCTCGTGGGCGAGGCCGGGACAGATCCGCGCGGCACCGTGATCGGGCCGCTCGAAGGGCCCGAATCGATGCTCCTCGTCCCGATCACCTACAACGAGCTGGCAGAGGGCGTGATCGTGCTCGCCCGCCTCGGCCGCAACCGGTTCGGCCCGGACGATGCGGCCAGCCTGTCAATGCTGGCCGGGCATGCCGCGCAGGCGCTGGTCAACGCCGAGAACAGCGCCCGGGTCCGGCTCCAGCAGGAGGAGCTCGAGCTGCGCCTGGCCGGCCAGCGCCGCCTGCTCGAGGTCAACGCCGAGCTGCTCTCGACGCTCGACCCGGTGGCCGTCCTGGACACGATCGCGGACCTGCTCAAGGAGGTCGTCGCCTACGACGCCCTGACGATCTACCGGGTCGACCGGGCCACCAGCCGGCGCTGGGCCGTCATCGCCCGGGACCGCTTCGCCGAGGTGATCCTGCGCGAGGAGATGCCCCTCGGGGTGGGCCTCACCGGCTGGTCGATCGACCACCGCGAAGCGGTCCTGTGCAACGACGCGCTCGAGGATCCCCGTTGCGTCCAGATTCCGGGCACCCCGGTCGAGCCCGAATCGATGCTGGTCGTGCCGCTCCAGGTCGGCGGCGAGGTCATCGGCACCCTCAATGTTGCCCGGATGGGGGCCGAGGAATCGCACTTCACCGAATACGAGTTCGAGCTGACCCAGCTGTTCGGCGGGCAGGCCTCGATTGCCCTCCAGAACGCCGAGGCCCACCTGGCGATGAAGGTCCGGGCCGACCACGACGCGCTGACCGGGCTGGGCAATCACGGTGCCTTCCAGCGTGACCTGGGGGCCGCCCTCGAGGGCGCCCGGCCGGATCCGTTCGCGGTCCTGATGCTCGACCTGGACGCCTTCAAGCGCTTCAACGACACCCAGGGCCATCCGGCCGGCGATGCCCTGCTGCGCTCGATTGCCGAGGCGATCAGCGCATCGATCCGGTCCGAGGATCGGGCCTACCGCTACGGCGGTGACGAGTTCTCGGTGATCCTCAGCCCGATCACCCAGCTCGGCGCGGAGGAAGTTGCGGCCCGGATCCAGGCCGCCGTCGGGGACCTCACCCTGAACCATCGAGCACCGGTCACGGTCACCGTTGGCATCGCCTGCTTCCCGACCGACGGCGAGACCAAGGCCGAGCTGGTGGCGGCCGCCGACGCCCGCCTGTTCCTGGCCAAGCCGAGCTCGGCCCGCGACAACGTCGAGGCGGCCCTGGCCCGCGAGGCATACCTGAGCGCCCTGCACGACACCGCGATCACCCTGATGGACCGGCTCGACCAGACCGAGCTGCTGGAGACCATCATGAAGCGGGCCTCGACCCTCCTCGGCGCGACGAGCGGCTACCTGTACCTGGTCGACGAAGCGGCTGACGACCTCGTTGTCGAGGTCGGCACCGGGATCTTCGCCGACTGGGTCGGCTTCCGGCTGCAGCGCGGGGTGGGCATGGGCGGTACCGTCTGGCAGACCGGCCGGCCGCTGGTCGTGGCCGACTACGACCTGTGGGAGCATCGCTCGGCAGAGATGCCCCGGGGCGTCTTCGGATCAGCCATTGGGGTACCCCTGACCTCGGGCGGCCAGGTAATCGGGGTCATCGGCCTGAGCTCCGGCTCGGCCAACCGGCCGTACGGCGAACGCGAGATCGCCGTCCTTGGCCGGTTCGCCCAGCTCGCCTCGATCGCGCTCGACAACGCCCGGCTGTTCGCGACGGTCGAGCGCCAGGTGGCCGAACGGGCCACCGCCGAGGGGGTCCTGCGCCGGAGCGAGGAGCGCTTCCGGCGGATGTCCGATGCCACGACCGAGGCGATCGCGATCCACCGCAACGGCCAGATCATCGAGGTCAACGAGGCCTTCTGCCGGCTGCTGGGCTATCCCGCGTCCGAGATCATCGGCCGCCAGATCCTGGACTTTGCGACCGCCGAGACGCGAGCCGCGGTGACAGGCTTCACGCCGGCATCGTTGAAGCCGCTGGAGGCGGACGCCCTGGCCGCCGACGGCAGCTCCATCCCGGTCGAGGTCGTCTGGCGGGAGCTGCCCGATCACGACGGCGTGCCGGTCAGCGTCGTCTCGATCCACGACTTGCGCGAGCGGCGCCGGTTCGAGGAGGAGATCAGCCAGCGCGCCTTCTACGACGAGGTGACCGGGCTGCCCAACCGGGCCCTGTTCCTCGACCGCTGCGCCCATTCGCTGACCTGGGTCCGCCAGGACGACGACGATCCGGTGGCCGTGATCCTGCTCGATCTGGACCGCTTCAAGGTCGACAACGAGAGCCTCGGCCTTGCGGTCGGCGACCGTCTCCTGGCCGAGGCCGGCCGGCGCCTGTCGGCGGCCCTCCGGCCGGGCGATACGGTGGCCCGCTTCGGCGGCGACCAGTTCGCCGTCATGCTCGATGGAATCTCCTCGGGCGAGGCGGCGCGCGAGCTGGCCGAGACGCTCGACGCGAGCCTGCGGGTGCCGTTCAACCTGGATGGCCGGGACGTCTTCCTGAGCGCCAGCATGGGCATCGTGATCGGTGCGCCGGGAGTCGCCGACCCGGGTGACCTGCTGCGCGAGGCCGAGATCGCGCTGAACCGAGCCAAGGCCGATCGCACCACCCGGCGAGCCGTGTTCGAACCGGGCATGAACAACGAGACCCTCGAGCGGCTCGACTTCGAGAACGACCTGCGCCGGGCGATCGAACGGGACGAGCTCGTCCTCCACTACCAGCCCCTGATCGACCTGGCGACCAACCAGCTGGTCGGCCTCGAGGCCCTGGTGCGCTGGCAGCATCCGGTCCGGGGCCTGGTCCCACCGATGGCCTTCATCCCGCTGGCCGAGGAAACCGGCCTGATCCTGCCGATCGGCCGCTGGGTCCTCGAGACGGCGTGCCGGCAGGCCCAGGCCTGGCGGATGGCGTTCCCGAACGTGTCGCCGATGATGAGCGTCAACCTGTCGGCCCGGCAGTTCGCCCAGGCGGATCTCGGCCGGCAGCTGACCGAGATCCTGGCGGCAACCGGCCTGCCGGCGGCCAGCCTCGAGCTGGAGATCACCGAGTCGGTGGTGATGGACAGCTCGGACGCGGCGATCGATGCCCTGCGCGCGTTGCGGGCCCTGGGGGTGAAGCTGGTCCTTGACGATTTCGGCACGGGCTACTCGTCCCTCGCCTACCTCAAGCGGCTGCCCCTCGACACGATCAAGATCGACCGCTCGTTCGTGGCCGGGCTGGCCGACGACGATTCGAACCTGCCGATCGTGCAGGCGGTCGTGTCGCTGGCCCACGGCCTGGGCATCGACGTGACCGCCGAGGGAATCGAGACCGTCGAGCAGCGCGACTGCCTGCGCGACCTGGGCTGCGACCGGGGCCAGGGCTACTGGTTTGCCCGGCCGCTGCCGGCCGCCGAGCTCGAGGTCGTGTTGGGCCAGGGCCGCCCGGCGAGCTAGGCCGGCGGCTCGCCCGTGAGGTTAGCCGGCGGCTCGCCGGCCAGCCAGCCATCGACCACCCGGTCGAGTCGCTCGAAGACGAGCCCGTCGAGGGCCCGGGCCCGGGCAATGAACTCCTCCAGCATCGCCAGGCGGTGGCCGCGCCCGATCGCCTCGGGATGCATCGTGACCGTCAGGACGCCGTCCGGTTCGTGGCGCCAGGCGTAGTCGAGCTCACCCAGCCAGATCTCGAGGACCTTTGACGGAGCGCTCATCGGACCGACGCCGCGTGGCCCAGGCTCGAAATGGGGCCAGTCGTCGAGCGCCCAGCTGACCGGAATCTCGACCAGCGGCCCCGGCCGGCCGAGATCCGAACCGGACCGGTCGTGACGCTCCTCGATCGCGACCCGGTAGGGGTGGACGTCGTCGGCCATGAGCGAGGAGTCGTAGCGGAAGCCGAGCTCGGCGACATGCTCCAGGGTGCGCGGCCCGAGCGACCAGTAGGGCGCCCGGAAGCCGGTCGGGGGAGCCCCGCCGGCGGCCCGGGTGAGGGCCTCGACTGCTCGCTCGAGGATCTGGCGCTCGTCGTCCGGATGGGTGGCCAGATCTTCGTGGGCCCAGGCGTGACAGGCCAGCTCATGGCCGCCGGCCACGATCGCCGCGACGCTGTCCGGGAACGTGACGAGCGTATGGCCGGGCACGAACCACGTCGCCGGGATCGATTCGCGCGCCAGCACGTCCAGGACCCGGCCGACGCCGACTCGCGGCCCGAACTGGCCGCGCGAGCGGAGAACCGGCCCGTCGCCCCGGTCGACCTCGGACGAGATCGCGTCGTGGTCGAAGGTCAGGGCGACCGTCAGGCGGGGCAAATCGCCGGGGCCTAGCGGTTACCGCCGCCGCCGAAGATCCGGAGCAGGAACAGGAAGATGTTGATGAAGTCGAGGTACAGGTGGAGCGCGCCGATGACCGAGGCCTTCTCCATCGAGCCGGCCCAGGCGGCCAGGTCGCCGTTCTTGATCCGCTGGATGTCCCAGGCGGTGATCCCGGCGAACAGGGCCACTCCGAGATACGACACGAGCAGGCTGACCCCGTTGCTGTGGAAGAACAGCAGGTTGAGGAACGAGGACACGATGATCCCGATCAGGGCCATCATGAAGAACCGGGCGAAGACGCTCAGGTCACGCTTGGTCACGAAGCCAAAGGCCGCCGACGCTCCGAACATCGCCGAGGCGCTGGCGAAGGCCAGGGTGATCGTGCCGATGTCGTAGGCCAGGAAGATGATCGAGAACACGAAGCCGGTCAGGGCCGCGTAGCCGAAGAACAAGCCGAGGGCCAGGGTGGCCGAGATGCGCTGGATCCCGGCGCTGATCGCCACGACCAGGACAAGCTGGAGGATGATCGCCGGGAAGAACAGGTTCTGGGCGGCGGCCGACAGGCCGGGACTGCCCGCCACGGCCCACGACACGACGGCCGTGATGGCCAGGCCGGCGAACATCCAGGCGAGGGCCTGGCTGACCAGGCCGGTGGAGAGACGGGTGGCCGGGCGAACCCCGAGCTGCGACGGCGTCTGTGGGTAGTTCATCGTGATCGATCCTTACGCTTCGTCCGCGCGAGCGTGCTCGTCCGCGCCTCGGCCTGCTCGGCCGTCCGGGCCAGAACCCAGACCAGATCCGCCAACCGGTTCAAATAAGGTAGCAGGTGCTCGCCGGGCTGCAATCCCTCGGCTTCCAGGCCGACCACCCGGCGCTCGGCCCGCCGAATCACGGTCCGGGCCAGCTCGAGGGCCGCGCTCGTCCGGGTCTCGCCCGGCACGACGAACTCGCGGGGCATCTCGATCCGCCCCTCGAGCTCGACGACGAGGCCGGTCAGGCCCTCGACCATGGCCGCCGAGACCCGCGTCTGGCCATCCTCCAGCCGATCGCGCGCGGCCTCCGTGGTGGCCAGCTCGGCGCCGACCACGAACAGCTCGCGCTGGAGCCGCAGGACGAGCTCGGCGATCGAGGCCAGGGCGGGGTTGAGGGTGCCCAGCTGGCTACGCACGCCAAGCTCGGCGCGGGCCAGGCCGAGGGCGGCCACCGCCTCGTCGATCGTGCCGTAGGCCTCGGTCCGGGGATCGTCCTTGCGGACGCGCGGGCCGCCGTAGAGCAGGCCGGTCGTCCCGTCGTCACCGCGACCGGTGCTGACGACCGAATCGATCTTGGCCACCTGCTTAGTCGATCACCACATCAGGCCTGCATCACGGGGATCCCAGCGCTCGGCCAGGAGGGTGACCTTGACGTCGTGCTCGACGACCGACTCAGCCTGCTCCTTGACCTGCTGGATCATCGAGCCGGCATACGGGCAGAACGGCGTCGTCAGGATCATCTTGATCTCGGTCGAGTCGGTCCCCAGGATGATCTGCCGGATCAGGGCCAGCTCGACCACGTTCATGCCGATCTCGGGATCGACCACGGCCCGCAAGGCATCCAGGATCGCCAGCTCGGTCGCCCGACGCTCGGCATCGAACGGCGCGGCCGCGGCCTGCTCCGCTGGAGCGGCCTCGGTGCCGGCCAGCTCGGCTGGCTGCTCGGTGGTAGCTGAATCGCTCATGGCGAAATCCTACCAGATGACTCGGAAATAGCGACCCACGAGCGTGGCAGTCCCGCGTTCGGCGAGCGTGGCGGACCCGCGGTCGCGGCTCGAGGTGCGGCTGGGTAGACCGGGGCACTCCGGTCTTCTCGAATGACAGCCCCCGTAGTGGTAGGCCGAAACTTCGGCTCCCAGGCTGGATCCAATCGGCCCCGAAGGGCACGGTTCGTGCTCAGCCCGGTCGGCTCGTTGACCGTTCCTGCTCGAATCCAGCCGAATCTTCGATCAACTACTACTGGGGCGAGCATTCGGAAGATTCGGTGGATTGGACGCCTGGTCCGGCCCGGTTCTTCCGGATGATCAGCCCCACGAGCACAAGATCGAGATTCGAGGCCAGGGTCGGTCCGAAACGGCCCACTGCACCGCGATCCGTGCTCCGGTCACGCTCAGCCCGGCCCGCTCACAGCTCCGGTGGGCGCCGGATCGACCTCGGTTCTTGGGTAACACTCCGGGGAGTAATAATCCGGAAAAACGGGCGGCTGACGGGGCCGCCAATGCCGGCCGCCACGCTCAGCGGATCAGGCCGCGACCGTCGGCTTGACGACGACCCCCACCAGGCGCAGGTGCTCGGGCAGCACGGCCGCCTCGGCCTCGCTGTAGCCCGGCCCGGCGAGCGACCCGTCGGGCTCGAAGAATTCGGCATACCGCTCGCGGTTCTGGGCCGCGAAGGCGTACGCGCTGGCGATGCCCATCGCGCGCAGCTCGGGGTGCTCAGCCAGCAGGCGAGTCAGGTCGTAGCCATGGCCGCGCAGCTCGAGCAGCTGTCGGACGGTGAGCCGGCTGCCGTAACAGAAGGGCTCGCCGTTCATGACCAGCGGATCGACCTTGACCCACTTGACGGTCATCGTCAGGCGCCCTTGTAGATCAGCTGCAGGATCCGATTCCGCTTGCGGGCGTCGCCGGCGATCCGGCGCTGCCAGCGGAAGCGCTCGATGGCCGTGTCCAGGGCAAGGTCCGCCGCCGCCCGTTCGCTGGGGTTGAGCACGGCCTGGCCCGCTTCGCGCATCCCCTCGCACAGCGCGATCACGTTGTCCATCGGCACCCGCCGCCGGCGATAGATGACCGAAGCCTGCTCCGCCCATGAATGGATCGCCGCGACGCTGTTGGTGGCGATCGAGTCGGCGACCTCGTCGATCAGGATCTCGGTGTCGCGCAGGAGCAGCCGCACGCCGTCCTCGTCGTTGTGGACCAGGATGGTCGGGTCGAGCCCGATCGCGATCTCCAGGGCGCGACTGCCGAGGCGCTGGCGGGCGGCGCGCAGCCGGGCCGCAGCCGCGGGCAACCCAGCGCTGTGGTCGAGCGGCGGCAGGCCCAGGGCGGGATGGCTCACGGCTACAGAGTCTAGCGCGGCTCCGGCCGCGAGTGGAGTCCCGGACGAGTCACTCGAAATGGTCGTCCCGGACGCGGGAACGACGCCTCAGGGTCGGTTCGGGTCGCTATCATCGCCCCAGGAGGGTCGTACATGACGGATTCACCCACGCCGGGCGGCGCCGGCCTGCCGGAGGACCCGGGCAACTTCCCCGCAACTCCACCTGAAGCCAGTCCGCCCGATGCCAGCCAGGCCGATCCCGGCGCGACGCTCGACGCGGCGTCGCAAGGCGGCACGGCTTCCGCCCCGGCTCCCGACCCCTGGACCAGCCCGCCCGAGCCCGGTCCGACGCCGCTCGAGGGCAGTGCCGGCTTCGGGCTGCCGGCCGGCATGGCCGGCGATGCCCCGGCCCCGCAGGCGCCCGGCGCCCCGGCTCCAACGCCCGACCCGGCACCTGGCGCTCCTGGCGCTCCTGGTGACTGGGGCGCTCCGCCGGCCGGCTGGGCCCCGGGTGGAGGGGGCGGGATGGCCACCGGCACGGCCCTGACCCCGACCAAGCGCAAGCTGCCGATCCGACTGATCATCGTGGTCGCCGTGATCGTCGTCTTCATCGGCGTCGTCCTGTTCCTGACCAAGGACCAGAAGAGCGCCAGCGACCTGACCGTCGGCGACTGCTTCGAGGTCCCCTCGGCCAGCGTCGACATCGACACGGTCAAGGCCGGAGCCTGCAACCAGGCCCACACCGGCGAGATCTTCTTCATCTCGGACTATCCGGACGCGGCGACCTACCCGAGCGACAGCGACTTCGAGCAGTTCGCCGAGACGAGCTGCAATCCGGTCTACACGACGTATGTCGGAGCGAGCCTCGACTCGACGCCGGACCTGACCGTCGGTTTCTTCTATCCCCAGTCGGATGGCTGGTCGAGCGGCGATCGAACCGTGAAGTGCTATGTCACCCGGGTCGACGGCGGTCCGATCACGAAATCGCTCAAGGAGTCGGGCGGCAACCCCTGACCCGAACCTGACCTGGCTTCCGCCGGGCCGACGGGGCCCGCCGCGCCGGCTAGCTCGGCGAGGATCATCGCGGGAGACAGCTGCTCGACCAGGAGCCGTCGGAAGCGGGCGGCCTGCTCGTCCGCGGGCACGGCCTCCAGCCAGCGGCGCAGGAGTGCCTCGCCCTCGGAATAGACAAAGCTGTAGGTCCGCATCAACGGGTTCTCGATGAACTCGAGCCGCTTCTCGGCGCGCTCCGGGGTCATCAGGGCGGTCCGTTCGAGCTCGGTTCGGACCGTCTCGTGGTCGGCGCCGTCGACGTGCCGGCGGAGCGCAGCATTGACCGCGAACTCGCCCAGGCGAGCCCTGGGCTGGCGCAAGGCGATGGCCGTCCGGACCAGCTCGGCTCGAGCCGGACCGGAGCCGGTGGCTCCTGGACTCGTCGGCCCGATCCCGGCCCGATCGAACAGCTCGTCGAGGAGCGACGCCTCGAGCTCGGGCGGCACGGCGAAGCGACGGCCCAGGTCGGCCAGGCCTTCGCTGATCAGGCACTCCGGCGTGTTCAGGAGCAGCACGCTGCACTCGAGGCGGCGCTGCGCCCCGACCAGCTCGGCTTCCTTCCAGGCATGCTCGAGGTGGTGGCCTGGGTAGGTCTCGTGGGCAACGACGCTGATCAGGTCGGGCGCCCGGATCGGCAGGTCGACGTTGAGGTCGACCCGGGACTGGAGCCGGCCGTCATACCAGTTGTAGCCGGACCACGGCTGGCCTCGGACGAGGCTGACCCGGAGTCCTTCGCCGGACGGCAGGCCGAACGTGTCGGCGGCCCGTTGGCGGAACCGCTCAACCAGCCAGTCGACCACCGGCGGCAGGCGCTCGACCGGAATCACCAGCCCCGAATTCCCAGGCCGCCAGGCGTTCGACCAATGGCCCGCGGCCTGGCAGCAGGCGGTCGACCTCGGCTCGGGCCGCCGTGAACAGCTCGACCGGCCGGCGTTCAGGGTTCCAGTCGAAGGATCGCCCGACGTGCTCGAGATAGGCCGGCCCCGTCAGGCCGGCGGGCGCATCCCTGAGCGCCCGGGCATTCGCCTCGATCGCCCGCAACTGGGCACCGAGCCAGGCGCGGCGGGCCGCCAGGTCGACGTCCGTCGCGACCCGGGCGGCCAGGGCCGCGGCGTCGTCGATCAATCGGTCGAGCGGTCGGACCGGGGCCATGTCGACCTCGGCCTTGAGTGCGGCCGGTCCGAAGTAGCCGTCGACGAAGCCGGGCATCACCTGGTCGAGGCGCAGGGCGAGCCGGAGGTAGTCGGCCGCTATGGGATCCGGGGTGGGCACCGCCGACTGGCCGCCGACCGCCAGCTCGGTCAACTTGGGGTCTCGCCCACAAAGGGCATCTGGCGGCGCTCGGCCGCCTCGAGGCTCATCCGCAGGGCCGCGGTCTTCTGGGCAGCGACCTCCCGGACATAGCCGGCTTCCTCGTCGGGCCGCATCCGGCGTCCGCGCACGATCGAGCGCGACTTGCCGACCATCAGCCAGCTCATGTGGTAGCGATCCATCGTGCCCCAGGCCGTCCGCAACAGCTCGTCCGAGAGCTGCAGCCAGACCTGCAGCGCGCCGAGCGAAGGGCTGCCCTGGAGCCGGTCGCCCTCGTCGATCAGCTGCCGGGTGCGCAGGATCAGCTCGTCCCGGGTCACGCTCCGGGGCCGTCCGGCTCGGGCGGCAGGAGGGCCGCCATCGACATGGCATCGATCCAGGCTTCCCGGGCGGCCCGCAAGGCGCGCCCCCGCGGCCCAGGCCGGCCGCTGCCCACGGCTCGCCCGTCGAGGGCGACCAGGGGCAGGATCCCGGCCACGCTGCCAGTCAGGAACGCTTCGTCCGCCTGGACGACATCGGCTGGCTCGAGGTCGACCTCGCTGGCGGTCAGTCCAAGGCGCTCGGCGTGGTTGAGGAGCCAGGTCCGGGTCGTACCGGCCAGGATTGCCGCCGACAGCGGCGGGGTGGTCAGGCGCTGGCCGGCCAGCACGAACAGGTTGGCGGCCGAGGCCTCGCTGACGTGGCCATCGAGGGTCAGCAGCAGGGCATCGTCGGCGCCGGCCCGATCCGCCTCGAGGCGGGCGTAGACATAGTCGGCCCGGGAGCTCGTCTTGATCCCGGCCAGGGGCGAGCCGGGATCCCGCCGGAGCGAGCTCGTGACGGCTCGCACGCCTCGTTCCAGGAGCTCCGGGCTCGTCGGAACGTAGGGCCACGCCTGGATCGCGACCGTCGCCGTGAGCGCGTCGAAGCCGGCCGGCAGGAGGCCCCGGCGCTCGAGCGGCCCCCGGCTCAGGGTGAGCCGGATGGCGGCATCGCCGACCGGCCGGCCGGTGCTGCCGGTACCATCCAGCTCCTCGGCCGCCAGCAACTCGGCGATGGCATCGGCCAGCTGATCGTCGTCCAGGCCCAGGTCCAGGCCGAGGACGGCGCAGCCCGTCCGCAGCCGCTCCAGGTGTTCGTCGAGCTCGATGACCACGCCGCGCCGGGCGCGGGCGGTCTCGAACAGGCCGTCGCCCAGCTGGAAGCCGCGGTCGGTCACGTTGAGGTGGGGCCCCCGGGCATCGACCAGGCCACCGTCGAGCCAGATCGAGTGGCCTCCTTGACCGGTCACGAACCGGCCTCCCGGCCGCCGATCGCCCGGAGCGGGCCGTGGGCCTTGGCGACCGTCTCGAACCATTCCTCGGCCGGATCGCTGCGCCAGGTGATTCCGCCGCCGACGTGGAGGGTCAGGTTGCGGCCATCGGCGACCAGGGTCCGGATCAGGATGCTCGAGCCGAGCTGCCCGTCGGGTCCCAGCCACAGCGCACTGCCCGTATACGGCCCGCGCCGGACCGGCTCGAGCGTCTCCAGGATCTCCATCGCCCGAATCTTGGGTGCGCCCGTGATCGAGCCGCCGGGAAAGGCCACCGCGAGCAGGTCGAAGGCATCCCGGCCGGGCGCCAGCCGGCCGGTCACCGTCGAGACCAGGTGCTGCACGGCGCTCGTCCGCTCGAGCCGGCACAGGCGCGGCACCCGGACGCTGCCCGGCACGCAGACCCGGCCGAGGTCATTGCGCAGGACGTCCACGATCATCACGTTCTCGGCCCGGTCCTTGGCACTGGCCAGGAGCTCGACGGCCAGGGCCCGGTCGGCCTCCGGCGTCGCGCCGCGCGGCCGGGTGCCCTTGATCGGGTCGCTCGAGACGTTGCCCGCGGCGTCGACCGACAGGAATGCCTCGGGCGAGGCCGAGGCGATCGCCCGGTGCCCACCGAACCCCGTCGAAGCCTGCCCCCGGCCAACGTCGATGAACGCGGCAAACAGGGCCGGGTCGCCCGTCCGGAGGGTTCGATACAAGGGCCACGCATCCGCCGTGTACGGGGCACTGAGGCGGCGGGCCAGGTTGGCCTGGTAGATCTCCCCGGTGCCGATCGCCGCCCGGATCGCGGCCACTCCGGCCTCGTAGGCCGCGTGGTCGAGGCTCGTCTCGAACACCAGCCCGGCGCCGTTCTGGCCGGACGTCGGCTCCGGATACTGGGCGGGAGCAGGGCGGTCGGGCTCGGGGCGTTCGGCCAGTAGCTCGCGAACCTGGGCCAGGCGGCGAGCGAGCCGCGCCTCGTCACCATCGACGGCCCGGCCAGCCAGGAAGGCCTCGCCAGTTCGCCGGTTCCAGGCGATCGACCAGTCGTACAGCCCCAGCCGGAGCGGTGGCAGGTCCTGGTCGTCGGCGGCCAGCATCGGCCGCGGCTCGAAGCGCCGGCCGAGGTCATAGCCCAGGAAGCCGGCCAGGCCGCCGCTGAAGGGCGGAGCGCCGGGCTCGCTCGATCGCGAGTGGTCCAGCCGATCGAGCATGAGGCGCGCCGCGGCAAATGGATCGGGCCCGGGACTGGGCGCCTCCAGGACGCTGACCGGGTCGGCGCTCAGGAACGTCCACCGTGAGCCTCGCCCGGGCCGGGCGCTCTCGAGCAGGATCCGGCCCGGCAGGCGGGCCAGGCGTTCCGCGACATCGATCGGTGCCAGCCCGTCGAGCTCGGGCAGGCGGACCAGCCGGGCCACGCCCGACGCAGCGCGTGGATCGGCTGAAGAGCTGAGGACCATGGCTCGATTATCGCCCGCCGCGGGCCACCGGCCGGCCTAGCCGGCGATCATGCCCCCGCCGGCCGTGGCGAACGAGGCCTCGTCGATCAGGATGAAGCTGCCCGTCGCCCGATTCTCGCGGTAGGGATCGACGGCCAGCGGGGCCGAGACCTGGAGGGTCACCTCGCCGATCTCGTTGAGGCCGAGCTCATCTACGCCGGTGATGCGCTCCAGGCTGTTGATGTCGAGGCGGTGGTCGATGCCGGTCACGATCGCCCGGACGCTGCGCGTCGCCGCCTTCAGGCCGTACCGGCCGCCGACGGTCAGGGGGCGATCGGTCATCCAGCACACGGTCGCCCGCAGCTCGGTGGCTACGATCGGGGGCAGGTCCGGCCCCACCAGCATCTCGCCCCGACCAACGTCCAGGTCGTCCTCGAGGCTGAGGGCCACGCTGAGGGGCGGATAGGCCCGGGCCAACGGCCCGTCGAACGTGTCGATCGAGCGAACCCGGCTGCGGCCGCCGCTGGGCAGGGCGAGCACCTCGTCGCCGGGCCGCCAGATGCCGCCTTCGATCCGGCCGGCGGCCGCGCGATAGTCGTGGTGCGCCTCGGTCATGGGGCGGAGGATCCACTGGACGGGCAGCCGACGGCGGGTCCAATCGGTGCTGTCGGCCACGTCGACCGTCTCGAGGTGACCGAGCAGGGTGGGTCCGGCGTACCACGGCATGCGCTCGGTGGCGGTCACCACGTTGTCCCCGTGGAGCGCCGAGATGGGGATGTAGGTCACCTGGTGGATGCCCTCGAGACCGCCCACGAAGGCCGCGAACTGCTCGCGCGCCCGGTCGAAGGCGGCCTCGTCGAAGGCCACCAGGTCGAGCTTGTTGACGCACACGACGAGATGGTGGATGCCCAGCAGCGAGGCGATGACCGCGTGCCGGCGGGTCTGCTCGACCACGCCCAGGCGGGCATCGATCAGGACCACCGACAGGTCGGCCGTCGAGCCACCGGTGACCATGTTGCGGGTGTACTGAACGTGGCCGGGGGTGTCGGCGATGATGAACTTGCGGCGGGGCGTGGCGAAGTAGCGGTAGGCCACGTCGATCGTGATCCCCTGCTCGCGCTCGGCCCGCAGCCCGTCGGTGAGCAGGGCCAGGTTGACGTAGCCATCGCCGCGCTTCTGGCTGGCCCGCTCGATCGCCGCCAGCTGGTCCTCGAAGATCTCGCGGGAATCGAACAGGAGCCGGCCGATCAGGGTGCTCTTGCCGTCGTCGACCGAGCCGACCGTCGAGAACCGGAGCAGGTCGGCCTCGCCCGGACGCAGGCCGGTCGCGGCGCCGGCGGAGCGGCCGGAGGTGGCGCCGGCCATCAGAAGTAGCCCTCGCGCTTGCGGTCTTCCATGGCCGCCTCCGAGAACGTGTCGTCGGCCCGGGTCGCTCCCCGCTCGGTAATCCGGGCCACGGCCACCTCGGCGATCACCGTCTCGAGCGACGTTGCCGCCGACTCGATCGCGCCGGTGCAGCTCATGTCGCCCACGGTCCGGTAGCGGACGACCAGGCGGCGGGCCTGCTCGCTCGGCAAGGGGTGGATCGTGGGCCCGACGGCCAGCCACATCCGGTCGCGCTGGACCACCTCCCGTTCATGGGCGAAGTAGATCGACGGAATTGCCAGGCGCTCGCGGGCGATGTAGTTCCAGACGTCCAGCTCGGTCCAGTTGCTGATCGGGAACACCCGCATGTGCTCGCCCCGATGGATCCGTGCGTTGTACAGGCTCCACAGCTCCGGGCGCTGGTTGCGCGGATCCCACTGGCCGAAGCCATCGCGGACCGAGAAGATGCGCTCCTTCGCCCTTGCCTTCTCCTCGTCCCGGCGGGCACCGCCGAAGACGGCGTCGAAGCGATGCTCGGCGATGGCGTCCAGCAGGGTCGTGGTCTGGAGCCGGTTGCGGGACGGATCGTGGCCCGGCTCCTCCTGGACCCGGCCCCGGTCGATCGAGTCCTGGACGCTGGCCACGATCAGCTGCTCGCCCAGCTCGGCAACTCGCTCGTCCCGGTACTGGATCACCTCGGGAAAGTTGTGGCCCGTGTCGATGTGCATCAAGGGAAACGGAAAATGGGCCGGACGGAAGGCTTTCTCGGCCAGCCGGAGCATGATCAGCGAGTCCTTGCCGCCCGAGAAGAGCATGACCGGCCGATCGAACTCGGCGGCCACCTCGCGCAGGATCTGGATCGATTCCGACTCAAGCTCGTCGAGCTGGCTGGTCCAGGGGTGACCGGCTGGATCCGCCTCGGCCGGATAAGCCTCCGCCGGGTCAGTCATCGAACACCTCCCGCCGGTCGAGGGTCGCGGCGACTGTCCCGGCAACCCTCGCGTCGGCGGCCTCGGTCGCCAGGTCGCGGGTCATCCGGCCGCTGATCGGGTCGAAATGAATGCCGCATTCACGCTCGTCGGGTCGTTCCCACCACCAGCGGCCAGCCCGCGGATCCTCGCCCTCGGCCACCGCCCGGGTGCACGGCTCACAACCGATCGAACGGTAGCCCTGGTCGTGCAGCGCGTTGTAGGGCACATTGCCGGCCCGGATGTAGGCCCACACCTGGTCCTCCGACCAGTCAGCCAGGGGGGCGACCTTCCAGATGCCCCCGTGGCCCTCATCCCCGGCGATCTTGGGCGTCGTCGCCCGGGTCGAGACCTGGTCGCGCCGGAGCCCCGTGATCCAGCCGCCGAGCCCCAGCAGGGCGCGCCCGAGCGGCTCGACCTTGCGAATCCCGCAGCACGTCCGACGAGCTTCGAGCGAGTCGTAGAACAGGTTGAGGCCGCGCTCGCGAACCATCGCCTCGACGGCCACCCGATCCGGGAAGACGACCTCGACCTCGATCCCGTAGCGGCGTCGGGCGGCGTCCATCAGGTCGTAGGTTGCCTGGGGCAGCCGGCCGGTGTCGAGGGTGAAGACCCGGGGCCGGGCGGTCAGGCCAGCCAGCATATCCAGGATGACCATGTCCTCGGCCCCGAACGAGCTGGCCAGGGCGAGCCGATCCGGCCCAATCGCCTCGAGCGCCAGGCCCAGCACGGCCCGGGCGTCGAGTGGCTCGCTGTTGGCGATGGGCGGGATCTCTGGAACGGGCGCGCTCGGCGGGCCTGCGTCGGTCATGGCGACCCTCAAGCGCCGGTTGGAGCCAGGTACGTCTTCTCGATCGGCATGCCAACCATGCTGCCCCACTCGGTCCAGCTTCCGTCGTAGTTGCGCACCCGACGATAGCCGAGCAGCTCGTGCAGCACGAACCAGGTGTGCGATGAGCGCTCCCCGATCCGGCAGTAGGCAATGATGTCCTTGTCGCCGGTGATGCCCTTGGCCGCGTACAGGGCAGCCAGCTCATCGACGCTCTTGAACGTGCCGTCCTCGCGCACCGTCTGGGCCCACGGGATCGAGGCCGCGCCCGGGATGTGACCGGCCCGCTGGGCGGTCTCGATCAGGCCGGGAGGAGCCAGGACCTCGCCGCTGAATTCGGCCGGCGAGCGAACATCGACCAGGACGAGCTCCGAGTCCGACAGCCGGGGCAGGATGTCGGCCTGGTAGGCGCGCAGGGCAAAGTCGGGCTCGGGCAGCTGGTAGCCGGTCGGAGCGTAGGTCGGGGCATCGATGGTCAGCGGCAGGCCGTGGTCGAGCCAGTACTTGCGACCACCATCGAGGATCCGGACATCCTTGTGTCCGTATAGCTTGAGCTGCCAGTAGGCCCAGGCGGCGAACCAGTTGTTGTTGTCGCCGTAGAGCACGATCGTGGTATCGGGCCCGATTCCGCCGGTCGACAGGAGGGCCGAGAAGTCGTCGCGCCCGGCGATGTCGCGGCGGATGCCGTCGGCCAGCTGACTGGTCCAGTTCCAGCCGACGGCCCCCGGCAGATGGCTCTGCTCATACGAGGTCGTGTCGACGTCGACCTCGACGAAGCGGACGGCCGGATCGTTGAGGTGGGCCTGGGCCCAGTCGGCGTCGACGAGAACGGGATTGCTGCTCATGTCGGGTGGACTCCTGATCGTTGGCTAGGTGGTGGTTAGTTGATCGGCTTCGCGGGCGGGGCTGGATCTGCGGACGACGGTCGGGGCCGATCCGTCCGCCCGGGACACGAGCGAGCCGGGATGAAGGCTGGCTCAGTCATCGGAACCGCTGCCGCCTCGTCGGCTGAACGAAGCCAGCTCCTCCTGGCAGGCGGCCAGGGTGCGCTGGGCCTGGCGCACGATCCAGGGGTCGACCCGGCTGCTGTCCTCGAGGGTCAGGGTCGTGCCATAGGGGCCATCGGCGAGCACGATCCCGGAAGCGTTGCGGTAGTCCGACAGCCAGTTCGACTGGAGGGCGACGAGGGCATCGATGACGACCGACGGGGCGAACGTCCAGTCGAGATAGGTCCGATCCAGGGCCGCCGCCAGGTCGTCGATCCGGACCGGCGTCCCGCGCTCGATTCGAGCCACGAGGTCGATGATCCGGACCAGGCTGAACGGGCTGCCGGACTCGGCCACGGTGGGCGGCTGCACGTTGGGATCGGGCAGGCCGGCCGGCGCCGGCCGCATCGGCACAGCCCCTGGACGGGTCTCCCGATGAGTACGGGCCTCGGTCAAGAATTCGGCTCCGGGATGCTGGGCTGTGGCCGGACCATGCCCTGCAGGAATGCGAAGTTGTCCGGTAGGACTTCGTCCCGAGCCTACCATGGACCTCCGCGCGAGCGCAGGGACGGCTCCTTGGCCTGACGCCAAACGGCGGTGCCCCACGACACCGAGATTGCCAGGCTGCGATCTCGATTCTTTATCCGACCTACACCCGTTATCGGTTCGGGTAGGGCACACTGGCTTGGCCCGACTCCGCAGGCGAGCTCGTTTCGAACATGACTTTCCCCTCGCAGGGCGTCGGCCCTGAAGATAGTCCAACTCCCGAGACCGGGCCGGCAGAACCAGTCCCGAGCCCGGCTTGGCCGTCCGCGGGCTGGCCAACAGCCGGCACGCCGCCCCCGGGGCCTGCCCCGGCCCAGCCGGGCTGGACCGCGCTGCCGCCAGCAACCGGCTGGCAGGCTCAATCGGGCTGGCAGGCTCCGCAGGGCTGGCAGCCGGTGCCCGTGCAGGCGCTCAGCCCCAAGCGCGACCACCTGCCCTCGGTCCGGAGCGTCTTCGCCTTCATCCTGGCCATCGCGATCGCCTTTGCCGCGGGCACCGCCTTCGGCACCTCCGGCACGGGCTCGGGCCTGGGCGGCAGCGGCCTGCCTCAGACGTCGAGCTCGTTCCCGCCTGAATTTGCCGTCTATGAGCAGGCCTGGCAGATCCTCGAGAAGAACTACGTCGATCCCTCCGCGCTCGACCCAACCACCCTGACCTACGGCTCGATCACCGGCCTGATGAGCGCGGTCGGCGATACCGACCACACCCGCTTTCTGTCGCCCCAGGACCTGGCCAACGAGAATTCGTCGCTGAGCGGCTCGGTCGTCGGGGTCGGGGCCGAGATGAGCACGGTCAACGGGGCCGCCGTGATCCAGTCGGTGATCCCGGGCAGCCCCGCCGAGAAGGCCGGCCTGCGCGGCGGCGACACGGTCCTGGCCGTCGACGGCGTGTCCACCGAAGGCCAGAGTGTCGACACCGTGGTGTCCAAGATCCGGGGCGACGCCGGCACGACCGTGGTCCTCTCGATCCTGCACGCCGGCGCCACCAGCCCGGTCTCGATCAGCATTGTCCGAGCCAAGGTCGACGTCCCATCGGTCAGCTGGGCGATGGTCCCCGGCCAGAAGATCGCCGATATCCGGATCGAGCAGTTCGCCACCAACGCCACGACCGAGCTGATCTCGACCATCGCAGCCGCCCGCAAGGCCGGCGCCACGTCGCTCATCCTGGACCTGCGCGGCAACCCCGGCGGCTACGTCGACGAAGCGGTCGGGGTCGCCAGCCAGTTCCTGAGCAGCGGGGACGTCTATCGCGAGCAGGACCGCAGCGGCACGATCAAGGAAGTCCCGGTCAAGGACGGCGGGACGGCGACCGACATTCCGATGGTCGTCCTGGTCGACAACGGCACGGCCAGCTCGGCCGAGATCGTGTCGGGCGCCCTCCAGGATGCCAAGCGAGCGACCCTGATCGGGGCCAAGACCTTTGGCACCGGGACGGTCCTGTCGCAGTTCCCGCTGAGCGACGGGTCGGCCCTGCTGGTCGGCACGATCGAGTGGCTGACCCGCGATGGCCGCCAGATCTGGAAGCAGGGCATCCAACCCGACATCTCGCTCGACTCGAACCCGAAGGGCACGATCGTGGCACCCACGGACCTGTCCAAGATGACGGTCGCCCAACTGACGGCCTCGGGTGACCTGCAGCTGGCCAAGGCGGTCACGGTCCTCAACACGAAGCCGTAGCCTTCGTCCCGCGTCCGGTCAACGCACCCCGCCGCGCGGGTCCGTGGGCATCGGCCCGCCATGCACGCCGGGATGTTGAGCCCATGATTAGCCGGCGCGTTGGACCCGTCGGGAGGGTTCGTCCCGGGCCCCGAAGCGCTGGTCGAGCCGCAGCCCACGCTCAAATCGGGCACGCGTCAGCGATCCGCGGCCCCACGGCCGCAAGGAATGGCAGTTTCTGGCCGCCAGAGGTGCCCTCTAGTAATGGGGTGAATATGCGGGCGGCCAGACCCGCGGCCACGCCCCCGATGCGCAACGCGGTTAGAGCAGCTCCCCGTGGGCCGAGCCCGTCGGCTCGCCGTCGCGCGGACGCGGTTCCTCACCCGGACCGTAGACCGGGCCGTCCGCGCCGTTGACGACCTGAGCCGAAGAATCGACCGGGCCTTCGCCCGACTCCAGGACCCGCAGCGGCACGCCGGCCGTGCCTTCGATGACCCCGACCCCGAAAGGCACCCATTTGGCCGGATCCTGGAGGCGGTGGGCCTCGGTATTGCCTCGGGTATGGAGCTCGCTGAAGCCCTTCGGCTCGATCCACATCCGCTCGCCCTCGAGCAGCCCGAGGATGCCCGACTGACCCGGCTCAGAGCGCTCGTGCTGGCAGTACCTGCAGGTCGACTTGTCGTGCCGCTGGTAGGTCGGCGGCTCCTCGTAGGTCGTGATGTAGCCCTCGTAGTTGCGCAGGACCACCTTGTGATCCGAGTAGCTGATGAGGTAGTTGGGCATCACCGGGATCTTGCCGCCGCCGCCGGGTGCGTCGATCACGTAGGTCGGCACGGCATAGCCGCTCGTGTGACCGCGCAAGCCCTCCATGATCTCGAGCCCTTTGCCGACCGGTGTCCGGAAGTGACCGGAGCCCTCGACCAGGTCGCACTGGTAGAGGTAGTACGGTCGAATTCGGTTCTCGACCAGCTTGTGGACGAGCGCCCGCTGGATGTGGACGCAGTCGTTCACGCCAGCCAGCAGAACCGACTGGTTGCCGACGGGCAGGCCCGCCCTGGTCAGCTTGTCGACCGCCCGGCTGACCTCGGGCGTGATCTCGTTGGGGTGGTTGAAGTGGAGGTTGATCCAGAGCGGGTGGTATTGCTCGAGCATCTCGCACAGCTGGTCGTCGATCCGCTGGGGCAGGAACACCGGCACGCGCGAGCCGATCCGGATGATCTCGATGTGGGGGATCTCGCGCAGGCCACGCAGGATCGATTCGAACAGCTTTGGGGCGAGGGTCAGGCCGTCGCCGCCGCTGATCAGGACGTCCCGCACCTGGGGCGTCCGGCGCAGGTAGTCGAGCTGCGCCTCGTGCTCCTTGCGGTTGAAGTTCATGGTCGGGTCGCCGACGATCCGGCTGCGCGTGCAGTAGCGGCAGTAGCTCGCGCACTGGGTCGTGACCAGCATCAGGACCCGGTCGGGGTAGCGGTGGACCAGGCCGGGCACGGGGGAATGGCGGTCCTCGGCCAGTGAGTCCTCCATCATCCCGGTGAAGGCCGAATGCTCACGACCGAGCGGGATCACCTGGCGTCGGATCGGATCGTCCGGATCGTGGGGATCGATCAGGCTGATGAAATAAGGCGTGATGTCGACCCGGAACTTGTCGGTCGCCGAGAGGCCCTCGCGCTCCTCGTCGGTCAGCTCCAGGATCTGCTCGATCTCCTCGAGGTCGTTGACCCGGTTGCTGAGCTGCCAGCGCCAGTCGTTCCACTTCTCGTCGGGAACGTCCTCCCAGAGCTGCGCCCGGCGACTGACCGCCGGCCGGCCGTCGGGCCCGAGGATCTTGGCCGGGTCGCGCCGATTCACGAACGGCGAGGCGTCGGCGGCCGCCGCAGCCTGGTGAGCCACCGCCGTCTGGATCTCCTGGGCATCCACGCGCTGGCCTCCTGGCTCGACGCTCGAATCGGGTTAGGACGCATAAAGTCTATGCAGTCTGCATGCCGGATCATAGCCCCCGAAGGTACCGCGGTCCAGCGCGACTGGAGCCCCGTCAGCAGGCTGTGGTGACCCGGGGCGCCACGGTGTGTCCGGGGCCCCCGGCGGGGCAGGTCTAGATCGAGAGTGAATCCAGGTCGTGCTCGATCTGCGAGCGGTCCTCGGCCTCGGCGATGTCGGCCAGGGCGGCCTGGGCACGGGCCTTCCAGTCGGCCGCGCGGACAAGGTCGCCGGCCACGAGCTGGGCCCGGGCCATCGCTTCATACGCCGCAGCCAGGTCCCAGTCGTCACGCTCGGGATTCGATTCGGTCAGCTCGACGCAACGCCGGGCGTGATACAGGGCCGGTTCGACTCGACCGAGCACCGCGTAGACGCGGGAGCAGAGCCACTCACCCCGGCCCAGGTTCACCGCGACGCCGACCTCACCCCAGTGGTAGCGCGAGGCGTGGGCGGTATGGATCATCTCGTCGTCCTGGGCGGCGCTCCGGGACGGCAGCTCGAGCAACCTCCAGGTCTGGTTGAACAGGCCGGCAGCGAGCGCCCGCCGCGTGGCGGCGTCGAGCCCGGGCGGGGGTGGCGGCGTCACGGGCGTCCGCCGAGGGCCGGCCGGATCACTCCCCGATGACGGACCAGAGCAGTCCCATCAGGATGAAGAAGCCCGAGAACAGCGCGATCAGGGCCAGGCCGCCGTAGGGCGAGTTGGCACCTTCGTGCGGCACGAGCTGGAGTCCGATCCCGAACAGGAGCGCCCAGCCGATGGCCAGGAAGGTGAACAGGAACTTCGTGTTGGGGTTGGTGATCGCCCGGACGAGGCCCGGCGAGCGACCCTCCGAGGACATCGCGGCCTTGGCGAAGATGAACACGAAACCGCCACCGATCGCGGTGGCGATGGCGAAGATCGCGAACTGCAGCGGCCCCTGGAAGGGAGCGAGGAGGAGTTGCACCTTGGCGCCTCGGCGATCGTCGGCTGGACCTCGCGATCGTATCAGATGGACCGGCGGCCAAGCCGGTCGGCCGCGGTCGGCCCAGGGTCAGGCACGGCCGACGTAGAACGAGCGAATGAGCTCGGCCAGCGCCCCGGCCCGGGCCTCGACCGCGGCCAGGTCGGCCGCCCCGTAAGCTTGCAGCCGGGGGCTCTCGATGTTGATCACCCCCAGCGGCTGGCCGTCCACGATGACCGGGATGGCCAGCTCGCTGCGCGTCCGGCTACCGGGAAACTTGAGGTAGGCCGGGTCGTCCTCGACATCGCCAACGAGGATCGGCCGGCGGCTCGAGAAAGCGCGTCCGCAGATGCCGCTCAGGGCGATCGTCCAGTGGCCCGCGCGCACCTCGCCGAGGTCCTCGCCGGCACCCCAGTGCTGGGCGGCCAGGCGCAGGCGGCGCACGGCCGGATCCCACACGAACAGGGCGCAATGATGGAACGAATGAGCCCGGCTGAGGTCGTCGACCGCTGCCTGGGCACGGACGATCTCGGCGGCGCCCAGCCTGAGCTCCTGCCGTCCTGGATCTTCGGCGTCGCGCTCGCCGAATCTGCGCTGATCCGTCGTTGAGCTACCCTGCCTGACGCTCTGACGGGTGGCACATTCCCGCCGGAGCCTGTGCCTAGTAGATCGTTCCATCAATACACTTACGTCTGATCTATACTCGCCATGCTGATCTACCCCACCGCTGTCGGAGGCGAGCATGGCCGGAAGGACGAAGCGCGCGGCGCTGGTGCTGAGCCAGGACCAGGAGGCAACGCT